>JAIELY010000027.1 GCA_019752555.1 Rhabdochlamydiaceae bacterium
CGATCCTGTCGCATTGCAAATCATCCGATAATCACCGCCTCTTAACTTGGACCTGTATCCCAATTCCAACTTTTGAAGTTGTTTGGGCATAAAAATATTATTATCACTTATTTGCCAAAAAAGGGTTCAAGTCTTATTATCGGGAAAGGGTCACTTCATTCATAAAGGATGTCATATGTTTGATAAATTTACAAATCGCGCCAAACAGGTTATTAAGCTCGCTAAAAAAGAAGCACAGCGCCTGAACCACAATTATCTTGGGACAGAACACGTCTTGCTTGGACTCCTCAAGCTAGGGCAAGGGATTGCTGTCAATGTCTTGCGCAATTTTAACCTCGATTATGAAACCGTGCGCTCTGAAGTGGAACGGATGGTGGGATTTGGCCCTGAGATCCAAGTTTATGGAGACCCTGCGCTCACAGGAAAGGTAAAAAAAGTTTTTGAGTTTGCAAACGAGGAGGCTTCGAGCCTTAACCATAATTACGTGGGCACTGAGCATCTTCTTTTGGCTCTTTTACGTCAAAATGACGGTGTGGCAGCTCAAGTCTTAGAAAATCTGAACATCAATTTAAAAGATATCCGCAAGGAAGTTTTAAAAGAGCTAGAAACCTTTAATTTGCAATTGCCGCCGATGAGTGTTTCGGGGGGAACGCCGAACAGCTCTTCTAAGTCTCAGGACAAAAATCTCTCGTCCGATAAAATGCCGGCTCTCAAAGCCTATGGGCACGATTTAACAGAGCTCTGCAGAGAAGGGAAACTCGATCCTGTCATCGGCCGTAAAGAAGAAGTGGAGCGGCTGATTCTGATCCTATGCCGCCGTCGTAAAAATAACCCCGTGCTGATCGGAGAGGCAGGGGTTGGTAAAACGGCAATTGTCGAGGGTCTTGCGCAAGCCATTGTCAAAGGGGATGTGCCAGATCACCTCGCTAAAAAGAAACTCATTTCTCTTGATCTAACTCTCATGATTGCCGGAACAAAATACCGGGGGCAATTCGAAGAGCGGATCAAAGCTGTGATGGATGAGGTCAAAAAGCATGGCAACATCCTGTTATTTATCGATGAGCTGCACACAATAGTGGGTGCGGGCGCTGCAGAAGGTGCGATCGATGCCTCTAATATTCTTAAGCCGGCGCTCTCGCGGGGAGAGATCCAATGCATTGGCGCAACGACAATTGATGAATACCGCAAACACATCGAAAAAGATGCTGCGCTAGAGCGCCGTTTCCAAAAGATTTTAGTCGCGCCTCCTTCTTTAGAGGAGACGATTGCCATTTTGCTCGGACTTAAAGAAAAGTATGAAAGCCATCATAAGTGTATCTATACTGATGCTGCAATCAAGTCTTCGGTTTATCTCTCGGATCGCTACATCACGGGGCGTTTTCTTCCGGATAAAGCGATCGATCTTCTCGATGAAGCGGGAGCCAAAGCGCGCATTGCGATGATGCACCAGCCGCAGGATATCACGAAAAAAGAAGCAGAGATGGAAGCCATTCGCCTTGCAAAAGAGGAGGCGATCAGCAAACAGGAATATGAAAAAGCAGCGAAACTGCGCGATAAAGAAAAAACATTGCGTGAAGAGCTTCAGAAATTTGTTTCCGAATGGGAAAACAATAAGGAAGAACATCAGGTGATTGTCGATGAGGAAGAAGTTGCTAATATCATCGCTAAAATGACTGGCATCCCGTTAACGCGTTTAACTGAAGGGGAAACTTCAAAAATCTTAAAGATGGAGGAGATCTTAAAAGATCAAATCATCGGGCAAGATGAGGCAATCGGCATTGTCTGCAGAGCGATTCGACGCAGTAGAGCGGACATCAAAGATCCCAATCGACCGATTGGCGCATTTCTTTTCCTCGGGCCTACAGGGGTTGGAAAAACGCTGCTTGCAAAACAACTTGCGATCAACATGTTTGGAGGGGAAGATGCCCTTATCCAGGTTGACATGTCCGAGTACATGGAGAAATTTGCGATTAGCCGGATGACAGGATCGCCTCCAGGATATGTGGGACACGAGGAAGGGGGGCAGCTCACCGAACAAGTGCGCCAGCGTCCTTATTGCGTTGTTCTCTTTGATGAGATCGAAAAAGCGCACCCGGATGTAATGAACCTGCTGCTTCAGATTTTAGAAGAGGGAAGGCTCACAGACTCGTTTGGCAGGAAGATCGACTTCCGCAATACGATTATCATCATGACATCGAACTTAGGAGCCGATCTCATCCGCAAGTCGACAGAGGTGGGTTTTGCGGTGCAAGAAGGGATGCTCGATTATAAAGGGATGCAGGAAAAAATCGAAAGCTCGATGAAAAAGACCTTTAAACCGGAATTCATCAACCGTATTGACGGGGTTGTGATTTTCCGTCCGCTCGATCGCGCTCACCTTTTCAATGTGATCGAACTCGAAGTGAAAAAAGTGCAAAAACGTTTGGCGCGCAAGCAGATCTCGATTATTTTAGACGAGAAAGCCAAAGAATATCTCGTGCAAAAAGGATTTCAGCCCGAAATGGGCGCGCGTCCTTTGCGCCGCGTGATCGAACAGTATCTAGAGGACCCTCTTGCAGAAAAGCTGCTGCTTAATCCTGGAAAAGGAGGTCATTGGCTCGTTTCTGTGGATAATGACAAGCTCCATTTCATCGAAGCAGAACCCCCTCAAGAAAATGCTAATCTGGCAACGGCAACACCTATGGATGGAGCCTAAAGCCTTAAATAGAGCATCCTTTAAAGGCGCACGAGAGATCCTTCTCTCGTGCGCCTTTTGCATTAATCACTCTTCTTACGCAGAATAAAACTGCAAAAACAGAATCTTTTTTTATCACAGAAGACACTCCCTTAAAAAAAAATCATCTTTTTTTTCGCCAGCTGAAGCACCCTGTTCAAAAAACACCTGTTTTCTCTATGGAAAATCGGATAATTCACACAATCATTTCCTCTTATCTCACCTGTCGTTTTTCAGTAAATACTCATCTATTTTCATTTTTTTTCTTGCGCGTAAATTCCCAAAAAAAATATTTTGAGCTCAAGTAGAACTCCTTACCAAGGTGTAGAGATGAGCAAAGCGAAATTAATTGCATTAACAACATTAGCATGCGGAAGCATGGCATCTTTAGTTGCAGATCAACCTGCAAATAAAGGAACAGCAAATGGAAACGGCAGCTCAGCACAGAGCTATGTCATCACTCCAAGCGCACAACCAGTCGTTGAAGGAGATGCTGACTTCTTCTTTACCGCTGACTTCATTTGGTGGAAACCAAACCAAGAAGGCTCTAGCGTAGCATTTACAGGATTTTCACCTGATGGCGTAACAAACGCTTCTCATGGTCATGTCCTCAACCCACATTTCCAATTCGAGCCAGGCTTTAAACTGGGCGTTGGAACAACAATGAAACATGACACTTGGGATCTATACCTCAATTGGACATGGTTCCGTTCTGAGAACGTTAAGTCTCACCACCACACAAAGAGCAGCGAAAGCGTATTTACAGACCTACGCTTCTCTGATACAGGAAGCAACGAGCCTCGCATTTGGGCTGTTCAAGAAGCTGAAACACGCTGGAACATGCACTTCAATGTGATCGACTTAGAATTAGGACGTAACTTCTGGATCAGCAAGTACCTAACTCTCCGTCCACACTTCGGCTTAAAAACAGCTTGGATTCACCAGAACCAGAACACAGAGTTTGAAGGCGTTGCATCAACTGGCATCGCTTCTTTAACATCTGTTGCAGAAGCTGAAATCAAAATGCACCAGCACTACTGGGGCTTAGGTATCCGCACTGGTTTGAATACATCTTGGCACTTTGACAGAAACTGGAGCATCTACGGCGACTTCGCTCTTGCTGCTCTCTGGACAGACTATGACAACTCTCGCAGAGATGAGTTTGAGTCTACACAAGGCGGAACAGACCTAGTGACATACAGAGGCAAAAGCGATCTACACACAATTGAACCTGTGTTAGAAATCGGCTTAGGCTTGATGTACCAAACATGGTGGCACAATGATGACTACCAGTTCACAATCGCAGCAGGTTGGGAAGAACAAGTATGGTTCAACCACAACCAAAACATCAACATCAGCTCTCACAGAAACGGCAACTTCACTCTCCAAGGGTTGACTGTGAAAGTTGGATTTGAATTCTAAGATCTCAATCTCTGATCTTGGAAGAATCTATAAGCCACTCTCCTCGCGGAGAGTGGTTTTTTTGTTTCAATGCTCTATTTTTAAGAAGGTTTAGGAGGCGAAAAGATAAGGCTAGTAACCGTTGCTTTCCATGTATCATTGGATCTTCTGCTCTCTTTCTCTATCCACTTACCCATTTCCCATTTACCTCTGTAGCTCACTCCAGCATCACGGAAAACCATCCTCCCCTTTCCATGTTTTTTATCCTCTTTCCATTCTCCATGATAACAATTCCCGTTTGCATAGTAATAAGACCCTTCACCGCTCTTTTTTCCATGCTCCCATGGACCATTGTATTCTTCTGCCCAATAATCATCTGGTTCTTTATCAAAAACAAGTTTTCCGGCTCCGTGTTTTAACCCCTTTTCGAAAGAGCCGGTATAGGTAGTTCCACCGCATCGCAGAACTCCCTTTCCCTGGTATTGATCATCCACCCATGGTCCCTTATAGTAGTCTTTTCCATTAGCGAACGTATAAGTTCCTTCCCCATGACGCTTAGCATTCTCCCATGCGCCGGTGTAAACAGAACCATCGGAATAAGTCCACGTTCCTTGGCCATTGGGTTTGCTATTGAGCCAATTTCCATCGTAAGAATATTTGTGAAGAAGGCTTGTGAATTTTCCCTGGCCTTGCCTTTTTCCATGGGAATAGGCGCCATGATATGTATCCCCATTTTCAAAGGTGTAAAGACCCTGTCCATGAAATTTAAAGTCAGCGTCCCATTCCCCGACATACGTATCTCCATTCGCAAACAAGATCGTTCCTTGAGCTGCAGGAACACCGTTTGTCCAAGTGGTCTTGTAAGTCACTCCATTACGGGTAATTATTCCAGCACCATGCTTCTGATTATCGGACCAACTTCCTTGATAAGTGCCTTCCGTGGGATGAGTCGAGACTCCCGCTCCGCTTCTTTTGCCCTCTACCCAACTTCCTTGATAAGTTTTAGCGCCTTCCATATAGGTACCCTGTCCATGAAGTTTTCCACGTTTAAAAGTTCCATGAAATGTTGCCGCGCCACTAGTAGCAGTTCCCAAATGATGAAGCATCCCGCGTTTAAAATGTCCAGAATAGGTAACGCCTTGATGAGTTCTTAATGTTCCACGACCTTGAGGAAAAAACTGCTGAGAATGGAATTTCCCTTCGTATTTATCCCCGTTTTGATAAACGATTGTCCCCTTAGAGGCGCTGCCCTCTTTCCATTTTGCCGTTATTTTTTTCCCGTTCGCATGAATTGTTTTGGTGCCCTCCCCATGAGGAATGCCGACTAGGGTTCCATTTTGCCTGCTAAAGGAAATTTTCCCAACATACCGGTCTTGATTCAGATAGAGGATGGTCCCTTCCTCAGGCGGTTTTCCATGTTCCCATATCCCGCTATAGGCAAAGGTATTATTAACACTTCTCCAGGTTCCCTGGCCATGAGGCAACCCCTCAAGGGTGCTTCCTATATACACCTCACCCGTTTGCAAAGAGATTTGTTTTTCGTTGGGCTGAGCCGTATCTGTCCAGGCTCCGCTCATAACAGTTCCATCCGCTAAACGCATGACGCCAGCACCCGGCCCTTGCGGCTGTTGGTTGTGTATAGGACCAACATATTGATGCCCTCTTAGCGTATAATGAATGGTTCCTTGAGTAGGGGCTTGTCCATTGTGCCACAATCCCGTGATCGTCTTTTGAGCGGGGTGATCAAACGTCAATGAACCCATCCCCTCTCGCACTCCCTCCACATATTGCCCCTCGAAGGTATCTCCATTAATCTTTACAGAGATCGCTCGACCATGAACACGGCCCTCTTTAAAAGATCCTGTAATACGCGTACCCTCTTCTAATAGTAACGTTCCTTCACCGTTTGGGATACCTTCTACAAGATCTCCTGTGTAAGTGCCCTCTGGCAAATTTAAAGGATTGCCTGCTGAAAAACGCAACTCTCCACGATTTGGCGCTTTGCCATGTTCAAAGACGGCTTTTAAACAAACTCCCGTCACCTTAATCGTTCCAGGACCATGAAAAAGCCCCTCATCATCAAGAGGACCGATATATTCTCTTTCGCCCTCAGCCTCTGCCAAATGCTCAATCTCAGCCTCTGCCAAATGCTCAATTACCCTCATTTGACCTGGCTGTTCTGTTTCTTCGATCGAAATCTCTCTTCTTGTTCCATCTGTGAGTACCTTGACCCCTTGTCCAAAAGGTTTTCGATCGCGCCAGGGTCCTTCGAAAGAACGCCCGTCTTGGAATACAATGACGCCTTGAGTAGGTTCAGTATCCTCCTCCCAGACACCTCGATAAGTTGGACCTTTATGAACAGATAACGCACCCTCTCCATGCTTTCTACCTGCATCCCACGCACCTACATAGGTGTACTGTTTGGGCACGATTTGAGTCGCCTGTCCAGAGGGAAGTCCGTCCACAAACGTTCCTTCCACAGATGAGCCATCTGAAAAAGTCATTTTACCAAGTCCATGCGGCTTTCCATCGAGCATTTGTCCACGATAGGTTCTCTCTTTAAAATAGCGCGTTCCCAACCCGCTTGGCGTCCCCTCTTGGGTTGGACCTTCATAGAGAAGCTTACCGGATGCGACATGTCTGAGTTGATCTTTTTCAGCAAGTGGATCCGCCCCTTGCAATGTCCTCACAAGAACCGCTCTTGCATCGGGTTTGTCTTTTCTAAAAGGATCTTGCACCTGGCTTGAAACAACGCGAAGACTTGAGGGGTTCAGTTGCGTCTGTGCTTCAATAGAAGCTGCTTGCTGTTGCAATCGCGCATTTTGTTCTGCAATGAGCTGATGTGCTCCATGGATAGCTGTTTGTAAATCAGAGAGCTGTCCAGCTTGTTTGTCTATAAGATCCTGTAGATCTTTGAGGGTAATTTTTGGTCCTGAACTAGAAAATATGGATGCCATGAAACCTCTTACATCTGTAAAACTTAATTTAACTTTAGCGCATCAACTAAAACACGTTGATTTGGGTCGGAGAATATAAGAGGGAAGTTAAAATGAAGTCAACACATTACAAAAAACATCAAATGCTTAGGTATACTGTGTCCTTTTTTTCTTTTTAAAATGAATCTTATCTTTCCAGGATTCATAATTATAAAATGCCTTCTTAGCCACCTCGACCAAAAGCACATAGAAAGCGAGAATGGCAGCGATGACGTAATAAAACCCAAGTGGAATGGGCTCAAGACCAAATAAAGGCGCAAGAGGGGTGTAGGGAAGAGCGATCGCAATTAAGATACTGCCAATGACAGAATAAATTAAATAAGGACTAGGTCGAGATTGGAAAAAGGGTTTGCGCGTGCGGATGACAAGTACGATGAGAGCAGCTGAAGCGATCGATTCGAGAAACCAACCGGTGCGAAATTGACCCTGCGGCGCTTTTAGCACATACAAGAGAACAACAAAGGTGATCCAATCGAAAATAGAGCTGATCAACCCGAAGACGACCATAAACCGCTTAATGAATTTAAGGTCCCATCTCACAGGGCGCTCAAGCACATCGGCATCCACCCTATCTGTCGCTATGGTCATTTCTGGGAAGTCGGTAAGTAAATTCATCAAAAGAATTTGCTTGGGCAATAAAGGCAGAAAAGGGATGAGCACCGAAACACCTGCCATGCTAAACATATTCCCAAAATTGGCGCTTGTCGCCATAAAAATGTATTTCAGCGTGTTAGCAAACGTCTTTCTTCCCTCTTGCACGCCATGCAGCAGCACTTTCAAATCTTTTTTCATTAAAACGATATCGGCAATTTCTTTGGCGACATCCACTGCTGTATCGACAGAGATCCCGACATCTGCTGTATGCAACGCTGTTGCATCATTGACCCCATCTCCCAAAAAACCGACGATATGTCCCGCTTTGCGCAAGGCAAGGATGATCCTCTCTTTTTGGTTCGGTTCAATTTCAGCAAAAAGATCGATCATCTCTACTTTCTTAATTAAAGCCGTATCGCTGATCTTGCGCATCTGTGAGCCGGTAAGAATCTGATCTTCTGAGAGTCCCACTTGAGCTGCTAGGTGGGCGGCGCATAAATGATGATCGCCTGTAATGATTTTTAATCTCACTCCAGTCTGATGCAATTGCCAAATGATCTCTTTAACTCCAGGCTTTGGAGGATCAAAAAAGAGCAAAAAGCCTGCAAAATGCATCTGCTCTTCATCTTGAGATTTGATTTGCTGTTTTTCTAAAGGCTTCGTGCAAAGCCCGAGCACGCGAAATCCTTTTTGACTATAGGCTGCAAAACGCTCTTGAAGCTGCTGCTTTATCTCATTGATTGGAACAAGGCCTCCTGCCTTTGTTTTTGCTTGCGTGCAAACAGAAAGGATCTCTTCAAAAGCTCCTTTTGTAATGAGGATGGGGTTTTGTTCTTCTTGAGCGACAATACTGATCCGTTTGCGCACAAAGTCATAGGGGATCTCATCCCGTTTTTTCCAGTGGGAGATTTCAAGGGTTTGCTTATGAAGAATGGCTTGATCGATTGGATTTGTATAACCGGTTTGGAAAAAGGCGTTGAGATAGGCTAGTTTAAACACCTCATCTGATGAAGTTCCCTCGATATCTAAAGCGCCCTCAAGCTCAATCACACCTAAGGTTAATGTTCCGGTTTTATCGGCGCAAAGAACGTCCATGCTTCCAAAATTCTCAATGGATGAAAGGCGTTTAACAACGACCTTGTCTTTAGCCATTCTGCGAGCGCCATGAGACAAATTAATGCTGATAATTGCAGGAAGAAGCTGCGGGGTCAACCCGACTGCAAGAGCTAATGCAAAAAGAAATGATTCAAGAAATGGACGGTGCAAATAAATATTAAAAGCAAAAATGGCAATCACAAGCAAGAGCGTGACCTCCATTAACAAATATCCAAAATGGCGTACCCCATTTTCAAAAGCTGTTTCCGGAGGACGAAATTTTAACCGCTCTGAGACTTTACCAAATTCTGTTTGCCTGCCGGTCTGAATCACAAGAGCTTTAACGATGCCGCTGATCACATGTGTTCCCATCCATAAGCAATTGGTGCGTTTGGATAAGGGAGTCTCAGAGGGTAAAATCCCCTCTTGCTTTTCCACATGAAACGTTTCGCCGGTTAAAGCCGCTTCATCGACAAAGCAATCTTTTGAAGATAGGATAAGGCAATCCGCAGGCACAACATCTCCTGCGCTTAGGATAACAAGGTCTCCTGGGACAATTTGCTCGACAAACAGCTCGTAAGATTTGCCCTCTCTTAAGACTTTTGTATGGATACGCACAAGCTCTAGCAATTTGGCAACCGCTTGAACAGCGCCCTTCTCCTGAAAAAAGCTCAACGTTCCACTGATGGCTATGATAAGAAAAATGATGAGTGCATCTGTCCGATCTTTTAACGAAACAGAGAGGATCGCTGCAGCAAGAAGCAGCAAAATTAAAGGACTTTTAAACTGGGAAATAAAGAGGCCGAAAAGGGTATGTTCGCTTCGTTGTGAAAGACGATTTTTTCCGATCCGCTTGAGTCTAACGCGCGCCTCTTTTTCTAAAAGCCCACTCTCTGAAGAGCGGAGCTTTTCTAAGAGTTCATTTTGGGAATGATGCCAGAAAGCAAAATTGTTGTGATTCATAGGGACACCTTAAAAAAAGAACATCGCAATACCACATGCACTCACTGTAACAAGGGTGATTCTCCGAATCCACTTCGCATCGTGTTTCATTTGAAAACGCCCTCCCAAATACTCTCCAAGGCCATCTGAAATCATGAGAGCTAGCATAAGACGCCAGTCGACATACCCATGCCAAAGAAACAAAATAGACGAACTCAGCGCGCTTCCAAAATTGGCCAGTTTCCGCACAGGCGCAGAGGAAAGAAAGCTCTTATCATAGTTAAAAATAAGAAGATACGCAAATAAGATCCCAGAGCCTCCCACAAACGCTGCAATCACTCCAATTAAGAGGGTCGCAAAAAAACCTATGATCTGTTTGCTCAGCGTCATTTGATGATGCATCGCCACAATGCCAAGATTGCGATTAAGCAAAAAAATGCCGCCTAATACTAATGTGACAACGCCCAGGGTCTTTTTCAACATGCTGGCATCAATAACAGAGACGATTTCTGCACCGATGACGCCTCCTATCAACGACGGCACAAACAAACGAAGAGCCAGCATCCAATCGACATTTTTTGCTCCCTGTTGCTCGATAATCGAGACGGCTCCTGCAATGCGCGAGAAGAGATTTGCCACGCGGAATGTCCCAAGAGCAATTGTCGGAGGAAATCCAAACAGGATCAGAATGGGACGGGATAATAACCCGACACCGCCGCTAACAACGCTTAGAAAAGCGACAGCAAAGATCAGCGGCATTAACCAAAATAATTTATCCATTAGCCTCGCAAGTGAGTAAGAAACCAATCAAGAGCTAACTTAGCAACGCTCTCTAAAGCCCCCTCCTCTTGAAAGAGATGGGTCGCGTGAGGCACGATCACCAGTTTTTTTTCACACCTCAGTGCACTCAACGCTTTTTCGTTGAGTTCAACCACAGGAAAATCACAGCCGCCCACAATAAGCAACGTGGGTGCTTTGACGCTTTGCAAACAAGAGCCTGCTAAATCTGGCCTGCCGCCGCGTAAGACAACAGCTTGCACACTCTTTTGTTTTGCTGCAGCAGCACATAAAGCTGCAGCAGCGCCCGTGCTTGCCCCAAAATATCCGATTCTCATCCGCTTTGTGCGCCCATCGAGCTCTAACCACTTTGTCACAGCTTCTAAGCGCTCTGTGAGCAAGCCAATATCAAAGCGAAGCGCTGCAGTCTCTACATCTTGCTGCCCTTCTTCTTTAGTCAATAAATCGATGAGCAGCGTCGCAAGGTTGCCTTTGTTTAATACCTCTGCAACAAAACGATTGCGCGGACTATGACGGGAACTTCCACTGCCATGTGCAAATAGCACAACTCCATTCGCTCCCTCAGGAATAAACAAATCCCCTTCCAAATGCTTGGAGCCGATCGGCACATCCACCTGAGCTTTTCGTTCCATCTCTGTGTATCCTCTTTTTTTTCATACCACACTGCGTAAAATAACTAATTTAAATTGCGCTAAGACTTAGCAAATTCAAAAATATTTTACATTTTCATCTTGAAAACAACCCACATTTTGGCTGAACAATTTGCCGTTTTAGAGTATCATGCCTTCTATGAAAAAAACTGTTGTTGTCGGAATGTCAGGCGGTGTCGACTCTGCTGTCTCAGCTCTATTGCTCAAAGAGCAAGGCTATGACGTCATCGGCCTATTTATGAAAAACTGGGAAGAAAAGGACGAGAGCGGAGCCTGCCGTTCGGAGGCTGACTACGCGGATGTCGTGCGCATCGCTGAGCAAATCGGCATCCCCTATTACGCCGTGAATTTTGTTCAACACTATTGGGACAACGTCTTTTCCCATTTTCTTCATGAGCTCAAATTAGGCTATACCCCGAATCCCGACATTCTGTGCAATCGAGAAATCAAGTTTAAAGTATTCTTAGAAAAAGCATTGGCACTCGGCGCTGACTACTTAGCAACGGGCCATTATTGCCAAATCGATCAAGGCAAGCTCCTTAAAGGACGCGATCCCAACAAAGACCAGAGTTATTTTCTCTATACACTATCTAAAGAGACCTTAGGCAAGGTTTTATTTCCAGTTGGAGGCATCGAAAAGAGTGAGGTGCGCAAGATCGCTGAATCGCATCAACTGGCTAATGCTAAGAAAAAAGACAGTACAGGAATTTGTTTCATCGGCAAACGTGACTTTAAAGAATTTATCAGCCAATACATCACCTACAGCCAAGGAAATTTTGAAACCCTCTCTGGCAAAGTCGTCGGCAGACACGATGGAGCTGCCTACTACACATTAGGGCAACGCAAAGGACTTGGCATTGGCGGCCCGGGAGAGGCATGGTTTGTCGTGGCTAAGGATATCGAGCGCAACGTTGTTTTCGTCGAGCAAGGAGAGGATCATCCAGCCCTGTACAAAGAGAATCTCACCGCAACTGAAATGAGCTGGATCTCTGGAGAGGCTCCACCACTTCCCTTTGAGTGCACAGCTAAAGTACGCTACCGGCAGCCCGATCAGCCTTGCGTGATCGAGGCAATCGAACAGGACCGGATCTTCGTGCGCTTCTTAACACCTCAGCGGGCCATCACCCCTCGCCAAGCGATCGTTTTTTACCAAAACGATGTATGCCTTGGCGGCGCTCTCATCGAACGTTAAAAAGCCCTTTCTTAGAAAGGGCGATTTTCAATCGTTCATCTACAGTGTAGTATCATTTAAAATTTCAATCTGGATAGAGTCTGCATTATAATTCACCTGTGCATCCAAACCACCTAGTGTCACAGTGCTGAATGTCCCATTAATCCCAGCATTTGTATTAAGAATCGTAAAAATGGTCCCTTGAGTGTAGGTCCCGCTCGCAGGCAAGAGAGTTAAAGCACTATTAAAAAGGTAAACATCTCTTTGTGCAAAAATAAGATCAGAGGCTTGAGACGGATCGACCTTTATTTTTGTCTCTCCTCCTACCGATATGTAATTTCCAGATAGATTCATCGTGCCAAAATTACTGCTATCTCCTGGCATAACAAAACCTAAATTTGCAATATCCGAAACATCAAAGCTTCCCTGTAAATGACCTGTAGAAAAAGAAAGTGCAGAATCTGAAGAAGTTCCGGAAAATAATAAAACACCATCGGTGATTGAAAGGTAATAATCAGAGGTAACCATCGTAGGTGTGGAAAGAGAAACAGTGGAAGAGCCGGATTTATTAATTTGACCTCCGCCAGTTCCATCCACAATAAATGCCAACTCAGAATTGCTAGTGATATTCATCGTTGAGGCATTAAGATACACCTGAGAGGCATCGCTTGATGTAAATGTCACATCGGTTACATCCAATATAGCCCCTACATCTGCATAAAGCGCATTATCTCCTGTTGGCCCCGATGTTGGAGTGACAGTCACATCTTTTAAAAAGGCGTATTGTGCTGAATGAATGAAAACAGCACCTCCTTGATTCGCATCCGCTCCATTATTGAGGTTAAGATGAATTGCTGTAAAAGGATTGGCTTGCACATTAAAAATTTGATACTGCGAATCCCCATCAATCGCAATACTATGGTCCATTGGACCTAAAATCGTTAAGTTATCCACGGCAATTGCAGGCAAAGAACTTTGCAGCACAAGCGTACCTGAAAGAGAACTGTCAAAACTGATTGTATCTCCGCTTTGCGCATTTGTGATCGCATCGCGCAAACTTCCGCTTCCATTATCCTCTAAAGATGTGACCGTGATTGTATCTGCACACACAACTGCTGCAGAGAAAAGAAAAGGCAAGAGATATTTTGTTGGCTTCATAGCAGGCTCTCCAGGTTCAAGAGGTAAAGAATTGAGTTTCGCGTCTTTAACAAAAAGGCGCGAATTTCTAAGGAGGATCTACTTCAACAAAAATTAAAACAAGTTATTTTTTTCAAGAATTCATACAGAAGATTGGGTTAGCGATCTACCACTGATAGAAGACTAACCCATGGCTTTTTTTAGATCGTCGTATCGTTTAAAATTTCAATCTCAATGGAATTTGCGTTGTAATTCACCTGCGCGTCGAGGCCTCCCAGAGAAACAGTGTCAAATGTTCCATTAGCTCCACCATCTGTTGTCAAAATGGTAAAGACTGTTCCTTGCGTATAAGTTCCACTTGCAGGAACAATTGTCAACGCACTGAAAAAGAGGTAAATATTTCCTCCGGCAAAAACTAGATCGGAACTTGAAGAGGGGTCCACTTTAATTTTTGTCTCGCCCCCTACTGAAATATAATCACCCGTAAAGTTAATCGTCCCAAAACTGCTAGCATCTCCTGGCATTAAGGAACCTAAATTAGCAACGTCTGAAACTTCAAAATTTCCTTGCAGCTCGCCACTAGAAAGGACCACAGCTGAGTCGACAGAAGAGCCGGTAAAAGAAAGGCTTCCATTACTTGCTATGAGATAATAGTCAACAGTGACAGATGGAGGAGGAGAAACTGTTGCTGAAGAGTCGCCAAATTTGCTAATTTGACCGCCTCCCACTCCGTCGACAATATATTCCAAAGGAACATTACTTTTGATATTGAGTGATCCTGCGTTGAGATAGGCCTGAGAGCTATCAGCGGATGTAAAGGTCACATCGGTTATATCCAACACACCGCTTGTATCTACGTAAAGCGCATTTTCACCAACAGAGCCTGCTGCAGGAGTAATGACAACATCTGTTAAATTGGCATAATAACCCGAATTGACAAAAACAGCTCCCCCTTTAGCTGCATCTGCCCCATGATTGAAATTAAGATTGCTCGCCTTAAAAGGATTTGCTTGGACAGTAAAAATCCGATACTGGGAGTTGCCGTCGATAGTAATGCTATTATCTGATGGCCCTAAGATCGTTATGTCATCCAAAGTGATTGTAGGCAGTGCACTTTCAAGAAGAATTGTTCCAGAAAGCGAACTATCGAAATCAATAGTATCTCCGTTTTGCGCATTCATGATCGCGTCGCGCAAAGTTCCACTTCCACTGTCATCCAAAGATGTCACGGTAATCGTATCTGCGCACACAACAGTTGCACAGAAAAGAAAAGGCAAGATGATTTTTTTTGCTTTCATAGAAGGCTCCCATGTTCAAGAGGTGAACGATTGATCCTCGATTTCCTGCTGAAAGGAATCGAGTTTCTAAAGAGAATCTGCTTCAACAAAAATTAAAACAAGTTATTTTTTTCAAAAAAATCATCTAGAGTCCTGTGCTAAATTGTAGAGTCGTTTAAAATTTCAATCTCGATCGAATTTGCATTATAATTGACTTGCGCATCTAACCCTCCCAACGAAACTGCATTGAATTGCCCATTCATTCCTCCTGTTGAAGTCAAGAAGGTAAAGACTGTTCCCTGAGGATAGGTTCCGCTTGCTGGAATAAGCGTTAAAGAACCGCTAAAGAGATAAACGTCGCCGCCCACTAAAATCAAATCACAGTTTCCAGAAGGATCCACTTTTATTTTCGTCTCCCCTTCTACGGAAATAAAGTCATTAGAAAAATGAAGCGTACCGAACGTGTTAGCCTCTCCTGGCATCAAACCACCTAGATTTGCAACATCAGACAAACGAAAACTCCCTTGCAATTCCCCATCTGCAAGAATCAAAGCCGATTCGATGGATTCTCCGGAAAAAGACAAAGCGCCATTGCTTACTGTCAAATAATAGTCAGTGGCAACAGACATGGGAGCTGAGATTGCAGCAGAGGCATTGCCAAATTTCATGATTTGCCCTCCTCCCACCCCATCGACAATAAACTCCAAAGGAGAATTACAGGTAACGTTCATTGTTCCTGCATTAAGATAGACTTGAGAGGTTGTAGAGGATGTGAAGGTGACGTCTGTAAGATCCAAAACACCATCGGGATCTGCATAAAGAGCGTTGGATCCATAAGTGCCCATCGAAGGAGTGATCACGACATCTTTTAGATAGGCATAGGCATTGGACTGGACAAAAACAGCGCCGCCCTGCTGGACATTTGCTCCATTGTTTAGATTGAGGTGGCTGACTGTAAAAGGATTCACCTGAACATTAAAAATCCGATACTGGGAATTGCCATCAATGCTAATGCTGTTATCGCTTGGCCCTTCAATTTTCAAATTATTGACCGAAATTAAGGGCAAAGGGCTTGCTAGTGCAATTGTCCCCGAAAGCATGCTATCAAACTGGATTGTATCTCCATTTTGTGCCGTTGTAATTGCCTGGCGCAAAGTCCCGTTTCCACTGTCGCTTAATGAAGTCACAGTGATCGTACCTGCACAAGCAATCGCTGTAGAAAAGAGAAATGAAAGAACGCAGCTCATGATTTTCATAGAAGAATCTCCCTATTTGAAAAGGAAAAAGACCGATTTTCGCGACATCTACATGAAAGATGGCGCACGTAGAGGAAGAATCTACTACAGAAAAAAATAAAACAAGCAATTTTTACGAGGGAATTTTACATTTTTGTATCCCGCCTTAGGACAGGGATACAAAAATGCAGAAAGCAGACCTTACTTTTTCTTTTTTAACGCCAATGCTCTCGCCTTGCTATTTTTGACGCTGTAAGAGAAATAGATCACAAATCCGATGAGCATCCAAATGACAAGCTGCAGCCAAGTGACAGCGGGAAGCGCGATCATTTGGATCACGCAGGCAAGTGTTCCAGCAAGAGGAACCCAAGGCACAAAGGGTGTTCTAAAAGGGCGATGCAAGGTGGGCTGTTTGTAGCGTAATACTAATATTCCAAAGCACACAATCGCAAACGCCATCAGCGTCCCCATAGAAACAATTTGGCCTAATATGCCAACGGGAAAAAGTCCAGCGACGAGCATTGCAATCAAAGTCACAACGATTGTCGTAAAAAACGGAGTGTGGAATTTATCATGGACTTTACCAAACATTTTGGGAAGAAGACCATCTTGCGACATCGAATAAAAGATCCGAGACTGGCCAATGATCATGACAAGAACCACTGAGGTTAGCCCTGCAAGAATTGCAACCTTAATAATAAACCTGAGCCAAATAAAATTAGGACCCAAGGCATTAACAGCAACAGCAATCGGATCGGGCACATCAAGAAGTTTATAACTAACGATTCCCGTTAAGATTAATGCAACCACAAAATAAACAGCTGTTGAAATTCCAAGGGAAGCTAGCATCCCTTTTGGCATGTCCCGCTGTGGATCTTTGGCCTCTTGCGAAAGAGTGGAGAGCGCATCAAATCCAATAAATGCGAAGAACACAACGCCAGCTCCGCGCAAAATCCCACTAAAACCAAACTGACCGAAGTTCCCTGTGTTCTCTGGAACAAATGGAACCCAGTTTCCCGTCTTAATAAATGCGACCCCACAGGCAATAAACAAAAGGATGACGCCCATTTTAATGATCACCATCACATTGTTAAAGCTAGCTGCAGCTTTAATTCCGACAGACACTAGGATTCCCATCACAGCCACGATAAACATCGCAGGTAAATTCAAAATGGTTCCTGTACTTGCCCACCCCATCGAAACATCATAAGAGAGCGGAGCGCTAGCAAAATGGGCAGGAATATGAATACCGATATCCCCTAAAAGAGAAACGCAATACCCTCCCCAACCGACTGCGACAGTGGATGCAGAAAAAAGATATTCTAAAGTAAGCCCCCAGCCGATGATCCAAGCGGCAAATTCTCCCATGGTGACATAGGCATAAGAATAAGCGCTTCCTGCAATCGGAATCAACGAGGCAAACTCAGCATAGCAAAGGGCTGCAAATACGCAGATAATAGCGGCGATAATGAAAGAAAATGCAATTCCAGGTCCGGCATATTCTGCAGCAGCCTGTCCTGAGAGAACGAAAATCCCAGCTCCAATGATAGCACCGATACCCATCGTCGTTAAGTTCATGGCGCTAAGCGTGCGCTTTAAGCCATGCCTTTCATCCGAGGCATCTGCGAGCAACGTCTTGATCGACTTCTTAACAAATAATCCTTTAGACATAAGTCCTTACGGGTATAGGTTGTAAAAACTTCAGATTAATCAGATGCCCGTATTTTTCAACAGAAAATTATTCGTGATGCCGTAACTGGCCTTCCCAGTGCTTGACGTACTCCAAGACTTTCATTTTTTCAGGTTTTGTCTTTAAAAAATCGAGAAACTCTTGCTGCCCGCACAAATGCGCGAGTTTAGCGAGCAAGTGAAGGTGGCGCTTATCGGAGGTTGCAAAAAGAAAAAAGAGCGTGTGGACATCTTTACCATCTAATGCCCCATAAGCGATCGGCTCTTTTGGATAGACGACAACGACACGATCAAAAGGACTTGGGATTAAAAAGTCACGGGTATGAGGAACTGCAATACCATGGTTTAAGGCTGTCGGCATCATTTTTTCCCGATCGAGTAAAAGCTCGCTTAACACTTCATGATCCACAGATAGTTTTTGAGAAACGGCTCTAGTAGTGGCTCGAATAATCTCTTCCTTATTCTCTCCAGGGATCTCTGCAAAGACATCTCCTTGATGGATCGCGCGGTAAAGACCGAATTGCTGGATCCCACAGCGAGAGATCAGCTCTTTATGTCCTTGCTCATCTACTTGAGGATAGATCTGCTTTTCACCAAATGGGCCAACCCCTTCTTCTACAGGCTTTAACTTACAACGGATCATCCAGTTTTCGATTTCAGCTCTACTGAAACGGTATTGGTGATTCAGCCGATAACCTGGAATTTTACCCGATGAGAGCCATCTTCGAATGGTGGTTTTGGAGACATTGAGCAGTTCTGATACATCTGTGATATTTAAATCCATCGCGCATTCCTCGTGAACATTTAGTCAAGCGTGTACCCTAAACGAAATCTTTATTTTAATGCAAGAGGCAGATGAAAAAAATTTTAGCATCCAGAAAAAAGCGCACGCACCTCATCGGAAGAGGTCGCTTTTAACAGCTTTTTGCGCCGCTCTTCGTTCTTAATTGCAAGAGTTAGATGGGATAGAATTTTCAGATATTCCGTTTGTTTATTCTCAGGACCGCCGATCATAAAAATCAGACGAACAGGGCTTGCATCTAGCGCATTCCACTCGATCCCTTCTTTGCGTTGGATGCCGACTGCGATAAAAAAATCAGAATATCCTTGGAGTTTAGTGTGAGGGATCGCCACACCCAGGCCAATGCCTGTGGAGACAATCTTTTCACGCTCAAGAATCGAATCTAAAAAAAGAGCGCGGTCTTTTAATTTTCCCGCGTTATCTAAAAGAGTGACAAGCTGATTTAAAGCTTCATCGCGCGTTTTTACTTCTAAAAACGAGATAAGGCACTCATCCAAATAGTGGGAGATCGTCACACTCTTTCCTTTAGTAAATAATTTACGCAAATTAATGCGTTCCAGTATGGCCAAACCCGCCTTCTCCTCGTGAAGTTGCAATCAGGCAATCTTCTCGCTTAAATCGCGCGCGCACAACAGGTGCTACTACGATTTGCGCGATGCGCATTCCGGGAGTCACGATAAAGGGTGTTTTGCCATGATTGATCAAAATCACGCCAAGCTCTCCTCGGTAATCAGCATCAATGGTGCCAGGAGAATTCAAAACGGTAATTTGAGATTTTAGTGCAAGGCCGCTGCGGGGACGCACTTGAATTTCATATCCGTCTGGTATTGCAAAACGCAATCCCGTTGGAATTAAACAAGTGGTTCCAGGTTCTAAGAGGATCTCTTGAGCGATGCAAGCACGCACATCTGCGCCTGCTGCTAGATCTGAACCATAGGAAGGGAGAAACTCTTCTGTCTCAACAAGGGTTGCAATTTCGATCTCGTCCATATCTTCTCCAGTTCGTTCTAAAGTGAGGCTAAGAATTCAATTCACCGATTGCACATGCGCCATTTCTGCCAAAGTAAGCAACTCTTTCAACTTTTCTAATTCTGGCTCTTCTTCAAAAGACTCTTCCGCAAACTCGCGATAAGGGCGGTCATTGCCCGTGATATAGTCTAAAATCTGGAACAACTTCTCTTTTAATTCATGGCGATTAACAATGCAATCGATCATCCCTTTTTCAAGTAAAAATTCAGAGCGTTGGGCTCCCGGAGGAAGCTTTTGACGGATTGTCTGTTCGACAACACGCGGGCCGGCAAATCCAATTAACGCATCGGGCTCTGCAATGATGATATCTCCTAAAGAAGCAAAGGAAGCTGTCACTCCCCCTGTCGTCGGATTAGTTAAAAGAGAAATGTAAGGCAGTCCTTTTTCATGCAATTTTCCAAGAGCTGCAGACGTTTTTGCCATCTGCATGAGAGAAAGCGCCGACTCTTGCATCCTCGCTCCGCCAGAGGCAGATACAATCACGACAGGAAGCTCATGAAACAGAGCATATTCGATGATCGAGGTTAACCGCTCTCCCACCACAGACCCCATAGAGCCTGCCATGAAACTAAAATCGAGAACTCCCAGAGCTACCGGCTTGCCTAGAATCTCACATGTTCCAACCATGGCTCCTTCATCGCGGCCCGATTTCTTTTGCGCATTTTCTATGCGCCCCTGATAGGGTTCCGAGTCAACAAAATGAAGAGGATCTGTTGGTTTAAACTGCGTAAAACGCTCCACAAATGTCCCTTCATCCGCAAGAATTTGAATCCTCTGCGTAGCACTAAGGCGGTAGTGATAATCGCATTTAGGGCAACAATGGAGGTTCTCTTGCAGCTCATTTGCGTGAACCATCTCGTGGCAATGGGTGCATTTGACCCACCCGCTATAGCCATCTTTTTTGGTCGATTGAATCTTAATCTTGGGTTTACTGCGTGAAAAAAGGCCCATAAAAAAATCCATTTAACTATTTTTGAAACTATGTCGATTATACAGACATTAACAAAAGAGACCAACGAAAACAACGTCCAGAAGACATCAAAATTTCTTCAATCACTCCCTAATCTATTATAATTCTTTTTTATTGCATCACATAAAATTATTTTTTCGCAAGTTCGTAGCGCTGCTCGACATTTTTCCAATTCACAATCTTCCAAATATTTTTTAAATATTCTGCGCGTAAATTCTGATATTGAAGGTAATAAGCATGCTCCCACACATCTATTCCGAGCAGCGGAACGAGCCCTTGCGTGCTTAAAGGATCCTGATTTGCGCAAGTGGCAATCGCAAGACGCCCTGTTGCACTATTGAGTCCAAGCCATCCCCACCCAGAACCTTGAATTGCAAGGGTAAGAGCATTAAATTTTTCCACAAAAGCTTCCAATGAACCAAACTCATGCTGCAACGCCTGTGCTAAAACACCCCCTGGAGCATCGCCTCCCCCTTTTCCGATCGGAGCGAGATTGGTCCAGAAAATAGAATGATTAATATGACCGCCGCCATTAAAACGGATCGCAGATTGCATTGCAACGACAGTTGCGAGATCCCCGCTTGCTTCAGCTTCCATCGATTTTTCCATCGCTGCATTGAGGTTATTGACATACGCGAGATGGTGTTTAGAGTAATGCAGTTGCATGATTTCAGCTGAAATCACAGGCTCTAGAGAGTTAAAATCATAGGGCAATTCGGGAAGTTTATAGGGCTTAAAGTGATCCATGTGTCATCCTGTAAAGTTAATTAAGTTGGGACCATCATAATCTGTGGGACAAATTTCTACAATTTCGTTTAATGCTTGCCGAGTGATCGGCCCGATCGCGAGCAATTTTTTATCTCTAGGAAGCGCTCCAAACACTTCGATAAACGCTCTTACCGTCGATGGACTTGTAAATAAAATCTCATCAATTTGAGAAAGATCGGGCAGCTTCTTAGGGACACATGTGATGGTCTGGTACAGATCGCAGGCCAGATAGCGGACGTTGGATTGTTCTAAAAACTGCACTAGGACCGGACGAGACAAAGAGGAGCGGGGCAAAAACAGATAAGCGCTCTCAAGCGGCAGTGTCTGCAATAAAGAAACAAGCCCCTCTTGCGTTTGCACCTCAGATACAAAATGCGCAGGACAGCCTTGGACTTTTAAATAAGCTGCCGTGACAGCTCCAATTGCGATCAGATGGCAGGAGTTTAAAATCTGTTTTGAGATGTTTAATGCAATGAGATGCTCAAAAAAAATACGGACCGCATTTTTACTTGTAAAAAGAATGTGGGTATACGCCGGAAGATCGCGATAAGCAGAAAGAAGCTCTTCCTCCTCAACCGAACGAGCGACGATTTGAATTAAAGGACAGTGGATCACATGATCTTGATCCTCTAAAGAGGAGGGATCAGTTCCCAAATAGAGCATTCGTTTCACACCCGCTCCCTCGTGTCCAAACAGGCAAAAAGTCTAGCGCTCTCAGCATCGTCAACGCGCGCAACAACTGCAAGCTGTCCCTGATAACGCGCGCATTCGCCCGAGAGAACGATCCGATTAAGATGGGTTAGCTGCAGACGAATCAAAGCCGCCTCGGCCATCACAACACCATCGACATTTTTTTCTTCTAAAAGACCTAATCGCTTATGAATAGGGCCCCGAATCTCAACACATTTTAAATCTGAGCGCAAAGCTAGGAGATTAACTTCTCTTCTCTCACTGGATGTTCCAATACGCGCATGAGCGGGCAAAGATTCGATACTATCTCCCTCGCGCATGACAAGAACATCTGCAGGATTGAGCCCCTTAGTAAGCGCTACAACTTTTAAGCCCGCTCGCAGCTGATCGGGCAGATCCTTAGCAGAGTGGATCGAAACATCAAATTCTCCATTGAGCTGCCTCTCTTCAATTTCCCGGGTAAAAAAATCGGTTTTTTCAAGAGAGCGCAAGGAAGTGGTTTGATCGAGATCGCCGCAGGTTTCAATCCAAATAGGATCAAAGCGGACCTCTGGATGATGCGTTTGTAAACTACCTAGCACCTCTTGCACCTGAGCGCGGGATAAAGGAGAGCTGCGGCTGCCGACGCGGATTGTCTTAACGAATGACTTCATGGATCGCATCCTCAACAAGATCGATGCCTACACATCCGATCTGTTTTAACAAATCGGAAGAAAGGCCTTTTAAATTGCGCTTTGGCATGACACATTTTTGAAATCCCATATGAATCGCTTCTTTAATCCGGCTTTCAATCCTAGGCACACTCCGCACCTCGCCCCCTAATCCCACCTCGCCAATCACCACTGTTTCCGGATGAATGGGTTTATTGCAAAAAGAAGAGGCGATCGCAAGAAGAACCCCTAAATCGATCGCTGGCTCAAAAATTTTTAATCCTCCCGCGATGGAGACAAACACATCACAGTGATGGAGCTGATAGCCCATCCGCTTTTCTAAAACAGCAAGTAGAAGAGAAAGCCGATTAGAATCAAGACCTGTCGACTTGCGGGTGGATGTGGAAAAGGAAGAGGCTGCAACAAGGGCTTGCACTTCGATAAGAAGCGCTCGCGTTCCTTCCACAGTGGGCAGAATCACAGAGCCTGCGATCTCGCGCATCCTCTCCTCTAAAAATAACATCGAGGGGTTGCTCACTTCTGCAAGGCCGTGGCTCACCATTTGAAAAAGGGCAATTTCATCGGTCGGACCAAAGCGGTTTTTCGTCGAACGGAGCAAACGATACCCATGCTGCCGATCTCCTTCAAAATCGAGCACCGTATCCACCAAATGCTCTAAAACCCTAGGGCCTGCAATCTCTCCTGATTTTGTCACATGGCCAATAAGAAAAGTCGCAATCCCAAGCCCTTTGGCTAAGTGCATGAATTCAGTGGCAAGCTCTCTGACCTGAGAGACCGAGCCCGGAGAGGAGGGAAGCTCGCTTTTGTAAACAATTTGGATCGAGTCGACAATCAAAATGTCCGGCTTAATCTGATCGATCTGGAGCTTAATATTAGAAAACAGAGTTTCGCTTAAAAGATAAAGCCGATCATCCCCTATTTTCAACCGATTGGCTCGCAACGAGGTTTGTTCAACAGATTCTTCTCCGCAGATATACAACACGATTAAGCCTTGCTGAGCAAGATTTTGCGCCAACTGCAGCATGAGGGTCGATTTTCCAATACCAGGATCTCCCCCGATCAAGGTTAAAGAACCAGAGACGATTCCACCGCCGAGAAGCCGATCAAATTCGGTCATGCGCGTAGAAATTCTTCGAAATTCATTTGCGGTAACTTCTTTAATACGCATCGGCTTAGCAGAGGGCTTTCCAGTTGCATCAAACCGCTTTAGCTTATCCTCAATTTCGACATCTTCTGAAAAAGTGTTCCATTTTTGACAAATCGTGCAGCTTCCCGTCCACTTCGCCTGCCGGTGTCCACATTCTAAACAGCTCCAAACAACCTTTTGCTTAGCCATCAGAAACCACCCCTAAATTGCTGAGCGCATCATGCGCTGCCGCTTGTTCCGCTTCCTTTTTAGAAGCTCCCTCTCCGATGCCCACCTGCTGCTCGTCAATCATAGCGGCCACTTGAAACACTTTGCTATGATCCGGCCCTGTCTCTTTCAAGACTTTATAGAAGGGAGGCTTCTGATATTTTTTTTGGGAATAATCCTGTAATTCCGCTTTCCAGTTCCGCACAGGACGAGACAAATGTGCTTGGATGAGCGGTGTAAAATGGGCAAAGAAAAACAAAGACACAGCTTCCATCCCCCCATCGAGATAGATCGCCCCGATCAGCGCTTCAAAAAGATCGGCCAAGATGGTATCCCTGCCCCGTCCATCGTTCATCCGCTCGCCGCGGCCTAACAAAACAAACGAAGAGACTCCCAAAGCATTGACAAACTGCACGCAACTGCTTGCCTCAACAATCTGCGAGCGCAAATGGGAAAGGTACCCTTCAGATTCGGTTGGCAGTTGTGCATAGAGGTAATCGGAAATGAGAAGCCCTAAGACAGAATCTCCTAAAAATTCTAAGCGTTCATTATGCTGATCGATTAGGTCCCTGTGTTCATTAAAAAAAGAGCGGTGGACAAAGGCTAATACAAGCAGCTGTTTATCGCGAAAAGAATAGCCCATTTTCTCTTCAATCTGCGGAACTTGGGCAAGAAGCGCTTCGATCGTATTCATAAGGCAGATTCCTTCATGTCATACCGAAACAATATGCCATCTTCCCTTTTCCTGCACAGGTTTGATCCAATTTATTTACAGATTTTTTTGTAGAGAAATGGGCAGCGGGTCCGAGCAAGACTCGCAAAAATAAATTTTACGGTTCGGGAAATCGATAAACACAAGTTTAGATTCGAGAAACTCCATACCAATAATCGCATCGATTTTCAGCGGAGTTTTAAATTTCGTAAACGCAATCTCGCCAAAGTCTTTCTTTCCAATTTTAAACATTGGGATAGCACACTCTGCATCAGGATCAAATTCCATAAGGTCAGAATTTTGAGGATTTAAGACAGCATGTTCGCCTAAAGAGATCTGGTTAAAAATCATATGATCATTCGCCCCACCTTCTCTATCTTTGTTAAGCATATTCCAAGTGCATCCTGTATCGAGAAGACAGCGCATAGATCCAAAATCGGTCTCTGCCTCAAATTCAATAAGTCCATGGTCGAGCAACAAAGGGGTCTCAATAAAAGAATCCACAGGATACCCCTTCTGCTTCAGAGTCTCAAGGCTGTCGCAGAAAGCCAAAAGGGAGTGTTGACAATCAAGAAAGAAATTGGTCTTTTCGAATAGCCGCCAGCCGATAGTTGCAAGAGGACCAGGAAGAGATTCTTTGCCGCTTAAAAGAGTTGCATCTTTCTTAAACTCGAGATTTGTTTCTGAAACGGGCAACTTTGAAAACACTATCCCATTAATTTTTATACTCGGGAGCAGATAAACATCCGATTCATACTGTTTTCCACGCATTCCGAGAAAAAATCTTTTACTCAAAAAACTCTTGCCTTCACACTGTTCAATGATTTCAGATGGCATTGAAGCCACCTGATTTGAGCCCAAATCAATTTTGGCCGAGGTCAATTTATCCCCTACATTTAGATTAATATAGGGAATCTCAGAGTGAAAACCCGCAATTTCAATGGGAATAAAAAATGCTCCTTGAATACCCAGATGGGAGGATTGGCTCGGCTTTGCTTGCTTTGACATGGGAGGCAGAAAATAAAAAAAGGCAAAACCTCCCAAAAGCGCAACAAAAACAAGCGCGCATTTAATCTTTCTCACAGATCGTTCCTCCCCTGCTATCATTTTCTCCTCTACGAGATACCACCGGCACCAAAACGAGCTTTTGAGTTCTGAATCCACGAGCGCTCTGCGATTTTGTTAGTTTTACAACCATGCGTACACCCATGCGGTTTCCTGGCATCGGTATCGAGGTGGCGCATATCGTAGGCTTAAGTTCGATATTTGTTAAGCGATTAGCTAGGAATTGTTCTGGCACATTGTTTTCCTCTTGCGCTTCTTTTGTTATGAATTGAGGCTTTTCTATGTAAACCTTGAATCGCGATGAGCATGCCACCTTCGGAAAGGTTCTCTGCATTTGGAATGTAAGAGATTAAGATGAGTAGATGAGAGTTTATGCAACTCTCATCTGCTCGATTTGAAAAATAATGGGTGATCGGGAAATTGACTCTTTCACACAATCACTAGGGATATGCCTTACGCAATTACACTGCGTAACGATTCATGCAGCTTTGCCCACCTGGCAACGCAAACCCATCATAGGTCCTTCTGATGAGATCGAACAATCCAGCTACGGCAGTCGTTCCGCCAGCTAGAAATGTGGCAATTGCGAGGATACCGATTCCAGCGCCAACTACAGCTCCAATTCCCGCGATAACAGGAGCTGTTTTAATCACAAGGGCAACGCCCACGACTATTAAAATGATATCCAATAAAGCACCGTGATGGCCTTTTCCTTCGAGAGAAACCGAACGGTGGCCCAGATTTGAGTTTTCGTTAACGTTTGATGTGCTTTGCTGAGCTTGATGTGCGACCTGTTGCGCTAGCACTAAATCAGTTGTTGTAGCCATTAAATAACTCCTTTTTTATTCAGAAAAGAGATTATCTCTATTTCTTATTAAGATATTATATAAAAAATGAATAGTTTAAGTAAATATATTTATTAATGGTATATTACACTACATTTAAAGTCGAAATCAAAAACGCAAAACACTGACAATAAACAACATGCGATAAGTTTACCCTTCTAGACTGGAAAGGACTTAACTCCTGGAGATCATCCAATAGGGGGGAATGTATGTTGAGGTGGTTAGGTAGCTGGGATCAAGCCAGTCCGCCTTGAAAAAAAAATTGCTTCCTAAGTCGTATTGGAAGTTGTAGATCCCTGGCAGGTAGAAGAACTGAATGGCTTCAAAATCATGCGATCCATTGCCGCTTGGGTTGTGCTCAAAACAAATCGAGTCTTTGATGACCGAGAAATCAATAAAATCATCGAGATCAGAAGAGCCTTGTCCTGCAAAGCGAACGGAAGAGGCAACGCCCACTCTCTTGGATGGGGCGATGTGGATATACTCAGCATCCTTATAGATATCTGTAAACGCGATCAACTCGGCAAGATCTAATGCCGCGGTAGAATCGGTGGATGCAGCATAGAGCTGCGCGTCATTGACCTCACTGTACAGGTTGGCGTAGGCTTGTTCGACTAATGCATCTGGTGTAACCACAACTCCACTTGTAATAGCTTCAGCTTGAAGAGCGTTGATTTCATTGTACAAAGTTGTATAAGCCTCATTGACAAACGATTCTGGTGTGAGCAGCGTGCCTTTCATTGTGCCATCGTTCTGCAGTGCCATCATTTCCTGGTAGAGGGTTGGCATTGCGATAGAGCTGCTATCGATCCCATTTAATTCATTATAAAGAGCAATATAGGCCTGCGCGGCTTGTGCTGCTGGGGAATTCTCCATGCAGCTTGCGCAGCCAGCAGGTTGTTGGAAATCGGGCCAACTTTGCATGGCCAAGGTTTCACTTGAAAGAGGAAGAGCGCTCATCACACTGCCGGCTTGAGCTGCGTTAAGTTCATTGTAACGATCGATATAGTCTTGCACAGCTAAAGACGGTCCGCTTGGATCTAGTGGGATTGCGGCATACAGCTCGATCATCGTCTCAGCAGAGCTCATCGCAAACAGATCCATGGCATAGGGATTTAGCTCCTGATTGAATTCAGTCTCCAATTGCGCTCCCAACGGGGAAGAGAAGTTCTTGAGGCAGGGGTTAATCTGGAGATAATTCATCCCATTGAATTGGATTTGACAGGGGATATTTGCCGGGTTAGCCAAAGGAAAGCTTCCTGTGCCGTTGAAATTTGCAAAAACAGGAGCTCCCACCCAAGTAGGGCCGCTGCTCATAATCTGGATGCCATTGGCAATTGTTCCAACAGTTCCAAAGAGGGCATTGAAGTAGGCTTGCACAGAGGTGGTAATGGGCATAGGATTCGAGAGATTGAGGATGTTAACCCGCGCGCTCAAAGCCACTGTTTGTGCTGAGATCCCATTTTTTCCACTGCTATTGCTCAGGATCACATTATCTCCATAGCCATTGAGGCTATTTGCAAAAATCGATCCTTGTAAAATCAGATCTCCAGAAGTCCTACCTGGATCTCCAAGAACGAGGAGATTAAACTGCCCCAAATCAGTTCCGACGTTATTTAAAGTGATTTTTCCGCTGCCGGCATTGACAATCACGTTTCTTAAGTCAGAGCCTGCATTTGCAAGGTCTGTAAGAGTAATGTTTCCGTTAAAGCTGCGCGCTATTAAGTCAGCATTGAGTTGAATCGGAGCTCCATTAAATTCGATCGACGACCCATTTGTGATGAGTTGGATGGGGGTTGTGCTTGTGAACTTAAAGCTTGAGCTCGCTGTGTAATTTTGATTGCCCCCTTGATAGGTGGTTCCATTGAACTCGATGTTTACGGGCGCTAGGTTATTGCCGATTGACACGCTTGTGAGCGAACCACTTGTTCCCCCGCCGATATTATCGAGGCTAATTGTCGAGCTTGAGTTAAGAACAAGCTGAGAAAAGGACTGTCCGGCTCCAATCGGAGCTAAAAAGCGCAAAGCGCCTTTACCTGCATCGACATTTAAAATGCGCACACCATCTCTATCTGCGTTGACAGGACCAAAAAAGCTAACGGCTCCCCCGCTTGTCATGATTTTGGTATTTCCACCAATGGTCACAGCGTCCATAAAGCTGAGATTGCCCCCTGTGCCTTTTGCTGCGGTGCTGATCATACAGCTATCTTCAAAATGCAGCGCACTTAAGAAGGTTACATCGGAGCCGCTCGATTTGAGTGTCAAGGCTCCAAGAGGATTTTTACTTCCTATTGCTCCTGAAAACAGGATGCTTCCTCCTGATAAGGTTTTGCTGACATTAAGGGCTTGCGAGGTTTCATCGCTGTCAATTGTCGAAGCAAAGGTAATCGACCCTGCAGCGGTTGAAATCATTGCGGTTCCACCCAAGGTCAACGCTTCATTAAAGGTGATATCTCCACTTCTTGTCGTTAAATTCAACCCGTCAAGAGGAAGCAGATTACCCACTCCTTGAAAGACAATCTTTCCTGCATTGAAGGTCGCAGCTGTCAATGTAATGCCAGAAACTGTGCTATTGACATCGCCATTAAAGATAATATCGCCTCCGTTGGAGATGAAATCGGCATCGCTTCCCAAACTTGTCGAGCCGCCTTTGGCATTAATTTTCATTGTGCCGGTGGAAGTGATCATTGTGATCGATCCAAACGGCTGAAGGTTGCCTAGCGAATCATTGAAAGTGATTCCCCCTGTCCCCGTGTTAAGGGATAAGGGATTGCCGCCTGTCGAGCTGTTAACAGCTCCATTGAAGGTCACTTCGCCGCCGAAGGTCGTAAAGGAGGTAGTGCCTCCTGCGGTAAAGGAGCCATTAAAGGTGGTGGCAGCCGTTCCGGTATTAAGTGTTAAGGAGCCGATTGGGTTGATGGCTCCTACATTTCCTTTAAAAATGAGCGCGCCGCCGCCTGTTTTGCTGATCGCAAGGGAGCGAGGCGTCCCATCGCTATCGAGTGTGCTGTTAAATGTAATGGTTCCTGTTGTGGAACTAATCACATTTGTCCCTAATGCTGATTGGCCCAATGTGACAGGGCCGCTAAAGGAAATAGCGCCTGCATTTGCTCCTATATTTCCCGCTGTGAGCACAAGCCCACCGAGAGAAGCATTACTGCCGACGCTGGAAAAATTGATGCTGCCGGCTCCCGAATTCACTGTCAGATTGCGCGTTGCTGGGATATCGCCGCTCACATCGCCTAAAAAGCTCACCGATCCATCTCCTGCTAAACCACTTCCCGATCCATTTCCATTTGTGGTTACAGTAAGAGCGCCGCCCATCGTTACGGCATCGCCAAATGTGACAGCTCCTCCTGTCGCACCGACGTTTGTCACAATGGAGGAATCTCCGATGAAATTAAGGGTGCTGGCAAAGGTGACAGGCACAGCTCCTGTGGTAAAGGCAAGTGTTCCAAGCGGCCCGGAGCTGCCAACGGCTCCATTAAATACGACAGAACCATCTCCTGCGTTGTTGATTGTAAGTCCGGAGGTGGGCAATGTGCTATCTAAGGTATTGTTAAATAAGATATTTCCTGTTCCCACGTTGAGCGTTGTAAGTCCGCCTGTGAGCACCGGCTGCTCAAAAGTTACAGAACCTGTTGTCGTGGTAAAAGAGAGGGCTCCTAGAGGTTGCGTATTTCCGATCGCCCCTGTAAATGTGATATCTCCTGTCCCTGCATTAATTGTGAGTGTTCGGCCCGGTATATCTCCATTAATCGTATGCGTCTGCAAAGACCCGAAACTGACAGCGCCTCCATCCGTATTGATTGTGGAATTGCCTGCAAGGTAGAGGGATTTTTTAAAGGCAACAGCAGCTCCGCCTGTTGTAAAATTAAGGGCTCCAATCGGGTTTTCTCCTCCGACCATTTCATTAAAGGTGACAGCTCCCATGCCCGCTTTGTTAATCGCAACAGCACGTGGAACGCCATCGCTATCTAAAGTACTATTCATGCCGAATGTGATCGCTCCAGTGAGGGTATTCATCGTGAGCAATCCCCCTAAGGTAACGGGCTGATTAAATGCAATGGCTCCTGAGCTTGCATTGAGCGAGATGGCTCCTAAGGTTGTGATATTTCCAAGCGTTGCATTAAAGGTGATATCGCCTTTGCCAGAATTCACCGTGAGCATCCGTGTTGCTGGAATATCTGCATACATAGACCCGGATGTATTTCCAAACGTAACAGCGCCGCCTTTAAAGCCGCTGCCTGTTGTTGTCGTGATCACAAGATCGCCGCCAATGACCACATTACTGCCTAAAGTGGACGCAAAGGTGACCGCTCCTCCATTGCCGCTCACTAAATTTGTTGCAATGGTAGACACTGCGCCAGCGGAAGAGAAATTAAACGTATTGTTAAAGAAAACGCTTGAGCCATTGGTATTAAATGTCAGCGTTCCCAACGGGCTTGACCCTCCAAAGGCTCCTTCGAATGTCACATCCCCTGCGCCGCCAGAGGCTTTACTAATTGTGAGCGCCCGCGGAGTGATATCGCTATCTAGAGCGTCTTTAAAATCAATGGATCCTGTTCCAATATTTAATAAAGTAGGCCCGCCTAAAATGACCGCTTGATTAAAGGTGACATTGCCCGATGTGGATTGTGTGGAAAAGGCTCCCAGCGGGATCCCATTTCCAGCTGTTCCGATCTTGTTAAATGCAATCGAGCCTGTATCTGTTGAAATACTCAACGCTCTTCCTGGGATATCGCCATTGAGGGCTTGATTAAAGGCGACAGAACCTTCTGCTGTCACAAGCGTTGTAGAGCCCCCCAACGTTGTCGTGCCACTGACTGTGTTAAAGGAAATATTGCCCGATGTGGTTGTCAACGAAAGGGTGCCCAAAGCCTGTGCGTTGCCTAAATTACTTTGGAAAATAATATCTCCACTGCCTGTGTTCATCGTAAGCGCTCTTCCAGAGATATCGCCATTGACGCTTCCTGTAAATGTCACAGTCCCGGCTGATGAATTAATCGTCGTATTTCCAGCCAAGGTAAAGAGTCCGTTAAAAAGAATATCTCCGTTTTCGGTCATTAACCCAAAAGTTCCTAGAGGATCTGTCGCTCCAACAGAATTAAAGCTCATCGTTCCCGATCCGCCCGTTGATGCAGCAAATGAGATCGCAGGCACGACCAAAAGACCGTTCATCGCTCCGCTTACTGAAATATTTCCGGCTTGCGAGGCCCAAACACTTGGCGCCCCCAGAGTGACATTACCGCTGATTGCAATGTCGCCTTTTGTATTGAATGTCAAAGCTCCAAATGGCTGGGAATTGCCCACATGCGCTGTAATGTTAATCGACGGGGTTCCTTGGGAGCCATTGGTCCCTGCGTTAATTGTGAGCGTTCTGCCAGGAATATCGCCGTTGATATTATCAGACAAAATGACTTGGCCGCCCTCGGCATTAATCGTGGTGTTATCTCCAAAAAAGATACCGCCAGGAGCTGCCATGATCACCTGCCCCGCTGGACCTGGCGAGCTATTTAATGTGATCGTTCCCCCGGTAAAGGTGATATCCGTTCCCGTCGTCGCACCGACATAATTAACCGTCGATCCCCCGGCTGACTGAGCTGTCTGAGCGATCATTGAACTAATGGGCAGCACAGATCCTGTATAAGAGCTATCGAGCATCTCTAATCCAGCGCGCAAAATCAAAGAAGACTGTGTATTTAATGTCTCAGACTCGGTTCCTGATGTGATGGCTGTATCTTTATATGTAATTGTGATCGGACCTGTTGCAGTAATTCTTCCGGTACTTTGGACTAACAAAGAAACGCCGTTGTAGGCATTGAATGTGACAGAGCCTGTCGCGCTGATCACCGGGTCAACTAAGCTGCGGAAGTCTGCATTTCCGCCGCTTGGCCTTAAAAAAGCTAAATCTCCGCCTGCAAAGAAGTGTCCATCTGCAGAAATCTCATTTTCACTTGCAAACTTTAAATTACGACCGCATGCCATTGCCGTATACTCATCGGCAAATGCGAAGATATCAATCGAATCGGAAAACATGTTAAAATCGCGGTACGCAATCGTCTGTAGCGGATGGTCTAGAGCATCGCGCAGCTTAACGCTGTCTCTTGCGTTTATGGTTAAATCTTCTGAGGCGAGCAGTTCCGCGGAGGTGATTTCAATCTGAGAGGCATCCACCTGAATGTTTTTCGCATAGATGCGGCTGTCTGCAACGATCGATATCACCCCATCTTCTTCAATAATCTCATTTCCTTCGATGAAAGCATCTGTATTGACTGTGCGCTGGATCACTTCACGAGCAGCTCTTGCTTTTAAATACACCTCACCCTCTGGAGCTTCAATCTGTCCTTCTTGAGAGATAAATGCACTCGGCAAATTTCCATCGAGCGCAAAGCTAATGAGCCGATCTCCTGAGAAATCGAGCGTGATCTTTTGAGCTGAGGCTAATACCACTTTGCCTGCCTGAGCTGAAATCATCCCTTCATTGCGCACCTGTCCGCCTAATAGAGCGATGTCTCCTCCCGCTGCAGCGCTAAGAGCTCCTTGGTTGAGTATCAGAGACTTTTCGGAGCCCTCTTCCAGGATAAAATCATAGCGATCGTTTAAAAAATCTTGATCGGCAATATTGAGTGTCGAAACCACAAGCGAGCCCACATTCACTTGAGAACCAGGACCAAAAATAACTCCCTTCGGATTGATTAAAAAAACCCTTCCGTTGGACTCCATTTTTCCTAAAATCGAGCTAGGATCGCCTCCTTTAACCCGATTGAGCACCGTCGCTGATTGGCTCGGCTGAACGAACTGCACCCGCTCTTTTTTTCCCACGTTAAACTTGTGGTAATTGATGATCGATTTATCGCCCGCTTCAATAATGAGTGTGTTGGAATCAGGAGTTGTAAAGTTAGCAGTTCCACTGGCAGTACCTTCCACTTGAGGAAGCGCTGCCAAATGCGCTGGGGGCAGCGTAAAATAAATCCCTCCAATAATATATGCCCAAAACAAAGACTTATTAATACGCATAACACCTCTCATATAAATATAATACACCCATAAATAGATATATAAATTATATTGTAATTAATAATCAATTAAAATTAGAGATGCATAGCGAAAGAAAACAACAACTTATTGCAATATTATTGAGAAAAACTAAACAGTTCCATGCTATAAAGAGGATGCAAAAATGCACACTGTTTAAAGAAGAGTATAACTGAGACGATAATAGAGAACAGAGCTCGAAGGCCGATGCGCTTTAGACAACCCAAAGCCCACATCGAAATTGAAGTTAAAACGATAGAAATTAATGATTCTTAAGCCGACCCCAGTACTTGTTAGGTAGACCGGCGCATGTTCATGAAAAGGGTCATTGCCTTTTGTATACACAGCTCCTGTATCGAGAAAGCCAACGAGCTGCACGAGTCCGCTAAGCTTGCGATGGGAATTGGGAAGCTTGAAATCTTTAAGAAACGGGATTGGGAAGCGGTACTCAAAATTCCCGTAGTACCCCTGCTCTCCCAGCGCTGTTGCCATTGCATATCCGCGCACAGTGTCCATCCCTCCGATATAAAACTGCTCAGAGAGGGGTAGTTTATTAAACGAGTACTGGCTTGCAAAATTAAAGACAAAATACTGAGTGGAGGTGATCTCTTGGATTCTCTTGTAATCCAAATTGAGATAAACAAAACGTGCGCCCGATCCCTCGCGGCTCGCATGAGGGCTTACAGGCTTGGACGATGCGAGAAAATCGGGAATTCCCCATGACAACTGAAAGGTTCCGACATTGCGTCCTCTCCAGCCATCAAAGGCATCGATGTAAAAATTGCCTAAGAGCAGCCGGAGGTTATCAATTGAAATCACTCGATTGTGAAACAAGTTAGAAATCTGCTTATAATCGAATTCAAACGACACGTTCGCGCTGATATTTTTCGTCCGAATGACTGCCTGCTGCACGTTGATCCCTGCAATGATCGACCTTCCCGAAGGATCTAACGAACTATCCCGATTTACCTGGAAATTCGAATAGAGATAGGAAAGACTCATCGATGTTCCCCGATGGTTGAGGGGAAGCGAGTAAATCAGATCGTAAAATTGCAAATGATCAAAAGGCAAGCCCAACACTTGAATGGCAGTAAAGGTATCGCCATTCATGAGTAAATTTCCGTAGTCAAGCTTTAGACCGGTTCTTTGATAGGTATTGGCATGCGATCCATAGGTGTTGTAGTCGATATAACCATGCACCGGGTTGCGGTCCACAACGCGGACGATGATGTCCGCAGTCCCCTTTTCTTCACCCTTTTCGAACACAACACCCACTGTGAGGTCCGTGTTGTCATTGGCAAGCATGACCGCTTTAATAATCTCATCATACTGGATCGGCTTGCCCTTTAAATGTCGAAAAAAAGCAGCAATGAAACTCGATTTATAATAGTGATTGCCGACCACCGTTACTTTGCCAAGAGATCCTTCCACAATTTGCAGGGTTAAAACCCCATCCTGGACTTTTTGCGCAGGAGGAAAAGCTCTCGCAAGAAAATAACCTTGCTTGACATAGAGTTTTTGAATCGAGATGCACAACTCACGGATTTCACGCATGGTCACTTTGCGATAGAGGTAAGGAACGGTAAGTTTCATTAATTCCCTATCAGAAAGAAGAGTATTGCCTTTAAATTCTACTGCTTTAAGATCGATCGTGGCTCCCGATTTCATGTAGAGCTGATCTTCGGGTAGATCAATTTCAAGAAGAGGCACATCCTTGCGCGGCTCTAAAGGCTTTGCCTCATATTCCTTTTCAATCTGCCTTTCAACAACCCCAGCAGAGGTCGATGCCGGCGGAGAAGTGAAGCTCGATGCTGCAAGGTAAGGAGAAAAAAGTAGAAGCAGAGCTAAAATTAAATGCATGTGTGTCATCTATGTGAGGCTGAATATCCACGTTATAGGAGAATCTTAATTATTATTTCAACACCCGCGCTTAATTTTTCATCGATTTGTCTAAATTTTATTGCATTTCAGCCTCAAAGGGATAACAATTCTTGGAACTGCACCTCGAACATGGAGGCCTTTTATGCGCATCAAAGCTCTTGTTATCGCTGCAACCCTGACAGCAACTGGTTTGCTTTTAGCTAACCCTTCTCATCCTGTTGTGATCTCAGGAACTGTTACGATCGATGATGCTACCCCAGGTTCTTTGACCCTTTATTGTGAAGATGCTAAAACCATTATCGAATGGGATTCTTTTTCGATCGATACGGCTGAGAGCACTTATTTTCAAATGAGCGATCCCTCATTTGCTGTTCTAAACCGTGTAACAGGAGGATCTGCTGACATAGTTCTAGGCAATCTTCACGCTAATGGGGATCTCTTTCTCATTAATTCTGAGGGACTCACAATCACAGGTGAGGCAACAATCGGTGCGAGCCGTATTGTTCTCTCCTCCTTGGACGTTTCTGATACCGATTTTCTATCGCATCACAACATGCAGTTCTTTGGCAAAGAAGCCAGCGTTGTTAATTATGGATCCATCACAAGCGATAATTCCCATGTGCAGCTTTTAGGATTTCATGTTGAGAATGCAGGAGTGATCTCTGCAAATGCCGGAACCATTTCGATTGCAGCAGCTCAACATGTCATCTTAAACTCCATAAATCACCCCACTCTTGAAATCCTCTCTCAAGGAGGATCTCAAAACGCAGTGACAGGAATTGATCAAAAAGGGACCTTAAATGCCATCAGACATTCTCTACAAGCCGATGGCTCTCTCTACACAACAGGAATTCTCCAACAAGGAACGATCATCGCCACCGGTAGCAATTCTCATCAAAGCTCAATCCGCCTAGAGAGTGTAAGCGGCTCTACAACCGTTTCAGGAATGATGAGAGCGTCTAATGCTAACTCCACGGGAGGTGTGATTCAAGTCTTAGGAAAAAATCTGAACATCAATGACGGAGCGGTGATGGACTGCTCTGGGGCTTCAGGAGGAGGCATGCTCTTTATTGGAGGGGGATTTAATGGCTCTTTTCCCACCATGATGAATGCAGAAAACACAACAGTTGCAGCAGGAGCTCTCATCCGGACAAATGCCATCTATTTTGGAGATGCAGGTCCTGTGACTCTCTTTGCAAGTGACACGACAAGCTTCTATGGCACAATCCATGCGACAGGAGGACACTACCAAGGAAATGGCGGACGGGTCCAAATCTTTGGAGGGCGCACCCTTAATTATTCGGGCACTGTCGATAACAGCGCCATGAACGGAGAGCAAGGAGAGCTCTTATTTGATCAATCTCAGTAAAATAAGGAACTTAAAATCCATGCGAACACTTAAACGACTTATCAGCATGCTATCTATAAGCGGCATCGCCTCTGTTTATGCCATGCCCACTCATCCCAGCGTCCTTTCCGGAAACATGAACATTAGCTCATCTAGCCAGGGAACGACAACCTATCAATGCACCTCCGATCGGACCATCATTGATTGGGACAGCTTTTCACTCGATCCCACAGATCACGTTTTCTTTCAACTCCCCTCCACAACCTCTGCAGTCCTTAACCGTGTGGTTGGAACCCTGCCAAGTGAACTCCTTGGGCAAATACAGTCTAATGGAACAGTTTATTTTGTAAATGCCGAAGGAATTGTGATTGGAACTAGCGGCAGCATACAAACAACCACCTTCTTAGCATCCACTCTCAATCCAGACGACCAATCCTTTCTTTTTGGAGGAGATATCACCTTTATTGGGACAACACAAAATGGCGTAGACAATCAAGGGACCATCACGGCGACGACAGGAGATGCCGTCATTTTAGGATTTCGTGTTTCCAACGAGGGAAAAATATTTGCCAAACAGGGACAGGTTTCTTTTGGCTCTGGGCAAGTGATTATCTTGAATCCCTCTAATCAAGACTCGATCACGATCCTTGTCCCTGCCCCGGGTCCTTAACTGCCGGATGCAACCCAATAGGCAGGCAAGTAAGTAGATGCCGTCATATAGGTGGGATCAAGCCAGTCTTGCAAAAAGAAGTAATTGCTGCCGAGGTCATATTGAAAGTTATAAATCCCGGGTAAGTAAAAGTACTGGATGTTAACCCCTCTTCTTTTTTTGCCATGATGCTTATGCTTCGAAGAGTGGCAATCAGGACAAACCCCTGCGGGACCTTGCGGACCTGCTGGCCCCTGCGGTCCTGGAGGGCCTGGAGGGCCCGAACCTGTTGCACAGGGATGTGTCGGGAATGCATCGGTTCCATTGTAACGGATTTGACAGGGGATATTCGCTGGATTGGCAATCGGAGTGCTCCCTGTTCCATTGAAATTGGCAAAAACAGGTGCGCCTGCATAGGTCGTACCTCCGCTTGCAATCTGAATCCCGCTTACAACTGTTCCAACAGATCCAAACATCGCGTTGAAAAGAGCTTGGCTGCTCGTTGTCACAGTGAAGGGCGTTGTCAAATTCATTACGTTAACACGAGCATTTAAAGAGACAGTTCCCGCAGAAATCGTATTATTGAGAAGCACATCATCTCCGTAGCCGATCAAAGTCGCTGTGAAAATCGGCCCTTGTAAAGTCAGATCTCCAGGAAGACCTCCTGGCTCGCCGAGCAGCGTTACATTGAATTGTCCCAGCGCTGTTCCCACTCTGTTCATCGTGACCTTGCCTGTGCCTGCATTGACAGTCACGTTCCTTAAACCGGCACCTACATTCAGAAGATTAGTAAGAAGAATATTTCCATTGAAGCTGCGCGCGGTAAAATCACCCGAGAGATTGATCGGCGCACCCGTAAACTGGATTGCAGAGCCATTAGTAATCAGCTGGATCGGATTTGTATTTGTAAAATTAAACGCTGTGCTTGCTGTATAATTTTGGTTTTCCCCTTGATAGGTCGTTCCCGTAAAGGTAATTGTGGTTGGCACCTCGTTATTGCCGATAAAAACACTTGTGGAAGAACCGCTTGTTCCCCCGCCGATATTAGCGACGCTCACAGTAGAACTTGAATTGAGAACAAGCTGAGCAAAGGATTGAGAAGCTCCAATGGCGCCTGTAAAACTCAAGGCTCCTGAGCCCGCATCAATATTTAAAATCCTTAAACCCGCGGCATCCGCGTTCACCGTACTTCCAAAGCTGACAGCGCCCCCGTTTGTCGTGATCTGAGTATCTCCCCCAGCAACGACAGCTCCTGTAAAAGTTAAGGCGCCTCCATTGACAGTACTGATTGCGCTTGCAGCACCAAAACGCAGTGTGCTTGCAAAGGTCACACTAGCTCCAGTAGAACTAAGGGATAAAGCTCCAAGGGAGCTCTTACTTCCGACAGCGCCGGAAAAAAGGATACTTCCTCCTGCTGCCGTCTTACTTACAGTGAGCGCTCTCGGGGTGCCATCGCTATCAATTGTCGAGGCGAATGCAATCCCTCCTGCAGCTGTTATAATTGTGGCAGCGCCCCCTAGCTTTAGCGCTTCATTAAACGTGATGCTCCCATTCTGAGTGGTCAAATTTAGCGCTCCTAATGGGAGCAGATTTCCTACACCATTAAACTGGATCGTTCCCGTTCCAAATGTCGAAGCGCTTAGAGTAATTCCAGAAACTGTACTATTCACATTGCCAGTAAATGTGATGTTCCCTCCATTGGAAGAAAAACTGGCATTACCGCCTAAATTCGTAGACCCTCCCATCGCATTAAGGCCGATGGCTCCTAACGTCGAAAGCATGGTGATCGGACCAAAGGGCTGTAAATTTCCCAAAGAATCATTAAATGTAATCGCTCCCGCGCCTGAATTAAGAGAAAGAGTGCTTAGACCTGTTGTATTATTAACAGCCCCGCTAAAGATAATGTTCCCTCCATTCGTGCTGATCGCAGCGTTGCCCGCTAGCATAACGGAACTGCTGAAGGTCACATCAACATTAGAGGTTGTGACACTCAGCGCACCAAGCGGCCCCACACTTCCGACAGCCCCTGAAAACTGCACCGATCCACTGTTTTCTTTGTTAATTGTCAAAGAAACTGCCGGGACCTCACTATCTAACGTGCTCGCAAAAGAAACGCTGCCGACGCCCACATTAAGGGTTGTTAACCCGCCCAAAGTGGTTGCGTTATTAAAGGTGATAGAGCCCCCTTCTGTCGATATCAACACAGCACCGAGCGGATTGACATTTCCAACGGGCCCCCAGAAAGTAAGAGATCCTGCTCCTGCGGTCCCTGTTGTTGTCACCGTCAGGTTGCGCAGCGCGCCATCGCTGTTAATCGAAGAGGAAACGCCCATCGCTCCAATGTTGACATTACCTCCTATAGTTGTGAGCGTTGCAGCGCCCCCCAAAGTCACACTGCCGCCTAGCACAGAAAGACCAATGTTTCCTGTACTTGTCGTAAATGCAAGAGCTCCAAGCGGCAACGCATTTCCGAGCGATCCATTGAAAGTAATGTTTCCGATTCCAGCATTTACTGTAAGGGTGCGCCCTGGAATATCTCCGTTGACACTATGGCCCGCTGCAGCGCCGAAAGCGACACTTCCACCTGATGAATTGATTGTTGAATTCCCCCCAATCACAAGAGAATCATTGAAGGATACGGCAGCACCTGCCGTTGTAAAGGTCAACGCTCCAATAGCAGATCCCGTTCCTACAGGCCCGCCAAATGTAACCGCAGAGCTTCCTGCTTTATTGATTGTCACAGCGCGCGCCGTCCCGTCGCTATTTAAAGTGGCAGCAGCTGCAAATGAGATGGCACCTGTGGTGGAATTAAACGTTGCTGTCCCCCCGAGTCTCACAGGCTGATTAAAGCTGATGGCGCCAGAGCTCGTATTCAACGTGATCGCGCCCAAAGTCGTTGAAGTGCCGACAACTCCGTTAAAGCTGATGGAGCCCGCGCCTGAATTGACAGTTAACGCTCGTGTGGCAGGAACATCTGCGTTAATCACACCAAAAGACACCGAGCCATCCCCTGCCCCTCCACCGCCAGCGCCATTTGTGGTGACGGTAAGAGCAGCTCCCATCGTGACAGCGCCGCCAAAGGTCACAGCACCGCCTGAGGTTCCCAAATTCGTAACGATAGAGCTTATCCCTGTAAAATTAAGAAAACTCGAAAAGGTCACCGGCACAGCATCCGTAATAAATGTCAAAGCACCTAATGGCCCATTAGCACCTACGGTCCCTGAAAACAACACCGTTCCGCCTGGTTCTTTGTTAATCGTCAAAGCAACAGTGGGCACTTGGCTATCCAACGTACTTGAGAATAAAATGTTACCCGCTCCAACATTCAATGTGGTAAGCCCGCCAAGGACAGTAGCCCCGCTAAAGGTGACAGATCCCCCCTCGGTTCCAATTAATAAAGCCCCTAGAGGATTAATAGTCCCGACAGGGCCAAAAAAAGTGATTGAGCCAGCAGGCGATGTTCCTGAAGTTGTGATTGTCACGTTACGCGGCGTGCCATCGCTATTAATGGGAGAAAGAACTCCCATAGCCCCTACGCTTACAGTACCTGTTATCGATGTCAGCGTCGCAGCACCCCCCAAAGTGACACTGCCTCCCACGGTCGCAAGGCCAATGTTCCCTGTTGTCGTTGTAATGGCAATCGCTCCCAAAGGCTGCGTATTACCCATCGAGCCTGAAAAGGCCACATTTCCACTTCCCGCATTAATTGTCAGCGTGCGTCCGGGGATATCTCCATTGACATTATGCGTTCCCAACGTTCCAAAGCTCACAGCGCCGCCAGCCGAGTTGATCGTGGAATTTGCTGCAATCACTAAAGAATTGTTAAAGGAAACAGAAGCACCGCCTGTAGTAAAAGTAAGAGCTCCAATCGGATTCGTTCCTCCTACTATTGCACCAAACGTCGTGGCACCCGCGCCTCCTTTATTGATCGTAACACCTCTTGCCACCCCATCGCTGTCTAGCGTGCTTAATGCTCCAAAATTAATAGCTCCGCTCACAGCGTTCATTGTCAACAACCCGCCAAGCGTTACCGGCCGATTAAAAGAAATCACGCCTGAGCTCGCATTGAGAGTGATCGCCCCCAAAGTGGCCACACTGCCAAGCGTGGCATTAAACGTAATGGCACCTGATCCTGAGTTGACAGTAAGAGCACGTGTAGCTGGGATATCTGCATACATCCCCCCTGTCACGTTTCCAAAGGTGACAGCGCCGCCTGCGAACCCACTTCCCCCTGTTGTTGTGATGGTTAAAGCCCCTCCAATGACCACATTACTGCCAGCTCCACTAGCAAATGTCACGGCACCACCGGCTGCTCCTCCGGAATTAGTTGAAATCGTAGAAGCTGTGACAGGAGAGGAAAAGTTGAAGGTATTGCTAAATGTGATCGGAGCACCGTTTGTACTTATGGCAAGCGTCCCCAAAGGACTAATGCCTCCAACAGCGCCTGAAAAGGTCACATTGCCTACAGCACCTGAAGCTTTGTTGATCGTAAGGGCACGAGGGGTGATATCACCATCAAGTGTGGAGCTAAAGGTGATCGAGCCTGTTCCAATATTCAGCGTTGTCGCCCCTCCCAAAACAACCCCATTTGTAAACGAAACACTTCCCGTTGTCGTGATCGTCGAAAGGGCTCCAAGAGGGATGGCTGCGCCCACAGTTCCAATAGAATTAAACGAGATATTTCCCGAATCTGACGTCACACTCAAAGTTCTACTCGGAATATCTCCGTTAAGTGCTTGGTTAAACGTCACAGCACCACCGGTTGTCACAAGGGCTGTCGCGCCACCTAATGTCGTGATGCCTCCCACGGTATTAAATGAAATATTCCCGTTGCCTGTCGTCAATGTGAGAGCGCCAAGAGGCTGTGTGTTTCCCAAGTTGTTTTGGAAAATGATGCTGCCGGCGCCTGTATTCATCGTTAACGTGCGCCCAGAAATATCACCATTGACATTTCCGAAAAAGGTCACGTTTCCAGAAGAGGTATTAATCGTCGCGTTTCCACCAAGGGTTACAGCTCCGTTAAATGCAATAGCGCCTCCTTCTGTCGTAAAACCTAATGCACCCAAAGGATCGCTCGCTCCTATCGAATTAAAGCTTAGCGCCCCTGATCCTCCTGTTGACGCCGTAAACGTCACCGCAGGAACCACCGCATTGGCATTTAAAGCGCCGCCAATAGTGATCGCTCCCAATTGAGATGTCCACACGCTAGCTGCACCCAGCGTCACCGCACCTGTTACATTAATATCCCCTTGAGTGTTAAAAGTAAGGGCTCCTAGAGGTTGAGTATTTCCAATTGCAGCTGTAATGTTAATCGCAGCACCCAAACCATTGGCTCCCGCGTTAATTGTCAGCGTGCGCCCGGGGATATCGCCATTAATGTTGTTGGACAATGTGACCTGTCCGCCTTCGGCATTAATCGTCGTATTGGCGCCAAAGACTATCCCCCCAGGGGCTGCCATAATCACCTGGCCCGAGGGACCCGGCGTGCTATTCAATGTAATTGTAGCTCCGGTAAAGGTGATGTCATTGCCTGCAAGAGTTCCCGTATTCGTAAAAGTGGCACCGCCTTGTGTCGTATTGGGAGGCACAGGAAATACCGCGCCCACGTATGTTCCATCCAAAGCCCCGAGACCTGCGCGCAAAATTAATGAGGTTGCTGTATTCAATGTCGCAGACTCAGTTCCAGCTGTCACCGCAGTATCCTTAAATGTAATCACAATAGCGCCCGTCGGAGTGATCCTCCCTGTACTTTGAACCAAAAGCGACACCCCGCTATAGGCACCAAACGATACAGATCCCGTCGCACTAATCACCGGGTCGACAAGGCTGCGAAAATCTGCATGTCCGCCGCTTGGGCGGGAAAAAACAAAGTCTCCACCTGCAAAAAAATGTCCATCCGCAGAGATCTCATTTTCACTTGCAAAATTCAAATGCCTGCCGCTTGCCATGGCCGTATTGGGATCTGCAAAGGCGAAAATATCAATTGCCTCCGATTCCATGTAAAAATCGCGGTAGGCCACTGTTCTCAACGGATGATCCAAAGCATCGCGCAACTTAATACTGCTCGCCCCATAAATAGATAGGTCTTCATAAGCTGTCAAATCCGCTGATGTAATCTCAATCTGCGATGCGTCGACCTGAATGGTACGCGCATAGATATGCCCATCTGCCACAATCGATATCAGTCCGTCTTCAACAACGATCTCGCTTCCCTCGCTAAACCCATCCGTATTTACCGTGCGCTGGATCACCTCGCGCGCAGCTTTTGCTCTTAGATGAACCTCTCCTTCCGGAGCCTCAATCTGTCCCCCTTGATAGATAAAAGCGCTTGGCAAATCCCCATCTAACACAAAACTAATGAGCTGATCGCCCCCAAAATCCAAAGTCACTTTTTCAGAAGAGGCCACCACCACTTTTCCCGCTTGCGCTGCAATCGTGCCCTCATTGCGAATTTGAGCGGCTAATAGAGCAATAGCGCCCTCTTTTGAAACATTTAAAGAGCCCTGATTGACAATCGATGCCCCCTCGCTGCCGCTGTCTAAAACAAAATCATACCGCTCATTTAAAAAATCCGCGTCGGCGATGTTAAGAGTCGAGACCACAAGAGACCCCACATTCACCATGCAGTCGGGACCAAAAAGCACACCTTTGGGATTGATCAAAAAGACCTTTCCATTCGCATCCATCTGGCCGAAAATCGCACTTGGATCCCCTCCTCTCACCCGGTTCAACACCGTCGAAGAAGCGCTCGGCTGTACAAATTTCACCCGCTCTTTTTTCCCAACATTAAAACTTTTGTAGTTAATGATCGCTTTATCAGAAGCTTCAATGATCAGCGTACTAGAATCAGGAGAAGAGATTCCTGCTGTCCCTGCGGCGATACCCTCCATTTCAGGCAAAGCTAATAAATGTGCTGCGGGAAGGGTAAAATAGACCCCTCCAATGAGATACGCCCAAAACTTAGACCTGCGGATATCCATGAGACCTCTTAATTACATGATACGCCCATGAATGCCACATAATCAAAAAATAAATAATAATCAATTAAAATGAAAAACTCTCTACTATAAGATCCCTTTACTTTTATGCCTTGGAGCACCATACTCGGAACCCAATCCCAAGAGTATCTTATGGCTACACTCATCCCCTATTTCCAAGAGCAGCACCGGGAATATATCTTTCCCATCATCGACGCAAAGCTAGCCGATCTCAAAAGCCGCGATCCCTCTATTGAAGTCCTCAATTTTGGAGTGGGAGATGTTTGTTTGCCGATAGCGCCGATGATCCGCGAAGCGATTGTTCAAGCCGTTCAAGAAATGGGAGAAGCGGGGAAAATGCGCGGCTATGGTCCTTCTAACGGGTATCTGTTTTTACGCGAGGCGATCGCAACGCATGCGTTTTCTTCTGTCGGCATCGCAACCGATGAGATCTTCGTTTCTGAAGGGGCAGGAGGAGATACTGCCAATATTCAAGAACTGTTCATCCCCTCTACCACCGTAGGGATTCTCGATCCGACCTACCCCGCTTATCTCGACTCCGTGATGATGGCCGGAAAAACACACATCGTTTTAATCCCTTGCACAGAAGAAAATGGATTTTGCCCCTCTCCTCCTGACGTCCATTGCGACATCCTGTACCTATGCTCTCCCAGTAATCCCACAGGGATCGCCTTCACGCGAGAACAGCTTAAGGCCTGGGTCGATTACGCCTTAAAAGAAGAAGCCCTTATCCTCCTAGATCACGCCTACGAAGCCTTCATTACTTCAAAAGACGTCCCTAAGACAATTTATGAAATAGAGGGCGCCAAAGAGTGTGCTATTGAATTTCGCAGTTTTTCCAAAACTGCAGGATTCACAGGACTGCGCTGTGGGTATACAGTTCTTCCCAAAAGCGTCAAGGCATGGCTGGGAGAAAAAAAAGTTTCTCTTAATGCTCTATGGGATAAAAGACAATCGGTGAAATTCAACGGAGCTTCCTACCCCATTCAACGAGGAGCTGAGGCCGTTTTCACCCCTCAGGGGCAACAACAAACTAAAGATCAAATCACGACCTACCTTTTGGCTGCAAGCCGACTAAAAGAGGGTCTCGCTCAACTCGGCTACACCTGCTATGGCGGCATAGATTCCCCATATCTTTGGTGGAAAACCCCGCAAAAGATGAGCTCCTGGGAGTTTTTCGACCACCTGCTCGAAAAATACCATCTCATTTCGATCCCAGGAAGAGGCTTTGGCTCTCAAGGCGAGGGATACGTCCGTCTCTCTGCCTTTACATCACAGGATCACGTCAACTTGGCATTGGAGAGATTATGCGCCACGCAGTAACCCTTGAACATCGAGATTTTTTTTTCAAAAACCGCTACATCGAGTTTGATGGACTCCTCTCTCTTGAGCAAGCAACGCTGCTTCAAAAAGAGATCGATGAGACCTTATCCCAAAGACTTGTCGCAAAGAGCCCCTCTTGCATCGAGACATTTCAAGCAGGCTACGATTTATGGAGAGAAAACGCCCTCATTAAAAAATGGGCCTTTAAAAACACCTTTGCAGAGGTCGCAGCCGACCTTCTGCAGACCCACTTGTTCCGGATCGCCTTCGACCAATATCTATGTCCCGATGGGATCGCAACCCCCCTTTCCAGTCCAGCTCCCCTCTCTCTTCTCAGCAGCGCAAAACCGCTGAGCGGCGCATTTCTCATCTGCCTCTCGGGAGGAACGATCCCCTCTTCTATCGACACATCTCAGTGCCCATTTCCTTTAAAAGAGGGCAATGTGGTCTTCTTCTCTCCGCAGCTTCCTATCTCTTGGAATCTTCTGTTTCAACTGCAGCACTTCCGCTGGCTTCTTGTCGCCTACGCCCCTAAACAGGCAATCTACCATTTGGAAAATAAAGACCCCCACACGCACGCCTGGAAGCGGCTCGGCTACGTATTCGGCGACAGCCTGAACGACACCCTGCATCCTATTGTCTATCGCGACTAAAATACGCAAGTCGCTGAAAATTAGAGCTTTAGAAGAAAAACAAGCCATTACCAATTACATATTACATAAATAATAGACTTCATGTTATAATGAAGACATGAAAAAGCAAGAATCAAAAAAAATCAATCAGACCTTTTCCATTCCACTTGATGTTTCGCAAGATCTCCATACGTTTGTTAAAAGGCGTGAAATGAGCCAGTTTGTTAGCAATGCAATCCGCAAAGAGTTAGCTTCAAAAAAAGAAGAGCTCAAACAGGCGTACCTCGCATCTAATGAAGACGAGGGACAGCAAACTTCAATGGAAGACTGGAAAAACACAATCAATGACGGATCTAATGAATGGTAAAAAAAGTAGTTTTCCAAAACGAGGTGAAATCTACTGGGTAAATCTGGATCCCACCGTTGAACAGGAAACTAAAAAAACAAGACCTGGACTTATAATTTCCAATGACATCGGCAATGAAATCGCAAATATAGTGATCGTAGCTCCGATCACAAGTAAAGTCAAAACCGTATATCCTTTTGAAGTCAAAATCTCTCTTAATGGAAAACTTGGTAAAGTCATGCTTAATCAATGCCGAGCAATTGACAAGTCGCGCATTTTAAATAAACTTGCACAAATCGACGAAGAAACACTTGCGCGCGTTGAGAGCGCCCTAAAAATCGTGTTTAGTCTCACTTAAATCCCCTATCTCTGCCCCATCAGCAAAATTTATTTTTCTAAAATTTGATTACCAGTATAGTTGGCAAAAGGAATGCTTCATTATCCATGAAGCTTTCCTGATTTTAGCTACACGATGATCAAACTTAGGATTCTACTTATGAAGAAACGCTTTCAAACGTACACAGCATTAACCACTTTAGCTTTCAGCTTGCTTTTAGCCACTGCAAACGCTGATTCCAGTCCCAATTTAGCAACTGAACAAACCGATTACAGCTCCAATAGCATGAGCGGATCTGCACAATCGCCCGCATCTCAAATGCAGACTCTTGTCCCGAGCCTCCCTTGTCCTGAAGCTTGGAGATTTTCCGGAACATTTCTTTATCTATTACCCACTTTTGATGACACCTACTTTGTCATCGAGTCTCCTACATCTACGACCTATCCCAATGGCGTCAGAAAAAACAATGACTTTGGATTTGAGCCTGCATTCCGCTTAGGCGTCGAATATGCGTTCTGTGAAAACAATCGGGAAGTTCAAGCTTTCTATACACGGTTTGAAGCAGATCAGTCCCGTCGCTCCTCTGGTGATTTTTTATGGGCGACACTTGGAGGTCCTGATTTTGCAAGTCGTTTTGAGAATTACCATGGTTCTGCAACTTCAAAGTTAAACTTGTTGTATCAACGTTTAGATTTAAACTTCTCACAACAAATTGTAAATAACAAAGGCGTTTACTTCTATCTGCAACCGGGCTTAGAACTTGCCTACTTAAGACTCACCGAACATTACCGTTATCACCTTGAAGGAGCCACAGCTCACGGCTCGATCCGCCAAAGATCAAGAGTAGCTGGCATCGGCCCTCAAATGGGAATAGGTGTGGATTATAACATCTACCAAGGCACATATTCTTCCACGATTTCTCATGCGCTCACATTAAATGCTCTTTTTTCAGGAAGTATTTTAATGGGCCACGCTGGAGTGAAAGAATCAAACGAATACGATGAAGATCCACTTCTCACTGTAAAAGATGAAAAAACATGGAGAACGGTTCCTGCTCTGCATGCAAAAGCGGGATTAAACTATGTGATCCTTGGCACCCACGTCGGCTTTTCACTCGGCCTTACCTACGAGTTTAACACCTACGTAAGAGGCCTTGCACGCGTGATCTTCCCAGATGATGTTGCAGACGCAGAAAACTTCACCAACTACTACAATTACGACCTACAGGGCCTCGGCATCACCGCAGCTCTTTCGTTCTAATTGCTTCAATCTATCCCTGCGCTCATCAGCGCAGGGAGTTCAAGATACGCTCAACTTTCTCAATCGCCACCACAGAAATAACATCATACAGAAGAAAAACACAAAGCTCAGCGGCAATACGATTGCAGATTCTGGATAGATAAACTCCAAAAGGATCAAGGCTACAACAGTAGTACTCAAGTTAATAAAATTTAAAACTGCAGAACCATTTGACTTGTTTTTCGCACTCGCAAGGCCGAATGACGAAATGTTTGCAAAAACAAGCGATTGGGCGATGTAGATAAGAAACATAGGGAAAAATAAAGTGAGAGCATTGAATTTGCCCATCGAAAAAGGAATTAACATCGTCAATGTCATTGCAAGCGCTGTCACAATTCCTGTTAAAAGCAAATACAACAAGGAAAAACGCCCAGCAATCTTCGCAGAAAGCAGCGCGCCAAAGAGCATCCCTAACAGAGGAATCAAATTATAGTTACCAAAAGCATCCGTTGTCATCCCAATCAGATCGATTCCGATGAACGGCGCTTTTGCTGCAAAAACGTATACAACAGAAGTTCCGCATCCCATCATAAGAGCACTTGTGACAAGCCTCTTATTTTTGAACTTAACAGCATATCCATGCAAAATAGAAGAGACTTTAAGGGCATGCTGATCTAAGGAAGCAGCTGTTTCCGGTAATTTTGTCGACAGCCATAACACAACGATTCCAAAAAGCCCAAGAAAGTAAAAACAGCTTTGCCAGTTCAACAAATGAGTGATCCAGCCGCCCAAAGCAACAGCTAGCCCTGGCATGATTGCAAAGGCGATCAAGATGCGCGAGATCATTTTCGTTGCCTCAGTTTGCTCGTAAACATCTGCAATCATTGTGAAGCTGATTTTCAATCCCACACACGCGCCAAGCGCCTGCAAAACGCGGGCAAAAATCAACAGACTAAACGACATTAAAGGAGCCGCTAAAGCGCAGAGTAAGGATCCTAAGATCGCAAGGCTGATGCCAATATATAGCGTTATTTTTCTTCCGTAGCGATTTGCTAAAGGCCCGTAAGGAAGCTGTCCGATGGCGTAGCCAATCAGATAGGCCGTGATTGTAAATTGCGCCTCTGCAACAGAAATACCAAAAAACGTAGTAATAGAAGGAAGTGCAGGGGTAAAAAGAACTGCGCCAACCGACGCAAAAGAAACGAGCAACAGCAGCAGTGTGAATTGGGGTTTGTCTGATTTAGCAAGTTGCATTTGTAACCTCAAAAAAATTAAAATAAGCTATTCTGAAATCCGAATCAGCAAACAACATTTAAGCATTTGACAAATAAACATGCAACTTGTTAGAATCTTAGACAGGAAAACCCTAATCCAGATTAGGAGAAAACAATGATCGGCTCTAAACATCTGATACAGATGCGCTCTCATAAGACCCATTCACAAGCTACACGCTTCTCTCTCTTCGTTTCTTCCTATTATCGTTCTTATTATTCTTATTAATTCTCCATTCACTTTTTTGTTCGTGTGCTAACGGCAAACCATTTGCTGCGTTACATTTGCACACCTAAACTATTAATATTTTTTTGATTTATAGGATTTTTATGGATAAGAACACAAGGATAGGTCTCACGACAACAAAAGCCCCCTTTATCGAGCACGCTCAAAGCGAGGGCCGCATCTTTATCGAGCAGCCCTACCATCTCTACAATGAAGACAACCAAAGGGCATGGAGAGAGCTATACGCACGACTCAAGCCCAAATGGGAACGCTTTGCAAATAAACAATTTCAACAAGGGATCCATTCACTCTGTTTAAATCCAGATCGAATCCCCACTCTTGAAGAAGTAAACACCTTTTTGCAACAGCTTACAGGCTTTAAAGCAAAAGCTGTCAGCGGCTATGTGCCCACCTTTTTATTTTTTGACAGCCTCAAGCAGCGCGCGTTTCCGACAACGATCACAATCCGCAGCAGCCAAAGCTTAAACTACTTACCAGAACCTGATATTTTTCACGACATCGCAGGGCATGTCCCGATGCATACTGACAAAATGTTTGCCGATGTCTTAGTCAAATTCGGCGCGCTTGCAGAAATGGCTGCCAATAGACACACGCACTTAAGCAACAACGAAGAGAAAAAAGCAAAAATCAAAAGCAATATTCAAGCCTTAGCGCGTTTTTTCTGGTTTACCATTGAATTCGGGCTCATGCGAGAAAAAAAGTCCCTCCGCGTCTACGGAAGCGGTTTACTCAGCTCCGCAGATGAGATCGAACATGCCATTCTTGCCCAAGAGGTGCAGCGCCACCGCTTTCAATTGGAGTGGGTCGTGAATCAATCGTTTGAAATCGATCGGTTCCAACCGCTCTTGTTTATCGTAGACTCGTTCGATCACCTCTACTCTGAGGTCGAAAGACTAGAACAGTGGCTTCTTACAGGCAAACTCGACACTGTAGCTCCTGGAGAACCTGCAATCAGCGAGGAAGACTTCCAAGTGTTTTTAAGGAGGGGAAAGTGAATACACTCTACCCAGCAATCTGTGCCAGCTTTTGCATCCTCATGGTGCTTTCCAACATCCTATCTGCAAAAATGTGGGCACTCCCTTTGATTCCCTTGAGCATCCCCGTGGGATTAATCACCTATCCGTTGACATTTTTGCTCAGCGATTTTGTGACAGAGATCTTTGGAGCGAGAAAGGCGCGGACGATCGTCATCATCGGATTTGCCATGAACCTTTTAAGCTACGGCTTGATTCAATTAGCTCTCGCGCTCCCCTCTCAAGCCCCCTCTCAGCAAAACGCTTTTGAGGCCGTGTTTGGGTTAAGCAGCCTACGCATTTTCTCATCCCTTATTGCGTACGCAACAGCGCAGATGATCGGAATTCAGACCTATGCCGCCATCAAACAATGGACCGGCCCTTCATGGATCTGGATCCGCTCCAATGGCGCCACCTTTGTTTCCCAGATCGTAGACACGGTGTTGATCGATCTTCTCTATTTGGGATGGGGCTTAAACATGTCCATTGCCGAGCTTGCCCCCATCATGCTATTTTCATTTATATATAAAGCGTTTTTCAGTGTCATTTGCACCCCCGTTCTTTATCTCATGCTTAAAGGGCGCAAGTTATTTACAACCTAAGGAGTTATCCCATGAATTTCCATTGCGATCTTTCGAAGAAAACATGCATCCCATGCAAAGGAGGCGTTCCACCTCTTAAGGGCGAGGCGTTAACACAGCTTTACCAACAACTCGGGCAGGGCTGGAAAGTCGTAGACGAGCACCATTTGGAAAAGGAATATCGTTTTAAAAACTTTAAAGAGGCGCTTGCCTTCACAAATAAGATAGGCGCTCTCGCAGAACACGAAGGCCATCACCCCGACCTTCTCCTCTCGTATGGCAAGGTGATCCTCCAGCTGTGGACGCATAAGATCAATGGCTTAACAGAGAGCGACTTCATCATGGCCGCAAAGTGTGACGAGGTCTAGAGGCCGATGGGCAATGCAAGATTTAATGCCCTTGCGCCACATGCTTTGCATGCGCGATACACTGATCAACTGCCACCCCCGACAAATAATTGCCAACAAGAGAACATGTGGGCAACCGCTCCTTTATGGCCTGTTGCAAACGCACCATTTTCTCTAAATGGCCAACGCCATACTGAGGAATTGCATAAGAGGCACGCTTGAACGCAATGGCATCGGGCGCGCTTGTGATACTGAGGTGGCGCCTTGCGCCCCTCAGCGCACTTTGAATCGCTTCTTCTTCTTTCTGGGCAGAATCCCTTAACTTAATTGTAAGGCGCGTTTCGTGCGCTGTTTGGCTCTGCTCAGGAAATACAGAAGAGTCAAACACACTTCCCAACACCTCTTCATTTGCTAGAGACTGCGTTAGATAGCCGAACCCTTGCAACGGAAGGACAGAATCCCGATAGCCGACGTTTATGATCGCAAATCCCAACGAAATAATCTGTTCGAGTTCTTGAGCAAGATCAGGAACAAACGGTTTTAATAAACGCGCACTTTGTGCTGCAGGAAGGGCAAGACAGAGATCATCTGCAACGCGAGGGCCCTGTGTGGAATGCACAATCCATTCAGCACCGCGCCGCTCAATGTGAAGCGCTTCTGCATTAGTTGTAATTTCAGCATCCAATTGCCGCACCAATGCATCGACTAGAGTCTGCATGCCAGAGCGAAACGAATAAAACGCAGAAAGGGGCAAATGAGGGACATGCTCTGAGAATTTAGGCTGATGCCTCTTGCATTTAAGAGCGCGCCACATTCCCTTTGTGACAGACCCCTGCTGCGCTTCCCATTCTTTGAGTTTAGGAAAGCAAGAGGCGATCGAAATCTGCCGCGCATCGCCGCCAAAAATCCCCACAACAAGCGGATCGAAAAAGCGAGAGGCGACCTCTTTGTTAAATCTTCTGCACGCAAATTCCCAAACAGTTTCATCGCCTTGAAAAGCAGGTCTTGACCACTCTGTCAATAGCGCCTTTACAACAGGTCGCGTTATAGGAGAAAAGAGAAAGGAAAAGAGACCCTGCGGCAAACAATGCAACTTGTCTTCTAACCAAAGGTAGCGATCCAGTTTTTTTTCCTCTTTCCAAACCAGCTCGTTTTCAAGATTTAACTCCTTGACAAGCTCAAGAATCGAAGCGGATTTAGCCGCCTTAAATGCACGCGGCCCTTTTTCAAAAAGAAACCCTTCAGATATAGTTGTGTCAATCCAACCACCGATCCGCTCTGTTTTTTCAAGCAGGGTCACATGTGTATTTGGCCGGCATTTTTTTAGATACCAAGAATAACAGAGCCCAGAAATTCCAGCTCCCAAGACAAAAATGCGTTGCTGTCCCATTTGATATGCTCCAAAAAGAAACTGCAGTGTACACTTAAAGCGAGGTTTTTATGAAAGAAGAGATTGTAGATTACCTAAAGAACTTACGCAATCAAATCGTTACCGCGTTTGAAACACTCGAGCCATCGGCGCGCTTTGTACGTACACCCTGGCAACACACAACAGGCGGCGGCGGCGAAATGTCGGTGATCCGCGGCGCTCATTTTGAAAAAGCTGCTGTTAATTGGTCTGGAGTGAGTGGAGAAAAATTTCCCATGGCAGATGGCGAGGGTCCCTTTTTTGCAACTGGCGTTAGCCTCATCACCCACATGGCAAATCCTCACGCGCCGACCGTCCATTTCAACATCCGTTACATCGAAACAGAAAAACGCACCTGGTTTGGAGGCGGCTACGATTTAACTCCGATGGGATTTCCTTATGAAGAAGACACAGCACATTTCCACTCGGTAGCACAAAACGCCCTTAACCCCTTTGGAGAAGAGCTCTATGCTCAATTTTCACAAAACGCAAAAGAGTACTTCTATATCCCTCATCGAAAAAAAGAGAGGGGCGTAGGAGGGATCTTCTTCGACCATTTCAATCGAGGAGATTTCGCCCAAGATTTTTTGATGTGGAAGGAAGTTGGCAATACCTTTCTTAATACTGTTATGCCGATTTACTGCAAGCGGATCGCCATGCCCTTTAGTGAGGAAGAAAAAGAGCTGCAACTCAAGAGCCGCGCCCACTATGTCGAATTCAATCTACTCTACGATAGAGGCACCAAGTTTGGATTTCTCTCTGGAGGCAACCCCGAGGCCATCCTCTGCTCGATGCCGCCTTTGGCTAAATGGTAGCTAGTATTGTTTCCTAAAAATCCCTACGGCTGTGGATATTAGAGATCCTCTCGCATTTTTAAAATTATTGCTTACAAATCGATCGCTTTCGAATTGACTTAAAAACATGATCTGCTTCAAGATTTTGCGCGAGCAACCCTTTACGTGGAGATTTGATGGCAAGTTCACCAAGACAAACTGATACTCGTGCAGAATCTCTCCAAATTTCTTTTTATTATAAGGATGTTACTCGGGATGAAATCGAACAACATGCCAAAATCCTTAGCACCTCAGAAACTCTCGATCAAATAGACATCTGTTGTGCGACTTTTCCCCCGAAGGGACTCATTACGCTTGCTCAAGGAGTTAAGCTCAATAAAACTCTGGGCAGATTTAGGTTAGTAACTAGATCAGAGTATGATTGTACTGCAAGAGGGACAGAACCAGCACACGAAACACTCGTTAAAAAGCGAGGCGATGCAGAAGACCTCACTGCTCTTGGTGATGCACTCGCAACACACCCCACGTTAACCCACCTTGTCACCAACGGACTTCTCTTAAACGATCTAGAAATGAAGGCTTTTGCGTCCGCTTTTTCTTCACCCCACTTGCAGTCAATTGACTTAAGCCAAGCAATTGCAGACCCCTCTAGCTCCCTGCAAAAGATCGTGGACGCCGTCGCCTCTTGCAATTTGCAATTTTTTAGCCTGAATCGTAATAAACTGAACACAGAACACATTCCTCTTGTCGCTAAGATCATCGAAACAACTCCCTGCAAAGAGCTTTTCTTTAATTCGAATCAACTCTCTAACCTCGCACCTCTACTCGCTGCAGCAGCTAAAAACCCTCATCTTAAAACGTTGAGTCTCGATGGCAATAAAATCTCCTCCTGTGAGGAAGAAGAAAAAGAAACGATCGGAACATATCTCAAGAGAGCTTCATTGGATCACCTTTCCTTAAGTTATAATCCTCTCGGCAAAAATATCGCAGAAGCATTAGCAGAAGGCCTTTCCGAGCACCCCTCTCTACACACTCTTGATCTCACTAAGACAAATGTGCATCAAGGCGCCGTTGCTCTTTTCCAAGCTTTAAAAACAAATCGTTCTCTTCTGGAAATCAATTGGAACAACGGTTCTCTTGCTCTCGAACAGGCTCGAAATCTTCATGGACGTCATAGGCGCCAAGCCCCAGTGCTTCCAATCGAAGGTCTTGCAGATGCCATGTATGAAGGCCTGTTCAACAATCCCACTCTTCAGATCTTGAGACTCAATGAAAACCCCCTAGGCCCCAATGCCATGAGGGTACTTGCAAAGGCGATCGAGAACGTCCCCAGAAAAGATTCCGAAGGAAATGATCTGCCCTGTGGCATATCTGGACTAAAAATGCTATCCCTCCTAGGAACGCAAGCTCAAGAAGGGGCAGCAAGCCTTATGGCCAGTTTAAGATACAATACCATCCTTGAAGATCTCAATCTTGAAAATAATGCTATAGACGGGAGTGAAACACTAGATAAAACGCAAAGGTTTCTCTATCAATTGGGTTATACTTTAAGTAGAAATCAGACTTTAAAAAAATTATCAATTGGAGAAAACCGCATTGGTCCAATAACAGAGATCGCACAAGGCTTGGCAGTCAACTCAAGTCTTACCTCTCTTGATCTCGGGTTGAGATACTCTTGCATCGGACCCGAAAGCCCAATTCTATCAGCCCTCGAAACAAATAAATCCATTTTACAATTGATATACAATTCTATTCTCGTTGGGAAGAAAGTTTCAGAAACAATCGAAAGATTTCTCGATCGGAATAAACAACTGCTCGAACAACAACCCGCAACCAGCGAGACATAAGTGAAAAAATTGATTCAAGGGATTGTCGATTTTAGAAAAAATCTTACCGAAGAAAGTCGGACCCTCTTCGCCGAGCTCGCGCTCGGTCAGAAGCCAGACACCCTCTTCAT
>JAIELY010000007.1 GCA_019752555.1 Rhabdochlamydiaceae bacterium
TATGACAGACTCTTAAAAAAATGGAGTTTAACAACAGGTCAGCAGGACTCTTAAAATTCACAAAATGCGGCATTTATCGTGCTCGCTATATTCCGCACGCACACGCTCGAGCTCGCCTTTATCCACAGGGCATGGTTTAAGGTCCCAGATGAGCTTGGCATAATTATGGATCGATTCATCCGTCGAGAATTTCCCCATTGCTGCCATATTTTGAATCGCGCATTCTGCCCATTTAAGAGGCTGAAGGTAGAGCTCTTCCACTTTTTTCTGGGCAGCATAATAAGCCCGTAGATCATTTAACACAAAATAGCGGTCTGCTCCATTCCCATTGAATGGCTCGAGAAGAGAGCGGTAGATTGCACTATGCGACTCGTGTTCTTCATCATTTTCTGCAAAAGTACGATCATGCAAGGATTCTAGCGCGGCATGCACCTCATTGTCGTGCATGGAAATCTCCCACGGATTATAAGTATGCGCGGCACGCAGATCAGCATTTTCAGATGCTGTCTTTCCAAATCCAAAAGGCCACCATGCATCTGTAATTTCTTGATGGATTTCAATGTTAGCTCCATCTTCTGTCCCAATTGTCAAAGCTCCATTCATCGCAAGCTTCATATTGCCAGTTCCCGATGCTTCCATTCCCGCTGTGGAGATTTGCTCTGAAAGATCCGCTGCAGGAACAATTAACTCTGCTCGAGAAACATTATAATTTTCGACAAAAACAACGCTGAGTTTTTGATTAACTGCAGGATCTTGATTGATTTTTCTTCCAACACAACAAATCAAATGAATAATGTTTTTGGCCATTTCATACCCCGGGGCCGCTTTACCGGCAAAAAGAATCATCCGTTTAATCGCACGCGCATTAGGATTTACCTTAAGCTCCTGATAGAGCATGATCGCATGTAAAATATTCATCAGCTGCCGTTTGTATTCATGCAGCCTCTTGATTTGCACATCGACAAGGGCAGTTTCATCTAAGATGTGATAGTAGCCAAGCGCCTTTCCTTGCGCATCGCGAATGGGATTGCGCTCTTTAAGATATTCAATTAAGGCGCGCTTATTTTCTTTTTTGATATCGAGAAACTCTTTTTGCGCCTCTAAATCTGAAGCAAACGGGGCCAAAGCGCGCATATGCGGAAAGTTTGTGAGCCAACTTTTACCGATCCTCTTCGAGATAAAATGAGCGAGTTTCGGATTACAATACAACAGCCATCTGCGTGGTGTGACGCCGTTGGTGACATTAGTAAATTTCTCAGGATACATCTCGTAAAAATCTTTAAAAATATCCCGCTTTAAAATCTCTGAGTGCAATGCAGCAACCCCGTTGACATGACAAGATCCATAAATGGCAAGATGAGCCATTTTAACCTGCCCCCCTTCGATAATCGACATCCGCCGCACCCTTTCTTCATCATTGGGATACTTAGAACGGATCGCATTGCAAAAATCTTGATTTAAGCGCTCAATCACATGGTATTGCCGCGGCAATAGGTAATGTAGGCGGGTTTGATTCCACTCTTCTAAAGATTCTTTTAAGACTGTGTGATTTGTGTAATTAAAGCAGGTGCGTGTAATGTCCCATGCCTCTTCCCAGCCGCAGTCATGTTCCTTTATGAGCAAGCGCATCAGCTCCGCAATTGCTAGAGCAGGATGCGTGTCATTAATATGAATGCGCACCTTATCTGAAAGCGAGCTCATGTCGGGGTAGTGGTGCAAGTGGCGGCGCAAGATATCCTGCAATGATGCAGAGGCAAGAAGAAATTCCTGTTTAAGACGGATCCTCTTTCCCGTTTCATTGTTATCATTGGGATAGAGAACATCGGTCAGCGACGTGTTTTCCGCTGCTTGATCAAGGAGCCCTGCATTGTAACGCTGTAACTGAAAGTTGCGCGGAGATTCCTTTGTGGTCCACAAACGAAGAGTATTCACATTAAAGTCACTGGCTTCCTTATAACCGATAATCGGGATGTCGTAAGCCAAGGCTCTCACTTCTTCATAATCGGCTAAATCTAAGACCTCGACTCCTTTTTTGTTTACACTCGGAGTTGCCCTTCCCGAATAAAACACAGAAGTTGCATGTGTATCTCTGCGAAACTCCCAAGGATTTTCATGCAACAGCCAAATCTCTGGCCGCTCGACTTGTTTTCCATCCCAGATTTCTTGATCAAAAATTCCATATTGATAACGCAGACCATATGCCATTGCAGGATATTGCTGGGTCGCTAAAGAATCGAGTAAACAGGCTGCCAACCTCCCCAAGCCGCCATTACCAAGCCCAGGATCCGGTTCGAACCGCATCTCATTTTCATAGTTGCGGCGCATTGCCGCCATCACATGACGCACAAGCTCCATCGCATGAATGTTCGTGACATTGTTCCCTAAGAATCTACCTGGCATGTACTCCATGCATAAATAATAGGCTTGCCGTACATGGCTGTTTTGATAGGTATGCGATGTCGCCGTCCAGTTGATCATGATCTCTTCGCGCAAAGTGAGGGCAAAAGCACGGTAAAATTCTTCCGGATTGGCCTCATCCAGCGTCACTCCCATTGTCGTAATGAGGTAATGCTTGATTTTATGAGAGAGCAGCTCCCCTTGCACTTGAACCCTACTTTCTCCCATAAATCCTCCTTGCTTTCATTCTTCACTTATGCGATTAATTTTTTTAATACACAAGAGTCTTTGCTCAAGGTAATCTGCCCATGCAAACATATGACCTAGTCGTGATCGGAACCGGCCCTGCTGGAGAAAAGGCTGCTGTTAAAGCCGCCTATTTCGGTCACAAAGTTGCAATCATCGAAAAGGAAAAGGTTTTTGGAGGGGCAGAAGTTGTCACAGGAACGCTTCCTTCTAAAACACTCAAAGAAACAGCTCTTTACTTTTCAGGCAAATATGAAAAAGGACTTTTTGGAATCGACCGCGATTTAAAGCATGAAGCATCGATCGAAGACTTTATGTTTCGCAAAAACTTTGTGACTGCATCTGCTGCCACAGAAATCCGCGACAACTTAGTCCGCCACGGCGTGACTATTTTTCATGGAATCGCCTCTTTTGAAGATCCTCACACTCTAAGAATTCAAGGAGATGAGGAGATCATGATTCGCGCAGAATACATCATCATTGCAACAGGCTCTTATCCCTATCACCCTTCTACAATCCCATTCGACAGTAAAAAAATTCACGACTCAGACACAATTCTACAGATCGAGCATTTTCCCTCTTCCTTATGCATCGTTGGAGCAGGCGTCATCGGGTGCGAATATGCGACGATTTTTTCAACCATGGGGACAAAAGTCTATCTCGTGAATGATAAAACAAAAATTCTTCCGTTTATCGATCACGAAGTCTCAGAAGATTTAGTCGGACAGATGGAAGCTAGCGGAGTGAACATCTTGTTTAATACTTCCGTAGAATCGATCACTCCTGCGAAAAATGAAAGCGAGCCTGTGCTCATCGAATTAAAATCGAAAGAAAAGCTTCAAGTCGATATGTACCTCTTTGCAGCAGGACGCAGTGGAAATACAAAAGCATTGCAATGTGAAAAAATAGGCTTAAAGCTAGGCTCAAGGGAACAAATTCTTGTCGATGCACATTACCGGACAAATATCCCACACATCTACGCTGTTGGCGATGTGATCGGATTTCCTGCGCTTGCAAGCACAAGCATGGAACAAGGAAGAGTTGCAGTTGCCCACATCTTTCAAACGCAAGACTTGCAGCACCTGCCAACCTATTTCCCGTATGGGATATACACCATACCTGAAGTTTCGATGGTGGGAATTACAGAAGATGAAGCAATCGAAAAAAAGATCGATTACTTGGTAGGTAAAGCGCGCTATGCAGATATGGCTCGAGGCAAAATTCTAGGCTCCAAAGGCGGATTTCTTAAACTCGTCTTTAGCAAACAAGACTTTACTATCTTAGGCGTGCATATCATCGGACACATTGCAACAGAGCTCATCCATTACGGCGTCATCCTGGTTGAAGAGAAAAAAAACCTCAATGATGTGATTCAGCAAGTCTTTAACTACCCCACACTCCATGACCTTTACAAGTATGCTGCTTATGATGGGTTAAGCAATTTTTTTGGGCACAAAGTCAAGCCGTAAAATGTTCGAGTTGGATATACTGCGCCGGTATGAAAAACCAACTCCTTCTTACTCTTGCCCGCTTGTTAAAGCCTGCTGCATTAAATCCACAAGCGCCACGCCATTTTCTTATCCTCTCGACAACAGGTCTTGGCGATACGCTATGGGCCACACCTGCAATCCGTGCGCTGCGCTCTAACTATCCCGCTTCAAAAATCTCTGTTCTAACAAGTCCAATCGGACAAGAAGTTTTACGCCACAACCGATACATCGACAAGATCATTGTTGTTAAAGATCCTGTGTTTACTTCCCTCATCCCCCTTTATTTCTCTTTAAAAAAGAAAGGGATAACAGATGTGCTCCATTTTCACACATCCCAACGCCCCATCCTTGCTCTAGCCTCTGTTCTGGGAGCTTCTCGCATTGTAGGAACAAAAGGAATCCAAAAAGGTCTAGATTCTCTTTTGACAGACCCTCTTACCTCTACAGACATCCATGAAATTGAACGGCGTTTGAAAATCATTCAGCACATCGGAGCCACATGGACAGATCCATCGCTTGAACTGTTTATCAGTCCAGAAGACGAACTTGAGGCAGACCAATTTTTATCTCAACTCAATCTCCCTTCCTATTTGCCTATTGTGAGTATCCATCCAGGGGCAAAAGACCTTTTCAAACAATGGGCTCCTTCGCAATTCATCGATCTGGGCAACCGATTAATTCAACATCTCGGATGCCAGATTCTCATCACCGGCAACCCGTCGGAAAAAGCCCTTGTCACTCAGATTGCAGATCAAATCCCAGGCGCCATTGCGGTAACCCACTTAAAACTACGCGCTTTTGCCGCTTTAATAAAGCGGATAAAACTCATGATCACAAATGATACAGGACCTATGCATATCGCCTTTGCAATGCGCACACCAACCGTTGCATTATTTACTCCCACAAATCCCAATCTTTGCGGTCCCTACCATGTAAAACAGGTCAAAGTCATCGCAAAACAGCGCACCTGCACCCCCTGCTTGCGCAAGAAATGCAAAGAACCCTTTTGCTTATTTCAGATCGGCGTTTCTGAAGTCACACAAGCAGCTGTAACTCTATTTCATCACTCACCCTCAGGACCTCTGCATGAAACTCGCAGCACTCGTTAATCAGCTCCCCCTCATGACAGCCCCTTGCTCGCCACTTATCACTCTTGCTCATACTCCTATCGAAAGCAATAGCGCCCCTCATCCTCGGCGCTGTTACATTGGAAGAGTCGGAGCTCTAATGGAAGCAGCGCGGGAGCTCTTCGAAGATCCAGAAGCAGAAGTTCACTGCGTCACTCCCTTTTCTACTGGGCTAGAACGCACCGCGCGGATTCAGCTCTCTTCAAGTTCCGATCTTTTACAAGAAGAACATTCGCCTCATCTAACCTCCGCTATGCTGCAAGACTCGCTGCTGTTTCAAAAAAAGCTAAACAAAGCCATCTTTTATGGAACAGAAGAGATCGCTTTTGTGCATTCAGGCAGGATTAAGCACTTTACACCCGCCCACACAACAATCGCTCATTTAGAACAGTTGGAAGAATCCCCTTCTGAAAGAGCCTACCTCTCTTTGCAAGAAAGGCGCACTCAGACATTATTCAAAGAAAAAGTGATCCTCCCTTGCATTAAAGAAGAAGAAGGCGGCTATATTAAACCTTTTGCCCCCCTGCTCATCTCTGTTTATCTTCAAAACACCTATCCGACACGATTCCACCTCCATCAAGATTCGATTTCTTCCCTAGCATTCGATCCTACATCAAAAAAATACCATGTCTCGATAGGATCTTGCCCGGACAGAAGCCTGAATCAAATCTTCAATTCCGCCGTTATCACATCAAGCGAAGGAGCCCCTTTCGAAATTAAACAACCTGAGCATCAAATGACCCCCCTTTGGCAAACGCATCGCTTAGTGGAGGTCTTCTCCCTTTGGACAATGAGCGCTGATAGAAACGAACTTGAAAAGCGGTTTGATACATCCCTTAGAACAGAACGAGAGATCAAAACTGCACTAAGGCGGCTACTGCCTTGGAAAACGAGCTGCGGATTACTCGCAACTCCTCTTTCGAGCTCTTCATCGCTAGATCACATTCATATAACAACACACATCAGTACGCGCTTGGTTCAAGACTCTCTTGAAAAAACCTACAAACGGATAGAGAGCTATCTAGAAAGTTACAACATAGGAAACTGGCAAATGCTTCCCAGCTCGCTAGGAATGACATGCTATGACATCACCCCCGCTTGTGATTTACCTGAATACATGCGCCCTATATCCATGAATTGGGGACCTTTAGAAACAAGCGTCGCAGGAGCTCGCATTCACCTATGAGATTTCAGCCTCGCATTGCGCTCGTCATTTTAAATTGGAATGGACTCAAAGACACTCTAGCCTGCTTAGAATCGACCAAGAAAATCGACTATCCCAATGTCGAAACAATTATTGTCGACAACGGATCAACAGACGGCTCTTGCGCGCTCATTCAAGAGCGTTTTCCAACAGCAACCCTCATCCAAAATACAGCCAACTTAGGCTTTGCCGAAGGCAACAATATCGGCATCCGCTATGCCCTTAAAAACGATGCCTCCTATATTTTTCTTCTGAATAACGATACCGTTGTCGACCCTCAAATCTTAAACGCCTTTCTAAAGACTTTTAAAGAGCATCCCGAAGCTGGTATTTTAGGTGCAAAAATTTACCTTTTCGACCAAAAAGACACCCTCGATCATTTAGGAGGCATGTGGAATCCTAAATCCGCACGTTTCGATCTTATCGGCAACAGAAAACTCGATACGCTTAACGCCTTTCAATCCCCTCAAGAGATCGACTACGTCTGTGGAGCTGGCCTAATCGCCCATCGCACTGTTTGGGAAACAGTAGGACTGCTCGAAGCAAAATTTTTCCTCATCTGGGAAGAATCCGACTTTTGCTTCCGCGCCCGAAGGGCAGGTTTCAAAACGCTGACCTGTCCCCAAGCTAAAATTTGGCATAAAGTCTCCGCTTCCTTTGTCGGCAAACCCCACTCCACCTATTTTTGGTGGCGCAACCGCCTTTTTTGGATCGAGCGCAACTGCACTCTCAAAGAAAAAATTAAAATCTGGACGCTGCAGTTGATTCCCGACATCCTTCACATGATAAAAATCAGCATCCTTAAATCCCTCCAGCTCCAATTCTACTATAAATTTAGGCCAGAGGAAAATTGCACCGAAAGAGAACAGAAACTTAAAAAAACAAAAGCAGCGCTTCATGGGGTTAAAGATTATCTATTGCGCAAATTTGGCCCCGGTCCCGCTTGGCTATTTCAGCCTCCCCGTTAATTCCCTGTCTATGAACTCCTCCAATGAAAAAAGTTCGTCTTAGAACCATTTGAGCGATTGCATTTGACTGACGAACTCGAAATTGATATAAAGAACACAGCCTATAATCAGACACATCTGAAAACAAATGTTTAGATTTAACCAATTGGCTTTAAAATTCTTAAAGAATATTTAACCTGAAGAAGACTTATGACCAAAACTGAACGTTGCAGAAAATTCAAAATCAGCACCCTGTTAAAATCCTTTCTTCGAATGGCAGCTCTTCTTCTCACAGCCTTTGCACTCGTTGGCTGTGAAAACAACTTGGTTATTATCAGCGATGTCGATGAACGGGAAGCCAATGAAATTGTCGTCTTCCTTGCCAGCCGAGGAATCCCCGCTGACAAGATCGCCTCTACGAGCACAGGTCCTGGAGGCGGCGGCGACACCTCGCCGAAATTCAGCATCTCTGTTCAGCAAAGTCAGTCGACAATGGCAATGTCTATTTTAAATCAAAATGGACTACCTCGGAAAAAAAGCACAAACCTTCTCGATCTCTTCGCAAAATCTGGTTTGATGTCCTCTGATAAAGAAGAAACCATCCGCTACCAAGCCGGACTCGCTTCCCAGATCGCCAATATGATCCGCAAAATTGACGGAGTCATCGACGCCGATGTACAGCTCTCTTTCCCGGCAAATGAGTCTGCGGTCCCCACTCCCGGAGCACAAAACACACCTCCTCAAAGAATCACAGCAGCCGTCTACGTCAAGCACCAAGGAATTTTAGACGATCCCAACAGCCACCTTGTCACCAAAATCAAACGCCTTGTCGCTGGCAGCGTTGCCGGACTAGACGTCAATGATGTGACTGTAATCTCCGACAGATCCCGCTTTACAGATGTTTCCTTAACCCCTGTTGTCGAGCCATTAGAAATGAAAGGCAAGGAATACGTCAGCATCTGGTCGATTGTCATGAACAAAAGCTCAGCTGGCAGATTCCGCGTTATTTTCTTCCTTCTAACCATCTGCGCCATCGTGTTTGCGCTGATTTTAGGCTGGTTAATTTGGAAATTCTACCCCATTCTCAAAAGTAGAGGCGGATTCCGCTCCCTATTAAATCCAACTCCCATAGAAGACTTGAACGGCACCATAGACGAAGATCTCTCCGATGAAGAGGAAAAGTAGTAAACAGCCATGGACAATACCGTTGAGATCGTCTGCCACGCCTTTTTAAACAAGTGTCCTCCAAATCAAAAAGAGGCTCTTCTCAGCTATCTTCCCCCTGAAGAGGCTCTCAAGGTCAAAAGCCTAGGAGCCTCTTTAGGCAAGCCAGAAAAAGGGTTTGAGCTGCCCGACGAGCTGCTCGCACATGTTCATTTTTCCTGGCTAGCTCCTATCCTACGCGCGCTTTCTGAAACAGAAATACGCCTGTTTTTGTCTACCTTAAATGAAACGCAAATTAAAGGACTCAAACAGCAACTGCTCTTTTCGAACCAATTGCCCACACTGAGCCCATTTGCATTAACCTATCTTAAGACAACCCTCTTTGAAGAAATCGCCCCGCCAGATCTAATTCCGCCCACATGCCTGCCTGCCAATAAACTCAATGCATTACTTGAGTTTAAGCCCCCCCAGCTACAACTGCTTATCGACCTACTGAGCATGCATGACTTAGCCGTTGAAATCCGTCACATCATCGACACCGTTAAATTAAAGAAGATTTACTCTTTAATCTCATCTTCACAACAATCTTATTTAAAAACTCTTTCTCATAAAAAAGAGCCCGTCTCGTTCAAAAAAATTGGACTCAACCACTGGAACGGCGACACAGAAGCACTTCAATCGATTCTAAATCAACGAGGGATAAACCGTTTAGCTAAAGCCCTGTACGGAAGCCACCCCAGTCTCATTTGGTACATTACCCATCGACTCGACATAGAAAAAGGACAGCTAATGCAAAGACTTTGCACTCCCCTAGACCACCCGAGAGCTGCCACAATTCTCGCCGATCAGATCATCCGTTTAAGCGAGTCCTTCAAACCCTCTAACCCCGCTCAAAACACATGAAATTCTTTTCTTTGATTTATCATGGCGAGGTTCATCCCGCAACTGAAGAGAAAGTGATCCCCGCAGAAAACTTCAGTACACTCATCTCTGCAGAAGAGATCCTTAAACTCGTCAAAGAAGAAGTGATCCGCTATAAAGAAGAAGCTGAAAAAGAATGCGCGATCCTCAAAGAAGCCGCCCAAAAAGAAGGGTTTGATGCAGGCCTAGCTCAGTTCAACGAACATCTTCTCAATTTCGACCGGCAACTGCGCGTATTAAAAATGGATTTACTAAAACAAATCCTCCCCTTAGCTCTTAAAGCCGCAAAAAAAATTGTCGGCAAAGAGCTTGAAACTCATCCTGAAACAATTGTGGATATCGTTCTCCAAAGTTTAGCGCCGATTGCACATAATCAACGTTACACCATTTACGTCAATAAAGCAGATAAAGACATATTAGAATCCAACAAACCTAAAATTAAAGAAATTTTAGACCACGTTCAAACCCTTACCATTCAGGAACGTCCAGACGTTTCCCCCGGCGGATGCATCATCGAAACAGAAAGCGGGATCATCAATGCCAGCATTGAGAATCAATGGAGAGCGATTGAAACCGCCTTCGAAAGATACATGAAGCTTTAAATCCCCCCAATAGCATAGATTTAGAGGAAAAACGGTTTAGCTATGACAAAATCTAGAGCCCTACTCGCACTTCTTTTTCTCCTTATTTTTTTCGCAATTGGCTCTGATCCACTGCTAGCCCAAGAGGCAACCCCCAACGCCCCGCAATTCTTCGATCCCAACGTCCCGGCAAGCAATCCCACAACAACAGCGATCCAGACCCCCTCTATCATTGAAGAGATGACCGCCATTACCGCAATGGCACTCTTGCCCTTTGCGATCATGCTCCTCACCTCTTACATGAAAATCGTCATTGTCTTGTCCCTACTGCGCAACGCCCTCGGCGTTCAACAATCCCCTCCCAACCAAGTTCTCAACGGGATTGCGCTACTCATGACCATTTACGTGATGTTCCCCACCGGACTAAAAATGTATCAAGCAGGGGAAGAGTTCATTAAAACAAAGCCTCCCACGGAACTGTTTTCGGCCGACAGCGCCCAGTATGCCCTCGGGGTAATGGACCGCAGCAAAGAGCCCATGCGCGATTTTCTTCAGCACAATACAACATCAAAGCACATGACAAGCTTTTACCAACTGGCATACAAATCATTTCCCGAATCATTCCGCAACGACCTAAAGCCCACTGATTTTATCGTCCTCATCCCCGCATTTATTACCACACAGATTAAATCCGCTTTTGAAATTGGAGTTCTCATCTATCTTCCGTTTTTCGTGATCGACCTTGTCACGTCGAACATCCTTCTTGCCATGGGGATGATGATGCTCTCGCCGCTGACCATTGCATTACCCCTAAAACTCCTTTTAATCGTCATGGTCGATGGGTGGACCCTAATTATTCAAGGACTCGTATTATCATTCCGTTAACAGGGAGAAGGACAGATCGATGTACAGCACAGAAATATACCAACTTTCTTATCAATCCCTGATCCTGATTCTTTTGCTCTCAGGCCCGCCGATTCTCATCAGTACACTGCTGGGACTCATGGTAGCCGTTTTCCAAGCTGCCACCCAAATCCAGGAACAGACCCTCTCCTTCATGGTCAAATTATTTGCCGTCATGCTCACCCTACTCTTTATGGGAGGATGGCTCTCTTCTCAGATCATGCAGTTTACTAATAACATTTTCCTAAACTTCTTCAAATGGGCCACATGAGCGCCACCGACACTTACACAGCCTTTTACGGTCAGCTCGCAAGCTACGCGCCGCTGTCCATGCTCTCGCTCTTTTTGCTCACGATCTTCCGCTTAGCCCCCATCATTGCCGTCTCCCCCTTTTTAGGCTCAAAGCTCCCTGCGAATATCAAAATGGGACTCTGCGTCGCGCTCGCTTTCATTATGCTCCCTCATGTGGTCATGACAAGTAAAACAGCCATCGTCTTTAACTTGACCTACATCACCCTGCTTGCTAAAGAATTCATGATGGGAATAATCCTTGCCGTCTTCTCCTCAGTTCCCTTTTACATGGCCCAAGGATCAGGAGTGCTCATCGACTTTGCAAGAGGCTCCTCCTCTCTACAGGTCAACGACCCCTTTACACAGACGCAAGCCTCCGATCTTGGCATCCTCTACAACTACATTATGATCGTCATCTTTTACGAAGTGAATGGCTTTACCTACTTTTTTGATGCTGTGATGGGATCCTTCGACATCATCCCCGCCGACGGCTGGATTAACCCCGCCTTTTTTTCCTTTCGCCATCCCTTTTGGGATACCGTCTGGCATTTAATGACCAAAATCTTTGCCGTCTCGATCCAACTCGCAGCCCCCTCCCTTCTTGCGATCCTCATGACAGAACTCTTCCTTGGGATCGCCAATCGCTTAGCCCCTCAAGTCCAAATCGCCTTTCTTGGCATGTCCCTCAAATCCCTAGCAGGACTTGCGATGCTCGCTGTCGCTTGGGTTTTCATCGTCAAGCAACTAGGAGTTCAACTCAATCTCTGGCTTAAAGAGATCCCCCGCGTCATCCAAACAATGAATTATTAATTTAATAAATATAAGAGCCATCTCAACAATTACCAAGCCCTCGCTATCAATTGACTTCAACGCTATTTTTAATTAAAATTAACGCTTAAAAAATAGTCGCTGAAGTGCAGCTGCGCAAAAAAAATCTATTTAATAAACGATCGTTTTGCAGAGCCTCTTTAAGAGACGTTGTTTCTAAAATAAAGTAACAAGATGGAGAAGATCGATGACATCTGCAATCAATATTCAAAGCTTTCGTCACGCTTGTCAAGCTTATAAAGCAAGTTGTTATAACATAAAAGCTACCGGGGGAGAAAGCCTCAGTCATTATTCCGATAGTGCAAAAGCGTATCGAGTGTTTAAAGAGATCGGTCGACAGCTGCAGATGCAGAGCTCTGATTTAAAGCCTAATGAGCGGCGCATGGTTTCTCACGTCTTAGAAAATATTAAGCAAGTACGCCATTCTCAAAAGATAGATTTCAAAGCATTCAATGAAAAAATGTCATCATCCTTCATAGAAGGCACTTCGACTGAGGCAGCTCAAAGCACAATGGATGAATTTCATGCAAAGCAGCCTGAGATAGCCTCGCCATACATTCCCCCTAAACTAAAAGGCGTCATTGACAACCTTCAGTCGAACTCTATTACATCGCTTTATCTGGCTTCGAGATCGATTAACGATAAAGATGCTAAAGCGATCGCAGAGGCTCTTAAATTCAATACCTCTCTTAAGTCTCTGAATCTATCTTACAACAACATCAGCGTTGAAGGCGCTCAAGCAATCGCAGAGGCCCTTCTAACTAACACCTCTCTTGAGTCTCTCGTTCTAACTCATAACATCATCGGGCCTGAGGGCGCTCAAGCAATCGCAGTTGCTCTTCAATCGAACACCTCTCTTAAGTCTCTCGATCTAACTCATAACAACATCGGGCATGAGGGCGCTAAAGCGATCGGAGCTGCTCTTCAAGCGAATACCTCTCTTAATTCTCTTAATCTGAGCTTCAACAAGATCGGCAATCGGGGTGCTCGAGAGATCGGAGCTGCTCTTCAAGCGAATACTTCCCTTACCTCTCTTAATCTGAGCTTCAACAAGATCGGCAATCGGGGCGCTCGAGAGATCGGAGCTGCTCTTCAAGCGAATACTTCCCTTACCTCTCTTAATCTAGCTTCCAACGAGATCCGTTCTAAAGGCGCTCGAGCCATCGGAGCTGCTCTTCTAGCAAATACCACTCTTAATTCTCTCGACCTGAGCCAGAACCAGATCCGCAATAAGGGCGCTAAAGCGATTGGAACTGCGCTTCTAACTAATACCTCTGTTAGCTCTCTTCAAATCGGTGACAATAAGATCGGGGATGAAGGCGCTAAAGAGATCGGAGCTGCTCTTCTAGCGAATACCACCCTTTACCTTCTCGAACTAAGGAATAACAAGATCGGCAATGAGGGCGCTAAAGCGATCGGAGCTGCTCTTCAAACTAATACCTCTCTTTGCTTTCTTGATCTACACGCCAACAATATCGGCAATGAGGGCGCGAACGAGATTGCAAAAGCTCTTCAAACTAAAACCTCTCTTTATTCTCTTGATCTGAGCGCGAACCAAATCAGCGGTGATGGCGCTAATGCGATCGCAGGAGCCCTTCAAACTAATACTACTTCCGCTCTTAACTCTCTTGATCTGAGCTTTAACCAAATCGGCGATGAGGGCGCTAAAGCGATCGGAGCTGCTCTTCAAGCAAATACATCTCTTAACTCTCTTTATCTAAACTTCAACAATATCGGCGATGAGGGCGCTAAAGCGATCGGAGCTGCTCTTCGAATTAACACCTCTCTTAACTCTCTTGATCTATACAACAACAATATCGGCGATGCGGGCGCTCAAGCGATCGGAGCAGCTCTTCGAATTAACACCTCTCTTAACGCTCTTAATCTACACAACAACAATATCGGTGATGAGGGAGCTCGGGAGATTGCAGAAGCTCTTCAAACTAATACCACTCTTAAATCTCTAGATATCCATGAGAACAATATCGGTGATGTCGGAGCTCAAGCGATCGCAGCAATTTTTTCAACAAACGGCAATCTAACAGAGCTTTTTCTAGATTTTGAAATAACGAAATCTGAGATTGGAAAAACCATTTATGGATTTCTATTAAGAAACAGGCACAACACGACTCAGCGCTCCTCTTCTCTCTTGAGCCAGCTCTTGCGCGCGCCTAAAATGCAATCCGCTCTGGACTGTTAAAAAAACACCTCGAAGCGAGAACTAGAAGAGGTTGGTTAATCCAACCTCTTCTAATCATGCCCGCCTAAGGCTGCATTAACTCCGCCTTCTTGCGATGCAGTCTGTCGCTTGGGTTTCATTTTCAAACAACTCGTGTTGTTTCGCAGAAATCCCCGGCGCCACCCAAACAATTAACATAAACTTATTTTTAATCGATCAGGATAATCGCAATCAAAAAAACACAATAACTAATTGACATTTTTCCAAATAAAAGATATATTAAATACGAAAACTATTTAACATAGATTAATACAAGAGGTTAATAATGGCTGCAACAAGTTCATATATAGGACCTTATCTTGAAACATGCTACAGACCGGCATCTGTCCAAGCTGCCTGCGATGCTGCTTTTGAGACAGTTAAGAAAAAATCTGCCTGGGGAGTCTATAACGGGAGCGACCACTACCTCACACTAGGCGGGATCAAAGATCACGAATTAGTGGGCGCGCTTATTATGCGAATGACCCTAGAACAACCGAGTCAAAAAGAGTTTAACATCGTTGACATTGGCGCTGGTGGATTTCAATGGGGAAAAGCCCTAGCCAGCTACATTAATACCGTTGTGCAACCAAAAATACAGGTAAATATCTACAACGTGCGCGGCGAGAGCCTAAAACAATTAGTTTATAAGGAAGCAGAAAAAACACTCGATGAGCTTGCACAGCCGATCGATGAAGATGATGAAGAATCGCTCTCTAGAGATCTAGATCGGATTTGCAGTTTATTGACAAAATTCTCTAGTAAACCCTCTGAAACTCAGAGTTTTGAAGACGGCGTTTGCCATATTCACAATTTAGGAGCATTTAAAGTTGAAAATATCGGCGTTGAATTTGCAAAACGGGGCATCGACTTAAGAGAAAATCTGCACTTTGCAATCTCCCATATGTGCATGCTTCATTTAGTCGACCCCCTTGGCACTTTTGCTGATATCGCGAATCTACTAGCACCCAATTACGGACACGCTTGGATCGATGGATTCTCATTTAATATCGAAATATTTGATCGCAAAAAAAAGGGCGAGCGCACTGAAGCGAAAAATGAGCACCTCATGCAATTAATGAAAGAAACAAATCTCGCTTTTTTAAGAATGAAAACGCTAAGCAGCCACAACGGCGCCTTTTTAGTCAGAAGAAAAGACGAGAGCCCAACACAATTGAGAATGCACTACGTCGGCGTCGATGAAGCCCCATCCCAAATAGGCGCTTCAAAAAAACTGATCCATTTCTTGAAAGCAGATCCGATACCCACTGCTTCTTACTCTTTTTCTGGAGAAATAAAAGAGTGCGACTTTGCATCGATCTGTCATGAAAAACATGTTTTCATTGGCGATAGAGAGCTCTTTAGCTTTCTAAAGGAAAAGGATTTGTTCTTTAACGCGTTTAAGAAAGAGCCTGTCCTTGTCGAGATCTCCTGATAGATAGACCTGCTGCAAAGGCAATGCAGCAGACTGGCCTATTGTTCTCTCTTGCACGATTAGATGTGTTCTCCTTTTCTGTTGACGGAATCCCATGGAAAAATTTAGAGTTAGTCTGCTTACACTGGCATGGTCTTAATAAGTTTGCACTATGCCGCAAAACAACTTCAGGGGGACTCTCTATGCACCGCTACTTGAAAAAAATGTGGCCTACCGCAGCTGCATCGCTCATTTTACTCACGAACATCGCGCAAGCTGATGTCGACAGCTCACAACTGCGCAATCTTGATAATCGCGTATCTGCACTCGAGCAAAAAAAAGGCGCGAGCGGAATGATTAACCCACCTGGAAGACCTCAAGTAAAAGACGGTGCGGATCTTTTTGTGACAGCAGATTTCATCTACTGGAACGCACATGAAAACGGCCTTCCACTTGCTGTGCGCAATAAAGGATCCACAACGAATCTCTCTAATGCCGATGTCGTTTACTTAAAGTCTGAATGGGATCCTGGCTTCCGCGTTGGCGTGGGTTATAACTTACCGCACGATGGTTGGGATACGACATTCACTTACCTCCACTTCTTCACAGATGCAGATCGCCATACACATGCACAAGGTGGAAGAGCTGACTTTGCCTCTCAGGGTGCCGATCAAGACTCGTTCAACACTAAATCAAAAGGCCACTGGAATCTCCACTTAAGCCAGCTCGACTTAAATTTAGGCAGAGAGTTCTTTGTCAGCAAATGGCTCACCCTCCGTCCTAATTTTGGTCTACGCACTGCATGGATCAAACAAAGTCTGCGCGCGCGCTACAAAGGGTTTGATTACGTTCCAGCTCTTAAAACAAAAGTTGATGAGAAATGCAACTTCTGGGGTCTTGGCGTTGTTGCAGGCATGGACTCGCAATGGGGACTTGGCAGCGGATGGAGCATTTTTGGCAATGCCGGATTCTCTCTTCTGTACGGATTCTTTCATAACGATGTAGATCAAAACACAATCACGGTTAATAAGTTTGTCGATCTCGATGGAAGCTATCGCACATCCACATTTGTTGCAGATCTTGCCATCGGCTTGCGCTGGGATCACATGTTTGATCGCGACCGCTACCACATCAGCTTTCAAGGCGGATGGGAACATCACCTCTATGCTGGACAGAACCAATTCATTCGGTTCTATTCTAACATCGCGGACAACAACTTGGGCGGGATTTTTTCAAACCAAGGCGATCTGACACTCCAAGGATGGACACTGTCTGCACGCTTTGATTTCTAAAAGCATTCTTCAAAAGCCTGAGCTTTTTTAGCTCAGGCTTTTTTTCTTTTCATAATTTCCCTATATCAAGTATTTTTTGTTTTTCCCCACGAGGACAACATGAAATACTTATCTCAGCTTACAGCACTTTCTCTTCTATCCCTGCCTCTGTTTGCAGACGAAAATGCAAATCAGATGATCCAGTTCGAACAACGCCTCTCAGCGCTAGAAGAAAAAGCACACGACTCCAAAATCTACAATTCCTCCGCTCGCCCTCACGTCGCTGACAGCTACCACGTCTACATCACAGGATCCGGTCTCTTTTGGAAACCCTCTGAAAACGGCTTAGAATATGTCGTAAAAACAAATGATCCTTTTCTCACAGGCTCTAATGACAAACAGACCCTTAAATCCCTGCATTTCGACTACGATATCGGCTTTAGAGTGGGCCTTGGCTTTAACCTCCCCCACGATGCTTGGGACTTATTTCTGAACTGGACAAGATTTTACACCGACGCGTCAGGACACACACACGCGAATTCAGACGATGGGCTCCTTCCCATTTGGTCTTCTCTTCTCGATGGCAGTCAAGACCCTTTTCAACATGCCCACTCCCACTGGAGATTGCGCATGGACATGATCGACGGGGAAATCGGACGGGAATACTACATTGGAAAGTGGGTCTCTTTACGCCCCTCCCTTGGCGTGCGTACCGTCTGGATAAAGCAACATGATAACATCCGCTACGATCACTTTTTTAATACGGCACTTGAGGAAGACCGGATACGGCTTGTCAACGATTTTAGTGGGATTGGCCCTAAAGCTGCGATCGATTCGACATGGGACCTCTGCTGGGGTTTTAGTCTTTACGGTGCGGGATCTTTGTCTCTTCTCTACGGGGAATTCGAAATCAGAAGCCACGAGCACTTAACTGCCACAGTTTCGAAAAAAAACAGCTTCCATGATGATTTTCACTTGATACGGGCCCTTGCAGATTTGCAAGTGGGGATCGGTTGGGACATTTTATTTTTTCACGACAGATTCCACTTCGGTATCCGCGCCTGTTGGGAACAGATGCTCTTCTTCGGACAGAACCAGCTCTATCGCCTTGTGAATTCCGACTTCAAAGGCAGCTATGTCTCGAACCTCGGAGACCTCAGCTTTCAGGGCGGAACCCTTTCTGTCCGCCTCGATTTCTAATCCAAGGAGCAAAAGATGATACAATTCAACAAGCTCCTCCCCCTTCTTTTCTGTGCAGCCATACTCAATGCTGAGGATAAGAGGATGAGCTCGTTTGACAAACGCCTTAGCGCATTAGAAGCGCAGCCTCAAGTCGAAAAAAGATACAACCCTCCCGAATTCTTAACCTATGGCTTTCAATTCTCGGCAGATGCTCTCTACTGGCAAGCTCGAGAAAACGGGACTGCTTATGCTCTTAAAAATTACTTGGGAAGCGATGGGATCCATTCCCAAAAACAAGACATGAAGAATCTCAGCTTCGATTGGGACTTTGGATTTCGCATTGGGGCAGCCTATATTTTTCCAAGGGACCGCTGGCTCCTCTCTTCCCAATGGACCCATTTCGATACAAAAGCAAAAGACCTCGGCCATGGTCCTACACCCGATCTGTTCATCCCGATCTGGTCTAATCCCGACTTTGCGCCGGACCTTTTGCTACCAAGCCGCGCTAAAGCAAGATGGCACCTCAATCTCAACCAAATCGACGTGATGCTCTCCCGCCCCTTTCACGTTAGCAAATACCTTGTGCTAAACCCTGAAATCGGCCCTTCTGGCCTTTGGCTTAAACAACACTACCGCTTAAAGTACCGCAGGCTTCGAATCGATCCGGGACACAGCCATGTGCGGATGACCGACGAATTTTCTGCTATCGGACTGCGCGCAGGCCTCGACACTCGCTTTGGATTCCCAGGAGGCTGGGGGATTTTTAATGAAACTGCCTTCACCCTCTACTACGGAGAGTTCCAGCTCCACCGCAAAGAAACCTACACCCTCGCACTGCCTCCCCGTTCGGAGCTCGGCGATAGCATACGCAAAACATGGCGCGGGGTTGCCCCTGTCCTCCAGCTGGCCTTAGGCATCCGTTACGACCACCCCTTTAACAACGACAGCATGGCAGTCACCTTCAAACTCGCTTGGGAAACTGCGATCTACTTCTCACAGAACCAATTCCTACGGTTTGTTAATCCGAACATCGGAAACAGCATCGTCCCCACGCAAGGCGACATTACGCTTTGCGGAGGAACCTTTTCGGCAGGATTTGTTTTCTAGGAGATGAAAAGAGGCTTGGCCATTTTTACTCAATGCAATGAGTAAAATAAAAGCGCGTTCATCCCTCACATTGAAACCAAGCTTTAAACAATTTACGATTAAGATGTTGCGCACTAGAAAGCTGACCCCGAAGGGCCAGCTTGAGGAAATTTAAGCTGTTTCTACAGCAGAAACGTCTACGATTTTAATCTGCTTAGACAAAGGCTCGTTGTAAAGGTGGTCTGTCTTGAGATGTTTTTTGATCCACGAGGTGCGCAGCCAAGCGACATCGCCTATCTTTTCGCTATCTTTTCTGTTCCAGATATGAGAACCTTTGACATATTTATTTGAGCCTAATTTAAACGGCTCTAATAGAAACGATTCATATTTTAAAGGATGCAAAGGTTGTTCAAAGTCCCAAGAGTAAAGGGTTCCAAGAGCTGATTGAATGGCAGCTGTATCTCCATTGTTCCAATGAGCAGTCAGTTTTAAAAAGAATTTAGCAATGCAGCCGATCCAGGTGGTATCGTAATACTCTCTTTGCAGCTGAACTGCAGCGCCTAATCGTTTTTTAATCTCTGAGATTTTATCGCAATCCCACTGACGGACAAGTTTGGCAATCTGAGGATGCGTTTTTTCAAGGCTACACTTAAATTCTTCAATCTTTTTCTCAATCGCCTTCATTTGATCTGCAACGCCCTTAGCTTTACCCGTAGGGTTTGTCATCGCATCCACATAACCAGGATCTTCTTCTTTGGGCAATAGTTGATTGAATTGGGTGTTAAGAGCACTCCACTGCTTTTTTAGAGCAGGACAGGGATTATTAGGAATGCTATCCCAGTGAGGATTCGCTTTTAAAATCTTACGCATCACATCAGTTGCCTGACTAGAAAATAGAATTAAATCGCCGCTTTTTTTGAATACCTCTGGATTTGTGTTCTCAAGAAATGAATGAATGCTTTCGCCTGCACGCGCGCTTAAACGACTCGCTTCATTTGGATTCAGGATTGGACTTAAGTCAATTGGTTTTGCACTCATCAGCGCCTCCATAGATTTGTTAATTTAATTGCGGAAATTATATTAAATCGACCGAATTTCTAACAACTAAATTAAAAAGAGTCATAAAAAACTATTTTAAAGCCACCAACCGGTGCTTTAGGCGCGGAAACGCAGGGACATTAACGATGCTGACCTGCCTCGACAAGGGCTCATTGTAGAGATGGTCTGTCTTTAGATGCTTCTTGATCCAAGAAGTGCATAGCCAAGGGAGCCCTCCTATTTGTTCAATCCCTTTACTCTTTTTTATACCCGGAATTCTTACATAAGGAATTTTAGTAAATTCATTTGTATGTATCTCCAGCGGGCTCTGCAAAAAAGAAGCAAATAACTCTTTAGGATATAGCGGCTGTTCAAAATCCCAGGCGTAAAGCGTTCGAAGAGCTGCTTGAATGGCGGCTGTATCTCCATTGTTCCAACGACCGATAAGCTTTAAAAATAACTTGGCAACAGCACCGATCCAGGTTGTATCATAGTATTTTCTTTGCAGCTGAACAGCAGCGCCTAACCGTTTTTTGATCTCAGAGATTTTATCGCATTCCCACTGTCGCACAAGTTTTGCAGACTGAAAGTCTGTTTTTTCAAGCGAGCATTTATATTCTTTAATTTTTTTATTAATCACCTTGATTCTGTCATAAATGATTTTATCCTGGACTGCAGGATCTTTGAGTCGTTTACCATTAGCCTCTTCTAGCAATCGCTTCTTAAGGGCATTTTTCTCATTTTCTAGAGCAAGGCAAGGATTTTTGGGTATGTTGTCCCAATGAGGATTCGCCTTTAAAATTTTTCGAATTGCATGAGATGCCTGATAAGCTAATACAATTAAATCGCCGCTTTTTTTGAATACACCTGGATCTGAGTCTTTTAGAAAGGAGCTGATAACATTTTTAGAATCAGATTGCAAACGACTTATTTCGTTTTGATTTAATAACGAACTTAACGCTCCAGCACTCATGGGTTTCCCCCAAATTTTGCAAATTTATTTGCAAAAATTATATGATCTATCAGTTTTTAATCCAATTAAAAAAACCTAAATTACACACACCTAATATGCGTCAATTAAAAAAGTAGTTTGCATTTTCTGAAGAGTCTCAAGCGGCGCCTTGGCGATCTCTTCAAAGAGCATCGTTTTGGCAAAAGCCTCGATGGCTCTAATTAGAAGGGAGCGTTTGGGAAAAGAGTAGAGGCCCGGCTCATAGCCACTATCAAATAGAAAGAAACCTTGCGGACCACATTCAAACACCATGACGTGCTTGGGGATGTGGATCCAGCCACGCACCGTTGTCTGTTCTGAATGATGGGACATAACCCTTTTAAATGCGCTTCTGTATTCTTTAGTCGATCCAAAAGCGAAACACTCTGTGATATGAGGTGAATCACGCAATAAAACCAGTCGGTTTTTATATTTATTAATTTTTATATCAATTCTAGAAATATATTCTTTGCAATACTGAAACTTCCTCCGTCTGCAACAACCCATCCATTTAAAGAAAAAATCGGATTGCATTTTCATCGTTTCAAGATGAAAACTCTTAATCTTCTCTAAATCTTGGATTCTTTTTTCCAACTTGGCTGGGAAATAAGGCTTTTGATGCATTTGCATTACAAGAATCAGGGCAGCGTCGCTATTGAGCGATTGGGCGGCCTCGATCATCGATTGTCCTAAAGAGCATCTTGCTAATAAGCTCCTGCACGCGCCATAACAGATCCCATTTTCAACCAAGGAGGGAACCTCTTCTATTGAAAGAGGAGCAATTCCAAGTCTATCCGTTTTAGGGTTAAGTTTCTCGACAACTTGGGCAAGAAGCACCGGATCTGAAGTAGAGATAATCTTAACAGCATCAAAACAAACCCTTCGGTACAAGATCCGCGTCCTATAAGAGAGAGTAGAGTCCATTTTTCGGAACTCTTCTCTCATTGCAGCCTCTTGTTGTTGACAAGAGAGCGGGCTGAGCTCAGAGATTAATAAAGACATGATTACCATTTAAAAAATAAAAACAACTCTAACTTAAAATAAACAATAAAACAACTTAATTATCGGTTGACGAGTGTTGATTATTTTTGTAGTCTAACTTGGCAATGCATTCCATCCCTCTGGGCATTGTCCAAAGTCCTGGTGCAGATCCATCTCAAACCAAAGATCTGTCTATGAAAAATATGTTTCGAAAGTGCGCATCTATTTGCGCTCTCATCCTCTGTCTTTTTTCTATTGCCATCGCAGGAGACTATAACGTCGAACCTCAAACGCATGTTGTGGAAAAAGCACTGCAATGTGAACAGAAAGGGGTTTTAAAGCAAAAAGATAACGGATACCTATACCTCGAAGTATCTAAGGACTTTATCGCAGAAACACTTCCGCTCATCGAAGTGGTAGGAAAAATCGTCCCTCCTCGTCATTACACAAGCAAAAAAGGCATTGGCGCGCACATTAGCGTGATGTATGAAAATGAACGGATTGAACATGAAATCTGGGAGATTGCCGAAATCGGGCAAGAATTCTCATTTAAAGTAATGGAGCTGCGCAGCGTGAAAATCAGCCGCGATAACAAAATGAAAAAATTATGGCTGCTTGCAGTGGACGCTCCAGAACTTTCCCGTTTACGTGAACATTATGGTCTTTGCCCTTTTCTCAAAGGTCATGACTTCCACATCACAATTGGCACTCAAATGCCAAAAACGGTGACAGAAATTGTTCTCTTTGAACAAGACGAAGAAAGCACCGCAGCATAACGCCACTAACCCATTGACATCTTGCCTCTTCAATCTCGATGTTCCACTTTTTTAGTCCGATGGGCTCGTTTCCTTGGGATCGCTCTAGATTTTCTATGAGCAAGTAATCGAGAACTCCTCACAGGAAATCGAGCCTGATGGGGCTAAAAAAGTGGAACATCGAGTTCAACATTAAAACAACATTAAACTCCTCAAAACTAACACTTTATTCGTCTCAACAAAAAAAGCTTTTTAACTAGACTTTTATTACAAAATCAAATAAAATATGTAAAACTAAAGCATAAGAGGAAATTGTATGGCAGCAACTAGTTCTAGTATCCCGAGTCCCTCTCCTTACGACCTACCTAGCATTTTAGGGAATTTACGCTCACATCAACAACGTCTATCAGGCAGCGGAGAGGCTTGCATTTTTAATGAAACAGAAATCAGTGCGAAAATAAACGCCTTGATCCACTCAGACAAAACGTTACTCTCATATAATCCTTATTACAGATCTAGCACAAGCGGTCTAGCAAGAACGATTTATGTGGTCCCTGCGGGCGTGTTCATGCTATTAACTCGAAAGTCTAAAGGCGATTTAATGACAGCAGGAGGAATCAAAAGAACTTATACAGCCATTAATTTATCCACAAATAAATTTGCCACCTATTTTTCTTGCAAAGAAAAAAAAATTGAAAAAGATACTGTTGCGTCTTGTCTAACATCGCAATTCCGAGGGGAATTTCTTCTTCAGGCCCACATGGGAAGCGATATTACCGCTTCAACATTTTCAGACAGCTCGACTATCCATCATAAGAAGGGAGTTGCCCACTTTTGTTATCTAGGGGAAAAAATGGAAGGCGATCTATTCCAGGGGATTTTATCTGGACGCATCGATGTGAAAGACACTCAAACCCGTTTTAACTTACTTCACCAAATCGCAGACGTTACGGCACGGTTTCAGACTAAAGCAAAAGAGATGTTTGGAAAAGAATGTGTCCATCGCGATTTAAAACCCGATAACTATCTCTATGATTTCAAAAACGGAGAACTTGTGATCCGCTTGATCGACTTTGAACGCATATCCCCAAGCGGAATACGTAGTTTAGTGTCAGGCACACCTCAATACATAGATCCTTACATCTTTCGAAACGCCGATTCTGGTTTCTACGCGGCAGCGCCATTTAATGATAGCTGGAGCTTAGGAATGACATTAGTACAAATCATCTACAGCAGAGACGCTATTAACTTTTTGTGGCTTACATCTAATTCTAATTTTTACTCAATCTTAATCCGCTCCCAATACAGAGAGATAATCGATGACATTTTAGATTGTGAAACGCAAGAAGAGTGGATTCCAGTTGCCCCTTCAAGAGACTCGATTGAATATGTGATTTATATGCTTCTACAATTAGATCCAAAAAAACGCTGGACAATACAACAGGCAGCGGACGAGTTGCTCCGCTTAAAGCAATTACTACCAGAAGTTAGTACGAAAGCGACGGGCGCAACAGCAGAATCACTTCCTTTAACGCCTTAACGAAGGTATCGATCTCTTCAAAGGTGTTATAAAATGCAAAGGAAATGCGTGTGAGGGAATTAACCCCTAAGGCTTTAAGAGCGGGCTGAGCGCACATATGCCCAGTGCGGACCGCAATGCCTCGGATATCCAGCAGCGTGCCAATATCAAGAGGATGCAATCCTTCAACGGTGAAGCTAATGATTCCTGCTTTTTCAGATGCAGTGCCGATGATTTTGAGGCCTTTGATCTGCTGTAATTTGTTTGTAGCGTAATGTAAAAGATCCCTCTCCCATGCTTGGATCCTCTCCCTGCCAATCGATTCGATAAAGCGAAGCGCTTCGCAAAGGCCAATCACTTCGGCAATCATGGGCGTTCCCGCTTCAAATCGCAAGGGAGGATGCTGATACGTCGCAGAATCGAGTGTCACCGTCTCGATCATATCTCCGCCTCCTTGGTAAGGAGGCATTTTTTCTAAAAGGTGGCGCTTTCCATATAAGATCCCAATGCCAGTAGGTCCATAGGCCTTGTGTCCTGAAAAGGCGTAAAAGTCAGCATTCATCCTCTGAACGTCGACGGGCATATGCGCTGCACTCTGCGCGCCGTCAATCATCACCTTAGCGCCTTTTGCGTGAGCTCGTTTGATGATTTCTTCAACAGGGTTCAAGGTTCCTGTGGAATTAGCGATATGACCAATGCTCACAAGGCGCGTACGATCGGTGAGCAGTTTGTCAAACTCATCAAGCATAAGCTCTGCATTCTCGTTCATCGGAATCGCTTTTAAAATGGCGCCCCGCTCTTTGCACTCAATTTGCCAAGGGATGATGTTTGAATGGTGTTCCAATGTGGAGATGATGATTTCATCTTGGCTCTTCACAAAGGCTTTGCAAAAAGAGTGTGCGACAAGATTAATCGCTTCTGTTGTTCCCTTCGTGAAAATAATCTCTTCTGGGAAAGCGGCGTTGAGAAACTCCTTTATCTGCCGGCGTGCATCGAAATAACGGGTCGTGGCTTGCGAGGCAAAATCATAGACTGCGCGATTAACAGTCGCATATTGTTCTTCGTAAAAACGAACGATCGCATCAATCACACAGCGCGGCTTATGGGCTGTTGCTGCGGAATCAAGATAAATAAAGGGCTTTCCATGCATCATTTGCGAGAGCATGGGAAACTGCTGGCGGATTTTCGCGACGTTAAATTCCGGAGTTTTGTTCACTGTTGCCCACATCCTTAAATTTTAAGTAATCATTTAAAAGGATTTGCATTTCTTGAGCAATCGAGAGATGCGAAATCTGCGTTAAAATTTCTTGGGCAAAGGCTGACACGAGAAGATTTTTTGCAAGAGCTTGATCAATGCCTCGTGTTTTTAAATAAAACAACTGAGCAGGGTCAATCTGAGCAACAGTAGCTCCATGCGATGCTTTGACATCATCTGCAAAAATTTCTAAATTTGGTTTCGCAAACACTTGCGCATGTTTTCCCAGAATTAAATGCTTATTGAGCTGATATGCCTGTGTTTTTTGCGCTTGTTCATGCACATAAATTTTCCCTTCAAAACTCGAATGACTCACATCGCAAAGAACCCCTTTAAAGAGCTGAGAGGATTGTGTATGCGGCGCTTGATGATCCATATGCACATGGACATGAGAATGATTTTTATCTTTCAGCATCGCAATCCCCTGCAAGCTCGCAGAGGCGCCGTGTCCTGCAAGAGCGATTCGAAAATCTTGACGCACTGTTTTCGATCCGGTTGTGACAGAAAGACAAGAAAGCTCAGCATCTTTTTTTACAGTCGCACGAAAGGACTCAAAATGCCAACTGGACTCGTTGGGACGCACAACATGCACAGCTTGAAAACGCGCACCTTCTTCAAGGACAAGATCGGTATGGGTATTAGAGAAATGCGCAGTTGAATTTGAAGAGCTGCAGATCCATTTCACCTGAGCCTGCGCTCCTACAAACAGATGCAACCTAGGAGCGGATAACTTGTTTTCAGTGGAAATATATACACATTGGATCGGAGTTTTTATTTCAACTTGCGGAGGGACCGAAAGAAAAGCCCCTTGAGTATGCAAAGCGAGGTTTAATGCGGCAAAGGGATCTTTCTCTTTCTCAATTGCTGTATTCAAACGATGGTTTAAAAGGTGGGCAAACTTACGCTCAGCTTCATGCAGTGGAAGGAGAATGACAGAACTGGGTAAAGCAGAAAGATCGGACAAATCAAGCCGCAGCACTCCATCCACAAAAACAAAATACGAGTGAGCGCATTCAGGATAGACAAGTCGTTGCACATCCGCTAAACAACACTTTGAATCTTTCACCATCTCAAAAGTATGGCCATAAAATTCACGAAGCGGGACATACTGAAAAGAGCTTAACGATTTATCTGGAAGTCCTCCTAAATCAGCGAGACGCTGCCATCCTTTATTTCTCCAAGATGCAAGCGGATCCAGCTCTTTTCGAGCTTCAAAATGGGAAAGCAGATGGGAATAAAAAGGATTTGCTTGGTCTAACATGAAGCTGTTTCCTCTGATTTCAGCCAGTCATATCCTTTTTTCTCAAGTTCTTGAGCGAGCTCCGCTCCTCCTGAAAGGACCACTTTACCATCGATCACAACGTGAATAAAGTGGGGGCGGATATAGTCAAGAAGGCGTTGATAGTGCGTGATGAGAAGCAATGCGTTGTTCTCATTTTGCAAACGATTAACCCCTTTTGCAACAACGCGCATGGCATCAATATCTAAACCAGAATCTGTCTCATCGAGTATGGCAAGTTTGGGTTCAAGCACCGCCATTTGGAGGATCTCATTGCGTTTTTTCTCTCCACCAGAAAAGCCCTCATTGACATTGCGCAGCTTAAATTCGTTTTTTACTTCGACAAGCGCAATTTTCTCATCGAGCAGACGGCTAAACGATTCTTCGTTCAACGCAATTTTTCCTTGAGCTTTGAGAAGAGCACTATGGGCTGCGTGTAAAAATTGAAGATTCGACACGCCCGGAATTTCTACAGGGTACTGAAACCCGAGGAAAATCCCGAGATAGGCTCTTTCTTCCACAGATAGATCCAGCACATTTTTACCTTCAAAAAGAACCTCTCCCGAGGTCACTTCGTAAGCGGGATCTCCTGAGAGAATTTTTGCTAATGTCGATTTGCCCGCACCGTTGGGCCCCATGATTGCATGGATTTCGCCTGGCCGAATGCTTAGGGTGATCCCTTTAAGCAAAGGCTTGCCATCGATGGATGCGTGCAAATCTTTTATTTCTAACATCTCATTACCCCACAGAATTCTCTAATTTTAATGTGAGAAGTTTTTGGGCCTCCACAGCAAACTCCAAAGGCAACTCACGGATCACTTCTTTACAAAATCCATTGACAATCAGATTGATCGCATCTTCCCGTGCAATGCCTCGCGTTTGCAAGTAAAACAATTGCTCCTCATTCATTTTCGAGGTGGAAGCTTCATGCTCTACTTGGGAGCTTGCATTGGCAACTTCAATGTAAGGAAAGGTATTGGCAGAACAGCGATTGCCAACTAGCATTGAATCGCATTGCGTGTAATTGCGCGCATTTTCCGCACGCGGCGCCATTTTCACAAGTCCCCGATAGGTGTTATGAGAAAGATCCGCGGAGATTCCCTTTGAAATAATGGTTGACTTGGTGTTCTTCCCTAAATGGACCATCTTGGTGCCCGTGTCGGCCTGCATCCTTCCATTCGTCAATGCAACAGAGTAAAATTCACCCACGGATTCATCGCCTTGCAAGATGCAGCTTGGATACTTCCATGTGATCGCAGCGCCCGCTTCCACTTGAGTCCATGAAATCTTGGAGCGATAGCCTTGGCAGCGTCCCCTCTTAGTCACAAAATTATAAATACCCCCCAGCCCCGTTTCAGGATTGCCCGCATACCAATTTTGCACTGTTGCATATTTGATCTCAGCGCGGTCGTGCGCAATCAATTCGACAACAGCTGCGTGCAATTGATTATTATCAAATGCAGGTGCGGTACATCCCTCGAGATAACTCACGTAGGAATCTTCTTCTGCAATGATGAGTGTTCTCTCGAATTGACCGCTTGTGCGGTCGTTGATCCGGAAATATGTGGACAATTCTATCGGGCAGCGCACTCCTTTGGGAATGTATACAAAAGAGCCATCTGTAAAGACAGCGGAATTGAGCGCCGCAAAATAATTATCGCCGATCGGCACCACACTGCCTAAATACTTTTCCAACAGCTCGGGATAACGGTGGACAGCTTCAGAAATAGAGCACAGGACAACACCTGCATCGACAAGGGTCTTATGGAATGTCGTTCCCAAAGAGACAGAATCAAAAACAACATCGACAGCCACATTTGTCAGCCGCTTTTGTTCGTCAAGAGGAATGCCCAATTTATCAAACGTTTTGATTAACTCTGGATCTACTTGATCCAAGCTGCTGAGAGACTGCTTTGTCTTCGGCGCGGAATAATAGGTAATGGCTTGATAATCGATCGGATTAATAGAAACGTTCGACCACTTCGGCTCTTGCATCTCTTTCCACTTGGCAAACGCTCTTAAGCGAAATTCAAGAAGAAATGCAGGCTCATTTTTTTTTGAAGAGATCGCTCGAATCGTGGATTCATCTAATCCCGGCGGCAAGCTCTCTGATTCGATGTCCGTGACAAACCCATATTTATAGGCAGCACGTTCTTTTAGAATATCGTCAGTTGTCATGTGACCCGTTGGTTCCCTTTCAAAGGGAGAGGGGTTTAAAATAATAAATTTGCATTAATTGTATCAGAACGGGGAGATTACCTCAACCAGTAGTCTGTACATAAAGTTATTGCAATCCTTTTTGTGTCAAAGCCCCCGCGGCTTTGACACAAAAAGGATTGCAATAACAGAATGAAAAATTTTAATTCACAAACAAACTACACTTGCATTTCTGATTCCACCTTAACACTTGGCAATTCATGCGGGTGGGTACTTGGCATCAAGATAGGCTTCAGCAAGGGCTAGATGTTCTTCTAAATCAATTCCGAACACCTCGTGTTCCGTCTCATGGACGCGCACTTTGATATTATGATAAAGCCAACGAAGCTGCTCGAGCTGCTCTGCAAGCTCGAGGTCGCACGGCTTAAGCTTAGAAATTTTTTGAAGGCCTTCACGGCTAAAGGCGTACATGCCAATATGTCTAAAAATCATTTGATTCTCGCCCGGAGAAAGATCGCGGTAGTAAGGAATCACGCTGCGGGAAAAATAGAGGGCAAATCCCTGATGATCGGTGACAACTTTCGGCGCATGAGGGCTTTGGATCTCTTCTGGCTTATGGCACCGTTTTTTTAACGTCCAGACATCGCTTCCATCCTTCTCGCATGTTTGCAGAAGAGCGCAGATCATCTGCTGTTCAATAAATGGCTCATCCCCTTGCCAATTAACCCAAATGTCGGCGTCGATCAGCTCGCGATTCATCAGTTCTACAAGACGCTCCGTTCCGACAAGGCAATGCTCAGATGTCATGAAATAGACACCTTGAAACCCCTCAATGACGCGAGCTGTTTCTTCAGAATCAATGGCAAAGGCCACTGTGTCAAACAGCAAAGTGCGTTTTGCAGCTTCCCATACCCACTGCAAAAGGGGCTTACCTTTGAGCGTGCTCAACATTTTTCTAGGGAAGCGAGTGGATTTTAAGCGCGCCGGGATCACACAGGCAACCTTCTTAGAACCGATCATAACAAAACCAACCTTTCAGGATGTTTTAGATACCAGGAAATTGTTTTTTCAATGCCTGAAGAGAAATCGTGCTTGGGACGCCAATTCATTTCCCTTTTAATCTTGGAACAATCGATCGCATAGCGCAAATCATGGCCCCTGCGATCTTCGACATGGGTAATCAAATTTCGAAACGACGCTGGAGATCGGTTATTAAGAGCCGCAAATCGCTCGACAATGCAATCGACAACATCGAGATTCTTTTTCTCACACTCCCCTCCGATGGCATAAATCGCCCCCGGTTTTTTGTGCGCAAGAATATTCCAAAGCGCCTCGACATGGTCATCGACATAAATCCAGTCGCGTACGTTGTCTCCTTTCCCATAAATGGGAAGCGGCTTTTCTTGTGTAAGAGACGCAATCATGTAAGGGATCAACTTCTCGACATGCTGATAGGGGCCGTAATTGTTAGTGCAATAAGAAATGGATGTGGAAATCCCATAAGTGTGGGCATAAGAGCGCACAAAGTGATCCGCTGCAGCTTTGGAAGCCGAGTAGGGAGAATTCGGCTGGTAAGCGGACTGTTCTGTAAAGGATCCCGCTTCTGCAAGCGATCCAAACACTTCATCTGTCGAAATCTGATGAAAATGCACATCCGGATGGCGCCGCACGACTTCTAGGAGTGCAAGAGTTCCACCGACATTTGTCTCATAAAATGCGCGCGGGCCTAAGATGCTTCGATCGACATGACTCTCCGCTGCAAAGTGGACAATCGCATCAATCTCGTATTTTAAGATCAGCATTTCAACAAGCGCCTCATCGCGCACATCTCCATGCACAAACACATAACGAGGATCTGACGCAGCCTCAGTTAAATTGTCTAAGTTCGCCGCATAGGTCAATAGATCAAGATTAACGATTTGAGCGCATTCTGGAATCTTAGATAGCCCCATCCGAATAAATGCAGAGCCGATGAATCCAGCTCCTCCTGTGACGAGGAAGCGTTGTAAACGATTAGACATGACTTAAATACTCGTTAAAAGCCTCTTGCCAGGAGCGAGGCGGTTTTCCAAGGTACTGGCTAATTTTATGCGTGTCGAGCACAGAATAAGCAGGGCGCTTAGCTCTTGATGGAAAATGAGAGCTTAGAACCGGATCGATCTTTTCGCAGCGGATCGCAATCCCTCTTTTGCGCACCATTGTTAAAATTTCTTGCGCAATTTCAAAACGGGAGGCCCCTCCTGAATTAGCAAAATGAAATATCCCTGTTGCATCGAGCATTTTTAGAACAATATCTGCCAAGTCCCAGCAATAAGTCAAACAACTTGACTGATCCGCAACGACGGAAATCACCTCTTCTTCACGCATCCGCTGGAGCAATGACGAGATAAAATTCTTTCCCTTTTTCCCAAAAAACCAAGACGCGCGAATGACGCATGCAGACGGCATTGCTTCAAAGACCCGCTTTTCCCCTTCCCATTTACTCCTCCCGTACACATTAACAGGAGAGCATTCATCCCCTTCGCAATAAGGGACCGCTTGCGTTCCTGCAAAGACATAGTCGGTGGAAATGTGAACAAGCTTTGCGCCGCTCTTGTGTGCCACCTTTGCAACAAGACCTGCCCCAGCTTCATTAATAGCAAAGGCTCTTTGGGGAAACTGCTCTGCTTGATCGACATCTGTGAATGCAGCGCAGTTGACAATGTGTGTCGGATGAATCGCTTTTGCTGCGCTTAACAGACTCTCTAGGGAGGTTACGTCCCCCTCTTTGCTTCCTGTCGCTCTATAGCAAATGTTGTTTCTCTTACATAATTCTCCAAGCGTAGAGCCCAACACCCCTTCTGCACCGATAATCCAGAGCATCACACGACCTCGCTAAAAAGCGGCGCTTTCAAATCGCGAACAGAGAGAAGGGGCGTTTGGACCGGCCAGACAATTCCCACCGTTGGATCGTCAAAACGAAACGACCTTTCTTCTTCAGAATCGTAATACGCACTCACTTTGTACATCACATGAGCCTCTTCGCTTAACACACAAAATCCATGAGCAAACCCGACTGGAATATACAACTGTTCTGCAGTCTCATGGTTTAAATAAACCCCTTCCCATTTTCCAAAGGTAGGACTCTCGCGCCTGATATCGACAACCACATCATAGATGCAACCTGAAACTACAGTAATCAATTTGGCCTGGCCTGGAATACGCTGAAAATGCATACCGCGAAGGGTTCCCTGTGTAGAATACGAATGATTATCCTGAACGAATGCATCTAAGATGCCCCTTTCTTGATACAGTGCAGCGCGATAAGTTTCTCGAAAGAATCCCCTCTCATCTCGAAACACCTTTGGCTGGAGCAACACGACTCCTTCTAATGTCAATGATACTGCGTTCATCCCTTCCTCATTTGCATGACGCAATTATGCCATGGCGCTCATTTTTTTGTATGAACAATCCCATTTCCAAAAAAACACTCACATTGTAAAGTGACTCCAAAAATCTTTATCCAAGGATCGTTTTATGGGTCAATTGCGTCTTTCATCTTTGCTCATTTTCTTCGCTCTTACACTTTCTTGCATAGGTTTCTCTGATGCATATAAATTACACCAAGCGGATGAACCTCCCGCTCCAGTTGCGATCCCTTGGTTAACAGGTCCCTTGCTCACGCCCTCTGGCCACGTAATCCCTACTGGCCACCTCAACGTCGAACCTTACCTCTACGCCTCGACAACGTATGGTTTTTTCGATAAACACTGGGCGCCCCACTCTGCACCAAAATTCTATACGGTGCAACTGCAGGTTCCTTTTCAGTATGGGTTTGCCAATAAATTTGACTTTCAATTCACTCCCAATGCGTATTGGAAACACACCGATGGCGCTTCTCATTGGGACTTTGGAGACGCCACCTTTCAGATCGACTACCAGCTGCTCAACGACACCCCTGGTTCTTGGTGGCCTGCGATCCGCTTAACAGCTGGGGTCAATATCCCCTTCGGTAAATTTCAAAAGTTAAATGCTTCGAGTAAAGGCACTGATATCGGCGGTTCTGGCACATGGCAACCCGCTGCAAGCATTGTATTCTCACGCCTATTTACTTTTAATGGGCCTCGCTATCTTGCCACTCGCTTTTTCTTTGGATACACCCCAACCGTGCCCGTTCACGTCAAAGGGCTCAATGCCTATGGCGGCGACGAAGAGACACGCGGTAAAATCTATTCAGGGAACACCTTCACAGGATTGATCGGTTTAGAGTATACCTGGACGCAGCGCTGGGCACTTGCGCTCGATATTGATTACTCACATTCGAACAAAGTGCGTTTTACCGGAAGAAGCACCGCTGCTATGGGGGGGCCCTCCTCGGACCAATGGAGCATTGCCCCTGCGATCGAATATAACTGGAGTGCTTACGTTGGTATGATTGCCGGCTGCTGGTTCTCTCTTGGCGGCAGAAATGCCTCTGAATTTGCTAACGGCATCATCGCAATTAACATCTATCGCTAATTCTTTCTTCCCATTCCCCGACGAAACCTATTTCGAAGGGGAAATTCAAATCACTTAACGAGATGCTAAACCTGATAACTTAAGAAGGGTTCCTACAATGCTATCAGGGTTCAATGAGATCGAATCGATCCCTTCCTTGATTAAGAATTCAGCGAATTCAGGATAATCGCTTGGCGCCTGTCCGCAAATCCCTACTTTGCGCTTTTTCGCATGCGCTGCACGGATTAAATCCTGGATCAACTTTTTTACAGCTAGGTTGCGCTCATCAAAAAGAGAGGCTAGCTCCTCAGAATCCCGATCGATCCCTAGGGTAAGCTGCGTGAGATCGTTTGAGCCAATTGAAAATCCATCGAATCGATCCGCAAAGCGATCTGCTAAAATCACATTGGAAGGGATCTCTGCCATCATATAAACCTGCAATCCCCTCTCTCCGCGTGCAAGACCATTTTCTCCCAACACTTGCAACACCCGGTCTGCCTCTTCAAGGGTTCTGCAAAAGGGGATCATCACAATCACATTGTCAAGGCCCATTGTTTCTCGAACCCGTTTGATCGCCTTGCATTCGAGATTAAACCCTTCGCGGTAGCGCGGATTGTAGTAACGGGAGGCTCCGCGGAACCCTAGCATCGGGTTTTCTTCTTTCGGTTCAAAGTCTGTGCCGCCTATCAAATTGGCGTATTCGTTCGTCTTAAAATCACTCATCCGTACAATCACAGGATGGGGGTACTGAGAGGCGGCAATTTTTCCGATCCCTTCTGCGAGGCGTTCAACAAAATAAACAGATTTGTCGGGATAACCTTCTGTCATTTCCAAAATGGTCCGCTTGACTGCGCGGTCTTTAAGCTGATCAAACTGCACGAGCGCCATCGGATGGATCTTAATGGAATTATTGATGATGAACTCCATCCGTGCAAGGCCGATCCCTTGGCTAGGAAGGCGCCACCACTGATAGGCGGCGGCAGGACTTGCAATATTCATCATGATTTGTGTTTTGAGTTTCGGAAGATTCTTTAGATCGATTTCGAAGGTATCAAATTTTAAAAGACCCTCGTAAATGGAACCAATATCTCCTTCTGCACACGAAACTGTAATTTTTTGGCCGGAGGTCACTTTTTTAGTGGCATTGTGAGTGCCGATGAGTGCAGGGACGCCAAGCTCGCGACTCACAATGGCGGCATGAGATGTCCTTCCTCCTTGATCTGTCACGATTGCAGAGGCTTTCTGCATGATGGGGACCCAATCAGGAGAGGTGATCTGCGTGACTAAAATATTGCCGGGCTTAAACGTGGCAATATCAGACACCTTTTTAATGACCTGGGCAGTTCCGCTTACAATTGCCTCGCCGATGGCAAGACCTTGACAGAGTACCGTTCCCTTTGTTTTCAACGAATACGTTCTAAAGGTGTCTTGCGCTTTTTGCGATTGAACAGTTTCTGGGCGCGCTTGCACGATGTATACAGCACCACTCATCCCATCCTTAGCCCATTCGATATCCATCGGACGCCCATAATGCTTTTCAATGATGCATCCCCAGCGGGCAAGCTGTAAAATTTCCTCATCGCTTAAAACAAACTTTTTCTGCTCTATACGGCTCGTGGCAATGTTCTTGACTTTGTCCCCATCGGCGTAGATCATTTTCTTCTCTTTGCGCCCCAAGCTCTTGCCTAAAATCGGAATATGGGATGTAGAGTGCAATAGCGGCTTAAAAACACTGTATTCATCAGGGGTGACAGCACCCTGGACGACATTTTCTCCTAATCCCCAAGAAGCATTAATCACAACGACATTGCGAAATCCTGTTTCTGTATCTAAGGTAAAGAGGACTCCTGCTCCTGCTTTGTCAGAGCGGACCATTTTTTGAATTCCGATCGATAGAGCCACATCTAAATGATCAAACTTTTGCGTCTCTCTGTAATAAATTGCACGGTCTGTAAAGAGAGAAGCATAACACTCAAGACATGCCGTCATGAGAGCTCTTTCTCCTTTAATGTTGAGAAATGTTTCTTGCTGGCCTGCAAAGCTAGCTGAGGGCAAATCTTCTGCTGTAGCGCTGCTGCGCACTGCAACATCCACAGCATCGACATCATAACGTGAAGAGAGCTCGTGATAAGCAATACGCAGAGCTTTGGCAATATCGGGTGGAAAGCGCCCTTTTAGAATTAAAGAGCGGATCGCACGGCCCGCTTTTTTTAATGCTGCGATGTTTTTGCGTTTGCCTTTGAGTAGAGCGCGGATTTTGTCCTCAAGGTTGTTATAACGCAAAAATTCTCGATAGGCCTCTGAGGTGGTAGCAAATCCATCGGGAACGAGCACACCTTCTTGTTTAAGACGCCGAAACATTTCTCCTAATGAAGCATTCTTACCTCCAACAAGAGGAACATCCTCAATTGTTAGCGTGTCAAACCAGCGGACAGAGTGATCCATAAAACCTCAATGTAAGGTCAACAAAAGTTACAAACTCTAACAAGTTACTCCATTTTTCAAAAATCAAATTGCGCTTTCACATGAAATCCTTTCAAAGCAAGAGCGCCTTGATTCGAGACCATCTCCCCTAGCGCTTGAGAACTAACAAAACGCATATGCTGGTTTTGTCCGTTTAAAAACACTTGATCCCAAGCGATCTCTACAAAGACCTGTTTGAGTGTTCTCGAATAAAAATGAGAAAAGCGGACTCCAGCTGTCATATCTGCCATAAAGACCGACTGCTTATAGATCCCATGCAGACCTAAAACTTTTTGCTTTTCCTTTCTTTGGTCTTCATCTTGATGCAGGTAAAACTGCCCGTAATTGATCGAAGCGAGTAGCTCGGCAAAAAAACTTAAATGGCGCGCCCATCTCCAGTCGCCGCCCGCTCCGATCGCTGGACCGATGCCCCAGAATTTATTTTTCATACGCACTGTCTGTTCACTTGAAAAACTGCCGCCCGCGTATTCCAAATTGTACTTTTGCCGGATCCAAGAAGTGCGCAGCCCAAGCTTGGGAAAAAGACTTAAAAAGGGACTGCAGCGCAGTTGCTTTTCCATCAGAAAGTCGAGCAGCCCAAGATGCAATCGCCAATGACCATGTGCTTTTTCAGCAAACTGCCCTAGAGAGAAGCTCGGCAATGTCCATAAGGGAAATAGTGCGCCTCCCTCTTGCGCATGGGCGCTTGCTTCTGCTGTCGTATGAAGGTGCTTGAGATTAAGAGAAAAACTCCAAAGATCATGTGGAATCCTGTATCCGATCCCGAGCTCAAAGCCAAAATCCCACTCAAAATTCAAGTTCTTGACTTGAGACTGTTTCAAATCTAGAAAAGAGCGGCTTAAGACACCGAGCGCTAGCCCCTCGCCATCTGCTTTCCAGTAGACAGGAGCAAGAGAAAAAAATGCTCCGTGCTGCAACACATCTTCTGCTTGCACGCTTGCAATAGCATAAGCTGCGATGATCATTCCGATGATTTTTTTCACAGCGCGACCTCATCACAAAAAAAGGAAATTATCGTTGCGTTTTTGTGCTGATGTCAACAACATTTACATAAATTTGGAGAAATCGCCTATGCGCACGTTAAACACTCTTATCGTCATTCTTCTTGCGACAACTTCCTTGCATGCGCTTAATAATGATACGCTTTTACAAATTGCTGAAAAAATCTGGAAAAATGAGTGCAACGGAACAATCGAAGGGCTAGTTTCTTGGAATGCCGGAGAAGAATTCGCCTCTGTTGGCATCGGCCACTTTATCTGGTATCCTAAAGACAAAAGGGGTCCTTTCAAAGAAACCTTTCCCGCTTTACTTCTCTTCTTCGAAGAACATCACGTCGTTTTGCCTACATGGCTTAAGAGCGGATCTTTCTGCCTATGGAACTCACGCGAAGAATTTCTTACGAAAAAAAATGCTGCAGAGATGCAAGAGTTGCGTCAATTACTCAAAAACACCATTCACCTTCAGGCTAAGTTCATCCTAAAACGTTTTGAGAGCGCTGTATCCGAATTAACACAAGGACTCTATTCACCTGAGAAAACACACATCGAGGCGCAACTCAAACGCCTCCAAGCCTCAGATAATGGCACCTACGCACTCATCGACTACCTGAACTTCAAAGGAGAGGGAACAGACCCAACCGAACGGTATCAGGGGCATGGGTGGGGGCTCATCCAGGTTCTTGAGCTAATGCCGGGCACAAGCGCAGATCCTATCAAAGAGTTCATAAGCGCTGCAAAAGAGGTGCTCGCGCGGCGTGTGAAGAGCGCCCCCAAAGAGCGCAATGAACAACGGTGGCTTGCGGGCTGGTTTCATCGGCTGGAAACTTACCAACTGTCATTTTATTAACAACTTAACGATTGTTCACTAACTTCTGAGCAATGGTTCTGGACATGGAACCAAAAATGATTCCGTGAAGAGGAATAAGGCAATACCAATAGAGCCTGCCGAAAATCCCTTTTGGACGAAAGGTAGCTGTTTGCACAAGCCATTTGCGATCTTCGATTTTGAATTCCAACCAAGCCTCTCCGGGAAGTTTCATTTCCGCATATAAGATCAGATGCCCATTTTCTTCATCGGCAAGCAACACCCTCCAAAAATCAATGGAATCGCCGACTTGTATTTGTTCAGGGTGGCGTCTACCTCGGTTGAGACCTGTGCCTCCAACGAGCTGGTCGATCAAACCTCTCAGCCACCATGCCCAATTCATCGAATACCATCCCCGGTCTCCTCCGATAGACCAGATCCGTTTTTTTACCTCGCTTACGGGAATGGTGATGGGAACACGGCGCACATCGTGCAAGCACCCTTCTTTCGGCACTTGAATAAATGCCTGAATATCAGGATTTACCCCTTTGAGTTCCCAGGAATCCATCCACGTGGAGAGAACTTCATTTTGAGAGATTTTTAAAAACGCTAACTCTAGAGCTTGATCAAAGGTGAGGCACTGGTGAGGTAAAATCGATTGGATCTTAGTGTTTAAACAACGACTATGATGCCGCATGCTTTCGACAAGATAAAAACAGATTGAAAAGCGAACAGAGGTCACGAAAACTAGCCAGTAGCTAGATAAGCGCGGCGTTAAAAAGGGCACATTTAAGATGACTCGTTTGAGTTTGCGAAAGGCGGCATATTTCAGAAGCACCTGCTTGAAGGTGTAGATATCGGGACCGCCAATATCAAACGTTTTAGGATAACAGGCAGGATTGAGAAGAACTGCTGTTAAATAAAAGAGGACATCGCGGATCGAGATCGGCTGGCAGAACGAATTGACCCACCTAGGAGCTACCATAATCGGCAATTTTTCAACTAAATCGCGAATGATCTCAAAGGAAGCACTTCCAGCTCCGATGATAATGCTCGCGCGTAGCACTGTGCAGGGAATCTTGCTTGCCTTTAAAATGTTCTCAACTAAAAGACGAGACTGCAGATGGGGGGATAGCTCTTCTTCCTTTTCAATGATCCCGCCTAAATAGATGATCTGCTGACACCGGGTCTTCTCAATCAAGGAAAGGAAATGCTGCGCGACGCTTTTTTCAACCGACGCGAGATTGCTCACAACATCGCCCATCGAGTGAACGAGATAATAGGCGGCATCGATCTCATTTGGAAAAGCAGATAGGGACCCGCTATCTTTTAAATCACCATATAAAAGATGGAAAGATGCGCTTTTGGGGAGGTGGGGCTCGACCCCTTTAATCCGTGAAAGCGCATAGACCTCATGCCCTTGCTCGAGCAGACTGAGAATGAGCCTCTTTCCAATAAATCCAGTGGATCCTGTCACAAGAACTTTTGCCATAACCCCATTAAAGACGATGGACTATTTTCTTGAGAACTAAATCCTCTTAAATGACTCGGGATCAATAGATGCTAGGTTGCGCACTTCATCCAGCTTGCGATGCACCCCCGCAATCTCTTGCAATCCAGTGACCTTGCGGATCACATTTCCTTGAGCATCTAAAATCACCATAGTAGGGATTCCACGCACCTGATACTGATCAAAGAGTTGAGGCAGTTTTTGCGCATCGACTTTAAGAAACTTAATTCTACCGTTGAATTCTTTTGCCCAAGACTCATAAGTGGGGCCAAACATCCGGCAAGGTCCGCAGTAGTCTGCATAGAAGTCGATAAAAATAGCTCCCACTCCGCTTTGAATTTCTCGAGTAAGATGTTCTTTAGAAGTGATTTCAATCACGGCAGCCCCTGCAGGTTCAACGGGAGTTTTTTGAGCGATCTCAGAGCGGTAAGCCGTTAAAAACTTCTGTGCTTGCAATGCAGCTTTTGCCCCATCGCCCGCTGCTGAAATCGCTTGTTTAAACTCTGGATCTGCAATATCTCCCACCGCGTAAACCCCTTGAATTGAGGTCTCTTGATGTTTTTTCAACCGGATATATCCTGCTTCATCCATTTCAAGCTGATTGCGGAAAAGTGTAGAATTGGGTTTCGAGCCAATAGCCAAAAAAAGAGCATCGACAGGAAGAGAATAGTGAGAATCTGTCTTCATATTGTGCAAAAGAAGATCGGTAACTCTTTCCCCATCCCCTCTAATCTCGTGCACAACCGTTTCATAAATAACCTCGACATTCGGATAAGACAGGACCTGTTTCGCGCGTTCTTTCTCGACTGTCTTAAAAGTGTCTTTACGGACAATAATGTAGACCTTGCGGGCGAGATTCGATAGGTACTGAGCTTCTAAAAGCGCGCTATCTCCACCGCCTACAATTGCAACCACCTTATCTTTGTAAAAAGCCCCATCGCAAACAGCACACGAATAGACCCCTCTAGAAAAATAACCCTCTGCTCCCGATTCCCCAGGAACGCCGAGCATATTTGGAGATGCCCCAAGACCAATGATGACACTCTGAGCTTTAATGGTGCGCGTTTTTTCTTTCCCATTTAAAAGGCCCTGCGTCGTAATCAAAAAGGGGCGCTTCGAAAGATCCACGGAAACAACACTCTCTGTGCAAATCACAGCGCCGTTTTGCTCTGCTTGCATCCGCATCTTTTCGGCTAATTCCCACCCAGAAATCTCCAGCTCGCTTGGCCAATTCTGCACCCGATGCGACTGTGTGATCGCCCCTCCCATTTGAGGTCCAGAAATAACGAGGGGGGCAATCCCTCCTCGGGCGAGATAAGTGGCAGATGTCAACGCCGCAACACCGCCTCCTAAAATGACTACAGGGTGTTCTTCTTCATGAGCTGCGTGTAGAAAAGTAGAACACAGAGCTGCTAAAACTAAAAAAAAGGTTTTCATGAATGGATCCTCGCTTATGAATTTGATATTATAGGAAGGATCGGTTAAAAATAGAAACTCATTCTTTTTCCAATTACCAATGAAAATGTTAAAAATTTTATCCGAATCTCAAGATCCTGAATTAGAAAAGCTGTTGGAACATGCAGGCGAACCGGATGCAATCCCTTTAGCTCCAGAAGGGGGGATACCGCGTCAATGGCTCCCAGGTTGGATCCGCTGGCCCATCCGCGCTCTGTTGCTGCCGACCATCCTTTTAGACTTAATGATGCAAAAAATAGCCCGTTTAATCATCCGCCCTCCCTTTAAACAGGCAGGCGCCTGTTTAAAGCGGGGGAATTGCTGCCATTACATTCTTGTTCCCGCTCCCAAGGGGGTATTGGGTAGGATTTTCTGGCTGTGGAACACCCAGATTTTAGGATTTTATCCTCGGAGCACTACAGTGCATGAAAGCGAAGGGAAAAAAGTGAGAGTCATGGGATGCCGGTATTTAGGCCAAGATGGTCTATGCAAACACTATCGCCTGCGCCCCACTGTCTGCCGCAAATGGCCTCTCATCGAGTATTTCGGATACCCGCGCATGCTCAAAGGCTGCGGATTTACGGCTGTGGATCGGAAGTAGAGCTTAATTTTTGTGCGTATTCGATAGCGCCTTTTGCATTCAAGAGTCCTCTTCCATAAAAACGTTTAGAATCAGCAATTTGTTCTGCTGTATACTGGGCTAAATCTTCCGGATTTTGAATGAGATGGGGCGTTTTATTTGCATCCAATACAATGGGCGTTGCACTCTCTAAGATACACTGCCGAATCTGCATTGGCAAGAGATCTGGAAATGCGGCTCTTAGAAGCAGCGCTACTCCTGTTACAAAAGGGGCTGCCATTGATGTTCCTGTCCATGCCTCATAATCATTTTCTGGAATGGTAGAAAGAACCTTTGTTCCAATAGCAGAGATAGTGGCATCACCCAATTCAGCTCCCGGAAGGGACGAGGTCGGATGGGGGTAGAGCCCGTTTTGTCGCAGATTGACAACACGAATGACAGAGTCTAACCGATCCAGTATATAGACTTCCTCTTCACGCAACTCTGGGACTTCGCTAAAATCAACGCCATTATTGCCAATCGAATCCACAATAAGAGAGTCTTTAAAATCCGCTAAATAATGCTTCATAGTAGTCTTAAGAATCATTTTATTCAAACTCTCCAATAGATCCTTTGCTTCATCCTTTTCTGCACTCATAACCTTCATGCAATCGCCCATTAGAAAGGGAAAGGCTGCTGCAAGGTCCATAAGAGTAAGGATCATTTCACTGGAAAATCCATCAAAATTCTCTAGGAAGCGTCCTAATGGAGACTCGATGCCTTGCGAATGGTTTGCAATACAAATTCCTGCCTTATCCGCTGTAACTGGGATTGTAAACGGACAAAACTCTAGAGTGGCACAAGGGGCTACCCCAATATGATCATAGGAACTCTGTTCGCTCTTTCTTGCTGCAATCACCCCCGCTACATGCGTTCCGTGTCTTATTGCCTTCTTTTCTAAAGCAGTTTTTTGCTCAAAAGGCGCAATGGCATCTTTAAGAGCGGGATGCGTAGGATCGATCCCTTTTTCAATTAAAAAGGCACGAGCTCCTGCTCCTTTAAATCCTTGATCATGTGCCCACTTAATGCCCATCAACTCGTGAGCGCTCATCTCTTTTCGGGGGATCAGCCAATGAGAAAGATCGGATTGTCCATTTCGGGCACTCCACTTGCCATGTGCCATTCGATGAGCACTTTGCAGCTCCTCAAGTCCTACGTTTTTAGGAAAAGCGACAAAGGCCTCTTCTATGGCTTTTAATGCCGTTTCATGCATTTGTATTTTTGAAGAGAAGAAGTCTCTTAATTTTTGCGCGCACGTAAAGCGATGACGAAAATCAGGGTACTGAAATGGGGTGCGCCCCCTCTCACCTCGCCCTCTTGAAAGTAATCGAGTTTCAAATGATGAACCAAATTTACGATCGGGCTCATAACGCGTTACTTTTTCGCAATACAAAGAGGCTAATTTCTTTAGTCCGCTAGAAGCGCTGTGGCAATCCCCTATTTGCATCAAAAGACTTGTAATAAAAGCTAATTTTTCTTGAATTTCTGCAATCTGTTGCGTGCAATGCTTTTGCGCCCCAGCACAACCTAAAGTCCAATAGGCGCGCTGCCAGGGTCCTGTTTCTACGAGAAAAGCCGTACTAGAAGAGGAAGCCATAATTACCACCAGATTATATATTTTGTATTTAATGACAAATTATATAATAAAATTAGCAATTAGTCAACTTTAGAATATTAAAGAAAAATAACACATTAAATTTTTATTTTTAATAAAAAAATTATTTTAAAGAGCTAAAGCATCCACGCCAGAGCGCGCACTCTTAGGGCTTGCCACAACAGAATCGGGCTTATTGACCATCTCCGCAATCACCTCGACAATTCGCTCGTGAAACAAATTGGGAGGCACATTTGCAAAAGAGTCTTCCATCCGAGAGCGAGCAAGCTCCTCATTGAGATATGTCTTTAGAATGTTTTTGACATCTTTAAACTCACGGATCTTATGGCCAATCCCATAACGGACGACAAGATCTGAATTCGCACGTTCCCAAAAAAGGGAAATGTCTGTGTTATCAACAAGAACGGGCAGCTGCTTTGCGATGGCTTCATTGATTGTTCCAGGACCTGGTTTTGTAATGACAAGATCCGCAATTGTCATGAGGTCTGCCACACGATCGGTAAATCCAAGAAGAGTCATTGTGTTGCCTTCATGGAGTTTTAGCCTCGAGAGATCTTTTTTCAGCTTTTCATTGCGGCCGCAGACGACAATTAAATGCGTATTGAACTCTAAGCTCGCAACTCTTCTGGCATAATCATAGGCAGTTTTGCCTCCAGCACCACCCATCATGATTAACACGACAGGTTTTGAAGAAGGGATATGGTACTCTTCTCTCAACAGAGCCTCATCTTTTTGAGCAATAAACTCGGGTCGAAGCGGCAATCCAATGGTTTCAATCATTTCATCAGGAATCTGGTATTTGCGTAAAAGATCCCGTGTTGTTGGCAAATCAAAACCGATTGTAATTTTAAAATGGGGATCTTTTAATTTTTCAAAGCCACAGACCCAATTTTTAAGATCGTTATCCGTTGTAATGAGCAAATAAGGAACTTCCTTTTTTCGTGCAGCCTCTGATGCGGAATAGTTGACAAAGGGAATTAAAGAAATCACAAGATCGGGCTGATAAGTGTCGATATTGCGTCGGATGATTTTTTCCAATTTGCTGTGGTGGGAACGAAATACATTGGGAGCCACATGTCTAGAAAGAAAATTTAAAGAGCGGATCCAACCTTTTTTAATCATCATGTTATAAACCACATCTTCTACGCAGGGAACACCCCAAATTCTAAGCTGATCGATCGGATAGATGACTTTAATGTTATAGAGATCTCCGACGAGTTTTTGGAGGGTATTACATGCGGCGGAGTGGCCATAGCCGCCATGGCTTGACAAAATGAGAAGAGTTTTTTTGGAAGAATCGGGTGAAGCTTCGGGAATTAGCGATTCAGATCGAAGAGAGGGAATTGCAAACAAGAAAGCAAGAACGCTTACAATGACTGGCTTAAACAAGCAAACCCCCAAATTTTAGTTCATCTACCCAAAATTTGTAGCATATGCATTGCCCCTAATCACGACAAGCAGTTTTCCTTAAAATAATTTTGAACCCGTTTGTCTATGTACTAAAAAATCTTGATTTGGTATGGGATAATTGATTAATGCGAAGGATGGAAGTATGAATCGAAAACGGATGAAATGGTGGGTTCTTTTAGGCGCTCCCCTTCTTTTTATTTTACCCATCACCCACTGGAAAATCACAGGCCAGCAGTTTCGATCCATCATTACGCAGCCTCAAAAAACAGGGATCACCACGCTCCATTTCTTTGATTCTGCTAGAGAGCGTCCCGTTGTCACTGAAGTATGGTACCCGATCGATCCGCACATTGACGCAAGCCCTCCTGCTGGGATCTGGATCCGCTGCGATGAGGCAAGAGACGCTCCTTTAAGCCAGGCCCAAGAAAAATATCCCCTTATCGTCATGTCCCATGGCAATGGCTGCGATCGCTATAACATCGCCTGGCTTGCTGAGATTTTAGCCTCGAACGGATATATCGTTGCAGCAATGGACCATTATGGCAATACGTGGAACAATAAAATTCCCGCCTCTTTTCTGAAACTGTGGGAGCGCCCAAAAGATGTGACCTACGTTCTCGATGAGATCATGCAACACCCTTTATTCCAAGATAAAATCAATGAAAAGAAAATTGGCTTTGCCGGCTTTTCGTTAGGCGGAGCGACAGGGATGTGGGTCGCAGGAGCTCAAATCAGCCACATTCCCCTAAAAGAAATTGAACAAATTTGCGCAAAAGAGATGCCAGAAATTGTTTCACAAGATGTCCTTGCAAGCGTCGATTTGAGTGAAGTGCAGTATTCTTACATGGACAAACGGGTGTCTGCAATTTTAGCTATTGCCCCTGCTTTAGGCTGGCTATTTGATGAGACAAGCTTAAAAATGATCGACATCCCCGTTTATATCGTGGCCGTAGGAAAGGATCGGATTGTGCCTATCGAGAAGAATGCTAAAATCTTTGCAAAATCCATTTCAAATGCGACGCTGAAAGTGGTTCATAACGAAGCAGACCACTACGTTTTCCTCAATCGCCCGTCACTTCTTGGCAAACGGTTAATGGCACCTCGTTTTTGTGAAGATCCTTCGAATGTCGATCGAAAACAGATCCATGAGGTGGTGGGCAAAGAAGCCGTGCGCTTTTTTGATGCACAGTTACAATAAAGTAATCACAGCAGCGTTGCGCCCTGTCACCTTATCTCTTCTATAAGAATAAAAATCGTCGGGATGGGCATAGGTGCAGATCTTTGCAATTTCAATATGCTCTACCAATACCCCGCATTCTTTGAGTTGCATTTCTGCAAGCGCCCATAGATCAAAATAGCCGGGCTTGATTTGAAATTTCCAAAAGGATTCTGGAAACTCGTTTTCATAATTAACAAATTCCGCATGTTCCGGACCCAAACTCGGAGAGATACAGACAAGAAGATCTTTGGGATTTGTTTTGAATTCTAATTTCATTTTTTCAACCGCTGCAGCGTAAATGTTTTTGACATTCCCCCGCCAGCCCGCATGGACACTTGCTATGGCATGATGCACAGGATCATAAAATAATGCCGCCTGACAGTCTGCATGTTTGGTCATTAAACCGATTTTCGTAGCTTGCGTGATCACACCATCGCAGGGGGGAAGATCTGAAGATTGGGCCTGCTTTGTAATCGTTTCAATGCGAGCGCCATGCTCTTGCACAAGGGAAATCAACCGATCCACTCCTAAAACCTTGCGAGCTGCCTCTTGATTAGAGCGGATATGTGCAGGATCATCGCCAGTGCCCTCACCGAGATTGAGGGAAGTAAACGGCCCATGACTTACACCTCCTTTGCGCAAAAAGACGGCATGCCGCACGTTGGGAATCTTGGATAACAGCTCAAACTCAAGCCATTCAATCTCACCTTGTTTTTTGCGATGCATGGTAACCTCGATTTGAGTTATAATCCGAAAGGCAAGGAGCCATTGATGCAAGACGCCACTTTTTCCCACATCCTCTTCTGGCAGCATCCCCTCTCATCGCTTTGTTTCTTCTGTTATGCGATGAGTCTCTTAAGCTTATGGGCAAAAAAAACACCTTGGCTCTGGGGCTCTTTTTTAACAGTTGCCTACGCTCTTGCGATCCAAGCAAACATAGCAACAGCTGTCTCTATTATTCCGATTCTTCTATTGCTCTTATGCCATTATCTCTTAAAACGGGAAATCCATAGTGCTGGAAGATTGTTTCTCTTCGCGCTTGCAACAACGCTCTCTTCTCTTCTTTTCTTTCACCTACTGCCCGGCTTTCACAACTGGAAAATTGTGAATGCACTTCAAATCAGTGCTAGCGCATTTCCCACAACACTCTGGCTCAACTTCGACAAACCGCTGATCGGGTTAATCCCGCTCGCTTTAAGCATTCCGCTGATAGAGTCTCGAGCACAAATGCGATCGGCTGCAAAAATTGCGATTCCTCTTACAGCGCTTGGGATTTTCATCCTCTTGGGCGCCTCTTTAAGCCTAAGGGTTGTCGCTTGGGACCCTAAAATTCCCACGATCTTCTTTCCTTGGTTTTTTAACAACCTCATCTTTGTGGCAATCCCCGAAGAAGCTTTTTTTCGAGGATTCTTTCAAAAAGAGGTCGGAAAATGGCTTGGGAAGGGAACTTGGGCGCGAGTGGGAGCTCTCATCGCGACATCTGTGCTGTTCACCTTGTTTCATGTGAAATGGGCAATCGATCCTTCGATGCTATCGATCGTCTTTTTATCCAGCATCCTTTATGGGCTGATCTACGAGGTGACAGAATCGATCGAAGCGAGCATCTTCTGCCACTTCTTACTGAATCTCGTCCATTTTCTTTTCTTTACTTATCCTGCACTGAGCAATAGCATCATCGCCGGGACGATCAGATAAAGACATTTTCGCATCTTCCATCACGAGCTTTCTTTCAAAAGGGGTCATGTTCTCTACAAAAAACTTTCGATGGCTATCTTCCAGGCGCGCGGCAAAGGCAATCTCTTCTGTAGTTAATTCTGCTGCTTGCATCACAGGCGTTGAGAGGATCTGAGAACTTACAAGAAGAATTGCTGTAGCAAGGACCATATTAGCTCCCCGAACATCCGCTAGGACGCCTTTTTGGAGATACCGGCTGAGGCGTTCCCTCTGGCGTCATCGCATTTTGCTGCATGTACTGCAATAGAGCCTGATCGGGCGTCATCAAAACACCTGAGCTATTGGGTTTTGAGCTAAGCTCCATAATCGCACGCCGCTGCTCGGAATTGAGCTTTGCACAAAATACAGAACGGTTGTTCCAATCGGTCATTTGAGAGGCAAAAAGCTGCTCCTCCTTACTAAGATTAGAACAGTCAACAGGACCTTGCACTTGAGAGGGCTGAGATTGTGTGGAAGGCTGCATCGGAGTCATAGGGTCGTCCGCACAGACTCCAGAGGCACTGATCACACAACAAGCAAGCAAATAGTGGGAAAATTTCATGAAAGCTACCTTGAGTGATTTGATTTTAGCCAGCGTCGTTTGATCCATGCATCAACGCTGATTCCGCCAGGACCAAAAACGAGCAAGACAAACAACATAAGGATGTAGTAGAGAGCAATTTCAAACCCGTTATTGGCAAAAGAAAATCCATGGCTCCAATGCACTGTTGCGATGGCAACAGAGAGCAAAATGATTAAAGGAATGCTAATCAATCGGGTTAACAATCCTAAAAAAAGAAGAATCACGCCACAGACCTCAGTGCTGACAGCTAAATAGGCTTGAAGCTTTGGATAGGGAAGATTTAATGTGCCAAACCACATGACAACAGAATCAAAGTTTTTAAGCTTTTCCATAGCAGGCGTTAAAAAGCCATAGGCTAATATCCAGCGGAGCGCCAATAAGGGAAATGCTTTTAAAGATTCTAAACAGCTAATAAGCTTTAAGCAGATTGTTTTTATCATTGAAAACCTAAAATGGCATCTTGCGACAGCAGCGCTTGGAAAAATCCGCGCGCTGAGGCAAAAACATGTTCATTTAACGGCAGACGAAACTCAGCTGCCACATCTTGAAGCGCTTCTTTTCCTGTACATTCCCCTTGTAACAATCGCTCAAGAACAGCGCGGTAAAAGCGGGAGAGTGAAATGAAATGCACTTGTTTTGTTTTGGGATGGCGAAAGCAAAAAAGATGATATTCGCCGCAGGGGGTCTCAGGAGGCAAAGGACATTGCTGAAAGACTGGATACGCGTAGGTTTGAAACCGATGCTCCGGATTTACATAGAGATAATCTTGCATCAGATCCCCTTCGTTGCGAAAGCTCTCTTTATCGCAATCGGGCATCATATACACTTCAATTTCAATCCATTCAAACTGAACAAGATCGCTGAGATAGGGAAGGTTGAGAGGAATTCCCCAGTCTTTTTCACGAACAAAGTCGCACAACCCTTGCGGCATTTTCCAAAAGCTTGGAAACGGACTGGGGTGAGAGGCGAAAAATTCTTGAACAAGGATCTCCCAGTCTTTAGGCTGTAAGAGTTGGTATGTGAGAGGATATGCCTTAATAAGAGCATTTTCTACAGTGGATAAGATCAGATCCCTGTACACATGCGCACGCTCTTGAGGCATGGCCACATCAATGTCATATTGACCCGTTCTACAAAACTCTGCCATTTTCCGCTGGCTATGGCTAACAACAAATGTATACTGACTGCTCATCGCGCACCCACTGTTTGTCGACAATCTTGCGCAAAGCACTTAGCTCTTCTTGAATCTGCGAAAAATTGTCAAAATTAAAATCTCTTTCCAATAAAACAGGAACTTTTCGAGAAAGCTTTCCTACTGTCCACTCGAACAGCGCATACACAGGGTCGATGATCGGATCCCCGTGTGTATCGATGATTAAATCTTCAAACCTTTGCTCATGGCCTGCCATGTGCATGTATGCCACTCTATCCAAAGGGAGCTTTTCGATAAAACCCTTCGCATCATATCCATGGTTGAAGGCATTCACATAGACATTATTGACATCAAGAAGCAATAAGCAATCGCTTTCTTCTAGCACTGCGGTCAAAAAACTCAACTCATCCATTTCCGATTGCATGGCGCAGTAATAAGACACATTTTCAATTGCAATTTGCCGTCCTAAAAAGTCTTGAACCTGGCGGATGCGCTCTACCACATGTTTGATCGCCTCTTCGCAAAAAGGGATTGGAAGAAGATCATACAAATGGGCGTTGTCGCATTTGCAATAACTTAAATGCTCTGAATAAAGGCGCACAGGAATCTCTTGAAAAAAGCGCTTAAGCGCACGCAAAAACACCCAATCGAGCGGCTCTGGACTTCCTAAAGAAAGAGAAAGCCCATGGCATGCGATGGGATAGTTTTCCACCACACGATCGAGCACCTGACGCGAAGCGCCCCCTATTCCCATCCAGTTTTCAGGAGCGAATTCGACAAAAGAAGGACGCTCATGCTGCCATGTCAATATCGACTGCGCAATTTCACGTCTAAAGCCTAATCCAACTCCTGAAATCCCAGACTCTTTCATTTAAGAACCTTTCATCCCTTTAGAAGATCCTGCAGCTCCACAAGTACCCTCAGAGCCTTTCATCCCCTTAGAGGAGCCTGCAGCGCCACACTTGGCTTCCGACCCTTTATCACCAGAGGAACCATCGCTATTTTTTTGCATTCCATTGGCACCATTTGTCCCTGAGTTACCAGATCCACATTTTGCCTGTCCGCATTGCCCTTGAGCTGGAGGTTTTTGCGCTCCATTTGTTTGCGCAGCTACTTGCCCATTTGTTTGTGATAAGTTGGAGCGTACTTCATCTGCCGATCCCAAGTTGGAATAACTTAAATGCTCTTCTACACACACTTCATTTGCTTGAACAGCGCCGCCGAGCAGCGCAAGCGTTGATGTCATCAGCGCTAAACGGATCTTTTTTTTGTCTTTCATGAGAATTTTCCTTAAAACGCAACGATTGACGTTTCCCTTTTTCATCTCATATTAAAAAATTAACTTCAACATGACAGATCAAAAAATTTCTTGCTCCTTTTCGATCCTCTAAATAGAATCCGAAACAATTGAGACAAGGACATCCATGGCAGAAAGACCGGTTGAGTGCAGTCATTGCAAACGTCCCATCCACGTCACGTATAAAGAAATTATGAACAACTCGATCTTATGCACTGAGATGTGTGCAGAATGCCCGATTCTGCAAGAACGGCTTCACGGAGAAATACAAAACGCAACGAAAGCCGCAGATAAAAAAGAAGAAGAACCCGGACTATGCTGCGGACACTGCCAAACCTCTTTAGCATCTGTTAAAATGGGCAACCCTCTAGGATGCGCCGAATGTTATCAAATCTTCGCAGATCTTCTTGTTTCAGAATTAATCACGACACAAAAAATCCCCTCTCGCTTGCAAAAAAATCTGAGCCTAAAAAAAACACAGCCCATCCACATCGGAAGCGCGCCCAATCAACCGACTACGATTACCCCCTCAAGCAGGCTTACCGCCCTCAACGATGCGCTCAACGAAGCATTAAAAAAAGAAAACTATGAGCAAGCCGCCTGGATCCGCGATCAGATTAAGGCCATAACGGAAAAAGACAAATGAAAGAACCCATCCCTCTTCCAGATCCGCTGTTAAACCATACCCCCTGGGAAAATGAGATCAATCCGATTTGGCCAGCATCCCTTTTTATTTTACGGCGCAATCTGAACAAATATCTTTTTCCAACTAAAATGAATCCATCGGAGTTTCAGCAGACGTTTGAAATCCTAAAAGACAGAGTTCTTAAAACCCCCGCATTAGATCAGCCGATTTGCTTAAAAGCAGAAGAGCTCAGCGCGCTGTGCAAGCAATTTCTTTTTGAACATTTTCTTTGTAGAGAAAGCTTCCAAAACACATCAACACATCAAGGCTTTATTGTAGATACAAGCTCACGGTTTATGGCAATGCTCAACATTGAAGATCATTTACAATTACAGATGGTCGATTACAAAGGCGCCTGGGAAAACACATGGAACACCCTAAATAAAATGGAAACCGCGCTTGGCGAAACTCTCGAGTACGCTTTTAATTCCCGCTTTGGCTATCTCACTTCTAATCCCGCACTCTCTGGCACAGGGTTTACCGTCCACGTCTTTCTACATCTGCCAGCACTCATCCATACCGAGCAACTCTTAGACACTCTCACTAAACTCAAAGAAGAGGAGGTGACAGTAAGTGGAATGCAAGGGTCTCTAGATGAACTCGTCGGCGATCTTGTTATCTTACAAAACACCTACACTCTTGGCGTTAATGAAGAAAACATCCTGCATGCTCTGCACTCGATGGCGATGAAACTCATGGCTCTCGAAAAAACCTTGCGCACGCATATCCAGACAGAAAACCACCTAGAAATCAAAGATTTGGTTTGTAGAGCCTTTGGCCTTCTCATGCATTCTTATCAATTGCAAACAAAAGAGGCGCTAAGCAGCCTAAGTCTTCTCTCTCTCGGACTCGACCTAGGCTGGATTGCTGGCGTAACCCATCAAACTCTTTATAACGCTTTTTTTACATGCCGTAGATCCCATCTACTTCATGCGCTCAATGAAAAGAACACAGAAGAGCACGAGATCCCCCGTAAACGCGCCGAATATTTACACAAGATCCTGCATGGGATCGAGCTTAAAATTGCAGTTTAGCTTTCTCATGTATAAGCGATCCACCTCGCGAGCTGCCAATCACGCACAGACTCTGCCTTTTGGATTAAAGCCCGGGTCGTATAGTATCGGATCGTTGGATGCGCAATTTCAGAAAGCACATGCATCGATTCGTAGTAATACCCTTCAGACATTAATCGATCGGCTAAGCTCGTTAACATCGAATCTTTGAGGTAAGAGAGCGGCTTACTTGAAATCACCAAATTTGGAATCGCACAATAGCTTACACCCAAAGTCAGTGTTGCAATGTCAGGAGATTTTAAAATGTTAGCTCCAAGAGACTCCATTGTCTCAATCAACGAGGCTTTTAAAGCTCCCATGGACATTAAAGATGCACACGCTTCGATCTCGCTGCAAATATCAGAAATCTCGCGTATTGCATTAGAAAGATCACCTCTTGAAATTCTCTCTTTCACCCTTTTTAAAGCGGCACAAAGGCGTTTTTCTGGATCTGAAATCTGAAGGGACTTGATATGAGCGCGGTCTAAATCAATTGCAGAAAGCAGTTCCGATTGCAACACTAAGGAATCATCGGTTATTTGCGGATCTGCTTGTAGCACGGCTAAAAAAGGCAAATACTGAAAAAATTGAGGGACTCCGGAAAAAGGCTTAAGAGTTGTCCCTTTTGTTGAAAGAGATTCGAATTCTTTTCTCAAATCAATTTCAGGAAATAATCTTACAAAAATTACCGCCAATTCTTTAGAGGGGACTTGTTCTAATTGCTTAAGAATGGACACAACCATTTTTTTCTGAAATTTTTCCAGTGCAACAGCGTCAGGCATTGTTTTTATCTGTTCGAGGGTGTCCCTGAGTTGCCTTAACTCCTTAACAACACCTGCATGAGAGGATTTAAGCTCACGGATCAAACCACTCATCAACTTGCGGGTTTGTCTTCTTACAGCCTGGGCTCTTTTTTCAAACACGCTGTTGCGGCTTTGCTCTTGAAAAGAGATCTCATGCAAAGAAAAACTCCAACACCTCGCCATTTTTTTCCGATAGCGAGCTAATAAAAACTTCTCTTTTTTTAAAATAGCAAGACTCGTGGGATCAATCGAGCAATCCTGCTCCTTAACAAGCCTGCATAAATACTCATATCGATTGCGAATATCCAGACACATTGTGCTCGATGCGAAATCTTTGTAAGCGCTATCTAGATGCATAAAAAGAAAAGAAAGAGCGATCAGCTGAGAGCGCGCTTTGAGGTCCGTTCGATCCACTTGAGGAAAGACTCCTCGATGCATTTTTCGAACATCTTTTAAAATTTCAGTTAATTCAGGGCGGTTCGGAGAATAAAAAAGCAACTTCTTCAAATCATTTTTCAACTCGGAGTAATGACCGAGATAAGATTCCATCTCACCTTTAGCTAATCTGCCTCTTGCGGGATACGCTGCGCGGTATTGATTCCACTTCGCTTGACACTCTAAGACTGCATTTTGCGTTAATAGCGGCATAGAGCCCTCCGAAGAGAATCGAGCTAATAGCCGTTTAACAACCCCGTTTAACGCTTTTAAAACAGCCAGCCGAGAATCGATACCCGACTCGTTGCACTGAATATCTTTGAACAACTCCAAAGACTTGCTCTTCAAAGAGGATTTCAAATGACTGTAACAATAGCGATACTCCTCATAATTCAAAGCGCTCTTAGCAATATCGCCTTCGACAAGTCCATTGATCAATTGCAAAGACTGCTCGATCACGTGCGCTCCTATAACACTCCATTCGCTAGCAGAGGATCTCAATTGAGAAGAAACAGAATCTATAGTCATCACAGCCCCCATTTTTTTGGCAGCTGTTATAAGTAATCAGCCCCATTTTCGCAACGAAATTAACAAAACAAAATTACGATTGACCAAATCAAGATTACAAACTACAATATCTTTTAAAATAGTTAAAACTGAGGTTTATTATGACTTCTTCAAGTTCTTTTGGCCCCCTACAATCGTCATCACCTAGCCTCTTACCTATGCAAATACAAGCTTTTTCAGCTCAGACAACGCGCTTAATTCACGTGATCGAAAAATCTCAAACAAAACTCTTTGAATCTAATTATCGAGCCTATATGCAAATGTATGCCGATTTAAAACTATCGTTAGCGCCAGCAATCCTCTCCTCGGAAAAAGCTGTTGGAACACCGTCTCATCTCAGCGAACAAGCTGGCCTCTATATGGCGCGCGCAAAACAGATGAATGCGCTTGTCAAGCAAACACTTAAAAAGCACTCTTCCGTCATTTTTTACCTCTCTGCAACACCAACAGATATCAATGACTGCAAAAGATTCTGGAACACTTATAAAACCCTCTACAGCAAAACGCCTCTTCCAAAGCCCCTTTCCGACGACGCGAAACTCGAATATGACCCTGAATCTAAGCGTTACATCCTTCCAGAGGCCTTAACCGCACCTCTTCTCGAAGCACAGCAACAATCTCTTGCTTATACTCAAACTTATTACCTCCTTAAAAGCAGTTTAAAGGTACTGCTGCAAAGCCCACTAAACCGAAAAACGACGAAGAAAATCCATTCAAACCTAAAACAACTTCATCGAGACTCCACCCGTCGACTGCACTTAGAGAAAAGCCTAAAATCCCCATTTCTAGAAACAATCACTCTTTCTGCAATGAGTCAACAGATCCATAGGTCAGTAAGAAACGAGCAGGCGCATGCTATACAATCTGCAATTTGCAAAAGGCAAAAGACACTGCCCCCTTTATCCTCAACTCTTTTTGAAATGATCCAAATCCCTCTCAAAAGCGGAAATGTGCTGCTCGCCGAGTGGATGGCAGCTCATGTTTCACAAGATGCAAGCTGGGAGAAAGGAATTGAACAGATGGCGATCGGATCTCTTTGCATTGACAACGATTTCGAAAAAGCCCATGAGATTCTGATAACGCACCTTCCCGATTCCGATATCCGTTTATCTGCTGAACTGGCCCTGCTGGAAGAACTG
>JAIELY010000036.1 GCA_019752555.1 Rhabdochlamydiaceae bacterium
TGATAGGCGAGATTGCCGCCTGTGGGGGAGCCGAGAAGAAGCGTAGAGCTTCCTCGGCTTTGTTGGAATTGATTTTGGTTAAAGTAGAGGTGGTATTCATAGCCGATTTTAAAGGCCATCGCCCAATCGCCCTCTTCGAAGAGCTTGGCCCATTTTACACCGAGGTCGAGATCGACAATGGATTTGCCGCTGCGAAACGATTTGTTTAAATCCCAGTCTTCCCCCCCTTCGGTCTTTCCGTGCTGGCTCACATCAAAATTCCCTAACAACAGGGAGTAGGCAAGATCGGTGTAGACGCTAAATCCCCAGCCAATTTTCCAGTCGCTATCTAAAGCCGCGACAAATCCAAGGCCCCAGAATTGGCATTTTTGGAAGATGTGCTGCTTATCTTTGTCGACCGAACGGTACGAGGTGTTGAATGTTTGATAGACCCATGTCGATCTGGCGCCGCCATTGGGGCGTAAGGTGAGGTATTTGCTGATCGCATATTCTCTACCAAGAACAAAGTCGACTTGGTTGAGTTTAGCTCTCCATTTCGCATGCGCTTTTTCGAGAGGTTCTGCAAGAAGAAAATCTTCGTTGGGCTGCAGTGTGCCAAAGATTTTCCCTTTATCTTCTGTTTCTCCTCGTCCTGTATTATGAAATTGGGTGTATTGCAGCTCGAGGTCCCATCCATCATGAGGCAGGTTGTGACCGATATCTAAGCGGTATCCCCACTCTAATCTAGGTTCTGGTTGTTCGAGTTTTCTTGCAACATGGGAAGAGGACTCGGATTTCGCGCAATAGATCAGATTTTCCTCTTGCCCTTTCCATAGCAGCACATCGGACCGAAACCAAACATTCCACCCCTTTTCTAACGTGGGACGGATCGGAGGATTGGTGGGGGGCGGCGGCGGAGCGTTCTCTAGAGCCACTAAAGAATTGCTCTCTGTAAGAGCATGCGCAACGCAACAAGGACACAGAGGATCTGTCCGTTGCTTCTCGCTGTTGTAAGCAAGTGGATCTTGGCTTTTTTCTTCTTCGATAAATCCACTCTTATTAGAGGGAGAGGATCTGCCGGCTGGATTGGGGGTTCCAGGCGATGATCTGCCCTGTGGATTGGAGTTCGATGGAGTGGGATTAGAGGGAAGGGCGGGGTTTGCAGGCGCCTTAGGTGCTGCTGGCGTTGGCTCTTTTGTCGCAGGTTGTTTGGCAGGATAAGAGGATCTTCCAGGACCAGTTCTTCTTCCTGATTGAGCAGCTCCAACTTCTTCTTCTGCTGCGATTAAATGGACTTGAGTAAGCAGTAGGCAGAGGATGCCCAAAAGCCGTATTCTCATCGTTATTCCCTTTTAAAAATCAATTTGCGCAGAGAGGCTGACGCCTTGGTAGGTCAAATCCCCTGTTACTGGGTTAAACAGTTCAAAGGCGCTATTGCCATTTGAGAGCAGAAATTGGTTTTGATCAAAATAGTGATGGTATTCATAGCCCGCTTTGAAGGTGAACCCCACTCGCTCATCCCAGAAGGTCCTGCACCATTTGATTCCTAATGCAATATCAAAAATGGCTCTTCCTGTGCGGAAACTATTGGAAACCTCCCAGAGGGTGGATCCAGCAGCTTTGGCTTTTTCGTCGATATCGAAAAACCCGAACAAAATCGAAAGATCGGCATTGCCAAAGAGGCTAAAGCCAGCGCCAAGGCGCCAATCAGAGTCGATCCCTCCGACAAATCCAAATCCAAAGAAGCGATTTTTGAGATCGACATCTTGATCAGAGCCTGCTGAAAAGTCGTAATCTATCCGGTATTTTTGGTTAATCCATGCACTGCGCAGCCCTGCATTAGGGCGAATGGCAAGGTATTTTCCCACAAGGAATTCTCTACCTAAATTCAAATCGATTTGATTTAAAAGAGTGTGCCAGTGGGCGTGGAAATCTGTTCCTGTGTCATTGACATTAGCGGCATTGACAAACAGCTCGAAGAGAGCTTCATGAGATCCGCCGGCTTTGACTTTGCCTCGGGCTGTGTTGTTGATGCGCATCCAGTCGAGTTTGATGTCCCAGCCATCATAGGGAGTGTTGTAACCTGTTCCTAACCTAAAACCCCAGTCCCAGTTGAAATGGACTGTCTTAAAGTCTCTTTCAATTCGGCTTGCGCTATTAAATCCTTTGTAGGCGTATGTGAGGTTTTCTTCCACAGCTTGAAAAACAAGCGCTTCTCCCTTGAACCAGAGGTTGATTCCGTTTTGGACAATGGGTCTTACCGGCGTGTTGTAAAAGACTGCAGGCTGTGCTTCTTCTGGCTGTTGCGACGTGAGAGCTGCTTGAGTCGTGCTGCTGTATTCTGCAATAAGAGAGGGAGGTGTCATTGCATTTTGGAAGAGCGGCTCTTCTATCGCATCACTGTTCTGGATTTGGGTTGCTAAAGAGGGGGCTTCAAGCTTAGGTTCTGTCAATTGATGCGCCTGGCTAGCTTGTTTTGTCTCTGACAAAGAAGGCGTCATTCGGTATTGAGACAGCTCAACTTTGCGGACAGGCTGCGATGTCTTTTGTTCCAATTGTTGAATCTCTTCAGAAAAGCATTGTGATATTAAAATGAAAGAAATTGGAACGAGATAGTTTTTTTTCATGGACGGACCTTTTTTTAATGTGTCCTTGTTTAATTCGCAAACTATCAAAATTGTGAATTAAATCAAAAATAAAATATTAATATTCTAAAAGGGATAGAGCCAGAGCGAGGCGTGCAGGATTGCGGAGCACCATCGTGGTCGAGAGATGCTTTCATAAAAATAAGTGGCAGTAAAAAGATCTATGTATGTAGTCTTGTTTTCGAAACTGAATTTTTATATTAAGATTATTTCACGACCCAGAACATCCAGAAAATCCTGCGAGACATCCATATGAGTAATGATCATGAAAAAGAATAGAAACACTTTTAAGAACAGTTTGCTTTTTTTGCTAGGGGCTATGATTTATTCGTTTTTGTATTGGGCGACTGGAAAAAATCAGGCTCATGTCTTTGGAATGCTTTTACTTGTCTTAGCCTGTAATATTCTCTATGTAATAAAACATCAAAAAGAGAGGGTTAAGACAGAAAGTGTCATCTGTATGTGTGCTGGAGTGATTTTTGATTCCTTATCTTCCGGTTTCCCTTTTGGTTTTTTTTGAATAATTCAAGTTAAAAACGATGTTTGAGTTTCAAACTAATATTCTAAAAGGGATAGAGCCAGAGCGAGGCGTGCAGGATTGCGGAGCACCATCGTGGTCGAGAAAGCTGCGCTTGGATAGGCTCGATAATATTCAGGATCATTGTGCAATTGAAGATAAAAAAGAGGTTCTGCTTGAGCAAAATCTAAACCGGGAATGCAACTTACAAGCCAGCCTTCAGGGTTGTGGATTGCTTGAATGATCTGTGCTAGCTTATTTCCTTGGGAAAAAATAGCAGTTGACTTTGCAAGCTCAGGAAGGCTTTTTACTTTAAGCTGAAATTGAAAGAGTTGTTTGTAAGGCTCTGGCATCCGGTTAAATGCATCAAGCAGGGTCTTAGCTTTGAGTTCGAAAACGCTAGAGTGAATCTGTTCCAAATGCTCATCTTTGGTAAGGGATTGATATGTGTCATAAATCGCATTGTGAACGGCTGCAAATAAGAGATCGGAGGAAAAAGAGGTGGATTCGTAGAAGAATGGAAAAGAGAGGATAAGGTCCTGATCTCTCTTAGAAAGAAGATTAAACCGTTCCTGCAGCTCTTCTTCGGTCGTGGTTGCTGTGTCTTGGTCCAATAGAAAGAAATAGAGGCTAGCAAGGGTGTTTGGGGCTGGGGTCATCGGGAGTTCATGTCGAAAATGTTGGAAATGGGTCATGACCTGTTTTATGATGTCAAGGTTGTCTTTTGTGAATTGAATGGGGGTGTCAAAGCTCAGCTGTTCTAATGTTCTGTAAAAACCTCCTTCATTCAATAAGGAACGTAAACTAAGCGCTTTTTTAATTTTAGAAAATTCTGGTTCGTTTTTTGAAATAAGCTGAACATCTAAGGTCCTGAACAAGTATTGATCGTAAGGCTGTTTTGTTGCTTTTAGAATGCGCTCAAAAAAATCTGCCGTAGGCTGGCTGTTTTCTTGGGTGATGACGGAGAGAATCTTGGGGATATATACAGCGGGCATTGGGTCTAACCGATCGACCGTGAAGCTCGCTGTTGTAAGAATTTCGAGATCAGGTGGAATGAGAGATGCACTGGATTCACTAAAATGTTCATCAAGATAATCTAAAATATTTTTCTTGAAAATCTCTTCAAATAACTGATCCGTAAATCCTTTCGCGATAGAGCTTGCTGTTGCCAATTTAACAGAATGGGAGAACTTAGCTCGTAAATAGGCGAGGACGACTCCTTGAAAACTTGTCAAACAACAGACGCCTGCAGTTTGCTGGGAGAGATTAAATAACCTTGTGGGATTAGCATCTACGGCCGTATCGAATTTGGCGTGAATGCTCTTTTGTATTTTAATTGAGTCTTCAGGATAAGATTTCCAATTCGATGCTTGTAAGTAATTTGAAATAAGTTCAATCGCTTCGCTCTTTGTTATTAGTAGCGAGATAATTCCGCTGTTGGTGATCCCTCTGTCAATTTGTTGAACGAGATATTTTTTGGATGTTGGGGTGGAATCGGCAGAGATAACAAGTCCCCAAGCATGAAGGTTCGGAGCTCCATTCTGCCATACTCCTGTAGTAAGTGTTGTTCCAAAACAGATTACAGGTTCATTTCTCTCAAGTCTTTGGGTTGCATCCAAGAGAGCTTGATCGATATTTCGATGTAAAGCTAAAACTTCGAACTTTAAATAATGTTTTAGTGCAGGGATTAACGAGCGGATCGCTTGCCCCAAATCTATACGCAATTCCAAACCCATCTCGATCAAGTGTCTGGCTTCGTCAGACAATTCGCTTACCATCGATGTGTAAAAGGGGCCCGTTGCTAGCTCTAATTCGCTTGCAGCTCTCTCGAGCAGTTCTCGGTGCTTTAAAACCTGTTGAACGAATAGACGAGGCCTTGCTCCTTCTGTAAAAAAAATGCGATCACTCAGCTTTGATCTATAGCAGATCTGAGAGTTTCTAGGACTGGACAAGTGTGTGAGTTTTTTCCGATTTTCAAATTCGGCTGCAAAGGCAATATCTTCTTTTGTGAATAACTCTCTTACCCATTTTTTTGAGTGATACCCAAGTTCTGTGATGGGTGTTTCATGATCATGAGTTCCTCCGATAAATCTCGGATTGGCTTTTTTTTCGATTAAGAGTTTAACAATCGAGTAGTTGCCTTGTTTGCAAGCAAGAAGAAGAAAAGACATTCCTGGATGCACAGGAGCGTTGACATCAGCGCCTGATTCGATTGCTTTTAGTGCGAGGGATTCATTGCCTGAAATAATGGCAAACCACAGGAGTTGGTGTGGATTTAGCATTTTTTCGAAGTACGGCGCTGCACAGGTGTTGAGCAGTGTTTTATCTTGCACGTAGGCAAAGAGATATTCATAGCAGGCTTTAGGTTGTAAGCTGAGCAGTTTTTTCTCAAAAACGAGTGTAATTAAGCTCAGGGTAAGGGGAGCTCTCTCTTTCTCATCGATCATGCGCAACTCGGACAACACTGTCCACCCGTAGTTTTCATAAGTAAAAGCAGTGGGATCGCCTTCTTCAATTTTATCAATTAATATATTTAGTTTATTTTTGACGAGTCTGGAGATTTCCTCGTTAGAATAATCTTTATACTCCTCAGTTAACGAATGAAGAGGTGCAAGGAGTGGGATGGGAAACTTGGAACAGGTTGTTTGAGAGGAGGCCGCCATAATTGAATCTTTTATTTTACTAGTTATTCTTAATTAACATGAATTTTATACTATTTTATGTTTTTATTCAATTAAATGTTAATTTTAATTATTTTTTAATTAAAATGAAACTATGCTTTAAATTTATATATATAAATTAATTGAATGAGATCGAGGTCCGGCTCTGATGCAGAGGGATAAGAGCCGGACTTGAATTTAGAGGATCGGCTTGCGCTCTTCGCTCTCGCGCAGACCGAGATTGCCATAGCGGTGATAGTCGATGCTGAAGGCAATTTCTCTTAAATAATGAAGCAGTTCAAACCTGCCATTGGCAAGCACTGGAGCATAGTTTAAAAAGGCGGCGCTTTCACTGGCTGCAGCTTTGAGTGCCATCGAAGGGGGGGAGAGAAGACGTATGCGTCTAAAGACCCCTTGTTTTACGCGTTGGTTGAATTGATCTTCTGTTTCTTCGACGCATTTAAAGTAGTGGTGGAGGTGGCGTATTTGAGAGGCGATGCTGGCGTGCGTGTGCCCTTTTGTAAAGCTTACCTCGAAGTGGCTCTTGCAGCTCATGCCGGCAGCAAGAACGCGCAGGATATCGATGGGCGCATCGCTTTCTTGGATTCTGAAGCAAAGATGTTTGTGCGGGCGGTAGCGCAAGAGATTGTCTTGTCCAACGATCCGGCTTGGATCGTGGTCGTGTTCAAACTTTTTCGCCCAAAGCGCATAGTTGGCAACGCTGTCAAACCAGATGCCGAGCTCTTCTGGAGTGAGAACAATTTTTTTCAGAATCGATGTGAGGCTATTGACCTCATCATTGATCGGGTGCTTATCTTGTGGAAGCGCTACTTGTGTCGGGATCATGAATTGAGCGAGGTAGTTAGGGCCCCCTGCTTTTGCGCCATTGCCAAATGAGCTAGCTTTTGTTCCTCCAAACGGCTGACGGCGTACAATCGCTCCTGTGATGGTCCGGTTGATGTAGCAGTTGCCTGCCTCAATTTTTTCCATCCAGATTTTTTGTTCCCTCTCATCCAAGCTTTGCAGCCCAGAGGTCAACCCATAGGGCGAGCCATTGGCAAGTTCAATGGCATGCTCAAGATTTTTAGCGCGCATGATGCTCAGCACAGGGCCAAAAAATTCGGTTGTGTGGCTGAAGCTGCCTTCTTGAACGCCCAATTTTACGCCAGGAGACCATAAGTTGGGGTTTTGCGGGTCTTGTTTGGGAGTTACAAGCCACTGTTCGCCGGGATCTAAACGTGTCAGGCCCACGAGCAGTTCTTTGCTAGGTGCGCGAATGAGCGGGGTGACTTTATTGGCCATCTCCCAGCAGGATCCCACTTTTAAACTTTCAACAGCATCTTTAAGCTGTTTGCGGAAATGCGCATCGTCGTAGACGGCAGCTTCCAAAATGGCTAAGCTGCACGCGCTGCATTTTTGTCCGTTGTGGCCAAACGCAGAGTGGACCATATCTTTAATGGCAAGATCTCGGTCTGCCATATCTGTGATGATCATCGCATTTTTCCCACCTGTTTCTGCAGCTAAATCAAGACCTGGTCTAAGACGCATAAACAGACGTGCCGTGCTTGTTCCGCCGGTTAAGACGATCATATTGATCCGAGGATCGGCAATCAGCTTTGATCCCACAGGATCATCGGCGCAGTTGATGAATTGAAGCGCTTCTTTAGGTATGCCTGCATCCCAGAGAGTGTTGACAAGGACCCAGCCGCTTAACACAGCTTCGGGTGCGGGCTTAAAGAGAACGCAGTTGCCGGCAACAAGGGCTGCGAGGATCCCTCCTGCGGGAATCGATACAGGAAAGTTCCACGGCGGTGTCACTAGCACCGTGCCTTTTGCCTTCCAAGTGATGTCCTTGCATGCGTCCATCTTTTTCATGCTGCGCAGGTAATATTCAGCAAAATCGATCGCCTCAGAAACTTCAGGATCCCCTTCAAGAATGGTCTTTCCGCCATCGAGCATCATGACGCCGATGAGATCGCCTCGTTTTTCCCGCATTTTTTGCGCGCAAATGGAAAGCAGCTTACACCGCTCTTCGACACTTTTGCGGCTCCAGGTTGCCTCATATCCTTTCGCACATTCAATGGCGGCATCGACCTGTTTCCAGTCTGCAAGAGAGTAGCGATAACAGCGCACTGATGGCTCTGCGGGATCAAACCCTTCGCCCTCTGGCTCGTCTTGATGGATCTCTTTTGCTGCAATGACAAGAGGGATGTTAGGTGTTTTCATCCCTTCCCATGTTTTGACAAACGTTTTTGCCCACTCTCGGTTATGCGGAAGGGCAAAATCGGTGTCAGCTTCATTTTCAAAGGGAGCATTCATGTCGAGTGCATGCGGTTTTTGCAAACGGTTTTGCGTTCTGCGCGGCTGCATGTAGACGGTATTCATCTCACGGCATGCATTGTTAAATAGGAGCACCTGTTCATCCCACTCCGAGGAGCCCGCTTGCAGTCCAAAGGTCGCTTTTAGAAAGTTCTGCGGTCCTGTGTTTTCATCAAGACGGCGGATCAAATAGGCGATCGCGCTTTGAAAATCTTCTTTAGTGGCGACAGGACAATAGAGGAGAATTTCTTTGGTAAGCCGCTGCACGACTCTGCGGATATGGTCTGCCATCCCTTCGAGCATTTCAAAGGTGATCTCCTTTTCAACGCCATTTTCAGCGCGCATGAGCATTGCATAGGCGATGTCAAAAAGATTATGGCTGCCGATCCCTAAATGCACTGCTTTTGCATGCGGCGGCAGGCATCCATAAGTGACCATCCGTTTGTAGTTGGCATCCACATCTGATTTTTTAGTATAAGGAGCCTGACCCCAATCGCGTAGACTGGCCTCAAATTGTTCCATCGAGAGGTTTGCGCCTTTAACAATACGAATTTTGATCGCAGCGCCCCCTTTACTCATCCGCTGCATCGACCATTCTGTGAGCTCTTTTTGAATTGCATGCGCATCGGGCAGATAAGCTTGCAGAACGATCCCCGCAGAAAATCCAAGGAATTCAGGCTCTTCCAACACTTTTTTAAATAGGTCTTTTGTCAAAATGAGATCGCGGTATTCTTCCATATCCAAATTGACGAATTTTTGCACTTTTGATCCGTCGGCGCGGGTAAAGGTATGCTTCATGGCTGCGCGATAGAGTTGTCTTAGGCGATCCGATAGAATCTCAAGCGTTTTTTCCCAGCCGATCAGATGGATCTGACTGTAAATGGTGGAAATTTTTACAGAGATATATTCGATATCTTCTTGTTCAAGGTCTTTGAGATAGACGTTTAGACGGTGTTTTGCTTCCTCTTCTCCTAAAATCGCCTCTCCAAGGTGATTTAAATTCAGACGCACCCCTTGTTGCCGTCTTAGCTGCATGTGTTTTTTTAGAGCAGACGCTTCTCCTGGCAAAATCACCTTCGATGTCGCCTTTCTTAAGAAAAAGGTTGCAAGCGGCACCATAATATAAGAAAAGGCTTGTCCGAGCATCTGAAAGCCAGCTAGCTCTAAGCGTTTAATCCAATCTAAATAGCGGGGCACTCCGTACTGGTTGAGCAAATAGATCAATTGATTGGCAATGCGAGGGGAGCGGTGGGAGCGAAAACACTGATCGGTCATCACCATCGTAAAGGCTTTTCCCTTGGGATCGTTCATCATCCGCTTGAGTTCTGCCTGCACCTTTTTTTCCGTATAGGTGATCGTGCGGTTGCCCTCTGATAGCATCTTAGCCGCAAGCTCGATCGCCGCTTTTTCTCGCTGTTCGAGTGTTAGCGTCTTGCCCCGCACCGACTCGAGCAGCTCAAATGATTGACGAATAAATGGTGATTCATATTCTCGTTCTGTCATAGTCCCTAGGTCCTCATGAATGGGTGATATAGCCCCTCATATCATAAAGTTCGGGATTAGACAAATTTTTTATTTAATTTACGAATTCTTACATATAAAACTCTTGCGCAGATGAATCTGATTCGATGGGTTGACCTTCTACAAAGGTGACTTTGTGCTCGTGCGGCTCAGCTGAAGAAGTGCATAAAATGAGCGCTCCTGGAGGCGACTGTGTGTAGGGCACGATGTGGCAAATGTCGCTATCTCTGTTTGCAATCGTAGCAAAAGAGGGACTGGGAAAAATGCACCCATCGATTTTCGTCATGTAAATCGAATGCCCTTCTCCCACCATACCAAATTTGTCGAATGTTGGGCTTGGCGCGTCCTGCTGAACCACAGTTGCAGGTTGCAGCATTTCATTGGGATCCCAACAGATTTCGACAGGGGGAAGCTCTGCAGAAGGGGCCACCAAATAACACATTTCTCCAGGAGGACATGATCCTGTCGCAGAAACAGGATGAAATCCTTCATGGGACGCGTGGTGGGTGTAGGTATAGGCCAGCTGAAGATTTTCGCAATCTCCTTGGCGGCATAATCGGGAAACTTGCTGGATCCGCCCCATAGTGAGATCTGCACACTCAGGACTGTTATAATCAGACAGGGCGTCCACCATGCTCGGATAATGGCAGGTCGTTTTACCATAAACTACAGGAAGAGAGGATAGTGCAATGATAAAGACCCATTTTCCTGATAAGCTAGTTTGAGCGATTTTTTTAAGATCTTTTACAGAGAGATCCGCGCTCTGATAGAGCTTGATCGCGCTAATGGCACTGCCAATATAAGAGGCTGCCTCAGGACCTAGTGGAATTGCCAAAATCGGTTGCGCCACATTAACGGTGTCGAGCGGATGCTCGGATACCGTTGCGGCAACCTTCTTAAGTGTAGTTTTAATCCCGTCCGCATCCGATAACAGCTCCACTTGCCTCTTTAAGAATTTACCGACACAGCCGCTTTGATAGATCTGAACGAAGGGATCTGTCAGGTCTAACACATAGAGTTTTGCAAAAAAAAGAGCGTTTGAAACCCAAGAAGATTTCTCTCCAAAGGAGGGTGTTTGAGAAAAGTGTGTCGGTAGATCCGATCCATGAGCGGAATGGGGATGTAAGGAACGTGAGATTGCCATGCAGAATGTATGCTCCTGTCTTGTTTTTAAGTAAAAAAGTGGCAAGAGGTTATTGCTAAGAGCCATTTTACACAAGCAGATCTCAATTGTAGATGGCTCAATAAACAAAAAAAGGATTAAGATGAGCACGATATTGTTGAGGGATTATGCAGCAGCTCTATTCTTTTCTCTTTTTTCTTCTCTTTCCACTCTATGCGATGGCCATTGCTCCCAAAGTCGAGCTTGGAGTCGAGGTGTTTTTTAACGAAGGGCATATCCACGAACTGAAAGGAAAGAAGGTCGCGCTCGTGACGAATCACACGGGAGTCGACAGCAAATTACGCTCCACGATCGATCGGTTAAAAGAAGCTGCCCCTGAGGTGAAGCTCGTTGCTTTATTTGCTCCCGAGCATGGCATTCGAGGTGCTCAGTATGCTTTTGAATCTGTCGAAGAGTCACATGGCCCACTTGGCATTCCGATCTACAGCTTGCATGGAAAAACCCGCCGCCCGACAGAAAAAATGCTCCAAGGGATCGATGTCATTCTCTATGACATTCAAGATATCGGCTGCCGCTCGTATACCTACACGACGACCTTATTTTATGTGATGGAAGAAGCTGCGAAACGAAAGATCCCTGTGATCGTCCTCGATCGGCCCAATCCCATTAATGGACTTACCGTCGATGGGCCGATGCTAGAAGAGCAGTGGCGCTCGTTTATCGGCTACATCAATGTGCCCTATTGCCACGGGATGACAATTGGCGAGCTTGCTCTGTTTTTTAACGCGCACTACAAGGTCGGCTGTGCACTGAAGGTCATTGCGATGCGCGGCTGGAAACGCGCGATGAGTTATGCGGATACAGGCTTGCATTGGATCCCAACGAGTCCGCAGATCCCTGAAGCAGATACCCCCCTTTTTTTTGCATCGACAGGCATTTTAGGAGAGCTTGGTTTAGTGAATATCGGCGTCGGATATACGCTTCCTTTTAAAGTGATCGGCGCTCCCTGGATCCACGCGCAAAAACTCGCAGATCAACTCAACGCGCAAAAGCTTCCCGGTGTCACTTTCCTGCCCTTTTTTTACCGCCCATTTTTCGGTTCCTACAAGGGGAAGGATTGCCAGGGAGTGAAAATCGTCGTGACCAACCGCCTCTCCTACCGCCCTGTTGCGGTCCAATACATGCTCATTGGTATTCTCAAGAATCTTTATCCGACCCAAATGAACGCCAAGCTTGCGGCATTAGAGGCGTCAAAGAAAGATTTGTTTTGCAAGGCAAATGGCAACTCTCAGATGCTTGCCACTTTGATTAAAGAAAAATATACTGCGTGGAAGTTGATCCTGTATCAAAAACAAGAGCGGGAAGCCTTTTTACAAGCGCGGTCTAAGTATCTGCTGTACTGATAGCTTGACAAAAGTTGCTGGAATCATTTTTGCGTCAAAACCCCCATAGGTTAGACGCTAGCCGCAGAACATTAGATGTTTTTTTGTATAAGTCGTGGACGATAGAGCCCTTTATCTACACATTCTAAGAGGCGTAATGCGGCATGGCTTGGGACTCTCTCTCCAGATTCCCAAGACTGCACGGTTTTAACACTTACATTTAGGACCTTTGCGAATACACTTTGGGAGTATGGTCCTTTTTTTCTGATTTTTTTAATATGAGTTGGCGTGTATGAAATAGGAGGCTCTGGAATTTCGATGATCTCCGATTGAAGGGTGATCTTCCCTTTTTTATGTGCAATCATTTCATTCAGACCATCTTTTAAGTCGTCAAATAATCTTCCCATTTTTTATTGCTCCTTAAATATTTTTACTAGTTGTTTCAGTCAAGTTCTCTATTCTTGATAAGAGATTCCACGTTGCTTGCAAATTTCTTAAGTGAGGTAATCTTTATTTTCATTGTACCACAGTGTAGTATATCTTTCTAGTATTTGAAAAGCGGAAATAAGCCAAATGTTCTATTCAGCTGATTTTTAAAGGATTAGAGAGTTGATCTGGATGCGGGATTTTACTGTGATGTGTTTTTAGCATTGAGTAGAGTCATCTGGTACAACTTTTGCCAAGCTGCACCCGTGTTGTTTCCCAGAAATCCCTGCCACTTTGGAAACAACACGGGAGGTAAAACCTAGAATGAGCGCCGGGTTTTAGCACTCAAAACGCTTTTCTGCTAAAATCTTTTTCGCCGCCCTTGACAAAAAACGGAATTCTAAGTACGATCAGGCCATTCGAAAATATCCTCATTAACTTATAGGAGAGTTGTTTATGTCCGCACATACAATCAAACCTCTGGGCAATCGCGTCTTAGTCAAGCGCTCAAAAGCAACTGCAAGCAAAGGGGGAATTTTACTTCCTGAAGCCGCGCAAGAAAAACCTCGTGAAGGGGAAGTTGTTGCCGTAGGTCCTGGAAAACGGGATGAATCGGGCGCTCTCAAACAAATGAATGTTCAAATAGGCGATCATGTTCTTTTCAGCTCTTATGCTGGGACCGAAGTGAAAACAGAAGATGCTGCAGCCGATTATTTGATTCTATCTGAAGATGATATCCTGGGCGTGCTCGTCCATTCATAACCCTTAATTTCTGGAGAAATGACGATGTCAAAAATGCTGCAATTTCATGAAGAAGCACTCAAGTCGATCTTAAGCGGCGTGAAGAAACTAGCTAAAGCGGTGATTGTCACGTTGGGTCCTAAAGGACGCAATGTGGTGATCAATAAAGGATACGGTTCTCCTCTTTCTACAAAAGACGGTGTGACTGTCGCAAAAGAGATCGCTCTTAAGGATAAATTTGAAAACATGGGCGCTCAGCTTGTTAAAGAAGCCTCGTCTAAAACCTCTGATGTCGCAGGCGATGGAACGACAACTGCAATTGTACTCGCAGAAGCGATCTACAGCGCAGGGGTTAAAAACGTCATTGCGGGCGCCAATCCGATGGGCGTCAAGCGCGGCATTGAAAGAGCTGTCGAGATCATGATCGAAGCTCTCGATAAGCTCGCAAAGAAGATTAGCAATCCAGAAGAAATCAAACAAATTGCAACCATTTCTGCAAATAATGACCCGGAAATCGGCGCCATCATCGCAGAGGCGATGGAAAAGGTAGGTAAAGATGGAAGCATCACGATTGCAGAAGCGAAATCCATCGATACTACCGTCGACTATGTCGAAGGAATGCAATTTGATAAAGGGTATCTCTCTCCTTATTTCATCACAAATGCAGAGAAGATGACAGTCGAGCTCGATAATGCTCTTGTCCTCATCACAGATCAGAAGCTTTCGAATGCAAGAGATCTCGTTCCGATCCTTGAAAAAGTGGTCGAAGCGGGTCAAAGGCCGCTTTTAATCATCGCGGATGATATCGATAAGGAAGCGCTTGCAACGCTTGTTGTCAACAAGCTCAAAGGGGGTCTATCTCTCTGTGCTGTCAAAGCTCCTGCTTTCGGCGAGCGGCGCAAAGCGATGCTCGAAGATATCGCGATCTTGACCGGAGGAACTCTTGTCACATCAGATGTCGGCTTAAGCTTAGATGATGTGGGCCTCGAGGTGTTGGGTCGAGCAAAACGGGTGAAAGTGTCTAAAGAAGAGACAACAATCGTCGATGGCGCAGGGTCTTCTTCTGCCATTGAAGCGCGGATTCTTCAAATTAAGGCTGAGATCGCAAACTCCACCTCCGACTACGATAAGGAAAAGCTCGAAGAGCGCCTTGCGAAACTCGTGGGCGGCGTCGCTGTCATCAACGTGGGCGCTGCGACAGAAGCGGAGCTCAAAGAGAAAAAAGCGCGTGTCGATGATGCTCTGCATGCAACACGTGCAGCTGTTGCCGAAGGGATCGTCCCAGGCGGCGGCGTAGCGTTGCTCCGCGCTGTTAAATCCCTCGATAAGCTCAACGTTTCTTCCGATGAGAAAATTGGAGTGGATATCATCCGAGAGGCAGCCTTTGCTCCAGCTACTGCCATTGCAAACAATTGCGGCAAGCCAGGTAACTTAATCGCGGAGAAAATCTTCGAGAAAGAAGGGTCTTGGGGTTACAATGGACTTACCGATGAGTTCAGCGATCTTATTAAAGATGGCGTCATCGATCCTGTCCTCGTTACGAAAAGTGCGCTTAAAAACGCAGCGTCAGTCTCTGGCCTTCTTATCACGATTGCAGCCATGATCACCGACAAGCCTCAGCCTAAAGCGAAAGCTGGCATGCCAATGGACGGCATGGGCGGCGGCATGGGTGGCATGGGCATGGGCGGAATGGGAGGCATGGGTGGATTTGGCGGCATGGACATGATGTAAAGCTGCCCTTGTCCTTAAAAGCGATCCCAATAAAAAAACCCGCAGGAACCTGCGGGTTTTTCTTTGTCCTCAAGAATCTAAGAGACTATTTTTTTTCAGTGACTTTAGCATGCTGCTCGCGAATGAGTGCGCCGAAGTCGATTGTCAGACCCGATGTGTCGTATACTTGGTCTTGTTTTCTTACTGTGGGTACAGCGAAGTATCCAAGCGTCGATGGCTTCATAACGATATATTGAACGTGCATCTCTCCACCGAGATTAATCAATGTGCCGCTTGGGTGTTTGCCGAATCTCATATGCTTTGGCACAGCTAATTCTTTATGATGAACCAGTTTGCCATTTTCGAGTCTGTAGCCTTTCTCATGCAGGGCAATTTGTTGCATGACAGGATGGTCTTCAGGAAGTTTTTTTAGTGCGACAGTGGATCCAGCAGTTGACCTGGAAGTTGCTGCTACAAGAGCTTTATTTGCTTCGGAAACATTTTGGGTTATTTTTGCAGGCGGTTGAATTGTTGGGGTTGATGCTGGGGTCGATGATGGTTTTGGGGGTGTGGCAACTGGGATGCTGCTTGCTGCAGATGAAGTTCCTTGTCTATGTGTAGTAGCTGGTTGCGAGGGTTTGTTTTTGTTTCTTTTTTTAGGTTGCGATTTTTTGCTTGATGCGTTTAGGGTCGTTTGGACCTGAGTTTTTCCGTTGCTAGTTGGAGAAAATGGAGTTAGGAGAGGGCTCCGTCGCTCAAGAATCGATAGAGGAGTCATTGCTTTAAGAAAATGATCATAACTTACTCGTGTTCTGTGGTTGCGTGGAAGATTGGTTATCAATGTATGAGCTCGAACTCGGGCGTCTGGGGACCTTTTCCTGCTTATTCCGCTGAATTTCTCTTGCAAAAGCTGGAGGTTGTTTTTAATTTTCTCTTGATCCTCTCGCTTGTACGATAGAATTTCACCCTTATTTTCGTTTACATATCGGGAGATACTTGCAGCAATTCTATTTTGGTCAACATCGTTAAATAGGGAGCCGAAGAAGCTATTGCTGGTTGTTCCCAAGCTCGTTGTAAGGAGTTTGCCTTTAGCTAGAGCCTCTTCAAGGCCTCCGTCGCGAAACATATGATTGAATTGTGCTTGAGTAAATCTTACTGTCATAAATTATCATCCTTTTTTATCTTTTATTGATCTTTATTTTGTTCATCGTTTTAAGATGAAACTAGATTGCTTCTTCATTATAGCATAATTTTAATTATTGTGTCAATCTAATTATTTGTTTTGTAAGTCGCTTGTTTTTAGTGGCTTATTGTTATTTATGATGTTTATTTTGAATTATATCGTAAATTTGTAATTAAAAAGACGAATTTAGTTGATTTTTATTATTATTTAATTGTATAATGAATACGTGAGCGTTGTTTGATGCGAAAAAAGCATAGGATAAAGGAGCTGTAGAAAGGGAATATGGTTCCAGACACGCTTAATTATTTAATAGGATGAGGTGTTTATATGCCAGGTATTCAAGTTGATTACAATCGTTCTACACCACAAGGTGGTGATCAGACGAGACCTACGTTAGATTACGGGAAGTATCAGGTTTTAGCTGAGATGGATGGAACATCTGAGTGTCTGACTGTTGACTATAAGACCTTGTCTCGGCCTACCTTGCTTAGGCCTTTACATTGGATAAATGTCTTGTTCAGACGTTTAACAGGTAGTTTGAATCTGGACAAGGTTGCAGGGAGTATCGGCGAGCTCTTAAACCAAAGGAATCTAGATCAATTACAACTCGATATTCAAGGGATGCAAGGATTGCAGCAACAAGTGGAAAATGCTCGACAGATGTTACGAGTAGCCCATAATTTGAATGCGATTGCAGCGCGCAAAGAACGTGCAAGCGGATCAAGCGCGGCAACTGAACAATTAAGAGCTATTGCTCAGGCCGTGGAAGCGAAAGCTGAGGTATTTAATTACCTAATATCGGATGCGCCTACGCCGGTTGATCGTTCTCGTGGTCAACCTGTTAAAGGGGGTATGGTAGACTACGGTCTACAAATCTAATTCAGTTCCTTTAATAAGCGGGCGTTTAAAATGCCCGCTTTTCATTTTCTCTTTTCTATGTTGTTAATAATTAGTTGTTTTTGTCTGGATTTTCTTTTATTTGTTTTTAAAACAATTATAAATAATAGTTATAATTTAATTGATTTTAATTTTAGCTAATATTATAATTAGTCTGTTAGCGCGGTTATTTTGTAGTTAATTGCTGAATCGACTGTGGGGCTTTTTTAATAAAATCACTCGCGCGCCAATTTTTTTATTAATATTTTTTGAGGTAATTATGTCAGCTAGATTAGACCCGTCTGTAGGTCAGATAAGAATGGACGATCAGAGATTAAATGTATTAGCAACGATGAACGGAAGTTCAGAATGTCTTACAGTTAACTTTGAGACCATATCTAAATCTCTAGCTGGGATTAAGAGTTTCTTTAGCTGCTTCACGAGCTGTTTCACGGGTCAAAGCTTTAAGGATCAAATCAATTTGAATACGATTGCAGATACACTGGATCCTCTATTTAACGCGCAAAATATAACGAATTTTCGAGAAGATGTCAGAACCTTCCAATCTGAAGAAAAAGAAGCTGCTAAACTTAAGATTCGTAATATAGCGCGCAATCTTACTCTCATTGCAGATCGCAAGGGGAGAACAAATCCGCATGATCCTGCAGCTTTGCGATTAAGAGCGATCGTGTCTCGATTGGGTCAGGAATTTGATCTGACAGGCAATGCAAAGAGCTCTTCAGATTTTGATAATGATTATGTTTTGGTTGGTCAAAGTCTAAATAGTTCAGGTGGCGATTTCACTGTAAATGATGGACATTCAAGTCCTGATCATCGTTATCAGTTGCTATCTCAAAATGATGAGGATTCCGGTGAACATCTTTCTTTTGATAGCTCCTCAGATAATGGCTCCGTCAATTTCAGCGAAGAAGGTTCGTCTCCAGAATCTTTGAGCTCAGGAACTGTTACTCCGCTACCTTCTCCCACATCTCAACAAGGATCGCCAAATCCTTTACAAGGATCTCCGATTCTTACAAAAAGAGAACGGCGTCATTTAGCTAAACAAAATGAGCAAAAGAATTTGGCGAGCGTAAGAGAGGCTGAATTTGCAAGGATGGCTCAAATAGAAGCTGCAGAAAAGGCTGCAAAGAAGAGAGCAAAAAGAGAAGCAGCTTTAAAACAGAGAAAAGCGCTCGGTGAGTTTGCTCAGGGCCAGGTGATTGAACTGAGAGCTTTTATCGGGGGATTGGAAAAGCATGCTGCTGATCCAGATGAGATGAATCGCGCTCTTGTTTTACGACAAGATACACATAAAAAGCGGTGTGAAAAATTCATCAGTGATCATGTGGAAAAATTTAAAGGTGCCACCCGTGAGAATATCTGCATTGCTTTTATGAAATCACTTGAAGAAGCGATTCAGCAAAAGCAGTTACTTGCAGAGGCAACTGGTGCTGTTGGTGTTGCTACAAATAATATCTCTGGTAAAGTGGCTCTAGTGCAAGCGGCGCATCTTCAATTGCTGAAAGATTATGTTAATACGTTGCGCAATCCTCAGTAGTTTGTTTGATAAGACTCTAAAACGTTTTAAGCGGATCCTGTCAAAGGGATCTGCTTAATTGTTGTGTGCCACACGCATCCGATCCATTCTTCTTCCTGTAGCTCTTCGACAAGTTTCCATCCCCAGCTCTCTGCCATCTTTAAATAAGTGTCTTTTTGTGAGGTTAAAATTCCTGAGGTGATGATTGTGGCGGGAAGGTTGTGAAGCGGGGTTTGGGCCGACCAGGCGGTTTGTTGTTCGGAGAGGATCATGTTCATGACGATCAATAGCGGCTCTTGGGGGAGATATTCTGTTGGAAGCGATTGCGTCCAAGCGGCTTTCATCTGCAGGTGATTGAGTTCTGCATTGATAGCTGCGTGGGTGAGCGCTGCAGGGTCGATGTCGATGCCGATGGCGTGCGTGCTGCCTAGGATGAGTCCTGCAAGCAAGAGGATGCCGCTGCCGCAGCCGATGTCGATGAGGAGGGAGCCTGGGGCTCTTGGGGCGAGCAGTTTGAGAGCGAGGCGGGTGGTGGGATGGGAGAGATCTCCGAAGCCGGCGCCAGGTTTTAGAAGAAGGGTCCCATGCGGCGCGAGGTCGATATGAGCGAGGCCGTCATGGAAATCGGGGGCGAAGGCTTGCCATTGCTCTTCCCAGTTAATGGGGGAGGTGTCTTGGATTTTGATGGTGTGGATTTGAGGATGGTCGAGGGGTAGTAGGTGTGGCTCGATCCAGCCTCCAATGAGGCGGGTGTTTGTTTCGGGATCTTCGAGGCAGTAGAGGTGGTGGATGGGAATGGCCTCGAGCTCGGTTAAAAGGGGCTCCTCTGGGGTGCTGAGTGGGCAGTAAAGTTGGATCTGTTTCATGGGAAACAGGGTAGCACAGCGGGGAGAAAAATTAAAGGATTGAGGGAAATTAGGGGATTAGGGTAGGATCATTTGCCTATGCACTGGTAGCTCAGCTGGATAGAGTACCCGGCTACGAACCGGGAGGTCAGAGGTTCGAATCCTCTCCGGTGCGATCTTTTTCTTTTCATCTCATTTTAAAGGCTTTATTCTCGATTGAGAGTTTGGCCTTTAAGTTGAGGCCCCCGATCATTCTATAGGTGCGGCGCTATGATCATTGAAACATTTTCTTCAGGTCCTGCAGATACAAATTCTTATTTGCTAGGCTGCTCTAAAACGGGTCAGGCTGTAGTGATCGACGTGCCCTTTGAAAGTGCGGAGCATACGATCGAGCGTATGCAGGCGCTCTCTTTACACCTGCAAAAAATTTTATTGACCCATTCCCATTGGGATCATACCGCCGATGCGGCGTTGTTGCAGCGGGAACTGCATGTGCCTATTTTTGTGCATGCGGCAGATGCGGAAAATGTGCGCGTACCAGGATCAGACAAATTGCCTTTATACTTTCCGATTGAACCTGCGCAACCGGAGGGTTTTTTAGCCGATGGTGAGAAGATTGTGTTAGGCGAGTTGGAAATCGAGGTGATCCACACGCCGGGGCATACTCCTGGAGGGGTTTGTTTTTATCTAAAAAAGCAGCAGGTGCTCTTCTCTGGAGATACCCTGTTTAAAGGGACGATTGGAAATTTGAGTTTTCCAACGGGGGACCCTGCGGCGATGTGGACGTCATTGAAAAGGCTTGCTCTACTGCCGAAGGAAACTGTGGTCTATCCTGGTCATGGGGATCCGACAACAATTGGAAAAGAGGCGTGGATTGCGCATGCAGAAGATCAATTTTAAGGAGGCTTTATGAATAGTTTGCTCGTGGGCAAGTCTGCCCCTCACTTTTGTGCGAAGGCTGTGGTTAAAGGAGAGCTTGTCTCTGAATTTTCTCTAAGGGATTTTTTGGGGAAATACGTGGTTTTTTTCTTTTATCCGCTCGATTTTACTTTTGTCTGTCCGACAGAGCTGCATGCATTTCAGGAAAAATTGAGCGCTTTTGAACAAAGAGGCGCCCAAGTTGTGGGATGCTCTGTGGATAGCTGGTTCTCTCATGCGGCTTGGCTGAAAACGCCGAAGGCAAAGGGGGGAATTGAAGGGGTGGAATATCCGCTTGTTTCTGATTTAAATAAGTCGATTGCGCACCACTATCATGTGCTCAAGGAAGATGAGGGGATCGCTTATCGGGGATTGTTCCTCATCGATAAGCATGGGATCGTTCGACACCAGCTTGTCAATGATTTGCCGCTCGGAAGATCGATTGATGAGATTTTGCGTTTAATCGATGCTTTGGACTTTTATGAGAATCATGGAGAGGTGTGCCCTGCGAATTGGAAAGCGGGCGATAAAGCCATGAAGCCCACCCAAGAGGGCCTTGTCAGCTACTTCAAGTAGGGATGGGTGAGAAAGTCATAGAGATCTTTTTCGGTTGTGATCAGAAAGGTCTTATGTAAAGAACACAAGCTGCTTGTCGCTTCGATGATCTCTCGATTTCCGACGCCGGGCATGCAAATGGCTGTCAGGTTGGTGAAGGCTTGTTTTTGATGTTCGAGCATTTTTAGACCGCGCATATAGTCGGCCGTGCTAAAGCCCTCTTCCTTGACCCGGTAGTAGAAGAGTTCCCGTTCTAAGAGGAGCGCTTGAACGGCGTAGATCAGCCCTAAGCTCTCTTCCGGGGGATTTCCAAAGGTTTCTGCAAGTTGAGGAAGCGATTGTAAAAAATGGGGGGTGCAAAACTCCCCTTTTTCTGCTTCTCCGAATAAAAAGATGGCGTGCCGCATCTTTCTTCCTTAGTTTCCTTTCTTTTCTTTATCATAACAAAAACTAAATAATTTTTATCTATTATTATTTTCTAATTGCTTTCGATAAGATTTTGATCTTTTCTGTTCAAAGGGGTGGTTTTTAGAAAAAAGATTGCGTGGAATGAAAGTTTTTGATTATACCCAGCGCTTTTATCACCTATGAAGGAGGCGAGGATGGCGCTGTTTCCCGTTCTTATGATCGCAGGGGCTGCTCTTTTGGGGTATTGCCCGCTGGCTCGAGCTATGGATTGTTCTTCGATAGAATCCTATGTCGTCCAAAATAATGCTGCGCTGCATGCCGGTGAACATTTACGGGCAGAGTGGAAGCAGATGTTAATGCGGGATCTTTTCCATGCAAGGATGGCCTCTAAGGGGTTTCCCATGGAGTGCTTGCGGGAAGACTCTGATTTTAGAGATCTTGGAGAAGAGGCTTTGCAACGCTGGATCAACGAGGTGAGCGAGATCCGATCCAGTTTATACTCGGAAGAGGAATTTGAGGGGGTAAGAGAGCAGATGAAGCTTTGGGTTGAGGATTTTGCTGCCTTTCCTCACAGAGTCGATCGGCTTCTTTGGGCGGCATTTTCTTTAGATCATGCGGATAAGGTGCCAAGTTTTTCTTCCTTTCTGGAGGAGTCTTATGCCGTGATCAGCGGCTGGGAGCTGTCTGAATTAAGAGAGGAGATCTGTGATTATATCGATTTAGAGTGCTCTTTTGCGAGCAGCTGGGGCTCTTCTGCAGAAGAGAGATGCTTTAGTTGGGGTGAGAGCTCTTCTGAAGCTTCGATTTTTTTTGTGCATGAAGAGTTGGGGATTGATCCTTTCTACACGCTGCCTTTAACGGATGTGGAGATGCGCCAGATTGCGTACATCATTACAACGCTTGCAGAGAAAAACATTTTCGAATTGGCTTTTAAAAAAAGGGACATGGAAAAACGGGGAAAGAAAATCAATCATGTGCATCCGTTGCGTTTCATGGGATATATTTTGTCGACGCCGCATTTGAGAAAGTGCGCGCGGGAGATTGAAAAGAGCTCATTTAAATGGGATGCATTTGTGGGGGGCTTTAGCAAAAGGATGCGCGAGGAGCATGCTAAGGGGAATGTGATGCCTTATATCCCGGGGTTTTCGGATCTGTTGGGAGCTCCTACGGACCAGGTGTCTCATTATGTGCACAAGCGGAATTTTGAAGGGCTAGTGCGCCATTTAATGTAAGGGTGCTTGCAGTGAACTATGTGCGCTCATTCGATTTGTTTGACACGCTACTGGGGCGGTACCACTACCGCCCTGAATCGGTGTTTAATCTTGTCCAAAACAATTTTCCTTTTCCAGGTTTTACATTCTTTCGGATGGCAGCTGCGTTTCAATCAGATCAAACGCTCTCAGACATCTACCTGCATTTTCAAGATCTGACGGGCATTTCTGATGAGGAGCGTGCAGCGCTTGAGCAATTTGAATTGGAAACTGAGCTCTCTCATGTGTTTCCGATTTTGGAGAATCTTCAGCTTGTAAGGGATGGAGATCTTATCGTCAGCGATACGTATTACAACACCGAGCAGGTGCGTGCGATTTTAGAGCGGCTGGGGCTCAAGTGCAAGGTGGAGATTTATGCGACGCCGCGCGGGAAAAGTTCTGGAAAGATTTGGCCGAGACTAAAGAGCGAGCATGCCATTGAATCTCATTTGGGCGATTCTTTGCATGCAGATGTTGCAAGCGCGCAGGCTGCAGGCATTAATGGGGTGCATTTCAAGGAAAGCGCTCTGTCTTTAGAGGAGATGCGTGTTGGGGAAATGGGGCACGAGTGCTTGGCGTATCTGATGCGGGCTGTTCGTCTTTCCAATCCGTATCACAAGGGATGTGTAGAATGGCAGTTGTGGAATGAACAGGCGAAGTTTAACATTCCGCTTCTTGTGCAGGCATCTCTTTATCTAGATGAGTTTTGTAAGGCGCATGGAAAAAAACGGGTTCTTTTTACAGCGCGCGATGGGTGTTTGTGGATTCAGGTCTTTCGGAAGCTGTTTCCTCACTATGATTCGATCTACTTTCATGCATCGCGGTATCTCTACATGTTTCCTAATCCCTCTTATATCGATTATGTTAAGGATCTTTATACGGATGATGCGCTCATCGTGGATGTCTATGGCTCAGGTCAGACGATTACTCATTTTTTTAAAGAGCATTTCAATTGCCTACCTCATTGCTTGATGATTGTTTATCCCGGATCCTCATTTCCTTGCATCGTGCGGATGAAGGCAAATTGGGATCAGGTAAGTGGAATTGAAACAATGAACTATGATCGCTGTGGGGCTCTGTACGACTTTCAGAATGGAGTGGCTATCCGTGCAGAGCCCGAATACGAGGTGAAATGGGTTTTGCCCATGCATGCGTGTATGCAAAGATGTGTTGAGCTCCTTTCTTTTTTCAGAATGGGGGCATTCGATCAGCAGGTGATTGACTGGGCGGTTGATTCGATCATGAATTTGGATTTGGTAATTAAAAAACAGCTGAGTTTTGCTAAGCATCATTGCCATCTGCGCGAGGGATCTTCATGGCGCCATCTGCATCTGATGGATCACATGCTATGGGAACCATAGTTTTCGATTGCAAGATATTGAAGGCTCGAACATAAAGCAAATTATTCACATTATTTTTCTGGTTTGATTTGTTTTATGGATGAAGAGACCCGTAACTCTTTGCCGGGGCCAGCTACACCTCCTGCTCGGCATGCGTTTAACTATCTGTTTTTCGGAGCCTATTTTCTTATCATTGCTTTTTTGCATGTGTTCCATGTGTTTTTGGTGGAACCTTCCTGGACCTTTACGCGGTATTTTTTCATTGTTTTTGCTCTTGGCGAATCGGTTTTGGAAACTGCGATTTTGATCCTTTTAGGAAGGCTTGTGCGGCAGTATTTGTCGAGGGCATGGGATCATGCTTTTGTGGCGCTAGCTTTTATTATGCTGCTTACGCATCTCATCGATTTTCCATTGGTGCGTTTAATGGGAATCTCCTTTTGGTTTGCTTTGCATTTTGTCTCTCAGGAGAGTTATTCGAATTTCATTGAGTTGCTCTTAGCGAGCAATGTGTCTTTATTTGCCTGGGCTGCTTTGGGATTAGCGGGGGTCGGAGTCATTTTGGGAGGGGTATTTCTCTACCGCCTTTCGGAGCGGTGGACCGATCGTCACCCTTTTGCAGTCAAATATTCAACGCTCTCGGGGCTTTTGTGTACAACTGCGCTGTTTCTATTTGTATGGGAAACTACAACTGTACAAAACACGTTAGCGATGCATTTTGAGTCTTATGAAAAAACACTCCCATGGAAAAACACGTTTTTACCTGTGCAAAAAGAGTATTTAGTGTTGGACAATGCGCTTAAAGAACCAGAAGAGGAGCAGGATGCGTTGCGTAAGTTAGATTCTCGGGCGTTTTCCCTCTCGCGCAGACCGGATATCTATTTGTTTGTGATCGAGAGTTTGCGCGAGGATTTTATCACCTCGGAGGTGACACCTCAGCTGCATCAGTTCAAAACGGAAAATATTCATTTTGATCTGGCGCTCTCGAATGCGAATGCGACGCAGATCTCTTGGTTTTCGATTTTCTTTTCCAAGTTTCCTTTTTATTTTGGAAAGATTGTACCGGATCAATGGACGGGGGGATGCATCCCTCTGCGTCTACTTAAGAAAATGGGTTATAAGATCCATGTGTATTCTTCAGCGCGTCTGGGGTACTACCAGATGGATCACCTGATCTTAGGCGAGTCGCGCTATTTAGCAGATAAATACTATTCTCTTGAAGATTCTGAGATTCAAGAGGTGTATCAAAGGGATGAGTCTGCGATCGATCAGTTGATTGATGAGATGGGAAATGGATCGAGCTCTTCGGGTAGAGTTTTTTTGGTGTTTTTAGATGCCACTCATCACGATTACAGCTGGCCTCTTGAAACCGGAAGTCATTTTCATCCGTTTGAAGAGACAGTTAATTATTTTAAAGCGGCTGTGAGTAATGCGGGGCTGGAAGGGATTCGCAATCGCTACCGCAATGCGCTTCGTTTTGTTGATGGGCAGTTGGGGAGGTTTTTTGAGGCTCTAAACGGATATAAAGGGGGAGAGGAGTCGATCGTGATGATCACAGGTGATCACGCGGAGGAGTTTTATGAACAGGGGTATTTGTTCCACGCATCGGGCTTAAGCCATCAGCAGACGCATGTGCCTCTTTATTTTAAGTTTGGTCAGAATGATCATAAACTCACGCAGCGAACCTTATGCTGCCATATGGATATTTTTCCTTCGATTTTTCATTATCTTATCGGAGAAGATCTCTTTGGGGAAGTGTTTCAGGGGCAATCGATTTTTAATGCGGAATACTGGCCTTATGTCGTTACAGCGCGCTTTAATGCGAGCCGCAGCCCCTATGAGTTTTTTATCCACAATGGAAGCGAGAAGATTTTAGCGCGTTTTACAAAGGAAGGGGATATATTTAGCTCAAATCAGTTGAGGGTATTGGCTCACAAAACACTGCATGATGAACCGCTTGTCTTGGATATGGATTCGATCCAAGAGCGGTTTTCAGAGGCGATCGACAGGATATTTAAGCCATGAGCTATCTTTGGTGTTTCATTTCGTTTTTGTTACTAGTGTTGTTTCCCAGAAATCCCTGCCACTCTGACTGCGTGAGAGCCCCGCGGTTGAACGATCCTAAAGGCCGCTGCGTGGCATTCACACAGCTAACTTTACGATCGTCCAACCCCGGGAGCTTTGACGCTAGTCACAGTGGTAGGGATTTCTGGGAAACAACACTAGCGTTGTTTCCTGGGAATTCTAATCAAACTAAACGGGCGCCTTATTTAAACGATTGTGTGAATGAGAAGGTCCCTGCGAAAATAGCGTGGAAGAGCCGGGTGCGGGTTGAGGCTTTAAAGAGTCTTGATGAGTTTTTGAATTGGCATCTGGGCAATGAGACGCGCTCTTACCTATTGCGTTTGCCGATCGTGGGGGTAAATTATGTCTATCCTCAGGGCTGGATGGGGAATTTTCAAGAGCTGCATGGTTTTTTTTCTCCTTATCAGCCTTTAGTGGGAAGGGTGTCGGGATATCAGGAGGATCTTGATAGCACGCGTTGTGTTTTGCAGGCGGTCATCCAAAATTTATCTGATAAGAGATTGCAGAGCTTTGCTGCAGATGAGATCTTGGCAAAGGTGCTTGCCTATCGGGATCTGCATTTGGGCGAGGAGCTTTTATTGCCTTGCTGTGATCAGGGGAAAATTGAGCTGCGCTCTTATAAGGTCGATGAGGTTTTTAATTTGTGGCTGGGGATGCCAGCATATGGTTTAGTGCCTCTTGATAAAGGAGCTTCGCTTCTGTTATTTCGTGGGACGGATTTTTCGTTAGATGCTCCTAGAGGCTGGGCCTCGTTGATGAGCGATGTGGATCTATCTGGGCCAGGACTCCATGCGTTTCAAAAAGCGCAGCCTAAGATCCACGCATGGCTTAAAAAATGTGCAGATTCGGGAAGCAAGGCGCGTGTTATGGGCTATAGCCTAGGGGGCGCTTTGGCAGCGTATGCTTATATTTTTGAAAATGAGTGGATTGCAGAAGAGGGCTCTTGCGGTTTTAATTTACCGGGGGTCTCTGATTTAGTCATTGAGCAATGGAATGCCCTTTGCTGCAAGAGGCAGTTGGGCTTTGTGAGTTTTGTGAATCGGGGAGATGTGGTTTCCAAGGTTGGCAAGTTGTTTGGAGAGGTCTATGAGCTTTCTCTTGATGCCCCGATGAAACCAATGACGGCACACACCCTGCTGATGTGTGCGCAGCCTTTTTTTGATCGTAATGCGGTGGATGTCGCTCTGGAGAATGAATCTAGACGGGTGGTTTCGGGTACTTTGCAAAGTGACCGAGCTCATGCTCAATCTCCATGAGTCGATTGTATTTAGCGACGCGATCGGATCTAGAGAGGGAGCCTGTTTTGATCTGGCCGGAGCGGGTGCCGACTGCGATGTCTGCGATCGAGGTGTCTGCAGTTTCTCCTGAGCGATGGGAGATGATGGTTTTGTAGTTCTGCTTGCGGGCAATCTCTATTGTTTCTAAAGTTTCTGTGAGAGTCCCGATCTGGTTGACTTTGATGAGGATTGCATTTGCAACGTTTTCTCGAATGCCTTTTTCTAAGAACTTGGGGTTCGTGACGAAGATGTCATCGCCCACTAGCTGGATGTTTTTTCCAAGTTTTGCGGTGAGCTTTTGCCAAGAGGTCCAGTCGTTTTGATCGAGGGCGTCTTCGATGGAATCAATCGGGTAGCTGGAGCAGAGAGTTTCAAGATATTGGATCTGTTCTTCTGCTGTGCGGTTTTCAAAGGGGAGTTTCGCCTCTTTCTTTTTTCTTTCGAAATAGGTTTTTGTTTGCGGGTCGTAGAACTCTGAGGCTGCGCAATCGAGTGCGATTGTGACCTCGCGCCCTGGCTTATAGCCTGCTGTTTCAATTGCTTTCATTATAAAATCAAGCGCTTCTTGATCAGATTTCAAGCGGGGAGCAAAGCCTCCTTCATCGCCTACTGAGGTGGCGTGGCCGGCTTTATGAAGAAGGTGTTTAAGTGCGTGAAAGATTTCAGCGCCATAGCGCACGGCTTCTTTTAAATTAGGCGCGCCAATGGGGCGGATCATAAACTCTTGGAAGTCGAGGGTGTTATCTGCATGAGCGCCGCCATTGAGGATGTTCATCATGGGAACGGGGAGCTGAATGGCTAAATCTTTTCCAAGAGAGTGGTAAAAGGATGTTTTTTGAGCTGCTGCGGAGGCTTTTGCAACTGCAAGGGAAATGCCAAGGATGGCGTTGGCTCCGTAGCGGGATTTATTGGCAGTGCCGTCGGCTTCAATCATCAGCTGATCGATCGCCCTTTGATCAAAGACGCTTTTTCCGAGCAATAGTTCAGAGAGGGGGCCTGTGACATTTTGGACAGCTTTTAAGACCCCTTTTCCCCCGTAGCGCTTTGGATCTTGATCGCGTAGCTCGACAGCTTCATGTTCTCCTGTGGAGGCTCCTGAAGGGACTGCTGCTTTTCCAAGATGGCCGGTTGATGTTCTTACAAAAACTTCAAGGGTAGGGTTGCCGCGGGAATCGAGAATTTCTAATGCTTCGATCGATTGAATCGTCGCCATCGTGCACCTCATCTATGTCGATGTTCTTCGGAAAGTGAGGTCATTAAAGCGCAATAGGAAGCAAAGCGCAAGGGAGAAATCTGTTAATAAGAGTCGGTTAGCCATTGATTGATGGCAGATACCACATTCTCGATCGATTCTGGGATGGCAACTGAATTTTTTTTTGTTTTGAGTTTTCTGTGGTATGAATTCCAACTTTTTCCAAGTGTTTCAAAAGCAGATTGATCAAATATAATGGGTAATTTTTTGAGAGGAGTTTTTCTATGTTCGAAAACGAGCTGAAGTGCTTTTTTGGTGAGTGAATTATCAAGATTGCCTAAGTAAATTAACGAATAGAGGTCGTGAAAATCTTTCATGCGTGTATTGGTTGCACCTCGGAAGACAAGAGTTTCTAATTTTTCTGCAAAAATAAATTCCTTAGGATAACAATATAATGAAATCGTGCTCTCAAAAAGCGGGCCTCTGGATGTAGCAATCAGATCTATTAAATAATCAATGGGCTCAACGCGATCGCCGAAGCCCAGATCAATGCGTATGATTGTTCGTGTCGCTCCAAATTTTGCTAAGAGCGATACTTCTGCACCTGTGTATGCTAAATGTATATGATCCAATATTTTGATTTTAGTCACTTCGAATATAAAACTATCATTGCTATCGATATCACAAATTGTCTGTAGAACTGCTTTCAAAGATTGCTCAGTATTTGAAAGCTGTTGTATGAAAAAATCAAGATCTTGAGTTTCTCTGCCCAATGGTAGATATTTTGCCAAAAGCATTCCTCCTTTTAAAACGAATTTTGTTCGAAAAGAGGAGTGGGATAATCGAATTAGAAATCTCTCTAGAATTAAATTCCTCCAAAGTTCTGCAAATGTTGTTTCTCTTTCTTTGGCGAGAGCTTTGATTTTTTCTTTGATTGATTGTTCGATAGCGGATTTCATATTATAAGCGCTGAAATGTATTTTTTTAAGTCGACTCTAAGCTTTTTTGCGTATTTTAATAGTTTTTCAATGTTTGGCTTTGTATTTTTATTGGTTTTTAAGTAGGCGTTGAGAGATTTTAATGCGGTTTCTTGATCTAAATACCGAAAAGCATCAACGATCGTGCGTTCACGATCAAAAATCTTCAGTTTTTGATTGCCGATTTTAATCATCGTTTTGCCAAGAGAGGTATTTCTCATTCGAACGATGCGGGTATTTTCACGCTCTGGGGAGGTAGTTGTATGAGGAACTGCAATCCAAAACTCTCTCATAATTTCATCTGTCAAACCATAATAACATAACGCTGAGATAAGGCATATGATCCCATTGGGGATGCTCAAAACGGAAAGAACTAGATCTTCCCATTCAAAATCGCGATCAAAATCAACGTTTTTGATCCTATAAATGCCTCTCGCAACACGTTCGATATATCCTTTCGCGCTGAAATAAGCGAGCATCCTAGCCGGGATTCCAGCCGCCCTTCCTTCCGCGGAGGAGAAAACCGGCTTTTTTGATAGCTGCTGGAATGCAGTAATGTATTTTGATTTAATCATAACTAGATTGTAATATAAACACCCGTTTGAGTCAAGTGGGTGTCTGAATTACATTTAATGGTTGGGGTTGGGTGTAACTAATTTAAAATCAGGCGATTGCAATAGAAAATGATCTTGGCTTTTATCTATGTCGATGTTCTTCGGATAGTGAGGTCATTAAAGCGCAATAGGAAGCAAAGCGCAAGGGGGAAATCTCTTTTTCTTCCGCGGCTTGGCGCACTCTGCAGCCGGGCTCTGTCTGGTGCGAGCAGTCGGGAAATCTGCATTCGGAGCTTAACTCTGTGATTTCGGGATAATAGGCGGCAAGATCTTGTGCCTCTAGGTCCCATAGGCCGAAACTTTTGATCCCGGGAGTGTCGATGCAAAAGCCTCCTCCTTCTAAGGGGACAAGGTGGGTTGTTGTGGTTGTGTGCGAGCCTTTGCGGGTGCTTTGGACGATCGAGCCTGTCGCAAGGGAGGTGCCGGCAACGAGGTTGATCAGAGAGGATTTTCCTACACCGGATTGTCCCGAAAAGACGGAGGTTTTATTGCGCATTGCGGCTTTTAGCTCTTCAATCCCCTCTTGTGTTGCGGCGCTGACGGGGATGACTTGAATTCCAAGTGCGCGGTAGGCCTGGACAAAGGCGTCGTAGATCTCTTTTTCTTGTGCAAGCTCTTCTTTTGTTGTGTGCTCGGGAGGATGGGTCAAGAGATCGATTTTGTTAACAACGAGAAGAGGCTGCATGTTCCCTTTGTCGGTGGCGATGATGTAGCGGTCGACAAGGGGCGGTTTTAAATTGGGGATCAACACGGAGCTTGTGATGATCACTTGGTCGATGTTGACGGCGATGAGTTGTTCTTTATTGCGGGAGAGATTGTCTGCGCGAGAGAGGATCGATGTGCGCTCTTCGATGCTGCTGATAATGCCCTGTTCTTGCCCTTTGTCTTCAAACCGAACAAAATCGCCTACTGCGATCAGGTTTTTAGTGCGGCTTTTGTCTTGTTTAAGAGCGCCTTTTAAGGAGCATAGGATTTCTTTTTCCTCTGTTTTGACAATGATCCCCTCGGGAAGGATCGCAATGACTCTGCCTTTGGGAAGAGATGCGTCGATCGCTGTGCGCGGCGTGTTTTTTTTGAGTTGGTCTTGATCGGATTTTTTGTATTTGGAACGGTCTTTTTGGACGGCGATTTTGCGCTCTTTGCGATGCTGTTTTCTATCGCGTGCGTGGAAATCTTCTTCGTAATGGTAGATGTCGTCTTTTTTAGACATGCGTGCCTCGTTGAAGGCGATCCATGAGGATGGCTCCTGCTGCAGAAACGTTAAGGGATTCGATGTCAGGGTGGATGGCGATTCTAACAAGAGTGCCATGGGGGTGAAGAAGAGGTGAGACGCCATGGGCTTCGTTGCCAAGGGCGAGCGCAAATGTGGATGGACATGCGATCTGTGTTGCGCCTTTTCCCTCTGCGATCCACAAGGGGAGTTTTTCAGAGGCGATGAGCGCGATGAGCTCCTCGTAAGAGCCTTGTCGAAAGGGGATTTTAAAGGTGGCGCCTTTGGCAGCGCGCAGCGCTTTCTCATTGAATGGATCGCATGTTTCTTTGGTGAGAAAGACGCCCTCTATTTTCAGCGCTGCTGCAGTGCGTATGAGTGTTCCTACATTTCCTGGGTCGCTGATCCCATCTAGAATGAGCAGTTTTTGGATCCCCTTTAGCGATGCGGGACGGGGAAGAGATATTTCTGCGGCAAGCGGTTCGGGTTGCTGCACTCCGGTGACTTTTTTGAGAATTTGCTCGGGAACAATCAGGGTCTGTTCGGCGGTGATGCCAGGGGGAATGGGTGCGCCCTCTTCAACGAGCAGGGTTTTTAAGGGGAAATCGGTGGAAAGTTCTTGGACGAGCTTAATCCCTGGAATTAAAACGGTGCCTTGTGCTTCTCGGTAAGTGCGCTCGATCCGCAGTTTTACCAAATGTTTGACAATCGGATGTTGTAAACTCGTAACGTCTCGTGTATACATAAAAATTTAAGTTGCGACCCCCTTTCAGGATAAGAATCATGGCACATTCGGGATTCCCACACAAGTTAGAACCTAAGGAAAAGAGGCCTTTTTCGTTTAAAAAAATAGTTTCGAAGATGGCTGGAAAGTTGGGGTTTCGCGTTTTTTTTATTTCTCTCATTTTTTTGGTGGTTCCCCTCATCCTTTTTGGTTGGATGAGTTATCTCGAGGATTATTATTTTCGAAAGAAAGTTCTTTTTTTAGGTCTCAGTTCGATTGGATCGGGCAAAACGCGCTTTGCAGAGGAGATGATCCAAGATAAGCTGAATATGGCAGAACTGTTGACCTCAGCGATTGGAACACAAGGGGCATTGGGGGGAGTTGAGCTTTCAAAAGATGTTCTTAATCAGATGCTTAAAGAAATCTCGCTTCAAAAAAACACAGATTCGGCATTTTACCAACAAAAAAAGTCGACAGGCGAGTTTATATGCACTCTTTCTGCTGAGCCTGGATTGATCGGGCGTAAGGATTTATTTCGCAAAGAGCAGCTGGAAGCTTTGCAGCTGGGGCAGAGTGTGTTTTTGGGATCGGATCCTGTGGAGGGGCTGAAAGAAATTTTTATCACTAAGGCGGTGTATTCTGGGAATAACGCGACTGGGATTGGGACGCTTACAATCGGTTTGGATGCTAAGGTTTGGTTAGACTGGATTGCTCTTGTTACAACAGCTCCGATCCATTTTCAGCTCTCTTTGCAAAAAAGCGATGGTTCGGTGTTTATCAACCAGGAAGATCGGTTCGATGCGCATAATGCATGGCTCTTTACCATCGATCCGACCTATGACTCGGAAACGCTCTATAACCAAATCCTCGCTACCCCAGAGGGTCAGTCCTACATGAGTTTTTTTGGCGCACATAAACGGTGGCTGGGGATTCGGATGCAGGTTCCTGGAACATCTTTTTATCTTCTTATCCACGCACCTGCGGACTCTGTTTCAGTCATTCCCTCTTCAGCTCTTGTCTCCCGTTTGTTTAATGCGGGACTTATTTTTCTTGTGATCGGAGGGGGGTTGTCTTTGCTTCTCACGATTCGGATCTCTCGTCCTCTTAATGCGCTATTTCATGTGATGGGACAAGTGGAGAGGGGGAATTTGCTGGCGCGTTATCACAAAGATCGCATGGGTTTTGAGATTAACGCATTAGGCCATACGTTTAATCGGATGCTCGATGCGGTGATCCATCATATCGAAGAGGCGCGTACTGAGCGGATGGCGCGCGAGATTCTTTCGAAAGAATTGAAGATTGGCCATGACATTCAAAGGAGCATTTTACCTCGTGAAAAACCAGATTTTCCAGGGGTGTCGATCGCAACAGGTTTTCAGGGAGCGCAAGAGGTGGCAGGAGATTTTTACGATATGTTTGTCACGGAAAAAAATGATCTTGTCTGCGCAATTGCAGATGCTGCGGGCAAAGGAATTTCTGCGTGTCTCTATTCGTTTTTAGTAAGAAGCATGCTGCGCAGCTTTGCGAGCGTGAGCGATCTGCCCACTTCTATTGTAGAACAAACAAATGCGCTTTTTTGTAAAGACACTGCAGATTCGGGAAATTTTGTGACGGCATGGGTGGGATTAATGTCGGCGGGAACGAGAAAGCTGCATTATGTGAGTTGCGGGCATTTGCCAGCGCTTTTAAAACGGGCCAACGGAGCGCTTGAAGAGCTAACGACAGAGGGGATGGCGCTTGGGGTGATGCCGAACATGCAGGTCCAAGCTGCGAGTGTCGAGTTATCTTTTGGCGATGTTTTGATTTTATATACAGATGGGATCACAGATGCGCAAAATTCCTATTTTGAGCTATTTGGAAAAGAGCGTTTTCTAGAGGTTGTTAGAGGCACAAAACACAAAAATGCCCAAGAGCTTGTGGATGCAGTTCTTGAGAGCGTTGATGCCTTTTCACAAGGACATCCTCCCTTTGATGATCGGACGCTTCTTGTGCTGCAAATGACAGAACCCAGGTTGACATGAGATACGCGAAGTTCTTTTCTCTTACTGCCTTTACTCTCTGTTTTGCCTCGGGCTGGGGAGCTGCGTTTACAGTGACAAATAATGCCGATAGCGGCGCTGGATCTTTGCGTCAGGCGATTGAAGACAGTAATGCGAGCGTTGATCCGATGAACACGATTACGATCAACCCCGCTCTTGGAACAATTACCTTAGGCTCTGCATTTCCGATCATTAATCAGCAAAATTTATCAATTGTAGGCCCTGTGGGTGGACAGGTGATCGACGGGGGCAGCTTGTACCAGGTGTTTTTTGTGGGCTCTGGATTGAATACGCCTGTCGCAGTCTCGATGTCGAATTTAACGATCCAACATGGAAAAGCGGTAGGGGGAGCAGGGGGTGCTGCAAGTGGAGCCGGGGGACTTGGCGCCGGCGGCGGATTGTTTGTCGCAAGCGGGGCTAATGTCACGCTTGCCTCTGTTAATTTACAAAATAACCAAGCGCAAGGCGGGGCGGGCGCTGGCGTCGGCGGGTTTGGTTTCGGGGGTGTCGGCGGCGGCGGTGGTGGTTTTTCCGGTAATGGAGGGATGGGGTTTCACGGTGGAAATCAGAACCCTCCCGGCGAGCCTGCGGGCGGCGGTGGTGGTTTTCGCGGTAATGGAGGCAACGCAGAGGGCTTGTCTACAGGAGGCGCTGGCGGCGGCGGCGGGATTTTCTCGGGTGCTAATGGAAGCGGTGGAAGCGGCGGGGGCGGGGGCGGCTCGACAAACAGTGCGACGACAATTGCAGGAGGCGTTTCGGGCGGCGGCGGCGGCGGTGGAAGAGGAGGCGATGCTCCCTCCGGCTCTGGAACTGCAGGCGGCACCTCAGGTGGTGGAGGCGGGGTGAATGGTCAAGCGGGGACTGCTGCGACAGGTCCTGTCTCTGCAGGTGCAGGGGGCAATGGCGGCGCTGGCGGCTATGGCGGGGGAGGCGGCGGCGGCGGAAGCGGCGGTGCTGACACGACAAGCGGCTCAGGACAGCCTGGTAGTGGCGGCAACGGAGGTGTTTTTGGCGGCGGCGGCGGTTCTGCAGGGACCTTTGGTTTTAATCCTTCTGAGCTTTCAGGTAAAGGCGGCGACGGCGGTGATTTTGGCGGCGGTGGCGGCGGCTTTTTCCTAGGGACAGGTAACGGGGGATTTGGCGGGGGCGGCGGCGGCGGCTTTTCTGGAGGTAATGGAGGATTTGGCGGCGGTGGCGGCGGCAGCTATGAAACGGGGAGCGATTTCAATCCTGGGAAAGGGGGATTCGGAGGAGGAAATGGGAGCATGGGCGGCGGGGGCGGCGCCGGGCTTGGGGGAGCCATGTTTGTTCAGACAGGAGCTACGCTTACTTTGCAAGATCCTCTCTTTAGCGGGAATACTGTTGTCGGCGGATTAGGTGCTGCAGGAGGCGGCAATGGTCAAACGCTGGGGCCAGATCTGTTTGTCATGTCGGGAGGCACCGTAGTCTTTGATATCACGGCGGGAACGACAACGGTCAATACGATCATTGCGAGTAACCAAGTGGCAAGCAGCGGCGGCCTAGAAAAAACGGGATCGGGAACCCTTGTTCTCACGGCGGCAAATACCTATACGGGATCGACAACGCTTAATTCGGGCGTGCTCAGTGTCGGACATGACAATAGTTTAGGCAGCTCGAGTGCTGGCATTGTCTTTAATGGAGGAACGCTTGATTCTACTGCGCTTCTTGGAGTCTCGTCAGCTCGTCCAATAAGTGTACAGAGTACGGGAACTTTATCTGGAACGGGCTTTACCTTGGTGGGATTGATCTCGGGCGCAGGCGCGCTCACCTGCGATAGCGGTGTGATCTCGATTAACAATAATAACAATACCTATCAAGGGGGAACGACGATCCGCACGGCGAGCCTTTTGTTTAGTCAAAATGGGGCTTTAGGTACAGGGCCGATCACCTTTTCAGGAAATGGGACATTAGAGAATACAGCAACGTTACTCAACTTTAATCATCCGATCACAATCAATTCCGGGGTTAATGCGACCATTAACACGTTCGCAGTGATTCCGCATGACATGACGATCCTCAGCACGATCAATGGTGCGGGGGGAGCTCTAACAAAAGTAGGGGCAGGCACACTCACGTTGACGCAGGCAAATGCTTACGATGGGGGCACGACGATCCAAGGAGGTTCCTTAGCACTTTCGGGAGCGGGTGCATTAGCCTCTTCTGGCAGTGTCAGTGTTAGTGCTTTAGCCACATTCGATCTTTCGGGGATCACAGCTTCGAGCCTGACGATTGGAGATTTGACAGCTGCTGCAGGTTCTACGATTAGCTTAGGCAATCACAATCTGAGTTTTGGAACAGCAAATAATACGAGCATCAGCGCTCTTATTACCGGTAGCGGGGGATCTTTAACCAAACAAGGCAGCGGCGTTGTCACATTAAGCGGGGTTATCCCTAATACTTATTCAGGGGGCACCACTTTAAATGCGGGGACACTGGCGATTGTATTGCAAAACCAATTGGGCAGTGGTGCTGTAACATTTTCTGCAAACAGCACTCTTGAGTTTTTAGCTCCTATAGGGTCATTTTCTTTGCCCCTTGCGATTAATACAGGTGCGATCGGGACGATCGATACTGGAATTCATGCGTCAACAATTACCTCGGCAATCACAGGGAGCGGAGGTTTGCAGAAAAATGGTTCTGCCGTTTTGACATTGACAGGCGCCAATGGATACACAGGCGGCACGATCGTCAATCAAGGAACGGTTGCTCTTTCGGGGGGAGGAACGCTTGCTGCAACAGGCAGCGTCCAGATCAATGCTTCTTGCTTTTTTGATATTTCGGCAATTACGCCGACGAGTGCAACGATTGGAGATTTGAGCGCAGCTGCGATGGGAACTCTTGCGCTCGGCTCTAAACAGTTAACATTTGGAACGGCTAACTCGACGGTATTTAGCGGAGTGATCAGTGGAGCTGGAGGGAGCTTGAAAAAGCAGGGCTCTGGAGCCTTTGATTTGAGCCTTAGCGGGCCAAATACCTATGATTCAGGAACAATGCTTCAAGCAGGGACGATTGTGATCGGAGCTGCAAATCAGCTTGGAACGGGTGCCTTGAGTTTTTCGGGAAATAGCACATTGCAATTCTCAAGCCCGATTGCTTCCTTTTCTTTACCCATTCAGATCAATACAGGTGTCACAGGAACAATTGATACACAAGCTAATGCATCTTCTATCACTACAGCCATCTTAGGCTCTGGGGCTTTACAAAAAAATGGTTCTGCCACTTTAACGCTGACAGGGGCAAATGGCTATACGGGGGGCACAATTGTCAACCAGGGAACGCTCGCTCTTTCTTCTGCAGGAACACTTGCTGCCACAGGCTCTGTTCAGATTAATGCGTCTGCTGCCTTTGACATTTCAGGGATCACGCCTGCAACGCTTACAATTGGGGATTTAAGCGCCTCTAGCATGGGAACGCTTTTGCTTGGCAGTAAGAACTTAACCTTTGGTGGAAGTGATACGACAACGTTTGCTGGAGCCGTTACAGGTGTCGGCGGATCGCTTACTAAACAAGGATCTGGAACAATCCACATCACAAGCAGCGTGGGAGCAAATACTTATACGGGTGGAACGACGCTAAGTCAGGGGACCGTTTCGATCACAGCTCCAGATCAATTGGGAACGGGCGCTCTCACGTTTTCTGCAAACAGCACCCTGGCGTTTGCTGCGCCGATGACGTTTGCTCCCGTTTCGATGACAGTCAACCCCGCTGCAACCGGCATCCTCGATAGCGGGATCCACAGTGTGACGATTTCAACGGGTATTATGGGCGGCGGGGCGATAGAGAAAAATGGGCTTGGCACGCTGAGTCTAACGGGGGCTAATTCCTATACGGGCGGGACGATTATCCACGGAGGAACCCTTGCACTTGTAGGCGCTGGCGTATTGGATACGGGAAGCTCTGTGCAGATCGATGGCTTTGCTGTTTTTGATATCGCATCCATCACAGCCTCTTCGTTTACAATCGGAGATTTAAGTAGTTCTTTATTTGGAGTGTTAGAGCTGGGCAGTAAAAATCTGATTTTCGGCACGGCAAACTCGACGACCTTTACAGGAGCTATTTTAGGATCTTTAGGGTCTTTAACGAAGATGGGTAGCGGGACCTTCACCTTAAATGGGGTTGCAGCAAACACGTATTCTGGCGGCACGACGCTCAATGCGGGCACAATTTCTGTTAATAGCGGAAATAAGCTGGGCTCGGGAATGATTACTTTTGCAGGAGATAGCACCTTGCAATTCACCGGATCTGTTGTTTCCTTTGCTCCTTCGATGACGATCAATAATCTTGTAACAGGCACCATTGATGTGAGCTCTGCTTTTGCATCTGTCACTGTAGATCAGCCGATCACAGGGATGGGAGCGCTAGAGAAGCAAGGGGTAGGAACACTCACCCTGACTCAGGTTAATAGCTATTCTGGCGGCACGACGATCGATGCAGGCACACTTGCTCTATTTGGAAATGGCTCGCTTCTAACGACAGGCTCTGTCACTGTCAATAGCTCAGGTGCATTTGACATTTCGAACATTGGAAATGCATCGACAATGATTGGCGATTTAACAGGGGCTGCTAACTCAAGTCTTAACTTGGGAAATCGCACCCTGATTTATGGAACAGCAAACAGCACGAGTTTTAGCGGACAAATCACCGGAAGTTCCGGCGTGCTCTCAAAGCAGGGGTCTGGAACATTTACACTCAATGGTGCATCTGCCAACACTTATGGCGGGGGCACGATCATTCAAGCGGGCGCTATCGCAATTAGCTCTTCGGGTAGCCTAGGAACAGGAACATTCACTTTTGCCTCTTCGAGCACGCTTGAGTTCTTAAACACATTTACCTTAGCTGTCCCTTTTAGCATCAGCGGCGCATCTGTTGGCACGATCGATACAGGAGCTAATAATCCCACTATTACAGGGGCCTTGGCTGGCACAGGAGCTCTAGAGAAGATTGGATCTGGAACGTTAACGCTTTCAAATGCAAACAATGCCTATTCTGGCGGAACAACAATCAGCGTGGGCACCCTAGCTCTTGCTGGCAGCGGGAGGCTAGCTTCGGTGGGGTTAGTTCAAATTGCAGCCGGTGCTACATTTGACATTACCCAAGTCACAAGTTCTGCCACGATAGGAGATTTAGCTGCTGCCGCGACAGGGACCTTACAGCTTGGCACAAAGAATTTGACCTTTGGCACGAGCAATAGCACGGCATTTAACGGGTCTATTACGGGAAGCGGCGGCGGATCGTTAACCAAGCTCGGCTCCGGCACGTTTGACTTAAGCGGATCGGGGAGCAACACCTACGATGGGGGGACAACGCTTCAAGGCGGCACAATAGTGATCAGCGCCCAAAATCAGATAGGAACGGGAGGTGTCGCATTTTCAGGAAATGGGACATTGCAATTGGGAGCTTCGATTGTCCCCTTTTCTTTGCCGGTCGCATTCAATACGGGAGCGATCGGTACAATTGACATCCAAGGCAATGCATCGACAATCTCTAGTGCGATGACAGGCGGCGGTGGCTTTCAAAAGAAGGGCGCTGCGACACTCACACTGACAGGGGCTAATAGTTATACCGGCGGTACAACCATTAATCAAGGAACGCTCGCTCTTGTTCTAGGCGGCATGCTGGCATCTTCGGGAAGCGTAGAGATTGATGCAGGAGCTACCCTTGATATTTCAGGAATTACACCGGCAAGTGCATCGATTGGAAATTTAAGCGCAGCTGCTACTGGGACCTTAGCGCTTGGCGGGAAGAATCTGATCATTGGAACATCTGCTGTGAATGCCTTTAACGGGATCATTACAGGCATCGGAGGCTCCCTTACAAAACAAGGTTTAGGGACCTTTGATTTAAGCCTCTCTGGTCCTAATACCTACACTGGGGGGACCACTTTACAAGAGGGAACGATCGCAATAAGTGCGCAAAATCAACTTGGGACAGGAGCTTTGACATTTTCCGGCAATAGCACACTGCAGTTTTCCCAAGCGATAGTTCCATTTTCTCTTCCGATGACATTCAATGCTTCTGTGATCGGAACAATCGATACACAGGGGAATGCTTCGACGATCAGTACTGCAATGACAGGCAGCGGCGGTTTGAAAAAACTAGGTTCTTCCGTGCTCACATTGACAGGTGGGAACCTCTTTTCGGGAGGAACGGTTATCAGTGAAGGCACAGTGGCCCTTTCTCTTGGAGGCTCGCTTCTTTCTACAGGAAATGTTGAGATTGACGCGGGAGCTACTTTTGATATTTCCGCGATCACGGCCTCGAGTGTGACGATTGCCGATTTAACAGGGGTAGCAAGCGCTGCTTTAAACCTCGGCGCTAAAAATCTCACTTTTGGAACGGGAAATAACACCTCCTTTAGCGGGCTCATCAGCGGAGCTCTTGGCTCGCTAACTAAACAAGGCGCAGGCTCATTCACTCTGGTTGGAGCCTCGACCTATTCTGGAGGAACTACACTCGATGCTGGGGTGTTTGCCATTTCCAACGACAATAGTCTTGGCACCGGTTCTCTGCATTTTAATGGTGGAGAGCTCAAGGTGACAGCGTCCACTTCCTCGAGCCGCACGTTTGATTTTGCAGGCAGTGGGACAGTGGATGTCTTGGCTGCGCAAAATCTGCAATTAAATGGACCTATAACCGGTGCTGGCTCTCTTAATAAAATCGGCGATGGGAAGCTTACGATCGCAGGCAATAATGCCCTTTATTCTGGCTCTGTCGACATCACAAGAGGGGCTGTTCATGTCAACAGTTCTCTTCTTGTCCCCGTGGCAGTTCATCCTTTCGGACTTCTAGGCGGCAGCGGATCGGTGGGAGCTGTCACAAATGATGGATTTGTCAGTCCGGGCAATTCGATCGACACATTGACTGTCGTGGGCAACTATTCGCAAAGCCCTTCTGGCAGTTTGATCATCGAAATCAATGATCAGGGGCAAAGCGATAAGCTATTTGTGACAGGTTCTGCTAGCCTCGATGGTTTTTTAGAGGTCATCCCATTAAACGGCTCCTACTTTGCACAATCTTACACCTACCTTGCTATAGATGCATTAGGAGGGAGGAGCGGGACGTTTCCTCACGTGCTGGTTTTGGATCCGAGGCTGCAATTAAAAATTAATGTCGTCTATACGGCATCGCAAGTGCTCTTAGAGATCGGAAGCAACAGTCTTTTTGTGGGACCTGTCCTCACGGAACATAATCCCCGTCAAGTGGCCAGGTATTTGGAGAGTTTAGAGTATTTTCAAAATGGATCTCTGATTGCCTCTCAAAAAGATCTAGTTGATGTGATTTTGAGCATTTCAAAATTAGATTCGAGCGGCGTGCAAAAAGCACTCGATCAACTCCATCCTGCGCAATATGGAGAATTTGGACTGATTAACAGCGATCTGCGCAGTTATATCGCCTCATTTCTCAACCGCCATCCACAAGAGCAGTGCTGCAAGCATTTGGTCGAAGCCTGCTTTGCTGGAGGGGCTACCGTGTGGATGGATCCGTTTGGATTAAATATGGATCAAGATCCGGTTCATGATCAGCGAGGCTTCCATGCCTCTATTGGCGGTGTCGTGATTGGCGGAGATTATTGCTTTAAAAATAATTTGCTAATTGGACTTAGCATAGGGGGAAATGTAAGCCATTTGCATTGGAGCGGCAGCATGGGAGATGGCAATTTTCCGAGCGGCTTTGCTGCATTTTATGCAGATTGGGCAAAAAAATATGGGTATCTCGAGGCGTCGATCCTTGCCGGGCTGGATTTTTACCATTTAAAGCGCCATATCCACTTTCCCGGAGTCCATCGCAATGCCAAGAGTTTTCATAAAGGCTACGATCTTAATGCGCATCTTGGCGGCGGGTTGGATTTGAATCTTAACGGCATTTATTTAATGCCCTTTTTTAACTTAGATTATTCATTCCTCCACCAAGATGCATTTAAGGAACATGGCGCTAATAGCCTAAATCTTTCTGTTTCGAAAAAAAGCTATGGATTTTTGCGCGCAGAAGAGGGTCTCGCGCTGACAAAAAGTTTTAAAGGACGGCGAGGCTGCTGGTATCCCAAGATTTGGGCCAGCTTAGTGACAAGCGTTCCGATGTATTACATTAATGTCGTTTCAGCATTGCAAGGGCAAGACAAAACATTTAAAGTTTGGACCTACAATCGCACAGTGAATCGATTTTCCCCCGGTGCAGAGTTGACTTTTGATTTTAAAGGTCTTGCAATGATGTCTTTGCGCTATGCAGCAGAGATTGGAAGCCATAGCTTTGAACAGAAAGCAGATGTGCGCCTCGAATGGGGCTTTTAACATTGTTTGATTTATGATCTTTTGATACCATCTCTCTCCGCCCGTTTTCTGGGCATACGATGGGTCATCCATGGAATCGAAACACTCTCTGCTATTTAAGACGCTTGTCGTTGTCCTCATCCCTTTTGTCATTTTAGGCGCTGGGCTTCCTTTGTGTTTTCGTCAGCGCGGCTTTAGCGCTGATAAAATCGCCTCGAATCTGGAATATCGAGAGGCTTGGGAAGTGGAGTCGATGTCGGATAAAGAGCATGAGGCTTTTGTCCATGAGGTGTTTTCTCAGCCGTTTTATTATTTAGATTCTGGTCAGCAATGTTATGCATTTGTAAGCGAAGACCAAAAGTATGTCTTGAAATTTTTTAAGATGCACCATTTGTTGCCAAAAATGTGGTTAAATCATTTCCCTTTTTCCCTTTTTGAAAGCTGTCGATTTAATCATGTCGAAAAAAAACAGCAGTTTTTAGAAGCGACGTTCAATAGTTTAAAATCGGCATATGATCATTTGAGAAATGAAACCGGCTTGCTTTACATCCATCTCAACAAGTCGAGATGTTTAAAGCAGAAGGTGGATGTGATTGGCAGACGTGGAGAGCGGTATTCGATCGATCTTGATTCCAAAGAATTTATCCTCCAGAGAAAAGCGGATCTGTTATTTCCCCATTTATTAGGGCTCATTGAAAAGGGGGAGGATCAACGCGTGCATCAATGCATCCGCTCTTTACTGCAAACAGTTGTCGTGAGGTGCCGGTCCAAATTTGCCGATCAAGGGATCGGTGTGCGCTATAATTATGGCTTTATCGACGATCAAGCCGTGATCATTGACTGCGGACATTTTGTGCTCGATGAGTCCTTAATCTATCCTCACAATTATCAGAGAGAAATTTTAAGGGTGACAAGCGCTATAGACCAGTGGGCGCAACGCCATTGCCCGGATCTCGTGCCGATCGTACAGCTCGAAGCGCAGCAATGGATTAACGCAATTCAGCAGTTTGCTCCAACGCCGGTAGAAGCTCGGGATAGTGGGACGTAATCCATTTTTTAAATGACTTTAGCGGCGCTGTGACGGAGTCTATCTCTTTGCTTTTGGGATCGAGTTTCATCATTCCGCAGTCAATTTGCACGGCCCGACCGTGGATGACTCCAAAATTTCTGCGGATCACAGGGTCGTTATCCACCACCCCGCGCTCTTGCATTTCTTTGAGAAGATTGCAAACCGATCTAATGATGGCGGCAGCGCCAGGCACGTCCGACTCGGCCATTTTCTCTTGAATTTTTGGAATGATGAGATCCGCTTTTTCCTGAATCAAAAAACAAGCGTTTTCAAGGTTTAGGCAAATCCGTTTTTCTTTTCGATCGGTTAGGTGAACAACCGGTTGAAATTCCGGAGTAGGACCGAGGTGAGCGTAAACAAGAGCTGTTTGCTCTCTCAATGCGTTCCATGCCAGTTGGCATGCTTTAAGCGCCTCCTCATTTTTCTGCGCGCGTGCAGCTGTGAGCCTTTTGCCATTCGAGGGGCGTAATTTCAAAAATTTTAAAACGTAGCTGCCATCTGCAGAAACAAAAACATATGCCTGAGTTCCTTTAGCAAGAAAGGTGTAGTTTTGAGCTAGAATGTCTTCGATAAGAGCTCTGTTTTCTGGAATTAGACCTACAGCTCTATCTTTTGGTGAGAAATTAACCCGCTCAGCAAAAGATCTTTGTTTGGGCAGGAGCATACAGAATGCTCCGATAGACAAAAGAAGAGCGATAATCCACAAAGGCCGTTTCATGGGGCATCCCATAAGGGACTTTTTTTAAGGTGCAAGATCACCTCATCGCTGTTTTCCAATCCGAGATTACAGGCGATTCTCTCAGCTTCTTTGAGCAAAACTCCCATTTTGATTCCAGGTGCAATCCCCATTGCCTTTAGATGTTCTGAGCGGACAACGGGATTTTTTTCGATGATCCTTTCGATAAAATTCGATAAGAGCACTCGCCGCTGTGTGTGGTCTCTGAGAATACGCGAGCGCTTTTCATCGGTAAAGCGTGCGACAATCATTTCGATTGTAAGTGCTGCAAAAGGATGGGCATAGAGATGAACCCATTCGACTCTTTCTAAATTTTTCTGCCACTCCTCTGGCATCTCGAGCATCCCTTTTACCCGATGGAAGTAGGCCACATAGTCTCTTTCTTGCTTAGAAAGTTTGAGATAATCGCATAAAGAGATCAGATCATTAAGTGCATAGCCGGGAAAGAGCTCGAGCAGTTCGGCAATCGTCGGTGGATGTTGAGGATAAAACGCAAGAGGCTCTACACGCCTTTTGATCTCATCTATTGAAACTTGCCTCAGTTCTGGAAAAATCGTCGGAAGCAACTTTAACTCATGGAGCATCACAAGCCCTTTATCAAAATGGGCAAAGTGGGACATCTTCTTAAACTCTTGCCAGATCCGCTCCATGGCAACAGCTGGAAGCAGCGTAGAGGCGTGCTTGCAAATGGCCTCAGCTGTTTCTCTATCAATGGGAAAATCAAAACGGGTCGAATAGCGCACTGCGCGCATCATCCGCAAGCGATCTTCTAAAAACCTCTCATGCGGATCGCCAATCGCGCGGATGATTCCCCGTTTTAAATCCTCTTTTCCACCTACATAATCGTATAGTTCTTCTTTGAGAGGGTCAAAAAACATCCCATTAATGGTAAAATCCCGCCGCTGCGCATCTTCGATAGGAGCTGCTGGTTCAATTCCCGTTGGACGTCTACCGTCGATATATCCCCGATCTTTTCGAAAGGTAGCCACTTCGAACTGGTGCCCCTCTACAACAACAATCACAATTCCAAATGCGACCCCCACAGGAATTGTTTTGGGAAATAACGCCTGCACCTCATCGACAGAAGCACTTGTTGCAATGTCAATGTCATCAGAAGGGTGGTTTAAAAGCATATCGCGCACCCACCCGCCAGCAAAATAGGCGAGATGACCTGCTTCGACAAGGGTTTTCACAACGGTTGTGGCATGTTGGCGTGCTAGCATGATCCCTTTAACCTTGGGTTAAGCACCCTCATTGTATAGGAAATCCCCCTTTCTGGTATAGTGCGCGCTCAAAGCTCATAGGGGTCTCATGGCGCAAAAAATTTATGTTCTTTCTGAAGAAACGATTAATCAGATTGCAGCGGGCGAGGTGATCGAAAACCCCGCTTCTGTCATTAAAGAACTTGTCGAAAACGCAGTTGACGCAGGGGCATCGAAAATTTGCGTAGAAACTTGGGGAGGAGGACACCTCAGGATTCGGATCACAGATAATGGCTTTGGCATGAATCCCAAAGACGCTGTCCTCTCTCTTACACGCCATGCTACATCAAAAATTAAACAGGCAGAGGATCTCACTTCTTTAGGAACGATGGGATTTCGAGGAGAGGCGCTAGCATCCATTGCCGCCATTTCGAAGATGATTTTGCTCACAGCAGAAGAAAATGCGACAGCAACCTCTATTGATATTGAAGGGGGAAAGATCCTTGATGTATCCCCGTCTGCAAGAGCACGGGGAACAACGATCGATGTCCGCTCCCTTTTTTACAATGTTCCTGCGCGGAAAAAATTTCAGAAATCAGCTCCTGTTTCGACAGCTGAGATCACTAAGATCATGACACAACTTGTTCTTGCCCATCCCGATGTTGCCTTTGAGCTGATCCATCAGGAAAGAGCCGTCTTCTCCATTCCGTTGCCCTATGGAGAGACTCTTGCAGAAAAGCTGATCGAGAGAAGTCGGCAGCTTCTCGGTGAAGATTTTGAAAAAAACGCTCTTAAACTCGAATGCATCCATGACTTATGCACGCTTGCAGGGGTGATTGGATCCCCTGTTGCCCATCGGCATAACAGAACAGGTCAGTATCTCTTCGTTAACAACCGCCCTGTTGCCTGTCCGCTGATTTCGTATGCAATCCGCGATGCCTATGCGACACGTCTAGGAGCAGACCGCCATCCCATTTATGCACTGCATATCACCATCCCAGCGCATCTCATTGATGTGAACGTTCATCCGCAGAAAAAAGAGATCCGTTTGCGCGAAGAGAAGGGCTTGCGCGATGCGATTCAAAAAGCTGTAGGACAATCTCTGCAAAGAGCTGAGTCTTTCGATCTTCCAGCAGTTGCAGATCCTTTTGTCTTTTCTGATCCGTGGAATATGCCCACTGAAATGGCCCCAATGCCTGAATTTCCTCTCAAATTTCAGGAGGCGGGTCAAGAGCTCTCTTTTCGTCCGCTGCCGATTGAAATGCCATCAGAGCGCACCATCGGAGTCTTTTCCCATTACCTTATCCTCGAGGATCATGGAGAACCTAGCCTCATTTTAGTCGATCTGCATGCTGTTCAGGCAAGGCTGGCTTTTGATCGGATGTTAGATTCGCATGGAAAAGCACCTGTATCCCAGGGTCTTTTAATTCCGTTAACCTGTTCTCTTTCTATTGCAGAATTAAGTTTAGTTGAAGGGTATGCATCAGAGCTTGCTCAATTAGGTTTTGATTTGCACTCGTGTGGAAAACAGACTCTAATGATCGATGCCCTTCCTTCATTTTTAGATGCAAATGACGCGGTGCAATGTATTCGAGAAATTTTAGAATCCATTCAAACCCTCTCGAGCACATCCGAACGGCTCCGTCATTTAGCGCGCACTGCATCTCAATTTGCCAAAAGACAAAAGACTTTCCCTGTTCATGAAGCACAAGAGCTCTATCAGCAACTGCAACTCTCCTCAAGTCCCCAGTTTTGTCCTATGGGGAGGCCGACGATGATTCGAATGAAAGAACAAGAGATTCAGGCGCGTTTTTTGAAATGCGACCCCAATTAAGAACCAGGATCGCCCAAAATCACAAATACTCTTAATAAAACTCTTCTGCAAAAAGAGGAAAACAACACGAGTGGTAATTCCTATGCACCCTTTGGTGCCGCCTTACAAAATGCCTGACCGATTTGTTCATAAAAATGTTTCGGCAAAGCGCCCTTCTCTTCGTATTGCTCTCGGGCATTTGTAATCATCTCAAGACCGCGCACGAAATCTCGCGATGTCATAAAGAGTTTTCCCAAGGTAAAATAGGTGGTTGGGAACATTTGTGTATCCCTTATTCGTTCGGCCCTTGCATAGAATTGCTGTGCTTTTTCTGTTTTTTCGCATAGAAGATAAATACCGCTAGCTAGATAGTATAAGGGGGCGTGAGATTTTTTTTGAGGGTGTTTTTTAGCATGATTAAGAGCGAATTTGATATATCCCAAGGCTAAAATAAGTCTCTCTTCCCTTAAAGCTGATAATGCTGCCAATGCGCACAGTGCACAAACGGGCATCTCTTCTAAAGATTTCTCAAAATGAGCGTTTTCAATCGCAGCTTCGAAGAAATTAAGAGCCTTTTTATCGTTGCCCATTTTTTGAATTGCAATTCCAGCCATTGCATACACGAAAGTGGGCACTGGCTGTTTTTGTTTTTCATAGATTTCGATACCCATGTCGAATAATGCATCTGCTCTTTGATAATTTTCTATTTGCATGGCATCCATTGCAGATTTCACATGCGGATTAGTGAGTGCAGCCTCGGATGTTTTTTGTGTGAATTCGAGAGAAAAGTCGGAGAATTCACCCGTTTTGGATCTATTCGCATCTAGGCGAGGATCCTCGATAGCGCTGAGATCTGATGTTCTTCTTTCTGCCTCATCGTTTAGTATGGATGGGCTGCTGCTGCTCGAACTACTACTGCTGCTCGAACTGCTGCTAGAGGTGCAGTCTACTAAAGAAGAATCGGATCTGATATCCCGATGAACAATCGCTTGATCTGCGAGTAAAGATAATGCCGAAGCGGCAGATATTCTTGTTGCTCCGATGCTCTTTGCTCTAGAAAACGAGCGACCGATTTGTTCATGAAAATCTGCTGGGATTTTTCTCGTCTCTTGGTATTTTAAATAGGCGTTTGTGATCAGTTCTTGACCGCGAATGAAATCTCCTGTTTCTATAAAGATTTTTCCCACAGCCAGTAGGATAGAGGGAGAGGTTTGTTTGACATCTTCTTGTTTTGCCTTCTCGTAGAAGTTATGTGCCTTTTCTGTTTTTTTAGAAAGAAGGTAGGCGCCGCTAGCTAGATAATAGAAGAGAGAGGCATGAGGGTTTTGTTCCGCAAGACTTAGAGCGGTCTTGATGTTCTTCAGTGCTAACTTTTGCTCCCCGCTTCTTAAGGCAGCTAAGGCACTTCGTAAGTATACGGTATGAGGAATGGGAACATTCATTGTTTCACAAATCTTAATATAAGAATTGTTGAATTGAATTACTTTAGCATCGTTTCCGATTTGTAGGTTTGCATATGCAGCACTTGGATACACAGTTCCTAAAAAAACGGGGGGTTCGTTTTTAGACAGCTGGATTGCATTATCTAAAAATTGAGCTGCTTTTTCATAGTTTTGGGTTTTTATATTAAAGTTTCCGGCTTCTAGATATTCATAACATGATATTTTTTGATATCGTTTTAAAGAGAGTTCTATGTAACTGTTATAGAGTTCGGTCGCCTTTGGATGATTATGATGGCAATCGTTTGCCTTGGCAGCAATTATGTAATAGCTAAGTTCTGAAATTAAGATCTTGCTTTTCTGGCATCCTCTAAACGCTATGTCGAAATATTTAACGCTCTCTTCATAATTTTGGAGGTGAAATTGTTCTGCCCCGGCAGCTAAGTAAACGCTATAAGGCACAATTCTGTTGTCTTTTTTAAATATTTTGATGGCAGCGTCATAGCATTGAGCTGCATTTGCATGATCCCCTTGTCTTCCATATATTTTAGCCTCCTTAAGATAATCTTCGGCTGTTAGATCAGGATGTCCCAGAAGTGGTTGCGGAGTGATTTGATCAATTGGTCGTTTTTGTGTCGTGCTCGATGGCATTCTTTGGATAATAACCGTCGGGCTCATGCTACTCGAACTGCTGCCGATGCTAGAAGTGCTGCTCGAGGTTGAGCTCACGCTCGAGCTGCTGTTCGAGCTGGGGCTCAGGCTAAGAGGGCGGCTTGAAGTGAAGGTCTCGCTAAAAGGACGTCCCCAACTAGAGCTGATACTTGAAATGGATTCCTCGCCAGAAGGACGGCTGGAGCTGCTGCCGATGCTGGAAGTGCTGCTCGAGGGGGAGCTCACGCTATAGGAACCGCTGGAGCTGCTGCCGA
>JAIELY010000023.1 GCA_019752555.1 Rhabdochlamydiaceae bacterium
AGATAGTCATATACCTAGTCTTAATCCTAGTTCTTAGGAGCAGATCAGGTGGTCCGGTTTAAAATGGGAGCACTCCATTACGCTCTGGCAGAACTACCCCAAAACCCTAAATCTAAAGGTATCTTTTGAAAGGACGACTACCTTAAAACCCTAAATTCAAAGGTAGCTATTTAAGATACGACCACGTAGCTCTCTCGGAAAGAGTTGTAGCTGTGGCGCTTTTTATTGTTCTTATGAAGATCTTCGAAAAAATATAAATTTTTTCGAGGGGAATCGGAGGTGCTGACGATGCATCACCGAACGTGCAATTGAACTTCTTTTGTAATCTTTTCAGGAGCTTTCACAATGATCCCTTTGGCTGCTATTCGTTGAAGTTTACGTAGAAGCTTTTGATTTGCAGATGTTTTATTGGCTGCATCACTTCTCTGTAGACTGGCCAGTTGAATAAGATAACCCCTTTCGATAGTGATAAATTTTTCATCAGGTCTTTGAGCTTTTCGTGTTTGTATCCATGTAGCTAGTTGTGTATCGTCAGCATGCAGCTCCAAGGTCTTTCGTTTGAAGGGAGCTCCAACAAAAGCCATTTTACCTGGGTGGGGAAATAAGTTCATGATGGAAACTGTTATTTGTTGAGGGTATTTAGCTTTGCCCTCCTCATTGTCAATTCGACTTACGATCTGTAAAAGGGGGATTTCAAATGATACATAGTGATCTTTTTTTTTGCTGGTGCTCTTCGTTTGTTTATTTGAGCCGTATTTCGGCTTAGTAAAAACGAATTTGGTTTGTTCTAAACTTTTAAGATGTTCGTAAAATTCTGTTTTTTCGGAGACAGAAAAATAACCACTCCTTTCAGAATACGTGATTTTCATAAGGTCGACTAACTGACAGGTGTAGGTGTAACGGCGCAGTTCATCTCCAAGTTTCCAGCAAGCAAGCCAAATTTTTAGCTGAACTCCCGTTAGTTGAGAGTTTATATTTTCATAAAGTTTTTCTGCTTCTTCCGCACTGGTAGCTTTAAATCGATGTTCTAATCGTATGGAGTTCCCATTTGGGTCTTTAGATTCAGCGTGAATAAGATATGTATTATTTTGGATAAATGAAAGGGTTATGTTTTCTAGGAGTTTTGGTAAATGGTAGACCCTATCAGCAACAAATCGACTTACCCCAAATTCTTTTGCTGGGTCGATATTTTTATAGAATGTTGGATGGATTTGCTCAATACTTCCCGATAGGATTGTTTCGACAGCTTCGGATATTTCTTTTTCTGAAATTTCATCAACTTCATAAGTTTTTGGATGAGATGAGATTTCGCAAGAAATTTTCATATCTTCCTGGTCATCTGAATCAGGGTGTCTTTGGTTTGTCATCGAATTCTCCTGTTTAGGTCTTTACTAGCCATAAATTTCATTTCTTCAATAACATGAAGACAGCCTGTCTCATCTTTCTGCAGTTTGATTTCGGGAAGGATCGCCGTAAAATTCGACTTGACCGTTCTAAAGATAATCTGGTTTTTTTCTAAAAGATCTTCACTTTCATCCCCATTTTCTTTTCTTGCCTTATCCAGGTTGGCTTGCCATCTGACGCCATCTGTGATGGCGCTAGATCCTCTTGCTGCCCCCTGGTCTGTGCTCTTGCTTCCAATCCCTGATTTATTCATATGGTGACCGAATAAGACCGTAGGATTTCCTTTTAGTTCTAAGGTTATCTTTTCTAAAAGGGAAATGAATCTTGTAGCTGCTGCGTTGTCTGTTTCAGCATCTGCGCCTAAAAAACGTGAGATCGGATCCAGAATGATACAAGACCAACCCTCTTCAGGCTCTCTAGCTTTTAATTGGTTTAGGAAGCTTTCGAAGAAGGGGGTTGGATTCCCTTGATGGACAAAGGTTGCATCGGCTCCCGTGACAGACATTACTGCCATACGTTTGCTAGCTTCTTGAAGGGGGTCTTTTTCGAAGAAAGTTGAACTTTCGCTGTTTTTGAATAGGCTTTTGGCAATTTTTCTTAATAAACGATGGATATCTTCATCAGCATTTTCTCCGAGACCCATGAAAACGTAACCGGGTCTCTCAATCGGGAATTTTCCAAGCCAACTGTTTCCAGTGGCAATCGAAATTGCTAATTGAGCCAAAGCATGAGTTTTTCCAACGCCTCCGGCTCCTACTAACATGCCAACTATTCCTTTTCGTATCAGAGGCTTCGGAATGTCTCCATCAAGGTAGTTGATTAGACGTGGAGTTTCTGGAGCATCATCTAGAAAGAAGTTGAGATCTCGTTCACAGATAAATTGGATTTCTTTAACTGGGGGCTTAATGGATGAAAGCGCTTTTTCCATCCCTTCTGCCCAATTGACCGCGTTTGTAAGTGATTCTTTCTCTTCTAGCATTGTAAGAAAAAAGTTCTTTTTTTCTTCTGGTAGGGAAGATGCATTGACTGATTCTTCAGAGAGGTTATCTAGTTGTAAGGAGCTTGCGTGAGCATTGAGCTTTATCTCGAGTTCGTTTAGTTTCTCCCTGAAAAAGGAGGCTTTGTAAGCTTGTTTGAGAGAGTCAAATGTTTGGCCTTCTCCCATGGGTAATTTGATAATTCTTGCAGATGGAAGAGTAGAAACGATTTGTTTCAGAAATGCATCATGTTTAGAGGAAAAGGCATATCCTATTCCTGTATAAAAGGCTCCGAGCTCATAAAATTTTTTACGAAGGGGTTTTAAATTCTCTCTTGCAAAGAGCAGACTGTATTGATTTAACGTCATGATTTTGCTCCCTCCTTCATAAATTGGTCGAGTTCTTCCATTGGGATACGGTAGTCGCCATTCTTATTTAAGCGAAAAGCTTTGATTCTACCTGATTTGATGGCTCTCCGAACGGTGTCGATGCTTACCTTGAGGAGCTGTGCAGTTTCTTTTAAATTTAAGACTTTTCCGCGCATTGTTTTAATCAGAAATTCGATTTGATCAAGTTTCTCTTCTGGAAGCTTTGAGAGTTCTTGAGTGATATGTTCAAGTCGTCGGTTCATCATGTATTTACCAGTTCAATGAGCTACAGATAGCTCCTCGGCGGAGGAGATCTTTTGGGTTTTGCGTAGGTAAGGGGAACCCTAACAGGTTGCTGATATTAAAGCAAATCTATGCAAAAGCATATTGGGAAGATCCTTGGATATTGAAGATATTCAATCGCGGGTTGGAAAAAACACCACCCGATTTCTGTTTCGAGTGGTGTTTACTTTCTAGGATTTCATTTGTGCTAGGAGTTGAACCAAGAAATACTTAGGCGCCAGGTGTATTTTCACTATTTTATCAATAGAGCTGCAAAGCTGAACAAATAGGATTGGGGAAATAATTCCAGGAATAAGCACTCCCAAGAATGAGACGACGTCTCTTGAAGAATACTTATCCAAGGTTGGATATTTCCAAAAATAGAAACAGATGAAAATTGCGATGGTTAGTAACACAATCATAAGAGTTGGAGTTGCCCCCAAAAAACAGGACCACTAACCTGCCCGTTTTAGTGTTTTTATAAACTCTCTTGGGGAGAGCATTTTCAAGGCTTTATGAGGAGCCCTGCAGTTGTAGTCTTCAAACCATTCTGACAATTGAATCATCACAGTTTGAGCATCTTTTAGATTACCAAAGACCACATAATCTCTTTTAAACGTTTTCACAAATGCTTCAGCCATCCCATTGCTTTCTGGGCTTCTAACAGGAGTGGTTCGTATATCTAACCCAAGTTCACGGCCAAAGAAAACCGTTTCTCGAGCTACATAGCAACTTCCATTGTCTGAAAGCCATTGGACATTGGGAGCTTTTGGCTTGCCAAAACGATATTCAACGGTTTCAAGCATCAGATCACGTATCGCTTTGCCATCAATTCCTTTAGTAGAAGCTATGTATCTTATGATCTCTCGATCGCAACAATCCAGAGAAAATGCAACATGAGCTAAGCCTCCATTCCAGCATTGAATAGAAAAGCTGTCTGAGCACCAACGTATGTTGCTTGCAAAAGTTTCTACTTTCCCTGTATGGGCCCTTTTGGGTCTTTTTTGAGGCTTTGCCAACAACAGCTTCTCTGCTTTCATGACTCGATAGATCCTCTTCCAATTTACCTTTTTCCGCTCAAGACTCTCTAATTTTCTATTGAGAAGGGAGGTAACCCTTCTATATCCATAGGCCGGTCTTTGCCTAAGGACTTCTCCTATTAAGCTAAGCAGTTCTTTATCTTCAGCCTTTTGATATTGCTTTGGCCGGTTAGACTCCTGGCTATTCAATCTTGAAATCAAATTTGAACGAGACACTTGTAAGACCTCCGCTATTGCCCTGATGGGAAATTGTCGTTTTTCTACCAAGGTGATCGCGAGATCAGTTTTTTTTCATGGGCGATCTTTACAGCTTCTCGTAAAATCTCGTTTTCAAGAGTCTTTTTACCCAATATTCTTTCCAATTCTTTTACTTGTTTTTCCAAGTCTCGAACCGTGCTTTTAGGAACCAATTCTTCTCCCGAACTTACTCCTTGATGCGCTCCGCTTTCCATAAGGCGTCTCCAATAAAACAATTGGGAAGGAGTTATATCATATTTACGGGCAACTTGGGAAATGGATGTTCCAGGACTGTAGGTCTCCTCAACAATTGGTTGTTTTTCTTCAGGAGACCATCTTCTGCGTCTTTCCACAGAAGTAACAACGTGAATTTTTTCTTTAGAGATAGTCATATACCTAGTCTTAATCCTAGTTCTTAGGAGCAGATCAGGTGGTCCGGTTTAAAATGGGAGCACTCCAAGAGTCGCACTCAAATAGGATGAAATTTTTTCATATTTTAGAGCTTGAAGAACGATGTCGGGAATTTGCTCCATGATAAAATCTTCAGTGCTTTGCAAGTATTCTAAGAGTTTTTGTAAAATTTGGTCGTTCATAATTAATGCCTTATAGCTTTTGAATTTGGGAAAGGGCGACCTCATTAAAGCAAGTTTTAATGAGGTCCAGTTTTCTATTTATGAGTGAAAAACGTATTCGAATTAAAATGGGATAGCGTCTATGCCGTCTTCTATTCGTCTTCGAGCAGCTAGAAGATGATCTTTAAAAGCATCTATAAACGTGAGAAGATGCTGTGAATGGCGCATCCTCGTTGAAAGGTCTGTTTCAATTAACGGCTTTTTTTGCAGAATTTTCGTGGCAAACACTTCTGTATAGACATGATCATCCTCTGTAGAATAATAAACGATTTCTTTTTCTTCTGCGAGTAAACACAAGCGAAAGCACTTGGAGGTGTCTTCATTCTCCCACGCAAGATGCCAATCTACTTTCGTTCGATAACCATGAACGCAAGGAAAGGCTTCGAGATGATGGGGTTCAGCTTGTTTAGTAGTAGCTTCCTCATCTGAGCCAATAGAAATACGGAATGGGAAATTTGCTTTCAAATCTTTTAAGCACGATTCTAATTCACGAATTCTCTCTGAAGTGGCATCTAAAACATTAAATAATGTTCTTGCTTCTAGTACCAGTTCTGTGAGAGACGAATCTATGGAAGGAAGTTTTTGTAAATTTGTAGGAGCTTTTTTTGTTGAACTTGACATGATATTTTTCCGGTTTTCCGACATTAAAAAATTTGTTAATTTTCGAAGGGTCATCCTTCTATATGTCCCACTCAAGGGTTGGATCCCATTCAAGGGCGACCTAATAGGTTTATCTAACCAGGCCTAATTATTGAGCTAAAAATCATTTCCATGAGATTTAGTCAACCAATTGGGATGAACTTTAACTTATCGACTGGTTTTTTTGCAACCTTTTTGGAAATTTGAGGTTTTTTTGAGATAAAGAGGGCTTTAAGTCTTTATTATTATTTCAAGAGGATTCTTATTGAGGATTTAAAAATTGTACTTTGTCTTCTTGTTTAAGGGCTCTTTGGATAGATGCGATAAGGAAGACCGAGAATATTGCGTTTAAGACGGAAATGGGCATGTCGAAGATCTGCCAAGTGGAAGCTGAGCATGGAAGAGGGGCTTCCATGAGGGCCTTGAACGATTGCAAATCATGTGGTCTGGGTTTTAGGAGGCAAGGATCGTCTACGATCCCAAAAATGATGGCTGAGTGATAACTCGCAATGAGAAAGCCGACAGTTAGGATTCCTTGGATAATCCGTAGCACTATGAGCGGGCGCTTTGAATAGAGACCGTAGAGACTGCTGACAAGGATAAGGAAATAAGGGATCCTTTGAAGATAGCACAGCTTGCAAGCTTGCTGGTGGAATACAAATTCCATCATCAGCGCCATGGAGAGTATGAGGCCGGATACAATCCCCAAAGCGATAAATATCTTGCGATGCATAAAAGCCTATAAGGAACTATTCTTCTCTAAAAAGCTTCCTGTCCTTTGGGATTGGACGGATCTGCCTTGTGGAGAAGAATTGTTCCAAAATCTCTTCAAGAACCTCGCGATAGAGGGCTCTTTCCCACCAAGCCAAAGCTTGCAACTTTTCTATGTGTTCTTCCCTCATTGCGATTGTAGTTCTTGTCCATCCGTGAGGGAGGTTGGTTTTAGTCGAAGGGGTCTTTTTGTTAGACCCTTCCTCGTTTTCGATTTCTTGATCAGAATCTGTATGTGACTTCATTTTTGCCATATGACAAGGTGTACTTAGGTATTATGTGATGAGTTTTGATTAAGTTATGGTGTCTTATGCTTACGGTGCACTTGATGCAAGTGTGCACCCAACATTGAAGTTTCTGATTACATGTAATTTGCGTCAACAAAATATTAGATTTCGCATAGCAAATCCTCATGTCATTAAAGAAGATATTTTTCAAATATTGAGGGAAGAAATTTTCGTGTTTGTACAAGGCTAAATGAAGAATTTCTCTTTTCACAATGTTCATCTTCCAGTTGTGCTGTGTTCGGCTATCGTGAAACATCTCTCTTGTACTTCTTAGAGGTCTGCTTTTTTGGAGGAATTCGCGAAGAGATTAGCTTATCAGCGAATAAAAATAACGAACAAAATGTCGCGTGTTTTTCGCATCAATGGACGATGATCTTTCTCCATGAAATGCATGTTTGAATCTTGTGTGCACAAGAGTGCTTTTTTAGCACATCTTTTGTCGCAGTGTGACCAGTATTCATGAAATGATTGTTGATTAAAAAGATTCATAAGGATAAAAGGGTTTTTAAATCCAAAAAAAGACTCCTAAGGTGGGAGTCTCTCTAACGAAAAAGGAGAACGTATGTGTCCAGAATCGGAGGTGCTCGATCGAGATCAACTTAATGGGAATGTAATGGGATCTCTAGGTGAAAAAGCAAAGGCGTTGCTTTTCTTAGTGGATAAATTTGCTGTTCACCGTGAGGCGGTCATAAAGATCATAATCAAAAAAACAGAGGGGATTTGGAAAATGGACAAAAGCAAGGCTTTATGTTTTTTACTGGAAAAATTGGCAGAGCAACGGGAAGTAATCGTCCAAAGTCTTTTAAAAAGAGTAGACAGCGTTGCGAAGATAAATCTCACTCGTGTTCTTCCTCTCGCTCTTTTTGTTTGTGGAATGTTGATGCACTCTCAAGGATATTGTGATGCTAAAGCTACAGAGGGGCTTGATTCGATTACAACAAACGTCATGGGGATTATCTTTGGCTCTACTGTAAGGAAGTCTCTTTTAGCGATTGCGGCTGCTTGGGGGGTATTTCAGGCTGTCACATCTGGTTCTTTTAAGCCGGTTCTATTTTGGGGTGGGATTGGCTTGGCTATTGCCTATGTCCCTCGTCTCGTCGAAATCATTTCTAGTGTTGGTTAAAGGAGAAAAGGGCATTCGTGCCCTTTTAAAAAATAATGACGCAAAAGCAAACAGCTGTAATTAAATACCTAGATAATCCGATTCGGGTCCTATCTTTTTCGATTCCGGATCTGATTGCGTATCTTTCCCCTTTTTTTGTGGGGTCATTTTTTGACAGCATGTTTGTCATCCCTTTTGCGGGTTTAGTGGGAGTTTTTATTGTGAAGCGCGTGCTTCAACGACTTCCCCGTTTATACCTTTTCCGGTTTTGGTATTGGAGACTTCCTACCAAAAGTGTTAATCGGATGTGTAAATCATCGTTCCCGAGCTCTAATAAAAGATACTGGGTTAGATAATGGATGTGACTCATTGGAGCGCGAATATCAAAAAGCTCGTCATGCAGCGGAATATTTTTTTGTTGTTCTCCGCTCTGCTCTCATGCGCGGTAATCCTTTTAACGATATTGCTGTTTTTTAAGAACGAGCGAGTTGTCGTAGTTCCAACTAATGCGCCCTCTTTCTGGGTGGAAAACAACAAAGCTTCAGAAACCTATCTTGAAAGTATGGGAGTGTTTTTATCCGATTTGCTCCTGAATCGGAGCCCTGCCGATGCAGAGTGGAAGAACAAGGCAATTTTGGAGCATGTCCATCCTGCTTATTTCCATGAGATCCGCAAGCAATTGAATCAAGATAAAAAGAACATTATTAATCAGGCTCAGTCATTTGTTTTTCAGACGGAAAAGGCTTCTGTAGATATGTCGATTCGAAGCTTTGTCCTGGAAGGGGAGGCTCTTGTTTTTGTAGGAAAGCAGGGAACCAAGCCGGTCTGTTCTCAGATGGTAAAACGACGTTATACGTTAGGGTTTCAATGTCAAAGTCATAAGTTACTTTTGGTTTCCATGAAGAGGGAGGATCTTTGAGATGTTTTTAAGAATAGTCGGGACTTTTTTCTTATGTACGTCTTTGGCCCATGCCGCTGTTGAAAAGATGATGGATGAAAAGGCCTCCATTCATGTGACATTTTCCCGCCAATCTCATAATCGGATCTCGGTAGAACATGGATCGATTCGGAAGCTATTCGGGGATCAGTCTCTATTTTCTGTGACGATTGATGATGTCATCGGACAGGCGTTTGTCACCCTCCTTCAAGATATCTCAGAGACCCCCGCCAGTTTGACTGTGGTGACGAGCTCAGGAGTTGTCCAAGATCTCCTCGTGCTATCGGAAGCGAAGCCATCAGAGCACCTGATCCTAAAGGAAATGGATGAAGAGGGGGAATCTCTTGCCTTTTTTTCGACAGATTTCCATGCCCATACGATTGATTTTTTAAATGATTTGCTCTCTGGAAAGACTCCCTTGGGTTACGGAAAAAGGAGTTTGCAAATTGGAGATCAACTAGAGATGCCTCCTCCTCTACAGGTCACACCTCTAAGAGTTTTTGAAGGGCCTTATGAAACGATCGTTGTGTATCAGATCGGAAACTCGGGGCGTAAGCCAATCGTTATTCATGCGGACTTGATCAAGAAACCGGGGGATAATTGGGTGTTTCTAGACGCTCATGAGCTCGACTTCACCGAGAATGCATTATGTATCATCTCATCTCCGAAGGATTAAAATGGAAGGGATCAAAAATACTGCCCAGAAGATCGCTGCCAAGCAAAAGAGACTTTATATTGCTCTTCTTATTGGAGTCTTGAGCCTTGTCTTAGCCATCATCTTTTTGGGAGGAGACAGCAACTCTTCTTCTGCTCCGTTAAAAAATCAGTTTGAAACGCCCTCTCAGGATGTGAATCCGGAAGATGTTCGCTTAACGATTCTCGAAACATTGGGGGATGTGTTGAGTGAGCGCACTCAATCCTTGGAAAAATCCGTTCTCTCTTTGAAAGAGGAGAAGACCCTTCTGGAAAGAGAGAAGGATTTTCTAATTGAAGAGGCTGAACTATTGAAACATAAAATGCGCTCTTTGGAAGAGGCTCAATCTCAGGTGGCACTGATCCAATCGAACGCTAGCGCTCAGGAACGTTGGGAGGAGGGGGGCACGTCCACAGAACAAAATTTTTGTACATGGGAAGCTCCTTTCAAGAATGAAGATAAAAATGTCCTCTTTGAAATTCCAGCCGGAACAGTCGTTAAAGCCGTTCTAGTTTCTGGAGCGGACTGTACTGTTGCCGTACAGAAGCCAACAGGGCCGAACATGGTTCTCTTGCGCACGCTGGATTATGGAAGACTCCCAAAGAAAGTCAGAGTCGCTCTTAAAGGTGGCGTGATTGTCGGTAACGCGATTGGGGATTTAGCAAGTGAACGGGTTTATGTTCGTGCGGAACGCATTACTTTGGTCGAGCCTAATGGGAACTTTGTAGAAACAGAAGTCAGCGCCTACATTTCCGGCGAAGATGGAAGAGAGGGGATGCGTGGGATTGTTGTTGATCGTTCCGGACAAATCATGACCCGAGCCTTCTTTGCCTCTTTTATGCAAGGGGTAGGGGATACCTTGGAAGGGTATCTCAATAACCAGACCATTGAAAAACTCTCTGGAGTTTCTCCCAGCAAGACGATCTTAAACTTAGACATGTTGCAAACGAGCGCCCTTCAAGGAAGTAGCAACGCTTTTAACAAGTTCGCTGAATACTATATCAAAAGGGCCGAACAGCTTCAGCCTGCGATTCAGATTGCTGCAGGACGGATCGTTGATGTGGTTTTTGTAAAAACAGTGAAAATTGGAGAGGTCGATCTCAAGAAAAAGCTCGACAGGGAACGAGAACTTAGAACGAGGGAATACAATGGTTAAAAATTCAGTCCTATTACTGTTGTCCTTATTGGGGACTTCCTTTGGGCATAGCTTTGAAAAGCTTCCCTTTTCGTACCAAATAGCGTACGGAAATCCCGATGCTCCCTTCAAGGTTGTCGAATATTTTTCCTTTACTTGCCCTAAGTGTTTGAAATTGATCAAAGAGGATTTTGAGGTTTTGAAAGAATCTTATATCAACCCTGGGAAAGTGTATTGGGTCTTTCACCCTGATCCAGCTGATAAGTTAACCCTTCAGGCTTTAATTTGCTTAAGGAAGCTCAATGATTCCCAAAAGAAACTCTTTTTTGAAACGGTTTCTAAAAATTTAGATCAAAAAAGCCTCCAAGTAGGGTGTCAAGTCATGCAGGCCGTGATGGATTATTTTGAATTGCCTCTGCCTGAATTGGGAAAAGCTTCCTTTTGGGAAAGCACAGAAGAATTTCAGCTCGCTTTTACCTTTCTTCGGCAGGAAGATATGATTACAAGCGTTCCTACGATTGAGATCAACGGTCAAATCTTCGATGAATTTCCTTCTCGCAGATTTTTAGAAAAGAAATTGGATCTTTTAATCGCCAGGAGTGCCTCATGCGAATAGCTGTCCTATCTTTGATGGTAAGCTTAGCTTTAGCTTCTTGTAATGTTTATCAAACCGAATTTGAATGTCCTCCTGGAGAGGGGGTTGGGTGTTCTTCTGTTACGGAAGTCATGGAGATGATTGTCGAGAGTGATCAGGGTGAGGATTTGTTTCTGAAATACAGAGGAAGTCCCTTGCTTTCAGCAAGAAGACAAAAGGATAAAAATTTCGGAGAAAAAAAACTCTTTATTGCCAGATCTGAAGAGGGAAAATTGGTTCTTGTTCCAGAAACTGAAGGAGAGAAACGATGAAGATCTTGAATCAATTAGGACAGACAATTGCCGACTTTTTTGGAGAAGGCAATTCGTTAGATCTTCTCTCTGATGAGAAGCTCTATCAGTCCGACTTTATGAGTCCTGACTATTTGAGTGATCTCCTTCCTTATAGACTTTATGATTTGAGCCGGAAGATTTTCGAAAATAAAAGCAGCTTTGGATTTGTGTTAGAGGTGATTCCCGTCATGGGAGCTGGAAAGGATGCACAGCAGGAGATCAGCCTGCTCATGAAAGAAATTGGAGACGAGGGATCTTGTTTTCAATGTTTAATGCTTGCCGATCATCGAGTGGATTTTTTTTTAGAGTCTTGGAAACGCCCTCGAGAGCAGAAAGGAGGGATCTTTAAAAAAGTCGCAAATAAACGGGCTGATTTCATTCAAAAAGAATCCAGCTCAGGAGATGTCCCCCCGCGCTTGTTTCGCTTTTTCTTTTCTTATAGTCATGCAAAACCTGAAGAGGGCGAAATCCCTCTTTTTATTGAAAAACTCGTCGAAAAGAAGAAGAAAGCGATCGAAACCTTTTCCCGACTGAGCCATGTCTTCGAAATGAAGCCATCTGAATTGATTGCGGTTCTTTCTGGAATGGTTAATTTTAGTATGAGTCCTCACACAGAGACACGAAAGACATGGAATCAGGACACATGGATTTCCAAACAGGTCTGCCTTCCCGGTGGAGGCATCGAGGTTAGAAAAGACGGTCTGATCTTTAACAATCAAGATCAGGAAGCTGTGTTTAAGACATTTGAAGCCGTTGATTTCCCCGATGAATGGATGATGGCTTTTACAGGTGAGCTCATCGGAGATTTTTTTAATGGCTCCTATCGGATCCCCACCCCTTTTTTCCTTCATTATGGTGTGTATGTCCCCAATCAGCAAAAAACAGAAACAAAGTTTCGTGCGAGAGAAAAGGTAGTCGATCATCAAGGGAAATTTCCTGCCCTCAGGCGGATGATCCACGAGCTGCCTCGTGAGGTTGAGGAGAATGCCTACGTCTCTCGTCAGTTACTAGATGGAGAGAAATTTGTAGAGACCCGGTTGAGTTGTGGGCTCTGGGGAAGAAAGGCTCATTTTCTAAGGGCTGAGTCAATTCTCATTTCGCTCTTTCAGAAATATGGATTCAAGCTGAAGGAAAATCATTTTGTCCATTTACTCGACTTTCTTTCTTCCTTGCCTATGACTTGGGGGGAATGCTCTGCTGAAATGCGCAGCTTAAAGAGGATCCGTTGTATGAGGACTACTCTTTCCTTTGAGACAGGAAATTTCACACCTCTTGTAGGAGAATGGTGGGGAAACTCTACTCAAGGCATGATCCTGAGTGGTCGAAGAGGCCAACTTGCTTCTTGGGATCCATTTGCTTCAGAGGGCAATTTAAATGCTGTTGTCATTGGCCCTTCAGGATCGGGTAAGTCTGTTTTCATGCAGGAAATGATCATGAGCCAGCTTGGACAAGGTGGGCGGGTGTTTGTTCTCGACCTGGGGCGTAGTTTTGAAAAACTATGCCATTTATTAGGAGGGGAGTATCTCTTTTTCTCTGCGGGAAGCCGTCTGAATTTAAACCCATTTTTCCTTCTTAAAGACAACGGTGATGTCGAATCTTTGCATGCAGGATTGGATATGGTTTCTTCAATTTTGGCAACCATGGCGATGCCTGCTCAGAAAATCGACAAAGAGCGGGCTGATATTATCAGTTGTTTAGTGAAGAAAGCTTGGGAACTCAATGGCAGGCAGGCTTCAGTAGATGATGTGATCACCTTGTTGGGCACGCTCAGCTATCAATCTGAACTAATGACAGGGGCCGTTGAAAGCTTAAAAGAGGGCCTCAAAAAATTTAGTAAGACGGGCTCCTATGCTAACTATTTTTATGGAGAGAATGCGATCGATTTCAAGAGTGATCTTGTTGTGATTGAGACCGAAGAGCTAAAAACGATGGCAGACCTCCAAGCGGTAATCCTTCAAATTTTCACATTGACGATTTCCAATCAGATTTTTTTAGGCGATCGAGAGAAGAAATGCATGATTTGTATTGATGAGGCTTGGGATCTTTTGAAAAGCCCACAAATGGAAGGATTTATTGAAACATTAGCTCGTCGCTTACGTAAATATAATGGAGCTCTTGTTGTTGGGACCCAAGGGTTGAAAGATTTTGAGCGTTCTCATGGGGCGAGAGCCGCTTTCCAAAACTCCAACTGGCTGCTGATGCTGGGTGCCGATAATGATTCAATCAACATCTTGAAAAAAGATAACTTGATTTCCATGGATGATTACAAAGAAAGGATGTTGTCCTCTTTGAGAAAGGAAGATGGAAAATACTCGGAGGTCTTTATCTATCATAAGGGATCTGGATTTTACTCGGTAAATCAACTCAGGCTCGATCCTTTTTCAGCGATGCTCTATTCAACAAAAGCGACAGATTTCCAGGCGATCTTAGAGTTAAAAGAACTCGGAATGGAGGTAGAGGAAGCCGTTGAATGGATGCTCCTTCATCGTTCCCGATTCAAGGAGCTTACGGAAAATGGAGTTCGGATTAAAACAGCAATCCAGCGATTAATTGAACATAAAGAGAAGGCTATTCATGAAGGGTAATCATTGGATCCTATCTTTTTTTGTTTTTCTTAATGGGGTGCTTCCTGCCACAGATTTAGGAATTAGGGGGCATGGCTTTCCTATTCAGGAAGAGAGCTTTGCTGAGTTCTTGCTTAAGGAGATGAATGGGCTGTCTCGAGAAGACTATCTAAAAAGACAAGAGCTTGCTAAACGTAAGTTAGTTTATCTAGCAAAACATCCACAACCCGTTTCATTTCTTCGAGAAGCGAAAGAGGCACGGACCTTTTCTTTTGATCCTTCCTATATAGCTCCCGAAGAACTTAAAGATATTAATGGGAAGATTATTTGTCGTAAAGGAGAGCGGATCAATCCACTTGAGACCAGATCTCTTTCCTCCGGATTGCTGTTTTTGGATGGGGAAAATGAAGAACATCTTTCTTGGGCAAAAAAACAGCTAGGTTCCTTTAAATGGATCCTTACGAAGGGAGCTCCGATCACCCTCGAAGAAAGAGAGCGAATTCCTGTTTATTTTGATCAGGGAGGAAAGTATTCCTCCCTCTTTAGGATCCAGCATATTCCTGCGCGGGTGACTCAATCGGAGAGTGTTTTATTAATTGAAGAGATCCCTATCAAAGAAGGATTAAAGGAGCATTCTAAAACTCCTTTGATGCAAGAGGATCTCTCCTCTATTCTTTTTGTTTCAAACCCTCTTATAGACCCAGATGCGTTGCTTTTAGCTGAAACGGAAAAGAAATGTGCTTCGTTCCCTGAGCTTTTTAGTAAATCTCCTTCTTCGAATACAAGCGCATCCGGTTTTTTTGTTTTTATCTCATTTTCCGTCCCGGTGGAAAGCTGGAAAGATCTATCTGCTGAGTTAGAGAACACGGATGGAATTTTTGTGTTAAAGGGAATCCCACATGGCTCTTTTAAGGAATTCGCTTCAAAAATTGCAGAGCTTAGAAAGTTGGGTATTAACGCCCCGATTCAGATTGATCCGTTGGCTTTTGAGAAATATGGAATCGAACATGTTCCTGCATTTGTTCAGACTGAAGGGCAGATGTTCAATAAAGTTGTCGGAAATATTCCGTTAAGCACGGTTTTAGAGTTGTTTAAAAACAGGAGGCCCTCTTGAAACTCAGAAAAGGGCGGTTACTGATCAAAAAACATCAAAACTGCAACGTTGCACAGCAAACTGCAACGTTGCAGTTTTCTGTGCAGCGTTGCAGTTTTCTCCTCCTTTTTCTGTTACTTAGTATAACTGGCAATACCCAAGAGGGAAAACTCATCAATCCAATTACGGATATTTGTTGGAATTGTGTTTTCCCAATTCATGTTGCTGGGCTCAATACAACTCCGGGGCATCACGATCAAGGACAGTATAAGGAAAAGCTATGCTTTTGTGCGGGAGTGCTCCCTAAAGCAGGGATTCCCGTCGCATTTTGGGAGCCTACCCATATGATCGATGTGACGCGAATTCCTTATAAACTCTTAGGCCTCGGAGGCCCTTCTATCGGAAAAGCGGATATCAAAAAACGAGGAGCGATTTCCAACGTTGGAGAATCAGGACGGTCGAGTTTTTACAATGTCCATTATTATGCTTGGCCCTTTTTGCATTGGATGGGGTTGTTGGGAGATTTTCCTTGTTTGGAACAGACCGCTCTTGAAGTGTCCTACATGTCTGAATTTGATCCATTTTGGGACGATGAAGAATGGTCTTCCGTGATCAATCCCGAAGGGATTCTTTTTGCGAATCCTCTTGCTCAAGTAGCTTGTGCGGCTGATTGTATCGCCGCTTCAATCAAGGGCCCTTTGGATGAATTATTTTGGTGTGCGGGGTGCTCGGGTTCATTGTATCCGTTTACAGGGCATGTCGCTCATCATGTGGGAGCTATTCAGGCGAGTTTTTTACTTGTCGAACGGATGTTAGCTAAACTCCATTCTTTAGGGATGGGTTGGGGGTTTCAAGATGGGAACTATTGTGAAAAGACCCCATTTCCCAGGATCAAAAAGAGCTTTTATAAGACGCAATTGGCTTTTCCAGTTGCAGCGACGTATGCCCCTTGTCCTCCCTTGGGGCAAAGTCCTCTCTATTGGGGAGCTGGAAAAACGTTTCCTTATAAAGGGGAAGACTTTGTTTATGTGATTTGGACAAAGAAACACTGTTGCCTGGATGCCATTCGGGCAGTTTCCCATTAGGAGGCAAGTGGCTAATGAGACTGTTTTATTGGATGGCAATTTTATTTTACGGAAGCTTTTTGCTTGAATGCAAAGAGGTGGTCTCTGCAAAGAGGACAAAAGAATTGATGGAGCTGACTAAAGAAGAAGCTCTAGATTTTGGAGAAGAGATGGCTGAGCTGTTGCGCAAAGGGCTTAAAAAAGAGAATCCAGAAAAAGGAACATTGAATTTTTCCCCTGATGATTTCCTCTCCGAATCCGACAAAGGGAAACAATTTTACCCTCAGATGATCGCTCAAGACACGGATGTGCAGTTGTTTTTAGAAGCTTCTGCCAAACAGGAACGGTTAGAAGGATCAGAGGATTTGTTTACGATTTCCTTAGAAGTCTCTAAAAATCCTCAACGCGAATTGGAGATTGTCTCTGAAACAACAGATGCTCACTCCGAAAAAGAAAGATTTGAAACGTGCCAAGAAAGAGGGAGCTATCAGATGTCTGTGACCCAAACGCTTCGGGTGGAGGTTGTTCCTGAAGTCACACAGAAACTCTGGCATTGCAAGGGACACAAAGAGGAAAAGTCGTACTATTGGAAATATGATGCTGAACACTATTTTGAAACACAGACAAAAAAGCTGTCCAAGGATTCAACGCTCCTTTCTTATGATGTGTGTCCTCCTGTGGGAGGAAAATTAACAGATTATGTTGTGGTGTCTAAGTGGATGCATAAAGATGGGATAGCTTGTAAAAAGTCTTGGGATGAGACCCAAGTGATTCAGGCTTCTGCTATCATCGATCGTTGGGAGGCTGACGACTATACAGTGCTCAGCACTCTCGAGGCAACTCCTCATTGCCGGATGCTCTATTCTCAAGTGATTTCGGGCCCCGAGACACGTTCTTTCAATGGAGCTCCTATCTTTCGTGATTGTTGGCAAAGGCGTTTGTTTTTTGCTTGCGATGATGATCGTCTCTCAAAATGTGCGCGGCTCAGAGAATTGGGAGGACGAATCTATCAGAAGAAGTGTCTTAAGACTGTTTCTTTTAATGAAAACGAGTGTGATTTGTGGGAGAAGACCTATCGGATGGCCGGAGAGAAGATCCATCAAGAGACTCAGTTGGAGTTTTCGGGAGACCATCTTTGGGGTTTCGAACACAGCTTTGATTCAAGTTATCAAGGAAATGAAGATTTTGGTTCTGCGGTGACTACTCTTGCCATTTTTGCGGACATGAAAGAAGAATTTGAAGATTCCAATGTCGATTTTAGAAATAAAAAATCGGCCATTTTTTCAGGGATTGCTAAAGAATGCCGACGCAGTTTCATTGAGAATGTCTTGTTTGATTGCTGTAGTAAAATGGATGGGTTTGCAGTGGCATCAAAGCTTTGCCATTGTAATGCGGTCGAAAAAGATCTTGCTGTGAAACGGGATGAAGGAAAGTGCCATTATGTCGGGACATACAAAAAGAATTTAAACACAGAAAAGGTTCAAACCTATTGTTGTTTTCCGACCCGTCTAGCTCGGGTGATCCAGGAGGAGGGAAGAAAGCAATTAGGGATGGAATGGGGAACTCCGGAAAGCCCCAAGTGCTCTGGATTCACCGTTAATCAAATGCGTAGTTTAGACTTTACGCAGATTGATCTTTCTGAGGTGATTGATGATCTTCAGGTAGACAAAGAGTGGATCCAAAATAAAATTAAAAATGTCACCCGCGATTTAGAATCTGGGGCTAAAAAAGGAGCTATCGCGCAGAAGATGGATCATTTGATGCAAAAGGAGAGGGAGAAGGTTTATGAATAAATTTCTCTTTCTGATTCTTGTAGCGTATGCTCCTTTCTTAAGAGCTTCCTCTAGTTGGTATGAAGGCAAACTTGAAGGCTGGTATTATTTTGAAGATCGGGCATCTGAAGTTGAAGAGAAAGTTCAACTGACTCCAGAACAAGCAGAAGGGATCCTTCAAGCTGAAAAGAGAAACCTCGCTCAGCTCCTTGCGCTCGCCCTCATTGTTCCTACTTCTGAAAATGTGGAACAGTACATGAGGGAGCAGAAAAAATGGATCGATCAGAGTGGACGATTTGCGGGGGAATGGGGAAAGCTGATTCTAGAACATCCGCTTATGGGTGAGTTTTTTAAAAATCCCACCACCAGTTACGGGATCCTCGCCAAGCGGGAAAGCGATCTTCAAAAAAGGAAGATTTTGTTAGCCAAGCTGGCAAAAGACCATTTTCTTCTTTTTTTCTTTCAAGGAGGTGATCTGTTTTCCAGAAAAGCTGCTGAGGTTGTTAAGCTCTTTGCTGATCTCAATCAATGGAAGGTCAAAGCAGTCTCTTTGGATGGCCTTGGACTTTCAGAGTACCCCGATTTTGAATTAGACAAAGGAATCAGCGCAGTCATGGGTGTTAAGGCTTCTCCCTCTTTATTTGTGGTCAATCCCTTTGAAAACACGGTTGTTCCTGTTGGTGCTGGACTTGTCACTGTGACCGATATCGAAGAGAACATCGAAATTCAATGGACACAGGGGGATTGAGATGGATAGACGGTGGCTCTCAGGAATTTTATTGATGTGTTGTTCTTCTCTCTTCGGAAGTCTGGATCAAAAGACCGGGGATTTTTTTAATAAGTTCAACACGGTGTACAACACCAGCGATCCCGTTGCCATTAACTCTCAGCTTGGCGTGCACTTTGTAGGAGGTAACGGCGTTCTTAGAACTAATGTTTATGACATCAATCCCATTCATGTGGGCATGCCTACATTTTCTGCAGGATGTGGAGGAATCGATTATAACCTTGGAGCCATTAGTATGGCCAGCGGAAGCGAAATTAAAAATGCTCTGAAGGGGATCGCTTCGAATGCCGTAGGATATGCCTTTTTGTTAGGGGTTGAGACAATTTCCCCATCTGTGTCCTCGACAATCAAACAGATTCAAACCTGGGCCAACCAGCTCAATTCGATTAATATTAATTCCTGCGAGTTGGCAAGTTCGATGGTACAGGGAATTTGGCCTAAAACTCAGAGAGGATCCGCCTATATTTGTGAGCATGCTGGGACGAGTAGCCCTTTGTTTAAAGACTTGATCGAAGCGAAGCATGGATGTCGGGATGACTCTGCCAAGAGGACAAATGCCCTTAACAGGGTCAAAGGCAACAATTCCGATATCCTCATTGGGAACTATAACATTGCTTGGAAGGCGATGGAGAGTGCCTCATTAGATGAGGAGACTAAGAATCTATTTATGAATATCACCGGGACGATTGTTGTGCACGAGATGCCTGAAGGCGGGATCGGCTACCAGAGTGTTCAGGTTTTTCCTCCGCAGTATAAAAAAGCTCTTGAGCTTCTCCGATATGGAGGGGAGATGGCAAACGCATATCAGATCAATGAAAATAAGATAGATGTGAAGATAGAAATCATGACGATTTCCCCTGAGAATGCCTGGAAATCCAAAGTGCATAAGATCCTCACTTCCATTCAAAGTAAGATCATTAAAGAAGGGAAGGAGCAAAGCACATTGACCGATGAGGAAAGAACCCTTCTGCTCAATACGCGCTTCCCTATCGGAAGTTTAGCTTCTTTGATGGCTCAAACCAAAGGAGGCGGTATTGCATTAGACCATTATAGCGATAGCATTGCCTTTGAAAGGGTGTTAATTTTTGCTGAAGAGGTTGTGAGAGACACGATTAATCGAGCTGAAGCTCTTCGGGCTGCTCAAGTAACCGGCTACGAGCTCGACGAGTATATTAAGCAGGTTCATGGAGTACTCAAGGACCTTCAATCTCTCAACCTTGAGAATCTCCACAGAATTTCTGTTGAACACGATGCGATTAAATTTCTGATGGATACTGACAAATTCACCCGTGATAAAGAGAGAGGGGTCTAAGATGAGTCGATTCGGAGCCTTTATCCTCTTTCTCTGTTTATCGAATTTCGGATTCTTTGATATTTGTTGCGCAGGAGATGGATTAAAGATCGATGCTCCTTCTGATACGGCAATTCATACTTATGGGGGTGGAGAGCTCTTATGCAAGGTCTTTAATGCGGTTTCGATGCTGATCTATGGCAACGAGAAGACTGAAATCGGTAAGACCTTCCATGCGATCCTTAAAGTCGCTCTATCTATTGGGGGATTTTCATGTATTTGTCTTGCATTTATGAAGGAAAAATTCGAGCCGATCATTAAAAATTTTTTCCTTTCGAGTCTTGCAGTCATGTCATTTCTCTTAGTTCCCCGCACAACGGTTTACATCCAAGACCATCTTGTCCAGAAAGTAGAAGAGACAAAAATTGCTTTTTTCACGGTTGATAATGTCCCATTTTTTCTTGGGAAATTCGTGTCGCTCGTTAGCACGGTAAGCTATAACTTCAACCAGGCTCTTGAGGGGGTCAGTCATGGTACAAATGATGCGATGTACAATTGGACGGGGCATATCTATGCCGGAGAAAACATTTTTCAAGCGAGGAAATGTCGGATTGGCAATCGTCTCCTTGAGGATAATTTTAGGGAGTTTTGTAGAGAATGTGTCTATCGCGACATTGGGATCGGTTTGTATAGCAAGGAAGACCTCATTCATCAGAAAAACCTGCTCAAGTACCTTGAAGAACACACTTCAAATCTTCGGACTGTGTTTTATAGAGAAAAAGAAGAAAGTTCTACTTCAGGGGTATTCCTAACATGCAGGGAAGCGATGAAAAAAATGAATGGGCTTTTTGCTAAAAAAGAGGGTAATACAAGGGAGATTGTGCTTGGAGAAATGGGAAGCGATATCTTTTTCCTCTTAGGGCAAAAACAACAGGGAGAAGTTGCGATCAAGAATCTCATGAAACAACAAATCGCTATCGATGTGTTAAAAGAGGAGCTACCAGGAACCCTCAGCTCCTTTGCCTCGAAGCGTGGTGAAATCCTGCAGAAAGAAAATCAGAAAATTTTAGGGGCTCTCGGTGCCAGTTCGATTGTTGCCATGCGGAACTTTTTCGAAGCTCTAATTTATACAGTCTTCCCTCTGATCATCGTCTTTTCTTTGTTGTCTTTCGGGATTAAGCCACTTATCTCATGGGTGCAATTTGTCCTATGGGTGAATACGTGGCCCCCGTTTTATGTAGTCGTTAAATTCCTCTTAAATTCTATTTGGGATTTTCGGAAGCGTTCCTCTTGGGGAGAAAGCGTTGATCTCACAATCTTCACCTCTGAGGGCTTATGTGAGCTCTATAGCTCAATGGAATCGATTGCAGCAATCGCCATGGCGTTTATTCCCTTCCTTTCATGGATCATCTTAAAAGGTGGTGTGCATCAGATGGTCCATATGGCATCCTCTCTTATGGCTCCAGCACAGTCAGCGGCTTCTACGGCAGCGTCTGAAAAAACTTCGGGCAATTATAGTTTTGGAAATATCAGCATGGAGTCATTAAATGGCTACAATGCTCAAATGTTCAAACAAAGTTACAGCGGACAGCTCGCTTCTGGTAGTGTCAGTATCGACACTGGACGTGAAGCTGCCACGTACGTTCCAGAAACCGGGGGACTGTACATTCGTCAGGCGGATTCCCATTTAAGGGAGGGGATTTCCCGGTCAGAGGCTTACAGTTCTGCTCTTCAACAGTCTCTTTCATCTTCAGAATCAACTGTCTTTGAGTCATCGAAAGCGGCGAGTTCTAGCATTTCGGACACAGCTAATAAGGCTGTTGGCCTGACAGAAGCTGTTTCCAAAGCTGTCCAATCTGGTAAGTCTTGGAATTTGCAGGAATCTTCAAGTTTTCAAGAGGGGTATCAGTATCTTTCTGGGGTTGCAGACGAATACGGGCAGGCAAAAGGGATCAGTAAAGATAATGCATTCAGAGAGGTCTTGTCTGCGGGCATTAGTGGAAAGGGGATGTGGAAAGTTATTGGAGTTGGAGCTGAGGGCCAAATGAGCCTTCAGGATGGAGTTGCTCGTTCTGAATCAGATAGCATTTTAGAAAAAGCGATGCAATCTGAGTCGTTTCAGAAGCATATTCAATCGATCACGAATCTATCAAAAGGTGAAGTTGGGAGTATTCTCAATTCCGAAGATGCACGGTTGCATGAGGATTTCTCCCAATCATTGAACCAAACAGAGTCTTCTGTAGATCAATTCAGAGCTGCTTATTCTAGGCAGCAGGCTCTTTTTGACCTTAAGAGCTATTCAGAGACAGACAACCTTTCGGTTAACCAAAAATTAGATCAGCGATTCGTTGATTTTCTTGGTGAAAAATACAATGGGGATATCGGCAAAGTCTCTGATACATTGGATCTTTCTAGTAACCATCCTGAAAAAAGAGCTATAATCAATGAATTTGTTGGGGAATACTTACCAAAGGCAATGGAGTTTCCTTCGATCAGAGAATCGTATCAGCAGGATGTTGCAGTGATGCAAAGTCCTTCTGAAGATAGGTTTGAGGCAAAGATTGCAAGTTTTAGGGAAGAAAATGCTTCAAGAGTTGAAAGCGGGTCGGGAAATATTAATCAGGATGTTGCCAGTCTTCAAAAGGAAGTTGAAGGGAAAGATCTTTCTTACAAAGAGACAATGCGCGATCAACAGGACCGTCTTGGATATAGGGGAGAGCGGGATCAAAGTCCTACAGTGGAGTCTGAACGGACATATAGAGATAGAAAAGATGGCGCAACTCAATCATTTGATACGTCACTTTGGGGCCACGCGAAGTCAGATATGCCCGTTTTAGGAACGGCTTTAAAAGGTGGTGAAGTGTTTCTTTCTGGGTTAGATGCGATAAAGACTGGGTATAATGCAACGATCGAAGCGGGTAAATCTGGGATTGAAGTTACTAAACGGTTCGGGCAGTTAGGTGCTGAAAAGGTGCATGCTGTATTAACTAAAATTGGTTACGAGAACCTTAATGATGGGGAACGATAAAAAAGAGAGGGTATCATGACAGAGTCTAACGAGATTTTTGATGAAGAAGATAAAATGATTTTAGAAGTTTTTCCCTATCCCAAATGGGTTCAGCTTTTTAATTATTTTTTTCCTAGGACGGAAGGTTATAAGAGCATCAATTGGAGAAAACATCTAAAAACTTGGTCTCGATGGGCTCCTTGGCTGACTATTTTTCTTTTGATTGGAATTTTGTTTTTTGGTGCCGCTACCGGGCTTATAGGATTTGCGACATTTTCTCTAATACTGTTTGTTCCTTGCTTCCTTCGGTTCGTTTATTTGTTAGTCTTGGCTTTAATTGCAAAGTGTCTTCGGAGAAGTCCAATAACGGCTTTGAGTCTTATGCCTTTTCCTGCTCTATGCGCCCTTATTATTCTGATGTTTTCTTTTCTCATATATTCGATTTTTGCTGATGACTCGGGGGCTAGCGAGAAGCAAAAGAAGGTTGCTGTAGTGATGCAAAAACCCTCAAAAGCGGAAACTGTTGATGTGGAAACAAAGGAAGAACCCTTTCTCGAAAAAAAAAGTCAATCCTTGAAAGAAGAGAATAACCATAGGAAATATGAGTATGCTGTCTTATAGGGATAGGGAAGATTAAATGAGCTTGTTGAAAACCGTAACAGAGGGAGGTCAGATTTGGGCGCACAGGGTGCGCATGACCAAACAGGTTTTTCGAGTAGCCTTTTTCGCTTCGAATCTCATCGCTTTAGCTTACTTTTCTTACTTGATGTCTCAAGTCCCTGTTTTTTACTATAAGGTGGCCTGGTACTATGCCAAAGCTCATTTTGCTGATAATTTAGAAGAGAAAATCCTCATAGACGGAACCTTTCTAGGTCAGCTCGAAAAAAAACGATATTCGAAAACAGAAATGCCCGTTAAAGCAAGCTGGGTCGATCGGTCCTGCAGAAAGCATTTTCCTGCTTTCTTGGAAAAAACACTCTTCAATCTAAAAAAATCTTTGTTTGTTGCTGTCTTTTTCTTCTGTGGGTTTTTCGTCTTTTTTGGAATCCGGGGTATTCGCGCTCGAAAGAAAGAACATATTTCCGGTCAGTCTACTGTTTCATCTTGGGCGATTGGATTGCGTCTGCGGTTAACTCGAAAAGCATCTAAAATCAAGATCGGAAACCTCCCTTTAATCAAAGGTACAGAGACCAGGCATATTCTTGTTTCTGGAGGAACTGGAAGTGGTAAAACAAACTGCTTCCATCGGATTCTTCCTGAAATTAGGAAACAGAATCAACGGGCTGTCGTAGTTGATAGCACAGGAGAATTTGTTGCGAAATACTATCGGGAAGGAAAAGACATATTGCTAAATCCTTTTGACCAAAGAACTCTTCAATGGCATCCCTGGTGTGAATGTCAAGACTCCTTCGATTTCAAAGCCCTCGTACAAAGCTTTATTCCTTCCACTTTTCAAGAAGATGAATCGTTTTGGAGAAAAGCTGCCCAAGAAGTTTTCAATGCACTTCTTCAAATCAAAGCCCAAGAGAAGCGTGTTTCCAGCCTCACCAGGCTCTTATTTCATGCCCCCCTGCACATTCTCTATGATGCGCTCAAAGAAACGAAGGCAGGGCCGTTTTTAGACCCTTCTTCAGAAAAAACCGCAGGATCCGTCCGAGCGGTTGCTGCATCCTACCTGGAATGCCTAGAGCTTTTCCCTGATACAGATACCCCGTTTTCTATCCGAAATTGGGTCTGCAACAGAAATGACGACAGTTGGCTCTTTTTGACGTGCACCATGAGACAAAGGGCTTCGATGCTTCCGCTTCTTTCTGGTTGGTTTTCTATTGCCATGCGAAGTCTCCTTCTCATGGCTCCGGACCTCAATCGACGTCTATGGTTTGTTGCTGATGAACTTCCAAGCCTTAATCGCTTAAAAGACCTAGAGACCTGCCTAACGGAAAGCCGCAAATATGGAGGCTGCGCTCTTTTGGCTATTCAAAGTCCTTCTCAAATTGAAATGATTTACGGTCGAGATTTAGCCCGAATCATAATTGGTAACTGCGCAACCAGGATTGCCTTCACGGAACGGGATCCCGAAATTGCAGAGAGGATCTCAAAGTCTTTTGGCAATAAGGAAATTCGAGAATTGCAAGAGGGGATTTCTTATGGTGCTCATGAGATGCGAGATGGCGTTAATTTGTCTATGCAGAAGCGTGTTTCTCCAGTTGTAACTCCAACGGATATTCAGTCCTTAAATACCAATGAGGCTTACATTCGCCTTCCGGGAAATTTCCCTGTCATTAAGATGAAACTCGAGTATCGAACTTAGAGCTGCTCTTTTCTAAGTTAAGAAGCTAGTTTTTTAACCGTTTCTAAAAATTCTTGCGGAATTTTTCTTTAACTGTCAACCCAAAGTTAAAATGTCACTCTTAAGGGATCGGAGAGGTTTATAATTTGTTTAATTTTCAATTCCTCCAAGGCGGTTGACTTTGGTTTTTTTATCCGGTCCCTCACCCCGTGAGCGAAGCCCTGGGGACCGGATAAAAAAACCAAAGTCAACCGCCGGAAGTTTCCTAGTTTCTCCAGGGATGATGTTTCCTTGGGCTTTTGCTTGGTGGGGTTTTCCAATGTGCTTCGAGCTCTTTACTATCCAGAACTTTAGGCTTCCCCATGGCAGATGTTTCCCATTTAGTATATGGGTATTCCTGACCTCCACTCTCTATCAGAATCGGTTTCCCGGCCCTCTCTATAATATTCACATGCGTAGGTCTGAATCGGTTCGGCAGTGTCGGTTGTATTTGATACTGGGTCCCTTCGTATTGAAAACTAAGACTCTTGGAGAGCTTTCTGACTGAACGACGAGCAAAGATCCTCTCAAGATCGTCCCCTTCTCTTGTTGGTCTGTGCGCATCTTCAGGGTTTATTGGTTCTTTCCCAAATTTCTGATTATATTCCTCTATGAATATCGGTAAAAATTCATTAGCCTTCTCTATCGTGCTGATCTTGCGTAACCTCATCTCTTTGATTAGGCGATCTTGGAGCACCCCATTGGCCCTTTCTACTCGCCCTTTAGCTTGAGGACTATGGGCGCAAATCAGCTCAATGTCGAGTTCTCGTAACACGCGCCCAAAGTGAGTCTCCGTTTCTTTAGCCCCACTATTTTCTCTTGAAGTTCGAAAAATACTATGCTTATCTACGTATAATGCTAGAGGTCGTCCATATCGGTCTAGATGCTCTTCTAGGATCTCTTGATAAGCTACTGTAGTCTCTGCGAGAACGAACTTCCCAGCAGTCAATTGGCTGGTGGCATCATCCACAAAAATCACTATTGTGCATTCCTCCCCACGCTCCTCAAACCATGCATGTCGAGATCCGTCTCCTTGTAACAATTCCCCAAATCGACGTCTACGTATTCGTCTCTGGTAGACTTTTCGATCTCTTTTAGTCTTAGCTTTCCAAAGTCCCTCTTCTGTTATCCACTTTCTAAGAGTTTCATCGGAGAGATAATATCCATGCCTTTGTCGAAGTTTTTCTCTAGCAAATGTGGGTCCAAAACCAGCATATTCTTCTCGCTGCAAGATCTTGACCACTGCTCCTCTTAGTTTAGGATCTATTCGATTTGGGCTTATTTTCCCTCGGTGCCTTGAAATAAGACCCATCTCTCCTTGAGACAAGTACCGCTTTCGGATCCTTTTAGTTTGTCTTAGGGAGAGTCCTAGCTCTTCGCTTGCCTTACGGACGCTCAATATTTTTTTATCCATCTGTCTCATTATGCTGAGACGGTTCGCCTCTTTGATGCTCATCCTATTGCTCTCCAAAGTTCCCCCCTTACCTTGTCAGGGGTGACATTTTAACTTTGGTGGATAGGTGACACTACAACTTTGGCGTTACAGAATTTTTCTTTAACTTGACATGGAATTATGTGAAGCGTAAATTTTTTTCGAAAATTGATGCTTTTTAGGTTAAGAGCGATATTTTTCATGGAGAGGATTTTTGGGATCCTCAAAAGTAATAGGTGTCAGATTCATACGGAGGTTTAGATTCAATGGCAGATTTTCCACAGAGAGATAAATCACAATCTAATAAAACCAACCCTCAACGAGAGTTGACTGATGCTGAACTAGATAAAATCGCAAAAGTCGAAGCTGATCGTCTGGTCAATAAGTTTGAAAAACGGGTAAAGGATTTCATTGAAAAAGAAAAAAGAAAACTGAGGGGATAATATGACAGGCTCTCAAAAAACACTGGATCTTGATAAATGTATTGTTTCACGTTTTGGTGAGGCAACGCTGCCACCGTTAAAGACCCTTGAAATCGATCGATTTTCAAAGATTCCAGACCTCATCAAGGATTTGAGAGCTTTAAAATATGGGCCGAAGCTTAAATTCGTGAACACAAGTATTAATGAAGTCACAACCAAATATCAAGCTGGCTATTCAGGAACGGATTCAAGAAAGTATGGCTATGCAGAGTCCATAATGATGGAATACGGGTCAAAAATGATGAGTCATGCATCAATTCGAAAACAACTCCTTAACATCAAAAATTCTGGATCCGTAGCCACTCTCTTTTCCAAGATTTCAGATATCGTTAAAAAAATTGATAAAGACGTCTCTAATTTTGATCAATTTGAAGAGAAGCTATTGCAAGACATTGTAAATGAAGTAGCACCAGCAACTCAAAAGATCCCAGGAATGTCCATAGAAAAAAGAGAGCAGCTCTTATTTAAAATTCTCCATCAGTTTGGTCCTACATTCAACAATTGGGATTCTTACTTAGGAGAAGTTTTAAATGACAAATTTGAACATCTTTTTAAAGACTGTGATCCCATCATCAACTCAGATGTCACAAGCCGAATTCTAACTATTTGGTTTATTGCAGAATCATTCCGATACCCGCCCATGATGTTGTATTCTTTCTTGCTCCTTCATTTGTTTGTTAATGATCACCTAAGTGGCGAGGAATTTGAAGAGGTCTTACATCCATCAGAAATCGAAGAATCTGAAAAAGCTCAATTTTATTGCTATCTGAGAGAAACAGAGATTTTAAGGACTGAGGCAAAATTTCCTCGATCGTCAAAGGGCTCAATCCATATTCAGGATTATCTTAATTCGACCAAAAGTAGGTACGAGGAAACGATTAAAAGCATCGAAAATAAAAAATTCGAGCTTCTTAAAAAAGTGAGAGACGGCATCTACGCTAACTTCCAAAAACTAAAATATACCCCTGAAAAGTCATTGCGATTTTCAAATTTGGTTTTCAAGGCATGTATTAAGCGTTACCTAATTATTTGCATCGGCGATGAAGCCTTCAAACAGAGTGATTTAGATCTTACATCGCTTGCACAAAGCCTAGGTAAAGTTGGACGAGTTTAAGTCCTGGCTGAAACCTGGATTGGATACGGCTAATCATGCCACAATTTTACTCGGCAAAATTTATTTAGCAGAACGAGCTCAGAAGAAGCCTCTTAAGATAGTCAACGATCTTCTTACTACCCTTAGATAGGACTTTGAAGGTGGGGTCTCAAAAAGCAGACGAACTCTTATCTGTATTTGACCTTGCCTCTTAATTAAGACCACTCCTATAGATAGGTCTTGGGTATTTTCTCGGATTTCATTTTTCTGACCAAAGTCGTCCATTTGACTGTCTCCAAATAAAGTAACTTAGGGTGTTTTAAGTGGTTCCTTTTCTCTAGGGAGAGTGTAACCCAAATAAGAATGTTGATATCCGATCTTCTGCTATCTGATACTGCTTTTTGTCTTCCTCCAAAAGAACCTCAATGTCCGCTCCTGCCTCAATGAGAAGATCCACCATGTTTTTGTCCCATTTAGACAGGGCATAATGGAGGGGAGTGTATCCATCAAGATCTTTGGCATTAACGTTAGCCCCTTTTTCAACGAGTAACTTTGCTGTCTTCAGATTACCAGAGCAAATAGATAGCATAAGAGGAGTACACCCAGAAATATCGGCCGCCTCAATATCGGCATTATGCTTAAGAAGGAGTTCAGCTACTTTTCTAGAAGAGAACATAGCTGCATAGTGGAGCGGGGTTCCTCCGTTATCTAACTTAACGAGAGGGTCTCCACCGTGAGCAAGGATCATGGCTGCAAGACTTTCATCCTTTACCAGTGCTGCGTAATGCAAAGGCGTCATTTGATCATCTTTTGACTTTGAATGAATATCCGCGCCTTTTTCGATCAAGAGTCGAACACACTCCAACTTTCTAGCACCCACTGCCCAGTGAAGAAGAGATTGCATTTCATCTCCCTGAAGATCCGCTCCAAAGTCGATGAGACGCTCAACAACTTCTATTTTTCCCTCACTAACAGCAAAATATAAAGGAGTTTTCCCATTATGATCCACAACATCGATTTTAGCTCCGTTGGCAAGGAGGAGTTCTGTTAGTTCAATAGACTCGACGGCCAGATGTAGAGGAGTTCTTCCGTAAACGCATTTTTTGTGAATATCGGCCCCTTGTTCAATTAAAAGGCGAGCTATGCTTAGATCCATTAAGGTTACCGCTATATGTAAAGCCGTCTCTCCATCACTATTCACAGCATTTATCCAGTCCGAAAAGTTTTCGTGGGCTTTCATTTGGTCAAGAGTCCACTCGATCATCTGTTTATTTTCAGTCGGCACCGTGAAATGCAGAATTGAATTCCCTTTCGTATCGAGTGCTTGTAAATCGGCCCCTTTTTGAACCAGCAACTCTAAAACATGGAATTGATCTTTTGCACCAGCTAACAAAAGAGGGCATCTTCCTCGAGCTTCTTTAACATTCACGTCAAATCCTTGCTCGATTAAATCTTTTAAAATATCAAATTCTCTCCATTCTACTGCCAGAGAGATTATTCCCTGTAAGGAACGATTAGCTTCAGGATGTGTTTCATATTTCAATAAGAGCTTGGCTGTATTTAGCTGAGCGTTGAAGAGGGCATCTAAAAGAGGAGTTTCGCCTGCATGATTAAGAAGATGAGGATTTGCTCCAGCATCGAGAAGTGCCTTAACCATTTCAGCATTTCCCTTGGCTGCTGCGCAGTGTAAGGCTGTTCTTCCGTCGTAGGAGGTCGCAGAAAGATTTGCTCCTTTAGAGAGCAAATAGTCGAGAATTTCACTATTTTTACAGGAGCGAGCGGCGAGGTGAATAGCCTCTGTTCCGTCTGCATTTTTTTTATGCAGATCCGCTCCATGCTCAATAAGCAAAGATACCAACCGGGGCTGTTGGTTCATAACTGCTATAGACAAGGGAGACCAGTCAAATGGATCCTTTTCAGGAGATAAAGAAGAGAAATCTGCGCCATAGGCTATTAGGGTGCTTGCAAAAGTATAGAGACCGTTAGTTACAGCCATGTCCAGTGCAGTCTCTCCATTGGCATCTATGGCATTAGGATTAACACCTGTTTCTAACAAAAAAGTCACAAGATCTGAATTTTCGGCGGTTTCTCGTCGCGCTATTCGATGTAGAATGGTTTGATTCCTAATCGTTTTAATGTGAGGATCCGCCCCATTGGCAATGAGCAATTTTGCCACTTCTAGTCGGTTAACATGATGCAATGGGGTTTTATGCTCTAGATCCTTTGCATTGGGATTGGCCCCTTTCTCCAAAAGGAATTCGACCATTTGAACATGTCCTGGAGCGATAAATGAAGCTGCGAGATGTAAAGGAGTGACTCCATCAAAAGTTTCAGCTTCGATGTTGGCGCCAGCAGCAATAAGAGATCTCGCTTCATTAAAGCGTCCCTCGCTAATAGCATGATGCAATGGGAAGCCTTTTGGGAATTCACGAAGACAGTGATCTTGCCCTGACACAGTATAATTCGTCTCTTCACTTAAGGCTTCATCAGGCATCTCAGAAGCATCAAAATTAGTGGTTAGGCCATCATTACTTTGTAAACTAAAAGACCAGCATAATAAGAGGGTTAAAAACTGCTTTTTCATCGTATCTCGAGGTGGAGGCCTCAACTTTTAGGTTGTGGAGGAAACCTCGCTCCTTTTGGGTTTTTAATTCGTTTTGGGGCATCGAATCCAATTCATCCAGAAAATGAATTCTTACACAGATCTAACTTATTGATTTAGTAATACATGGACTGTATTTTGATAGCCTATTTGTGTGTTTTTCTGCGACCTCTTTTTTTTTAGATTTTTAAGCATCTCAAATTAGTCTATTTTCTATCCAGTTGATTCATAATTCCGCTTGTTTCGCTATTTTTTAAATTAAGGGTTGCAATTGAAAAGGCAAAAATCAGGTCAGTTAATCGATTGTAAAAAGCACCCGAGGCCACATTATTTGTCATTGGCTGTCAAAGGCTTAAGACTAATTTGAAAAATGGACTTACACTGAATATTGACAGTAGTATCACATTATGATATCATCATGGTATGAGAAAAAAGCATGCCGACACCCTCAAAGCGATTTTTCATACGCCCGTTCTTTCAAGCGTAAAATGGAGTGACATAGAATCTCTTTTTATCAGTTTGGGAGCAACCGTTAGTGAAGGGCGTGGGTCTAGAGTGAAAATTTATCTCAATGACCGTGTTTCTGTATTTCACAGACCTCATCCTCAAAAGGAGACAGATAAGGGAGCATTGATGTCCGTTCGCCGTTTTTTAGAAGAAGCAGGAGTAAAACCATGAAATACAAAGCATACCAAGGACAAGTCACTTATGATGAAGAAGCCAAAATCTTCCATGGAGAAGTGATAGGATTAAGAGATGTCGTGACATTTCAGGGCACTTCTGTGGATGAGTTAGAACAATCCTTTAAAGACTCCGTAGATGAATATCTCAGTTTTTGTAAAGAGCTTGGAAGAACTCCTGAAAAGCCGTTTTCCGGAAATCTTATGTTGCGTCTGCCTCCAGAACTTCATGAAAGAGCTGCTTATGAGGCTCGATGCAGCGGTGTAAGTCTTAATGCATGGCTTAAACAAGGTGTTCAGAAGCTTCTTTCTTCCCCTCCTCTGCATAAACCCAGTCGCAGAAAACATGTGAACTGAATTAAATGTTAAGCCCCAAGGTAATCCTTGGGGCTTACGCTTTTTAAAGCTTGCATTATCTATTTTTTCGAAAAGATGATCCCGGAGACCTTTTCAACCTTTTCGATTGTCGTTAAGAACTCCTTCAGAGGCGTAGTTCCTGGAATAGCCTCATTTGGCAAAATGAAAGACTCCAAAGAAGCCCCATTATTACCCAAAATAACCTTGAAGAAGTGTGTTGGTACAGCGACATCATTTTGACCAATGACTTGATACTTTACGTATCTTTTACCGTCACTGTCTTGGAAGGGGAGGTAAAGCCCCCCAGTAAACACATGAATAACGCCGTAGCGCTTAGCTAAATCCCGCACATGCCGTTCGAGTTTTAACCAATAGCCTCGGTTAAACTGTGGACATTGAGGGGAAACATTGGAGAAGTAGAAGGTTTCCTTCATCTGCGCATCGTTAAGTCTTGCATCAGCTGCCGGACAAAGATGTCCTCGATCGAACCCTGAGCCAGAATAATCCTCCCTAGTAGAACGAATCAAGGAGTGGATTAACGGGTCTTCCTCAAAGGTAAATTTGTGCCGATCCGCATTTCCCTGAATACTCTCAGTGGTTAGAACCTCATAAACCCAACGAGCTTGCTTATTTCGGCCATCATAAGCCAGAACATAGGGAATCCTTTCAATAATGACTTCTGAGGAGGGGAGTCGTAAGGGATATTGAGGCTTAGGAGACGCACTATGACCTGGCAGGAATCCTATTAGCAGGATGCCCGTAGCAATAGAAATGACTTTAAAATTTGAAAAAATGTTCAGCATTTGCCTCTATTTAATCCTTTTTTTACAAGCAAAACATACCAGATAAAAAAATAAAACAAATCAATAAGTAAATCAGCACAAACGCATCAAATCTCTATTCATCATCCAATCTTAAATTAGGCATGACTTCCTTGTCACATTGTCAGCAAGATCACTCTTGTCATACTTGTGGACCATTTCACTACTAGAATGCCCAGTTGCCTTCATAATCAAAGAGTCTGAAAACCCATCCTCTTTCCATAGAGTAACTGCTGTGGCTCTTAGGTTATGGGGACTAACCCGAAAGGGGAGTCCAGCACGTTGTCCAGCTTTATAAAAGTTCCGGTCTATCTGATTTTGTTTAAGCCCCTTGCCATAGGCAGTAATAAATACGAGCCCTTTTCTCTCACCAATATACTTCTTAAGATCCAAAAGCAGCAACGCAGCAGCAGGTTTTTCAAAACTGATCAAGGTAAAATCATCAGAAAACTTGCTTTTGGACTGATGAAACAAAATCTGTTTTTTTTCAAAGTCAATTTGCTCCACCTTAAGGGCTAGAACTTCATTGATCCTTTTCGCGCCATGAAGACATAGGCGAGCAATCATTGCATCTCTAGGGTTAAGCTCATCAAGCTCTTCAAAGAACTTCCCAACCTGACTCCGCGTCAAAGCTTCCGACTTAACTTTTCGAGGCTTTTCGCTAAACGTCTTTTCGATTCCATCTTTACTAGGAACCCCACGACGAATCATACCTTCAGACTTTCGGCTTAAATAGCGAGTAAACGAAAGGAAACACGCGATCCTAACTTCTCGTGTTCTCATAGACCACTGCCTAGACAGGGGTTTTCCATCTCTCTCCTTAATATAAAGAGAGCTTGTCTTAATGGTATCAATGATCTGATCCGGGGAGAGCAAACTAAACTGCTGAAGAGTCCAATTCGCATCCAAAAACTCTCTAGAAATCAACTCTTGCACGGAAACACTATAACACTTTTTTGTCCGAGGATTTTGAATCGACTCAAGCCATTGATCCAAGGCATCCCGTATTTTAACTTGAGAAAGCTGCTGCCAAATAGCTTCTTGTTTCAGCTCAAGAGTCTTGGCATAACTTGGCAAAGAGGAAAATAGCGTGGAGCACAACTTCCGAGAAGCTTTAAGATCATCCGCAGATTGAACCTCAAGAATTTGACCACCATCTTCAATCTGAAACTCAGAATCAGACCTTACGAAAAGCCCACGTTCCTCCGGAGGGTGAACCGTCTGCTTTAAGATCATTTCAGCTTTTTTCCAATTCCGCCGTTTTAAGATTTTCCAAGACCCATCTTTGGCTTGGACCATCCGAACGGTAACCGAAGGCTTCGACTTCTTTTTTTTCATGACACCCCCCACCTTTGCTTAAGTGTGTGTATAATTAGCATTATACACACACTTCTATTTTCGGTAAGAAATTTCGAGAAATTGAAAATTTGACTAAAAATCAACCCTAAGTCAATTTCGAAAATCTCCAAAAGAGGATTACCCACTTAAAATAGATCCAATCTGGGCTCGAAAAAATACAAATCGATGATTTGGCTGTTTAAATGAGTTCTGACGCGTTTTCCGCCTTGAGATCAGTAAGAAGTCGACCGAACACGAATTAACAGAAACTTGAGGCGCTTCCGAAAGAGTGTTTTTCTAAAAAAGAAAAAAATACCCCTTGTAGATTATAAGCCTGTATTCACTAAGCCAGCGGCTTCAAATGCAACCGTTGCATTTTCAATTGGTCACTAATGCGTTTCACCCCCTTCCCGTCTCGAATACACGTTTTATTAAACATTAGAACAAAGAAAATTTAGATTGTAGAGCACCCATTACTTTATCGCTGTTCATCAATAGATTCCAAAACAACCTTAAACCTCAACTTAAAACATTAATATTACTTTATATAGATTTTTAATGTAATAGATTTATTATCGCATGATATCAGAGAACGTTTTAAAGAATTAAGATTTATCTTTAAGTTGGTTAGTCTCTTTTCAGCATATTAATTTTAAATAAATGTTGACAATTTCCTTTGATATATAGTATATTTAATAAAGAAGAGCGTAATAGTTATAAGAAATTTTTTAACAAAAGGCGGATCAATGAATCAGAAGTACGTTTTGGTATTTTATAAGGTTTTAAGTTGGACATGTTGTATTATCGGTGCTGGTTTAACAGGTTATTTATTAGCCGGAACTATAGGCGCAGTCATAGGCTCGACCTTAGGAGTTGGAATCGGTCAATTATTGAGAAAGAAAATTGTTAATGATCTAGCTTAACGGGATATAGCTTTAATTAGTTATGCACTTGGAGGTATTAAATGGCAAGCAATGTTTTAAATTCATATCGATACTTATCAACTTGGAATCCAAATGAGAAAGTCAACGTATTACCAAAAATTCAGGTAACAACCGCTTTTCTACAGCAAGGAGATCGAATATTAGTCCTACAACGAGCAAAAAAAGACAGCCAACATAAACTTTGGGGTATTCCTGGAGGAAAAATTGAGAAACATGAAACGCCATTGGAAGGGTTGGTTAGAGAAGTTAATGAAGAAACTGGTCTAAAAATAGCAACTGAAGCTTTTCATTTGCTTGGATCAGCTCTCTGTCATACACCCTGTGATGGCACATACGGACTATATATCTTCCACGCAATCATTCCAGATAACTGCCATATTCAGATCAATCCCGAAGAACATTATGCTTATCAATGGGTCTCTATTGAAGAATTTGAATCACTAAACTTACTTACTGCGCAAAGAGAGGCCTACTTATTTGTGAAAGAAAAGCTGATCTTTTTAATTAACTTTAACTCAATAAAAATGGTTAATTTATGTTAAGTAACACAATTTGCGATGAATCAAATCCTACGTTAAGTACAGTTATAAGTGGTTCATATCGAAAGCATTTAAGACAAATAATTATGCTTAAAGAAGAGCTGCAAAATTGTCAAGTAAAAGTATTATCTCCAGTTGGCAACGCGGCAATCAATCCAGGAGAAGAATTTATTGTATTAGATTCTGATCCGATCTCACATCCAAAATTGCTTCAAGATTCAGTATTTGCAAAGATCCGTCGTTCTACATTTTTAGTCGTCGCTAATTTTGATGGATATTTGGGAAGAGCAGCTGTTTTGGAAATTGGATATGCAATAGCTAATGGTCTAACGGTTTATTCTCTTGAACCTATTGATGATCCAAATCTAAGCCCATATTGCAGACCATTAGATGAAGTTTTTCCAAGTACAAAACAATTAATTTCCAAGAAATTTGAAGATTTAAAATGTAAATTGCAATCTGATCTGGCAACAGTTAAACATTAATCAGCCTGCGAAACCAATATAAATCAACAATACATACAACTTCTATGGGGTATCGATTGACTAACAAACTAATGCTTCCTCTTGTAGAATCTTTGATTTCAAGCAATAATGAAATTTCATTTTCCAAAGTAAGAATCATAGGAGTTCAGCATATCCTAGAAACAACGCATTCTATGTTTCAATCTCTCTATAAACTTGGACTTAAGCCGGAAAATATTTCGATTTTAGGAAAGTGTTATTCAACGTGTAAGGAAGTGTATGAAGAAATGGTTGCTGAAGGAATTGACGTTAGCCCAGGCAGTTTTTCTTACTCATCTCATCGAGCCTATGACGAATTATTTGCAAATGAAGTAGAAAATTTTATTTCTTCAAGAATTGAAACTATAATTGAAGGCGAATTCGAATGTCTTATTGTTCTTGATGATGGCGGAAAATGTATAAATTATCTAAACAAAGCTAACACCATTTCGGTTCCAGTCATTGCCATAGAGCAAACTTCAGCAGGTTATGAAGCAATCAAATCACAAATTCTACAGTTTCCTGTGATTAATGTTGCTCGATCTCCAGTAAAATTAATCCTCGAGTCACCAATGATTGCGCAAGCGGCAGCAGAGCGATTATATACGAGTTTGTCTCAAAAGGGCCTATGTTTTAACGAAGCTTTAATCATAGGAGGAGGAGCTATAGGACAAGCTTTGAAAAACAGACTTTCAGCTGATATAAAGATTGTAATTTACGATCAAAACATATCTCTCAACGAGAGTGGCGAACCTGATTTAAGCAAACTATTAAAGAAGTTTCATTTAATTATAGGATGTACAGGAAAAACCAGCATTCCTCATGAAATGCATTGCAATTTTTTACCCGGTTCGGTTCTTGTTAGCGTCTCTTCTTCCGATCGAGAGTTTGATGCTCATTATTTAAGAAAAAAATTGCCGGAGTCTGATTTTTGGCACCAAGATTTAACTGTTAATGAAATCTTGCTAGTTAATAGCGGATTTCCTGTAAATTTTGATGGCGAACGAGAAAATATTGAACCTGAGTTAATTCAGTTAACAATAGCCTTAATTGCTGGCGCCATTATTCAAGCCCGTAAATTTTCTGAACAGCTTTCTTCTGGAATTATTAATTTGGATGCCTCAATCGAGAAACAGATTCACGATGAATTTACGCTTCCGCTTATTTGCTAATCACTTTTTATTAGGTTCAGTTTTTTTATTTCTGTTTTAACTGCTTGTTGCTATTGAATTTTCAGCTTTTCTTTGAAGCAGTGCAGCAAAAATATAAAGTATAACAGTAGTTATTAAGATTATATGAGAACTGCCGATGAAAAATATATTCAGCAATGGAGCGACAAAAGATGCGATCGTATCTCCAAATTCGATTGTAGCTGACCCGAAAGCTCTGTGTCGTGTGCCAACCATTCTTATTACACCATCTGTTACAAATGGCAAATATAATCCTCCTATAATTGCATAGGTACTCATAGCATTGATTAATCCTGTACCACAGAAAGATGGAACAAAGGAGCAGTGTGCTAATGCAATAATTGCAATACCCGCACCAATGCTATATAAAAGAGTGATAATTGATATATGGGGTAAGCGAGTATAAAGCATTGCAATTCCTATTCCTAAAACAGTGGAATAGTTAGTTATTGTAATCCATGCATGACCATCTGGATTATATTCCAGAAAAGCCCAGAACAAATAAAAGGTTGCTTCAGCAAATACAAATGCTGTTAAGCTATAAATAAAAGTTTTATTTTTAAAAACTACTTTTATTTTGTTGGCTTCAGGTTTCTTTTTTAACTTTTCTGTGTCTCCTTTAAATAAAAATGCAGTTAAAAGCGTATTTAACCCAAGCAATCCAAGGATAATGAAAATCATGAGTCTATGTGGATAATTAGCAATGGGACCAAAGAAAGTCCAAGGAAGATACTGTGCTAAAAAAGTAATAGCGACAAGTTTGACAGTTGAATGTTGTGGAAAATGATCTAAAAGTGCTGCTCGAGCTACAGGAAGAGGGTTAAATGTTAATGCTATTAATATAAGAACCCAAGTCTCAAATCCGAAAACTAATAATGTCAGCCCTCCGATGAGACCAAGTAATTGACATACAATTAGGGTCGCTTTTCTAAAGTTACAGTCAGAAATATATCCAAAGACAAAACCGGGAATAAGTTGTAGCGCTATCCATATAAAGAGCATGGTGGCATTTTGCGAGACAGGACCAAATAAATAGACTTCAACATTAACAAGTTCAACTATGCAGATTGCAAGCAGTGATGGAATAGCCTGACATATAACGTTTTTATATTTACTTATGTATCTTGGCATTATTTTATAATGTTAAATTCGCTTCTTAAGTATCTGTCGTTGTAATTAAATTCTCAAATTTGAGTCATCAATTCCTACTACTTCTCATATGAAAACCCCTGAAAAGTTTAGAAAAAATCAGTATTTCTCCATAGTGTCGTGGGAATCGCTGTATTGGGTGCAGTTTAATCATGGTTATTTATTTGTATATTGCAAATATTTTACATGACTAGTCAAGTAAATTAATGCACAAAAGCAGATGTTCTTGATTTTAAATTAAAACTTGAGCCATCGGAATGAAGGTGAGGCTCAGGCTGTGGAGGAACATGCTCACCATCCCTTTTTCACAATAAATAATTGCTAGATTAGGAATTTCGTTTGGCAAAAAAATTAAATTAGGAGTTGAATGAAGCTAAACACTAAAAATGTCAATTCAGGATAATCCATGAAAAAAGGTAAAAACACAAATAAAGCTCTTTTTATTTTTTTGTCCGTTGCAACCTTTTTGAGTGCAATTGCTGGAGCCATACTATTATTTGTCGAAGGCAAAGTCGTTGCTACAATTTCAGGATTTATTTTAGGCGGTCTTATTGGGTACTTCCTCAGCAAAACTGTCACTAAAAATGTTTAAACCATACATTACGACATTTTGTCCCTTTAGATCATAATAATGATATGATTAAAGTTGTAAAAATTAGACTTTTAGTTCAATCAGTCAAATAATAAGAACAAATCCCATCTTTAAGTTTCCCAGATGAGATGACCATCGGAATCGACACTTCAAGACAAGAGCTTAAAATAGTTCGCGAACCTGAGCCGCCTCTAACGCCTCCTTCCATTGCAAAATCTCTTCCTTATTTAGATCCTTTTTAAGACCACTTTTATAATACAGAGAGTAAAAACCAAGGTCCGTTATAATCGCTCTCGAGACAATAGTGAACCGAAGGCCTGCATCTGAATAAGAATAGCTATAGATCAGCTCATTTGCTGTTTTTTTGAGGACATCAAATTTAATCTTTTTAGATAAAGACTTCCGCAGAGTCTCTTGTTCTGATTCAAAATATTCACCAACCGTAAGTCCAACTACACCAGGCATAGTTAAAACATCAAAAGATTCAGTGATCAATGGTTTTTTCTGAGATGATGGAATAAAAGTTTCCATTGTCATTCCATTGTCAAGCATGACATAATCGACTGACTTCCAACCATTGAACGTCTCACCTAAATCTAAAGATTCCCGAAATCTATTTACAATAGACAGCCCATTTTTCATGTGTTTTACTTCATCCACCGACATGATAGAATAAGAATCCTTCAAGCGGTTAATCCATTTCAGTCTTTCTTCAGGTGTCAACTCTGCATTTTTTTGAGTATATCCAATACGATGAAATCCAGTTTTTGTTAGTATTGCAAGTGTAACTTCATGCTGAGGTGAAACATGTTCATAAGCTTCATGTAAAATCCATTCGTAGATCAAAGCGTCTTTGTTCTTCTCTAGAACTTTCCACGTGACCTTATTTCCTGGATAAGAAGATATGGTCGACGCACGAATACTTTCAATGACATCCTCAATCGATTTCTTACCCTTTTTATCGAAAACTGATCGATCATAAAACTGGACGCAAATAAGATTTTTCCAATTTTTAACAGATTGATCAACAGGAATTCGCTCAACAAGCCCCTTCTTTTTTGTTACATACCGAGAGATTTCTTTCCATTGACCATTTTCCTGCTCAGGAAGTGTAAGAACAGCAATTTCAGATGGATACATTACCGATTTTGACGCTTGAACGGGTGGATGAACGAACAATATGAACATAGCCGCGACTAGCATTGACAGTGTTTTACTCACAGGATCCTCAAATTTCATCGGTTAGAAAATATAATCAAACAAGCTTTGCCTTTGTAACGAACCTCGACAATTTTGTAAACGAATCAATCCAAACGTCGGAACAGTGTACTGTATTTCAGCCTCTTTCATTTCTTTTCGACCAAACATTCTCTTTTTTTAAACTGCAACGGTTGCACAGAAAACTGCAACGGTTGCAGTTTTCTGTGCAACCGTTGCAGTTTTAACGTCAATCATTGACTAGCAACCATAAAACAGATATAAGGAAGTTTCATTAAAAATTGAGAGGTCAGATGAGAACCATCACATTTTGCTCATTCAAAGGCGGAACGGCTAAAACATCTACAACTTTACATATCGGAGCCTGCTTAGCAAAAAAGCACAAAAAAAAGGTGCTTTTAGTCGATTTTGACTCACAAGCCAATCTTTCAACAGGACTCGGATTAGGACAAGACAATTTAAAAACAATGGTTCCAGTTTTGCAAGGAGAGGAATCGATCCGCGACGTTATCCAGGAAACGCACATCAAAAACCTCTCTATTATCCCTGCAAACGCTTATCTAGACGGCATAGAGAAAACACCTCAAGTTGGAGCAGATCTTTACGCGCACGAACGACTACGTAGAGCGCTAAAAACAGTAGAAGAAGACTATGATTTCTGCTTTATCGACACACCTCCCTCCCTAAGCTGGCTTACACAATCAGCTTTTTTTGCCTCCCAGTTCACTATTATCTGTGCCATCCCCGAAGCATACAGCGTTCTTGCCCTCAGACGGCTGAAAGACTTTCTAGCATCATTTAAACAATATCATGAAATCGATGTCTTAGGTCTTATCTTTTCTTTTTGGGATGAGCGAGGAGCTGTTAACAAAGCTTTTCTAGAAGAAATCACAAATTCCTTTCCAGACAAACTCTTTTCCTCAAGAATCAGAAGAGATGTCGCTGTTTCTCGCGCAGTGTTACAAGGAAAACCAGTTTTCGAAACTGATCCAGATTGTCGAGCATCAGAAGATTATAAATTGGTTACTGCTGAATTTTTAAAAAGACTTGAAAATGGATCTTCCTCGCAAAAAATCAAACACCTTTTAAACGAACAGACAAAGGCAGGAGTATAAATGTCCAAACAATCACCTTTTTCCAATCCCGCATTTCAACCTTCATCAGCGCCTGCTGCTAAAGGGTACAACATGGTTCATAATACGAATAACTTTAATTCTGTATTTAATCCACAGCCTTTAGATAATAAAGAATCAACAGGAATCGAAAAACTGTTAGTAGACTTTTACTTACCTGGAAGATTTCCAGAAACGCAAGTAACAACTGATTTAGACCAGCTTAAAAAGATTACAACTGAAATCAAAGCGGTTGCCAAACAAGGAGCAGTTTTAACCGGAGAAAGGCTCAATCAAGCAAGATCAATTTTAAAACCTTACCGAGATGGAGCTTTCGCTCAATGGATCGATTTATTTTTTGGAAGTCGAAGAACGGCTTATAATATGCTTGCATATTATGAACTATATTCAAGTTTGCCAAATCATGAAGCTAAGATCAAATTCCAAAAACTTCCCCAAAAAGTTGCTTATTTACTAGCGTCTAAAAATGTAACCATTGATGCGAAGGTAGACATTATCGATAAGCACTTTGATTCAAATCCCAATGACCTGATGATGTTAATCCAAGAACGCTTCCCAGCTGACGAAGGTGATGGCAGACGTAAAACAGCCAATAAGTCACTTTTAGATTCCCTCGAATTTGGGTTAAAAAAACTTCTAAGACGCAAAGACCATTTATCCGATGACAATATAAGGCAAGTTCACAGGCTTAAATCCCTAATTGATGATATCATCGCCATCAACAATAGTGAAACGCTATCAATATAGTGGTATTTAAGACTAAATTTAGCCTCACCTAACTGACCTCAATTTCAAAAAAACACTTCAGTATTCAGTCCCCCTGTTCTCTTCGGACAGGGAAGACTAAAAAATGACCGATTTTTACAAAATACTAACCGAAAATCTACCATTATCCAATACCTCCGATGTCAAATGAACGAACCTGAGAAAGCAGTAATTCTTCATGAGGCACTTTATTTATAGGCATATTATAAGACATCTCTTGAATAGGCTCTTTTCTCATTTCTTTTCTAGAGAGAGCTTGCTCAAACCTTTTCGTAAACGCTTTATCCATATCTAAATCAGTTAATTGAGATGGCAAAAAGCTTCTTAAATCCGTTATGACCTCTTTCATCTTAGCAATTTCCCAATCAGATGGATCCTTCCCATGATGTGCACGGTAGATGGCAACCTGCCAACTCAAGTGATATTCCTTATTAAAATCACCATGGATCCTCTTGATAATTTTTTGTGGCTTTTCAGCTTCCACCAGAATTTTTGCAGCTTCAGATAAAATTTCTTCGTTAATTTTCCATGGCTGGTTAGCAAACTTAACTTCAAGAGCAGACCGGAGCCGTTCATCAACTCGCCAAAGGATTTCGTTTGCTCTAGATTTCTCATGATTTCCAGAAGTGCGGTAGAGAAGCTGCTGTGGATCGATGGCTTTGTGAGGAGCTTCCTTTAGCAGTTCTTTAGGGAGAGAGTCTTTGAGATTAGGAGGCAAAGGATCTGCCAAATCCCACTTCATAGGAAAATTCGCTTGCAAGACCTTTGAATCGATCGACCGAAGCGACCTAACCCCAACCCTTCTCAACTCCCGACAAAGCGATTCTTGAGCCTCTAACCCTGCTTTATCATTATCTGGCCAAATGATGATGTTTCTTCCAGCCAGTGGGTTCCAATTCGTGTGTTGTACCGCGCCCGCACCACCTTGCCAAGTCGCATAGATCAGATCTTCTCCTGGAAATTTTTCGTGAGCACGATCCGCTGTCTTTTCTCCCTCAACAACAAGAACCGTTGCATGGGGACGTTCAAAAAGTTGATTCTGGTTATAGATGAAATTCTTCTCAGTCTGAAAACCCTTAAGAGCCCAACAGTGATTTTCTGGATTGGACTTCCAGTACCCAAAGCTTAAAGGCGGGGTAATTTTTTTGGTTGAGTCGTTTTTATCTTTTAACCGAAGAACGTAATAGAGCAATTGTCCTTTCTCATCCCTGTAGGGATGACGCGTGACTTCTTCAAAGTATATATGCAGCTTGCGATTGGAAAGTTCTTCTAGGCACGGAGCAGGAACATTCGGATCAGGAGGCAGGCTTATCCAATCAGAATTCTTTTCCTTGTGGGATCCAGCTATAGACTTCAGAAAGACTTTTGGAACTTTGATTTCATGAGCAATCCCCAAAAATTGCTTCGCCCATTCTTTTGCTTCTATTGTTCCAAGACCCAGCTCTCTTTGGACCAATTTTAGTGGTCCTCCGCCTTCCTGTCTTTCAAAATCGTAAAATTGCCCCACCTTATCACCAGAGCAGGCAACAGACAAAGAACCTTTAGCTCCGAACCGAAAGCTTGTCCTTTCTTTTCTTGAAGGCCCCTCAGGGAAAAGTCTGTAAAGCAAAGGTTCAAGATGGGATTTAAGTCCTTCCTCAATATCGAAACTCTTAGCATTCTCACGTTTTTCAATCGATTCAGCATAACGATCGGCCTGATTCTGGACATATCCTGCCATTTTTTTCCCAAGAAACGAAGAAAGCTCATCTGAAGATACAACTTTTACAAGCTCTTGAGCAGCAGTGTTCCTGTCCCCACATGCTTTTTGCCAAGCTTTGAAATATTCTGTAGACTCGAGCTTTTGCGAAGATTCTCTATGATGAAGATCAACGATAGCCTTTAAAGAAATCACAGAACTGGAGACGGTGAAATACTTTTCCAATGCAACTTGTTTTTCAGCCTCAAAGGCTTTCCATATTCTTTCCTTTTTCTGTTGGCATCGTTGAAAAATATCTTCTGAAGCGGATAAAGAGGCAGGTTGATCCTTCAAAGTCAATGGAGATAGAGCTAAGTTCCTTTCCTGAGATAAAATTGTTTCTAATATTGTTTCTGGCTCCGACGCCACCTCAGAAACCGAAGCTTTAATGTTTGAACTGGACAGCTCAGGGTTATAAAACTCTTTGCTCAGGGCTCTGTCTTGAAGATGCTCTCCCACAGACAGGGCCTTTGTTTTTACTAATTCAAAAGCCGCTAATCCATATCCTTTCATCCGAAAAAGGAATGAGTCAGATTCCTTCAGAGCCTGAATTTCAGTTCGATTTTTCTGTAATTCTTGTAACCGTTCAACTTCATGGCCTGTGGTAAAGTTAAGGGTATTTTCTTTGACATCTTCTCTCATGGCCTGCCATTTGAGATCGGAAAGACAGTAGGCTTGATCCTTAGAGACAAAATAATATGCCTCATCGACATGCCTGGTAAGTCCGACATAGAACAATTTTTTATTTAGCGCTGGGCTATGCAAGACATAGGCGCGGTTAATAGTTTTTCCCTGTGACCGAAAATAGGTGCTGGCATAGCCCAGCTGATAAGCATGGTATTCTTGCGGGTTAAAAATAACCGTTTGCGGCTTTTTAGGATTATCCCTAATGGTCACAACAAATTTATTTTGGTCTGCTTCGACAAGGACTCCAGCCATTCCGTTAGTAACTCCTAGAGATTTTTCATTTTTTCGAAATTCAATCGTATCTCCAACGCTTAAGTAGACCTTTCCGAGAGTTGTTTCGCAGGAAAACTCTCTTTCGGCTAACTCTCCCCGCTGCTTTCTAATGATCCTAACCATCTCATTTAGAACCCGCACTTCGTCATTGGAATGAGCGATAATCAAGGTTGATGCTTGAGGAACAGACCTTGTATCCCTTGCCCATGTGGAAATCAGTTGTTCCATGGCCTCGTTTTTCAAAGAAGTCCACCGCAGGGTCGAATTAGAAGAGAGCTTATCGATAGCCAATCCCAATTCACCGACAGCCAGATTTTTAGAAATTTCTCTTTGTTGTTCCTGCTTTTGTCTTTGGATCTCCTGCAATACATGAGAGTTGAATTGCTCACAGAAAACTTTGAACATCCCACCACGACCCACCGAATTCAGTTGAGCATAGTCTCCTGAAAAAATGACCTGAACGTCCTTCTTTTCTGCTTCCTTTAAAAACTCTAGAAGCGGTCGATTTCCGAGTTTTCCTGCTTCATCGAGGATCCACACTTCTTTTCCTTTAGAGATCGTCCTTTTTGAGTTATGAAGAGAAAATAAGAATCGATAAACGTTTTCGGCCGCGTTAAAACCCTTTCCCCGCAAAACATCAGCCGTTGCACTGTCAGAACCAAAAGCACGCACTTCGTATCCAGAATTTTCATAGACATTTTTTAATGCCACCAGAAGATGACTTTTCCCCGTTCCAGCATATCCATGAATGCAGGATAACCGAGGCCCTGCTAGAATCTTTGAAAAAGCAGTACTTTGTTCCTCATTCAATCCTTTAGAAAATTCAGCAGATTTTTTTAAGTTTACTTTGAGAGCATTCTTTGAATAGATTTCTTCAGAAAGACGCATGATCCTCTTTTCTTCTTCCACAACTTTAGCAGAGCTAAATTTCCCCAATAATTCACCTGTTTCCTTGTTAACCAATGGAACAAGTTCAGCCTGTTTCCAAAAAGCATCCTTAAAGTCTTTATGCATTTCTGAAGGAACATGATTATGCAAAAATCGATCGACATCTTCTTTTGTAAACACGCTTAACCTTTCAGTGATTTTATCCAAGACGCAGGAAACATCTTTAGCCTTTATCAAGTTAACTTCTAAGATCCTTCCATGCTCTTTTAGAAGTTCAAAAGCCCGTCCCCTCATCCGATAAGGACCCAAATGCTCCTGAGACTCAATTCCAGGAAGATCAACCCTTAAATCAATCCCTTTTTCGGTAAAAAATTGATTTTGATGATCCGTCCAAAGCTTGCCCCAATCTGAACCAGAAACCACTTTTCCTTTAGCAATTTGAGGCATTAAATCTCTGGCTTTTTCCTCTAACCCCAGCCCATCTTTCTGGAACCGTCGTGTCGTTACCAATACATGAGCATGCCAATTACTTTGTTCGAATGAAAATCCAGTAAAATCTTTTGGATTAAAAGAAACTGTTTTTCCATTTTCTAACTGAAGTTTGAGAGAAGATTGGTTTTCTTGAATGATATTCCCTGACATCCCTTTAAAAAGGCCGAGCTCTCGATTATCTCGCATGATCTGAATTTTTTTCTCTGGATGATGGATATCAATTTGAGCGGCTAACCCTTTATCGACAAAATGCTTTTGAATGAATGATCTCGCGAGATGAATCCGATCTTCCAAAGAAATGACTTGGTCATCGGGAAGCGCCAACAAAAGATCAAGGCCTACAACCGAATTAATCCGGCTTTCTGCCAATTCAGCTTCATTCCACAAGGCATTAGGAGTCTTGAATTTTTCATTCGCTCCTTTTGGCAATAAAACCTCATGAAAAGCAGGTTTTTCCTTATCAGTCCAATCATAGATTTCAGGACTCATCACACAATTTCCCTCGAATTCGATACGCGATCGAGAATTATATGCCGCTTTGGCACACGCCGATTTACCATGGGAACGCTGGACAAACTCTACTCTTGCATAACCGATTGCCATGATGAGCCTCTTTTTTCATCAGATGCTTATCTTTTCAAAATTACCTCCCTCTGCCGAGAAGTCTTTTTTTGAATTTAAAACTCTTTTAACCCTCATGAATCTTTTTAATCAAGCATCATTTCGCGCATCAAAGATGCGCTCTTGCATTTTATAAAACAGTTCGCATAGAGTGAGAAGGTCTCTCTCGAGATAAAATTTACAACATCAGACCATCTTGATCTTTAATCAAAAAAACAAAAAAATCTTGTTTACTCAACAAGACTTATCTACATAAAAAATGACAATTTATCGTTAGATGAGTTACTATTTCGATTTCCAAGAGGGTAAAATGTATAAAAAGTGCTTTTCTTTTATATCTCAAACTATCGCATGGTTATATCTCATTTTTTTCATTCCTCTCATCCCTTATGTGCTATTTGCTATATCCCTTGTCCGTCCTAACTTTACCTCATTCAGCGACATCCTTTTTCTTCTAAGCATGGGTGCAGGCATATTCACAATGCCAATAAGCACTTACTATATTTTTAAAAAGGACTCTGAAAAAAAACCACTTCAAGTACTTTTTTACTGTGCGCTTCCCTTCTTATGTGCTTTCGATTTTTTCTGGTGGCATTTTACCGGCTGGCCTCTAGGAACGTAAGGAACGGTACGCATGCAAACACAGTTTGCTTATTGCGTAGTCCGCAAAAATTTTCTTCTACCCTTCAAATTCGTATCCTCATTTCACTCCCCTCTTAGACTTTGCTCTTGGTTCATTTTGAACCTTTATAGGAGAGCGCGTAGCTAGATAAGCTTAAATCTGTTAAATTTTGTCTGACATGTTCAAATCCAATCTTGTGGAGCTCTATGCATATAGAAAAATTAATGAAGCAAAAAGAGAAAATCTCACAAAAAAAAGAACACCTTGGAAAAAAGGAACTCCTATTAAAAATGAAAGAAAGAAAAATTCGAACCAGACGTTTGATTCTTTCGGGAGAATTAATTGTTAAAGCAGGAATCGATCATCTACCACCGATTGTGTTGCTTGGAGCTCTTCTAGAAATCAAAGATCGAGCACACGATGAAATCGCGATCAAAGCCTGGCAAACAAAAGCTGAGGTGATGTTTGAACACGATCAACATGTAAATGCACAACCTTTGATCTTGTCTTTTGAAGTTGAATTAGACGAGTCTTCAAAAGCTTCGCTAAAGGCCCTAAAATTTCGTTGGAATGCTTTCAGACGAGAATGGTATGGGTTTGGGAAGAAAGACGAGCTGGAGGCCCTATTTAAAGGATTTGGAGCTAAAATTGAGACTACATCCATCCAGAATAGATAACTTAACTGAACAAGTGCACCCATCGAGTGTTGTTATTTGTGAAGGTTGAAGATTATCAAACAAGATGATGCAGCAAGGTATAAGGATTGCAACGGTTTTACACGGCGCTCTCTCCTTCTTTTTAAATCCAAAGTCCAGTCATGCCTGTCAAAGGCACTGACTTGACTGTTTCTTAAACTTAATTAACTTAATTAACTTAATTAACTTAATGACCATTTTTTCATAGAGAAAAACCTATCTTAAAGCCCTAAAAAGACTAAACTAAAACCCTAAAAACCCTAACCTAAATACCTAAAAAGACTACCCTAAAAACCTAAAAACCATAACCTAAAACCCTAAAGCTCTTAGATCTAGAGGTGTCTCTTGAAAAGACAACTACTTTAAAACCCTAAATTTAAAGGTAGTTATTATGTTCTGGAAGAACTACCTCAAAACCCTAAATCTAAAGGTAGCTTTTGGAAGGACGACTACCTTAAAACCCTAAACTCAAAAGTAGTCTTTACGCTCTGGAAGAACTACCTCAAAACCCTAAATCTAAAGGTAGCTTTTAAAAAGACAACTACCTTAAAACCCTAAACTCAAAAGTAGTCTTTACGTTCTGGAAGAACTACCTCAAAACCCTAAATTCAAAAGTAGTCTTTATGCTCTGGAAGAACTACCCCAAAACCCTAAATCTAAAGGTAGCTTTTGGAAGGGCGACTACCTTAAAACCCTAAACTCAAAAGTAGTCTTTACGCTCTGGAAGAACTACCCCAAAACCCTAAATCTAAAGGTAGCTTTTGGAAGGACGACTACCTTAAAACCCTAAACTCAAAAGTAGTCTTTACGCT
>JAIELY010000019.1 GCA_019752555.1 Rhabdochlamydiaceae bacterium
TCCTTTGGTGATTCCAGGTAAAACAGGTTGTTATGAATGTCAACAACATCTTGTTAGTTTTAGCGAACTTTCTCAAACTCAATTTGACCAATGTAAAGAAATAAACGCCTCTTACCAAGCTCCCTCGTCGGGGCCAATTAATATGATAGCAGCATCTTTTGCCGCATTAGATATTATAAAATTCTTCGGCTTATTTGGAGATATTCAATCCTTGAACACTCGATTAGGGATTTGGTCTCATAATTTGCACATAGAGAAACAAGATTACAGCTTAAACTCATCCTGCCCAATATGCTCATCAATTCAAAAAACCACTTAGTTTTAATACCCCATGAGTGCAAAAAGTTAATTTTTATAAACATCTTATTTGATTCTGGTCGTTTATTTACTGGAGCAATTTCTGTACTCTATTTTTTATCTTGCGGACTGAGTATTGAAAATTATGCATTGATCAAAATGACACAAGCAGGAGTTTTTATCTTTCTTGATTTGCCAATTGGTTACCTTCTTTCGAAATTGGGTGATTACAAATCTTTATTTCTTTCTTTCATCTTTGGGACAACTGGTGTTTTAATTTATCTATTTTATAAAACACTAAGCGCATTCATTATTGCTGAAATCTTCTTTGCGCTATCCTTATCAATATGGCCCGCAGCATTCTCCTCATATTCCATGCAAGTGTTAGCAAAATATGAAATTGAAGGGTTAACAGAAAAATTTTTTCATCTGGGAGACTCTATTTCAAATTTATTTGTTCTTATATGTGGATTTGTTGGAGGTGCTATGTTCAGTTATTGGAATCAAGCCCCTTATCTGTGTTTTCTAGCTGCTTATCTCTTAGGAATTGGAACTCTTTTATTTCATACAGAATCACTAAATATTTCTTGTCCCAAGAAAAATCCTATCTGGAAAAATTTTTTAGATTTTCATCACCTTAAATCTTTACTTCCTCTCCTCACCGTTCTCTTTCTAACACAATTTTTATTACAACCGTTAATTCATTATTGGCAGCCTCATTTTTCTGAAAAATTTACATTAAAACCTCATGATCCATCTCTTATATTTATTTGTTATTCGTTAGGGATGAGTCGCGCCTCATGGTGTTTTTCTAAAATTATGAATCGTCCATTATTTCGATCGAAAATTTTAGTAGGTCTTCTAGGATTAGTTTCCGGCTTTTTTTATTTTTTCCTGTCACAAACCGAAGGTTTTGTCAGCTCTATAATTTTATTTTCCACATCAATGGCAATATTTAATACGACACAACTTTCTACAGGAATTTTAATTAACAAGGCTCTGTCAAGTGCAAATAGAATGATGTTTCTAAAAATTTCATCTCTAATTGCGAGACTTGGGATGATAGCATCCCTTTGGTTGATAAAATTCTTAATGAAGTCAAACTGGCCAATTAATGATGTATATGAAATGTATGGCTTACTTTCTCTGACCGTATTTTTTTTCTATTTTGTTTTTCTTAAACTATTAAAAAGGAATGTTGAAAATTATGTCTTCGACCGTTAAAATTGAGGCTCCTAATTCCGTAGTGAGTAGTATGCACAGTAGTTTTGACAATCCGATGCTCCTTAGATCTTTTGTTGCTTCAGATTTAGAGGATTTTTATAAGTGGGCTTCTGACCCTGATGTTGCCAAATTTATGATGTGGGATAAATATAATTCGATGAGTGAAGCGGATTTTTTTTTCAAGAATTTCATTGAAAAGCATTCTTGGTTTAAGGCCATATGTTATAAGGGAAAAGTTATTGGGTCCATTTCTCTTGACAAGGGAAAAGGCGCTCATGTATGCAAAGCCGAACTAGGTTATGTTCTCGCAAAGGAATTTTGGGGGAAAGGCCTGGGCACAGAAGCTGTTAGGTTAGCGATTCAAGATGGATTTACCGATATTGAAGTCGTCAGAATAGAAGCATTTGTAGATCCTGATAATATTGGTTCACAGAGAATATTGGAAAAAAACGGGTTCGAAAAAGAAGGATACTTAAAAAAGGCCGTTGTTCAAAAGGGCGTAATTCGCGATCGAATCTTATATTCAATTTTAAAGACATGAAAAAAATTTTTCCAAATGCGCTCAATGTCGGAGATGAGATTCGCATTATTGCTCCATCAAGAAGTCTCGCAATAATATCCTCTTCTGTTAGATCATTAGCTATAAGCAGACTTGAGAAATTAGGGCTCAAAGTCACTTTTTCCAAAAATGCAGAAGAAAAAGATCAATTTGATTCTTCTTCTATTCAGTCACGTATTGACGATATCCATCAGGCATTTGCAGATCCTTGTGTAAAGGGTATCCTGACTACCATTGGCGGATCGAATTCGATTCAATTGCTTCAGCAACTCGATTACGAGTTAATCAAAAAAAATCCCAAAATTTTTTGTGGCTATTCAGATATCACAACTTTACAAAATGCAATTTTTGCAAAAACTGGTCTTATTACTTATTCAGGTCCGCATTTTTCAACATTCGGGTGCTTAAAAGGAATCGAATATGTGATCGATAACTTTCACGAAATGTTTTTCAAACAGACGAAAGAAGTCGATCTTCTCAGCTCAAACCTGTGGAGCGACGACGAATGGTATTTGAACCAAGAAGAAAGAACTTTTTTTCCTAATAACGGCTTTCAGATCATAGCTAATGGAGAAGCTAGAGGAACTATCATTGGAGGAAATATTGAGTCTTTCAGATTACTACAAGGGACTTCATTTATGCCTCAATTAAAAGATGCTATTTTATTTATGGAAGATAATTACCCAATGACTCTGGATGATTTAGATAGACATTTGCATTCTTTGATGTTACTCGATGACTTTCAGAAAGTTCGAGGTCTTGTCTTAGGACGCTTTCAAGTCGCTTCGAAAATTGATAATGGCTTGCTAAAAACGCTTTTTCTTTCAAAGAAAATGCTTCAGGGGCTGCCCATCATTGCCAATGCCGATTTTGGTCATACTCTTCCAATATTTACATTTCCTATTGGCGGTAATGTTAGACTATTTTCTCAAGAATCTCAGGTGCGGTTAACGATTGAACCAATGTACAACTGTACAGTCTAGTGTTCTTGTGCTAAGAACTCATAGCACAATTAATTCCCGATCCTTTATGATGGGTGGAACTCATATGTGTTATCCTTCATGTCAGAACAATTAAATCCTCAGCAGCAGATTGCAGTCGAACACGTCGAGGGGCCTCTTCTTGTTTTAGCCGGCGCGGGGTCGGGAAAAACACGGATCGTGACCCATCGGATCGCGCATCTGCTTAGCATAGGCGTGCCGGCCTCTGAAATTCTCGCTGTCACGTTCACAAATAAAGCTGCAGAGGAGATGCGCCATCGGATCTTAAAGACCACCCACCAGCAAGTGCTCACCTGCACCTTTCATAGCCTATGCGCACGGATCCTGCGTGAGTCGATCCCTCTGCTTGGCTATTCAAGAGACTTTACGATTTTTGATGAAGAAGACAGTGAAAAGGTTCTCAAAGAATGCCTGATCTCTCTTAATCTCCAAGAGGAAAAGGGACTGTTGAAAACCATGCGGCATGCGATCTCGCAAGCTAAAAACGCGCTGATCGATCCTGATCATGTGGAAAAAGAGGATCTGCGCCTACATGAGGTCTATAGTCTCTATCAGCGCAAGCTCAAAGAATACCAAGCCCTCGATTTTGATGATCTTCTCTATCTTACCGTCCAACTCTTTCGGTCAAATGATGAGGCGCTTGCCGAGTACCAAAAACGGTGGACCTTTATCCTGATCGACGAATACCAAGACACCAACGCCGCACAATACACGATTGCACGTCTTCTAGCGGCCAACCACCACAATGTCTTTGCTGTTGGAGACCCCGACCAGTCGATCTACTCATGGCGGGGCGCTAATATTCAAAACATCTTGAACTTCGAGAGGGATTTTCCAGGCGCCAAAATCATCCCGTTAGAGCAAAATTACCGGAGCAGAGCTAACATTCTCGAAGCTGCAAATGCGCTCATTAAACACAATTCCAGCCGCTATGAAAAAAATCTCTGGAGCGATCGGGGAGAGGGAGAAAAAATCGGCCTCTTTGTCGCAGAAACAGAGCGGCAAGAAGCGGAATTTGTGATTCGGCGTCTTTTGCAGATCCATCGCAATCAACAGATTCCTCTGCAGGACTGTGTGATCTTCTACCGCACCAATTTCCAATCCCGCACCTTTGAAGATGCGCTTCTTAGAGAGCGGGTATCGTATCAAATCGTAGGCGGACTCTCTTTCTACCAAAGGCGTGAAATCAAGGACATCTTAGCACTCCTACGTATGGTGCTAACAGGCTCTGATTACCTTGCCTTCTCCCGCACCATTAATTTGCCCAAACGGGGCCTCGGAGAGGCAACGCTTGCCAAACTGCGCGCGCTTGCCACTGAAAATGGGCTCGACATCCTGACCTGCTGTGCTCATATCGTCGAGAGAAAGCTTCCCTTTAAACCCTCGCCAAAGCAATTTGAGGGGTTAAAAGACTACACTGACATGATTTTCGCGCTGCGCGAGATGATCAAAGCCAAGCTCCCCTTGCATGAAGTGATCTCTGAGGCGATGAGAAGATCGCGCTATCTGGATTTCCTCAAAGAAGATCCTGAATCCTATGAAGAGAGAAGAGAAAACCTCGAAGAGCTCGTTTCAAAGGCAGCAGAATGGGAACTAGAATCCCCCAATGCCACCCTCTCTTCGTTCCTCGAAGAGCTGACCTTAAAACCCTCTTCGGAAGAGAAACACTCTGGACATGAGAGCGTACGGCTGATGACGCTGCATAACGGAAAAGGTCTCGAGTTCACCTCTGTCTTCATCGTCGGCATGGAAGAAGAACTCTTTCCCCACGCGAACTCCTTAGAGAGTGCGGAAGCGATCGAAGAAGAAAGGCGCTTATGCTACGTCGGCATGACGCGGGCAAAAGAATTTCTCTGCCTTACAGCAGCACGATCCCGCTATCTTTGGGGGATGCCTCGCATGATGCGCCCCTCGCGTTTTCTTAAAGAGATCCCCTCCCACTTTTTGCAGCCGTATCATCAGAGCTTTTCTCCTCAACACTCAGGAGAAACAAGCGCTAAAAATGATGAAGAAGCCTTTGAAACAGGAACTGTGGTGTTTCATAAAGATTTTGGATCGGGCATTATCCAAAAGGCCTACCACACCTCTCTTGGGCTGACCTACGATGTCTACTTTCCCCAGGCGCAATCGACACGCTCGCTTGTCGCAAAATTTGCAAAGCTCATCACTGTAGATGCACACTCTGAACATCATTTTGCGTCAGATGATGAAAGTTAGCGCACACACGTCTAACTCCCACCCACTTTTTCCAATGCTGATCCCTTAAGCGGAGCCCTTTAAGATTGGGGATCCATTCTTTCGGGGCGACAACTCGGCCATAGCTCCACGCAGGACGCCAAAATTGCGAGGCCACTTGGCTCCGGCAGATCGTGAGAGTGGGAAGACTCATACAAGAAGCGAGGTGGCCAATTCCCGAATCATTGCCGATCATATATCCTGACTCGCACACGTAGCTTGCCATCTCTGATAAATTCGAAAAAGAAGGGGCTTGCATCTGGGTTAAATCCCACTCTTTCTTCTCTTCTGAGGTTAAAATAAACACAGGCTGGTATCCCGATTTCTTCAGCTTATCCGCTAAAGAAATGAATTTCGCAGCAGGCCAATTTTTTCCTGGACGAGAGCTCATGGGATGGATCACAACCCGTTTTAATTCTCTTCGCGGAACTACACCTGAAGGGATCACAATCCCATTTCCTTTTGTGACAATCGGCAAACGCAATACATCGCGTGCATAGGCATACAAATTATCGACAAACGGACGCCTTCCGTCAAAACGTCCATTTTCCCAATAAGGATAATTCGTTTTAGGCGTTGCAATGGGATTGAGCACGGTTGTTTTTTCCGGATAAAATTTCTCACAATGCTCTTGAATCGCTTTCATTCGGGCAGAGCGCTCATACATAATAAAAAACCGATCGAATCGCGATAGCTCCTCTTTAAGGGACTCAAGCGCTGGGAAGGGAGAAATGGGAAGGGCGGGAAACCACGCTTGCAATCCTTGCAAAAAAGGGTGAAACGTCGTAGTGCGCGCCCCATTTAAAGCCAAATTGTGCGAGAGAACCAAAGAGATCAACCCATCTCCTAGTCCAAGACAACTAAAAATTGCACACCGTTCCATAGCCCTCCGAATTTATGAGTAGATTATAAAATTGCCTCAGGTGTTTTTCAATGAGAAAAGAAACGAGAGAAAAAACACGAAAACATTTTGCGATTTGACTAAAAAGTTTAGGAAAACATAAACTCTACGATTAAAATTAAAACCTAACACAGGTTTCTTCAAAAGGCATTATATGAGCAATAGAGCCAGTTGCAAAACTACAACGCCAAAAAAAATCAACGCTAGATGGGCGCGCTTTTCCCTATTAAAACTCGCTCAGTATCTCACTCTCTTCCTTTTACACGCTACAGGAGGCGCCCTCTTTGCGGCAGCTGACACAAAAACTCCCCTTGAGCCCGCTTCGAGCATTCGAAATCAAAGTGTTAATCCCATCCTTACCCATGCCGCAGATCTCTGGATCCGCGGAGATCTTCTTCTGTGGCAAATGTCAGAAGATAATCTCATCAATTGCTATGTCATCAATTCAGATCTGACCCTTCCTCATCGCGATTTTCGCAACATCCATTTCGATTGGGATTTTGGATGCAGAGTGGGTGCAGGCTATACTTTTCCACACGACGGCTGGGACACAGCGCTTTTTTTCACCCATTATGCAACAGCTGGCAAATCCTCTGTTAAAAATGAGGGAGGCGATCACATCCCCTCTCCTGCTTGGGGTCCCGCGGATGTTAATTCGACCACTCTTGAGCTCGACCACTCTAAAGCTGATTTTCATTTTGATTTGAACCAAATCGATTTTGGTTTAGGCAGATCTTATTACATCAGCAAGTACTTTACGCTGCGCCCTAATTTTGGGCTCCGCTCGACATGGATCCATCAAAAGCTGCACTTTGACTATGAGAACACCGATCCAGATCTTTCTGTGAAAGGAGTGTTAAAAAACGCGTTTTGGGGATTTGGATTTACTCTTGGCCTTGCAGCGGATTGGAAATTCACAAAGCATTGGAGCCTCTACGGAGAGACCGATTACGCAATCCTCTTAGGGCAATTTGATTTGGATCAGACTGGCGAGCGGGTGGAAATGCCTCACTGGAAACAGAAAAAAATCTTCGATAGCGGCAAGGGGATTTTGGACATCTCTGCAGGATTTAAATATCTCGTGCTCTTTGCAAAAGATCGACTGGCTTGGACGTTCCGAGCCGGCTACGAGTACCACCTCTATTTTAACCAGAATCAATTTTTGATCTCCAACGGCAGTAACAGCTTCGAAAATTTCAACACCATCAAAGGCAATCTCGCTTTTCAAGGGGTAATGCTCTCTGGACAATTTGATTTTTAGGAATTTTATGAATACAAAAATGACAGCTCTTTGCGCAGCCCTTGCACTTTCCTCTCTTTGTACAGCAGCAGAGCCAGAGTCTCAATACATTGGATATAACCCCCCGAGCCGTCCTCTTGCTAAAGAGGGGTATAACTTATGGGTGCGCTCTGACGCTCTTTATTGGAGAGCGACACTAGACAACCTCATCTATGCCTATACCAACCACAATCCAAGCGATACGATAAACCGCACTGTTAAATCGATCCAACCCAGCTGGGACTGGGGATTTCGTTTGGGAGCTGGCTATGCAATCCCCCGAGACAATTGGGATCTTGCTTTTTACTGGACCCATCAAAGCGGATCCGCTAAGAGCCACACCACCGGAAAAATTTCTCCAGTTTGGTGGCTTGCCTCTGTCATTAGCGACCTATCTGGAATCACTTTTGCAAGCGGACGCTGGAGTCCTGAACTCAACCAGCTCGATCTCTCCTTAGGCAGAGATTATTACGTGGGCAGCTTTCTCACGCTGCGTCCGAACGTCGGGCTTCGCAACACATGGATCGAACAAGACATCCACATCCACTATAACATCCCCTCCGACGAAGGGAACCTCCGCGTTTGGAACAACTACTGGGGCTTTGGATTTTTAGGAGGATTAGATACGAAATGGCTGATCACCAAGGATTGGCATTTATTTGCTAATGGATCGTATGCCATTATCTATGGAAACTTCGATGCGGGCTTCAGCGGACATCTCGACGACAATCATCTGATCAACGTGAATAAGAACTTCCACGCCGGCCGCTCTATTCTTGATTTACAAGCAGGGTTTGAATGGGCGCATACTTTTTTTAAAGAACGAATTGCTTTTGTATTCCGCGCCGGTTATGAATATCATCTTTATCCAGCGCAAAACCAGCTCCCTCTTCCGACCGGCAACAACAGTTTTTCAAATTCGTTTTCCACGCTGGATGGGGACCTTGCCTACCAAGGGCTATTTTTAAGTGGACAGTTTGATTTCTAAACAAGAGAAGGTTCTATGTTAAAGAATACACCTCTAATCCTCTTAACCCTTCTAATCCCCCTTCTCTCAAGTTTCCGCCCGACTGAACAAACAGAACCCACTACACCTGTTTCAAATCAAGCAAACAACACCCTCGATGCCCATCCAAAAAGCCGCTCCCATTTCTTCGTTCAGGCAGAGGCTCTGTTTTGGAAACCTGCAATCGACCAGCTCAATTACGTCATCGAACAAAAAAATCCAGATCATCCCAGCTCCAAATACGACGGTTCGATTAAAAGCGCTACATTCGAATGGAATTTTGGCTACCGCCTATCGACAGGTTATACCCTTCCTCACGACCGTTGGGATATCTCTGCGATGTGGACTAGCATCTCAAACAACGGCTCTAAAAAAGAGCGCGCAGCGCACAATTTACGCCTACTGCAAACAGAGGGATATCAAAATACAATCACCAACAACATTGCCGATGTCAAAGGCAGATGGAGCATTGATTTAAAACAGATCGAATTGGCTTTGGGCAAAGAGTTCCATCCCAGCCCCTGGATTAAAATCCGCCCTATGGGGGGCCTGCGTTCTGCTTGGATCGATCAAGATAGCGATGTCGATTTCTTTCTCAATACAAATAACGAAATCGCAAGAGAGCTTGCCGACTGGGACTTCTGGGGCCTGGGGTTTGTCGCAGGAGCTAGCGTCGATTGGATCCTCGCTAAAAACTGGAGCTTATTTTCCTTTGCCGACTACTCGATTCTCTGGGGTTTCTACGCTGTTGATCAGCACCAAACAAGACTTGCCTCCGCCCATTACCGATTCCAAAAAAGCATGCGTTGCGCACGGGGCGTCTATGATCTTGGATTGGGCATCAAGTGGAACTATCTTTTTTCCAACAACCGCTGGAAGCTCTCGTTCAAGGCTTCCTACGAATACCACCTCTACCCCGAACAAAACCAATTTCTCTATAATACCAATTTTGTTTCAGCCTCTCAAACTTCATCCGGCGCCTTTCTTAATAACGGCGGAGACTTAATCTACCAAGGGATCGCGCTCTCTGGTCAGTTCGACTTTTAATTTCATGTCGACAAAATAATTCGATTAAATTATTAATCAAATTAAAAAGCAAAATAATGAGACATGGATACATTATCAATAAAACAAAACGCCAACATTTCAACCAAACAAAGTCAACATTTGTTACTTTCTTTGGCAATGCAGCAAGCCTTCCATGTCCTCCAAATGCCGGTTCTCGAACTTGCAGAATGGCTCCGTCTTGAAATTGAACAAAACCCTCTTCTCGAGATCGACCATTCTCAGGACAAAAACCGCGAGCCGCTCGATGAACTTTGCCAAGACACCGCAGACTATAGCCAGTATTTAGACCGCGCCACAGAAGAATTTGAAAAAAAAAGAAAAGCCTATCAAGAAAGCCTTCTGACCTACCCCATTTCCCTTTATGAACACCTCATGGTGCAAGCCCGCTTTACCTTCGAAACACAAGAAGAATTAAACATCGCAGAACTTTTAATCGGACATCTCGACAAGCAAGGGTTTTTAAGCACCCCACTAAACGAGATCGCCCCTGATATCGATCCGAAGAGAGTTGCTCGGATCTTGGGCGTATTACAAACTTTCGATCCTCCGGGAATTGCAGCTTTAGACCTTCGCTCCTCTCTTTTGCAGCAGCTTAGGCTAAAAGACAAAGAAAACACCCTCGGCTATACAATCGTCGAAAAGCATTTTGAGAATCTGATCCATAACAGACTCCCCCTGATCGCAAAACAACTCAAGCTGAGCATTGCCCAAGTCCAACAGATCGTCTCATCAGAGATCTCTCCCTTAGACATCCATCCCGGTTACCCGTTTCATGAAGAGTATGCATGTCCGCTCATTGCCGATGTGCACTTAGACGCGCGCGAAGGAGAATGGTTCATCACCGTCAATCATGGGCCGCTGCCCCATTTTAAAGTCTCTTCTTCCTATACGAAGGGCTTAGAACAACAAGAGAAAGTCTTTGTCCGCCGTCATCTGGCAAATGGGAAATGGCTAAAAAAAATCGTACACAGAAGACAAGACACACTCCGGTGCATTGCAACCTATCTCATCAAAAAACAAGAGCCTTTCTTAAGTGGAGAGCAAAAAACACTGCATCCCATGACCATCCAAGAAATGGCAGATGCGCTTCAAATGCACGAATCGACCATCGCAAGAGCGATCTCCAATAAACACATTTCCTGCCCGCAAGGGATGTTTTCACTGCGCAGCTTCTTCACTCATGGCATCACTTGCCAAAACGGCCAGAAAGTCTCCAATCACACCCTAAGACAACTACTTGCGCAAATTGTGGAAAAAGAAGACAAAATCCGCCCCTTATCAGACGATGCCATCGCCCATCAATTCAAAAAAATGGGAATCCCCTGCGCAAGGCGCACCGTCGCTAAATACCGACAGCACATGCGCATCGCCCCGGCAGCCCGCCGGCGCAAGTGGTCTACTCCTTAAAATAGGCCGCAAACAACATCCTCCAGCGCAGAGTCTTCCCCTTTTCCCTCTCAACATACTCTCGGATCTCATGCCAGGAACTCTTTGCAAACAGGCAGATTTCAGCATCCGTCAATCGAAGCGCAATCGCCAAGCTCTCCTGCCTGCCTCCGAGATTTTTAAGGCAGCGCTGGAATAAACGCTGATTTTTGTACAAGCGCACACAGCCAAACACCAAGACAAGCCAGGGGAGCCCAAGAGCAAAAGAACACCACGAGGGCAAGAGATAGACGAACGAAAGCCATTGGACTAAGACAGAAAATAGAAGCAAAGCTAAAAATAATTGCGTCTCTCTCGGCTGCTGCAGCAAAGGCCCCAGATACCTCCGCCACCGTTTTTGAGAGGTTTGATAAGCCAAAATTTCCTCAAAAGCAACCTCGTCAAAATCAGAGCGCACCGCATGGACAATTTCATGTGCAAGCACCTCATCCTCAGGATAATAGCGACTCAAAAAAGAACGATTTAATTCCTCTCGAACCTGTATAGCCGCAAGCCGATACCCTTCCGGACGGGGATCGAGCCAGGTCACAGCCCCTTCCCAAAAGGCAAGACCTTTACGGCGATGGATCACAGAAAGCCAATCAGGCACAATGTCAAACAGACGCGAGGTCAATGCAAACACTTGCTTAGAAACAATTTTATCTAACTCCAATCCCTCTATCAGCTCGATCTTTGCTGCAAATTGCATTTCAGTCTGTTTGGGGCCAGGGATCAACCCACGCCGATTCCACCAGATCAACTCCTCATCTGTAAACATGTCTTTAATGCCTTTGAAAATGACAGATGAGGATAACACATTTTACCCATCCTGACAATGCGTTCTCATAGGTGTAAAAATTCTTGTGCTCAATTTGAAAATTCGATTTAATTATCCCGTCCCTCTCCTGAACCCCTAGCTACTAAAGGATCCTCTATGAGTCATAAAAAAAGAATTCTGCTGATCGAAGACGAAGAAGACATCGCCGCGCTCATTAAACTCCAAGCAGAAGTCTTTGGCTATAAACTCCACGTCGAGGTCGATGGACTCAACGGCTATAGAGCGATCGAAAGAGAGAAACCAGACCTTGTGATTTTAGATATTATGCTCCCTGGACAAAACGGGTTCGACGTCTGTCGAAAAATGAAAAATAACACCGATTTACGTGGGATCCCCGTGATCATCCTCACAGCAAAAGGAGAGGAGCTCGACATGGTTTTAGGACTCGAGCTCGGCGCGGATGATTACATCGCAAAACCCTTTTCTCCTAAAGTCTTATTTTCCCGTATCAAAGCAGTCTTGCGCCGCAGCAAAGAGCCTGAGAAAGCTCCTAGAACCATCGTCTTTGGAGAGTTTACTCTCGAGGTCGATCGCTATCTGTTGCGCAAAGGAGAAAAACTCATCACGATCACCCTTTCCGAATTTGGAATTCTCCGCCGCCTTCTGACAAATCGGGGAAAAGTCCTCTCCCGCAATCAGCTTCTCGACGACATCCATAACGATGACGCCTTCATCGTCGATCGCAACATCGATGTGCATATCGCATCGCTGCGTAAAAAACTCGGCCCCAACTTTGATTGGATCGAAACAGTGCGCGGCGTCGGCTATCGATTCAAAGATGAAACGCTGCTTGCAGTTCCCTAAAGAGTATAGGCGGCAATGCCCATGTCTTAAGAAGCTTTTTTCCCAAGCAACCGCTGCAGACGCTTTGGATCGAGTTTCACATAGAGCGTTTGATGAGATTTAAGATTCACCTGTCCAAGAGCAGCTCTTTTCTGCTTAACGACATATTTGCATTCTGTCATTACCACCTCGTCTTCCCCTCTAGAGCGCGCCTTGCTAAAATGCAGCGCGAGCTGGAGGGCATCTTGGATCGAATCCTCATCCATTACCTCCCCTTTGGGCACACGTAAAACGACGTGCGATCCCGGCGTATTTGCCGCATGAAACCAAAGATCAAGACCATGCGCAAAGCGGAATGTAAGCGCATCATTATCCACATCCTTTTTTCCCACATAGATCTTGCGCCCCCTTTGCGTCGTAAACTCCCGAAAGGGATGCTCCTTTTCTTTCTTTGCAGCAACCGAGGGTCCCCTTTGAACACCTCCCTGTGTCTCCCAAAGGCCAAGCGCCTCTTCATCCGTAATTAAAGAGCCTTGATCGACAAGAGCCTTTACTTTAGAGATCTCATTTTCTAAATCCTTAATAAATAAAGAGCTCAGCTCTTGCCTTTTTTTAAGCTTACGGCTTAATTTGTACCGATATTTGAGTTGTTCTTGAGGCTCTAAAGAAGGATCCAGCTCAATTGTTACTTTTTCCCCCGCCTTTAGCCAATCCTCCACTTGAATCTCTTTCATTCCCTTTTTCAGCTCTGCAAAATGACACTTTAGCAGCTCTGCTTCATGCGCACTCTTTTCCCAACCCGTTCCGGAGGCATTTTCTTCTTCTAAAGAGATGAGCCGCGCTTGCATTTTTTTAAGACGGGCAAGAAGCTGTTTTGTCCCCTGTTTAACCCGATGTGAAATGACAGCTTGCCTCTCGAGCGCAGCATACTTGGCTTCCACATCCGCACTTACAAGCTCAGATGCCCCATCTGCCTCTAATCCCTTTTTTTCAATCAGAAGATAGTCGGATTCTGCGTTAGGCGCATCAGATGCCAAAACCCTCCACTCTTGATCTGTTAGACAAACTTTCCGAAAAGAGGAAAAGAGCTCGAATAAAAGATGCATTTGCGTTCCCTTAACTAAAAAGCAAAGATCAAGCATCAGCAGATCTTTAACAGACAAAGAGTTTCCAGGATTTAAAACACGCATCTGCACATCTTCTAAAACGCCCCCTTTCAAATACTGCCCCACTTTGCGTGTAAACGCTGTTGGATGGGCCGCAATAGAGACGGTAGACAAGTGAAATCGATTAAAAGGAGGGCATGCCACAATCAAAATCTGCCTGCCATTAGAAAAAGTAACAACCCATCTTCTTTCTCCCGCTTCTCTGATGTCGGTAAAAACTACCGCCGCAAGATCCCGTTTGATCTCTTGGCAAAGAGCTAGCATTTCAGATCGTTTTAACATTCAAATTAAATTAGTAAACACGCAACTGATGAAGACCTGCATCAAAAACCATATCGAGAGCTTTATTCATGGACACATGTTTTTGCTGAGCTAATTTCGCTAAAAAATAATGCCTTTCGCTTGTGGTTCTATAAGAAATATTCCCCTTGAACTTTTCCTTGTCAACGGGTTCAGGAATGGGATCCCCCTGCTCCAAATACAACTCGATCGTAGCAGCAATAGCCTCGCGAATATTTTTCAAACCTTTTTCTATAGTCGTCGCATCAGTGCATACACCCGGGAGCTCGTTAACACGAATAATGTAAAACTTCTTGCCTGCATGAGAAGATTGTTCAACTGTATAAGACCAATTCAGCCCAAGGTAATACTTCAAGTTCTTTTTAATAACCATGATCTTTTAAAACCTCCCTTAAATCATTTATTTGATATGGAAGCAATTGAGGTCTTTTTTTTATTGAAAGAGTTCGATGATATTGCGGTTTTCTAAAATTATGATGCGAACCTCGCGTTTTAAGTTGAAAGCCTAAATTCAAAAGCACATTTTCCGCATCTTCATAAGATACGTTTTTTCCATTTAGAATTTTCTCTATCAACTTTTCAAACTTGCTCATAGCTTAATGATAGCAAAAACGCTATCACATGACAATAGTTTTTTAAATCTTGACATCCGCTAGAGCCAATCCTATGGTGAAGAATATCCGCAAGGTCTTCCTAGGACACCCATAACGCTAGTTTGCAAGAGGTCCCATTTAAAATGCACCATTTAGAAAAACGACGACGGCGCTCGTTGATTCCCGTTTTTCTGACATTTTTCCTCGATAATTTTGGACTTGCCGTTATCTATCCCATCTTTACACCGCTTGTGATGAACCCAACAGAAGGATTCTTTACTTCTGAGCCCTCTTTTTTCATAAAAACCTTCACCCTAGGGCTTCTGATTGGAGCATTTCCATTGGCGCAATTTTTTGGATCTCCGCTAATTGGGCAATATTCGGATCGCTATGGGAGAAAACGCGCCTTTTATTTTACCATCCTCGGCACCACTTTAGGCTACACGCTAACAGCCTGCGCGATTGCTTTTCATTCTCTGCACTTACTTTTTGCAAGCAGATGGATAACAGGTCTTTGCGCAGGCAATCTCACGATCTGCCTCGCAGCACTAGCAGATCTGTGTCCCGATGAGTCAAGACGCGCTAAAAACTTCGGACACATCAGCGCCATCGGAGGGTTGAGCTTTATTTTAGCAATCCTTGTCGGAGGGATTCTTTCCGATCCTGTTTTTTACCGCCATTTTAACCCCTCGATCCCCTTTTGGATCACAGCACTGCTTTCATTCATTAACTTCATCCTCATGGTGATACTTTTCCACGAAACCCACCCCTCGCATCTCAAAAATTCCCTAAACCCCTTTACAGGGATCCAAAATCTCAAAATGGCAGTAGCAGACCGGGATCTGCGCGTTCTTTACGGCACCAACTTCTTCTTTAAAATTGCATGGGTGGCCAGCATGCAGTTTTTACCCGCCTTTTTAATCAAGCTCTACACGTACGCCTCCCATGAAATCACCTACGTTCTTCTCGGTGTAGGGGGCGCGTGGACACTTGCTAACTGGGGAATCAACCGCTTGCTAGCACAATGGGTCTATCCTGGAATGAGCCTCCTTTATTCTCTGGGATTATTAGGCTTATTTACCTCTCTGTTAGCATTTGACTTACCCATAGAGCTGTTTCTCACCCTCTTTTTTCTCGCGACAGCGTGCGCCTCTTTAAGCTGGACCACTGGAATCACCACCCTTTCCATTAAAGCCTCTACACAAATTCAAGGCAGCATCCTCGGGGTAAACCAATCGGTGACAGCTTTAGCTTCCGTATGCGCTCCTGCACTAGGTGGAATAGTCATTGGCATTAAGCCAGAGCTACTCTATCTCTTTTGCGGAGGGAGCTGTTTTATCGCCTTTATCCTCCTGCGCTTGAGTAAAGTTTATCGCAGCAGGAACGAAGGCAACTAAAAAAAGACTTGTTTGCATCCCAACTGCCAGGATATATAACCAACAAACGCATGGAGGGCCCTATGAAATATCTCATCATCACCTCTCTTACCACAACCTTGCTTGCCACAAGCTGTGAAAGCAAAGCCGGCACAGGAGCCCTTGTCGGGGCAGGCCTTGGGGTGGGAGCAGGAGCCCTCATCGGTCATTCTGCAGGAGGAGCTTTAATTGGAGGCGCTGTGGGAGCCGCAGGAGGTGCGCTGATCGGTTCTGCTCTCGACGCTTCCGATCGAGACAACCTACAGCAGAATTCGCCTCAAACATTGCACCGGATCGATCGAGGACAACAGCTCACATTGAATGACATCAAAAACATGTCGAAAAACGGGATTAGCGATAATGTAATTATCGGGCAAATTCAAGCGACAGACAGCATCTTTTATCTCAACTCTGATCAGATCGTGGATCTTAAAAATGCCGGCGTTTCTCAGAGGGTGATCGACTACATGGTACAAACGGGAAATCATTAGTCTTGTTTCCCGCAAATTGGTATAATATGAACGTCCAACCCCTCTTATGCCCATGACAACAGCAGACACAACAACAACCTACCAACACTACACAAAAGAGTCCTTCAGCTCTTCTCGTTTTACAGATCTCATTGAACCCCATGTGACTCTCGCACTGCAGCAATTCAAAAGCATCACACGCAACTATGCGCTCTTTCACATCAGCTTTTTTTTCCTTGGCTGCTTAGAGCTACTCGCTTTTGTCCTTTTTTTCTCTTTTCTTACAAAAACGACCATCCTCGCTTTCTCTCTCGCTGGAATTTTTCTGACCGGCTTTTCCTATTTTCTTCTTCTCTTTTATTTCCAAGCGAAAAAACCAGAACAACTCTTAGCATTAAAACACACCTTTCTCGAGCAAACCCAAGCCATTCTTCCCTTCCAGAAAAAGACACAACAATTCCATCAATGCACGATCCGTGCGCTCGAATGTTTAATTGACAGGCTCCATGCCCAAGAGTACACCTATTACGCAGCCTTTCAGTCCTTTCAAACATTAGGCCCCCTGATGAAAAAATTCAGCGTCTGGTGTCATTGGAAAGATGTCCATCAAATGAAAGAACTTTTGTTCCAACTCGTGATTAAAGAAGCCATCGAACTCATCAAAATGGCACCCACCGACCTAGAGCCCCATGCAGCGCTTGCCACAGCCTACTGGGCACTTGCAAATCATTACCTAGATCCGCGCAAGACCGACCCAGAGACCGAGCACCTCTTTGTCTCTTTAGAATACGACTCTGCAGAAATGAACGAGAAATTTAAGAAAAATGCATCGCGAGCCATCGAAGAATTTAAAATCCTAGCAGAATACGCCCCTAAAGATCCATGGGTGCACGCCCAGCTTGCCGCGATCTACCACGCATTAAATCAACCTGAAGAAGAGATCCAACAGATGCAGATCATCCGCACCCTCCAGCCAAAAGAAAAAGAGGTGCTCTTCCGCCTGGGAGTCCTCTACTTTTCCCAAGGCAAACACGCAGAGGCGCTCTGCCTCTATGAAGAGCTCCAGCAAATCCACGCGAATAAAGCTTTAGAGCTCCTCTCCTATTACGACGCTTATGCCCTCGATTAATCCTTTTTAGCAAGGCGATCTAAAATCTCACCATCGCGAGCCTTTTCAATGATCTTTTTCCTCTTGGAAAGAGTCATAACCTTTTCCCCGTCACGATACATGTCTGCAGGATTAATCTTCATGAACAAAGCTTTTCCCATTTCAATTCTGATCTTATTCTTCACATTTCGATCTTTGATCTTACTAGCACGGTATTTTTTTTGTTGAGCCGGTGTTAGGCTATCGTACATTACACTTGCAGTTTCAAGAAAAATGAGTTTTCTCGTATTTATATCGATTTTCTTCATATTCGATTTTAACATCTTTTCCAACTGAGAATCGTTCTTAATTAGATTCTTTTGACCCGGATATTTATTAGTCGCTTTTTCTAACTCGCGAATAAATAGATTTGCTTTCGGAACAAGCGCAAGTAACCGCTCAGCCTCATCCATTTCCCGTTTAGATTCCTTAAGTTTTTTCTTACTCAGCTCAATAACCTCAGTAGGCAGCGCTTCAGGAGGTGGCAAAGGATTAAGAGGGGCAGAAGAGCTGCTCGAGGAGGACGACGACAAGATGGCGGGAGCGACATAAGGTGGTACGCTAGAAGACGATGAAGACGAGGAGCTTGAAGAAGACGACGAAGTAGAGGAAAAATCAAAAAACGAGCTTACCGGCGGCCTCGATGACGACGACGATGATGATGAGGAAGAAGAAGAAGACGATGAGGATGAAGACGATGAGGAAGGAGAACTTGGACTTAAGAATGAAGCAAGACGATCGATAGCAGTAGGTTTAACTCTTCGATTAAGAGCAGCAATTTCCCCTTCAAGTTTCTTAATTTTTTCTTTCCTTTTATTAATCTGTTTTTCGGCATGATTCATTCTAGCAAACAGCCCTTTTTCATTCTCTTTACTAACTAGGCATTCAGAGATAAATTTCCTTGCCGCAGCAGGGTTATCTTTGAGACGTTCAAGATGTCGCACAACTTCCTTTTGAACATCCTCTAAAGGTGCACTTTTTGAAGCTGTTAAAGAATCGTTGGAAAGATTAACATCTTTACTTCCAAAAAACATCTTAAAGGCCTCGTCATCTTCCTCTGAATCAGAAGCTGCCAATACTATCGACACTGGTTGTTTGGCTTTATCCGATGCCCTTTGTTTTTTAGCATCTTCTGTAATGCTCTCAATTAATTCTTCAGCAACGAACTTAAAAGTCTCATCCGGCGTGTCGTTCAATGCTAAAAGATCGAAAAACATCTCGCTGATAACCGAACGAAATTGACCCCAATTATAGATTTTATCCCTTGACGATTGGATTTTATGCTCCCGCTTCCGACGCTTAGAATCTATTTGAACTTTAAACTCTCTCTCAGCACGTTGCTCTTCTTGCAAGCGTCGCTGTTGTTCTAATTGTTCAGCAGCTTTTTGTCGCTGTTGTTCTTGTTGCGCCGCTAGCTTAAGAGGAATTTCATCGTCAATTTGTTTTAATTTAGCTAATGTCTGACGACTTTTTTCTAAATTAACATCGCGTATAAAAGCACGATTTTCACTAATCTTAGCGTCAATCGTTTTAAGAGATTGCTCTACGTCCTTTTTTGATTCAGCCATTTTTTTGGGATCTTGGCTTTTATAAGCATCCCCTAATTTAGACAATTGGTTGATCAAATCTGTCCTACTTAGAGTTTGACGAAATGAATTATTTTGATCAGGTTTCAAACTCTCAACAAACGAACGCAAGCGTCTAATATAACCACTTACAGTAACAGGACGCGCTTTCTGTGTTATCGCAGTTAAGATTCCATTTACATCAGCCTTGACTTTCTCAAATAACGGAATTTCACTATCCAATGATTTTTTATAATCGCGCAAATCATTCATAAATTGATTGTATTTAGCGGTAATTCCATCATCGTCTAAAACAACACGTGTTCCTGTTAAAGAACCCTGCAAAACATCGCGAGCCTTAGTTAAAGACTCAACTAATTTATCGTCCCTATTCGGCAAGAACCAGCGTCTTCCCGTATTACTGGGCGAGCTGCTAGATGAAGAGGAAGAACTACCACCGCCTGAGTATCGCTTTAACAAGTAAATAGCACTTAAAACCTCTGCTTCTTCTTGAAAGTAACTTCTATAAGAATCGGGATCAAATGATTCCGAGTTAATACGTGCAAAAACCGCCTCTAAGACAGCCTTGTCGTCACCACTTGCTTGCTGAATGTAGCCTCTAAAGCTTTCAGGTGTGATCAGCAATAACATGTGATATAACGTATCTCGGACATCAGTAGTTTCCGGAGTTGCGCCATTAATCAATGTTGAATTAACAAAAATTGGACCAGAAGGAGTTAAGGAAGGAGAAGGAATTAAGGGAGTTCGATCTTTTGTTTTAAATTCTTCAGTATCGGTCGGCTCTTCGTCTGAATCTACAATGACAAATTCTTGACGAGGAGGAGTCGCAATTGACGACGATGAAGAACTACTCGGAATGTCAAACGTCACAGTCGAAAAAGGATTCTCAGGAGTTGGAAGTGAAGCAATACTAAGAGAATATTGTGAAGCATGAGAAGGAATTAAGGGAGGTTGATGTCCTGTTTCAAATTTTTTATGACGAGGAAGAGTCGCACTTGATGACGATGAAGAACTGCTCGAACTGACAGGCGTGACAGTCTTAATAGGATCCTCAGAAGTTTTAACTGGATCAATATTACGAGATTGTTGTGGAACGTAACTACCAACGTAACTACCTCGGTACTCCGGCTGCAAATACCACAATTCGTCTGGTGCAACATCTTTTTGTTCAACGGCTGAGGATGAGCCTGTAACTGATGATGACGAAGAAGGACTCCTCGAATCACCACCCTTTACTTGCGCAACAGAGGCCTTAGAAGAATCACTTTCATTTTGAATATCATAAGGATTGATGCCATATTCATCGAAAATCCCGTCATCGTCAAAGAAGCCTGTAACTGATGATGACGAAGAAGGACTGCTCGAATTATCACCCTCTTCTGACGGAATGGAGTCATCTGAAGACTGAATTTCTTTCTCCTCTTCACTAAAATGCACGCCATACATATTGACAGACACGCCGTCCTCATCGTCAGAGGGAGCGTCTGGTAAATCGCTTCTTTGCTTAGGACTCTGCAGTTGCACGGCGACTACGGTTCCCGTCTTTGCGCTTGTAGTGGAGGCTGGGGTTGAGGGTGTAACAGAAGATGCAGGCTCCGAATCATCAAGAGAAATATCAGTGAGTTCCTCCTCGAGCTCTAACTTAGGCAGGGTAGTTATCGACCCAGTTGATTTCTTATTAGACTTTGATTGCTCAGTAGACTGCGGATTTGTCGGCAAGAGATCAAGGAATGACAAATCGTCATGAAAAGGATCTTCGTTAGTTTTTTGTTGCGACGAACTATTTTCAGATTTTTCACGAAGACCGATTAAATTAAGAAACCGATTTGGGAAACTCCCACCGTCACCTGTTCTAGACGCCATATTACCCACCCACTATTTTTAATAAATGATTTTAATTGTCTAATCATACATTAATTGTAACATAACAAAGCCTTGTAATCAATAATTAAAAACAGTCAAATTCAAATGAAAATCAATCTCCGCAATACATGCAACCGTTTGAAGACAAACAACTTAAACTAAACATTGGATCAAAAAAAGCTGGAGAGAATAAAAAACAACTAATTCAACATGAATTATTTATGGAATAAAAAAAAATAATTTTATAGAAGAGTCATGTTTATTTCAGAAGATCAGCGGCATTTTGAATCGAATTCAAAATTAGAGGCGCTGAGAAATCGCTAAGCCGCTCGTCTTAAAGCACATAGAAGACTATCCTTAACAGATCACTGCTTTGCATAGACGACAACCGACTAAAAATGAGAGGGATGCGGAATTTACCCGAGCAAAACCTTCCAATTTAGGGTGCCCACGAGGATGCCGAGCAGACTGCAGACGTTAGCTGGCCAATTCACCTTTTCTTTATAGAGCCACTGGCCCCAGGCATTACAACAGAGGATGACAGTGACTGCAAAGATCGGAAAGATCATCCCATGCTCTAAAGGAGTGGACACTTCTGTGGACCAAATCATGAAAAACGTGCCAACGCCATTCGAGATCCCACCGAGAACTCCATAAAATGTCTCAGAGCGGTTAGGCAGGCGTTTTTGCGTTGTGGCGTAGACGATGATTTGCACAAGCGCGCAAACGAGGAAAATCATCGGCATGAACCACTGGCTTTTTGCATCTTCTAAGCTAAATGACAAAAAGAGGCCATTTTCTTCCGGGAAATTGATAAAAAGCGCGCGCCACTGCATGAAGACAAGAAAAAGGACGTGCAAGATAAAGGCAGCTGTTGCAAATGCGGCCCATTGCATCTTTTTTTCAGAACCGCGCGCTCCCCAAGCCGCCCAAAACAAGCCGAGCACAACCATGAGAGATCCTAAGCCCTGGCTAAGGGTGTACACATACCCAAAGGGGGATCCGAACAGAAGCGCCATCAGGATCATGGGCATCACAGTGGAGGCGTTAAGGGCTGCAAAGGTAAGTCCCGGAGGGCCTTTTTCTAGAGCTTTTCCAAGACAAATCATCATGACAGCTAAAATGAGACCTCCTGCTATGCCAAAAATGGCCATACAGCCGCTCCAGGAGTAATCGCCTGTGCGCACTGGATTTAAAAGCACCGCGACAAGGAAGACAAGTGTCAGCTGAATCATTAAAAATGCTTTGCTCGAGCCACCTGAATCAATACTTCTGCGCATACAGTAATTGGATGCTGCGATAAAAAAAGAAGCAAAAATCATCAGTTGAATACCCATATCCCTCCAAGGCAAAGAAGACCGATCGCTGCATTATATAAATCTTTGAAGAATTTTCTCAACGAACGAAATTTATTCCCTCCTCTTAAAATGGGAGAAAATTCTTTTGGAGAAGTAAAAAGAGGCAAAAACGGGAAAGAGTTCTCATCGGAAAAGAGTCTTAAGGTAAAAGAAAAGCCGTATATTTTCTCTCCTAAAGGGAGCAATCTTGCGTGTAAACTGTAAACTCACATTTGAATATTAATAGGGGCTCAGTATAATCAAAAAAAATTAGATAGGTGTTCGATGAAAAAGCATTGGTTTTTCCCTCTCGTTTTTCTCGTCTCGGCTCCGTTTTGTATCGATGGAAGTGAAAAGCCCTCTGCTCTGCAAGAGAGCGTTGTCTTGCGAAGGATTGCCGAGTATTGGAAAGAGGGAGATATCGGTTCTGTAAAAACACAAATCCGCACTTTTCTCTCGAGCTATTCTGAGAGCTCCTATCGCGATCAGCTCAATGCGATGTTGGGAGATATTTATTTTCATGAGCAAAATTACAAAGAGGCGCTGATCGCTTATGATGAAATTCTAGGGAAGGAATTTCAACACAAAACAGCCTTCAATCGGATCCATTGTTTGTACACGGTAGGCAAATTTGCCGATGCCATTTCTTTGGGCAAAAACTACTTAAAAACAGATTTGCTTTCAAAGTCCCAAGGAAACACGCTTCATTTTGAGCTTGCCGATTCCTACATGCGTCTTGCAAAAGTAAACGACAACCCGCTTGCTAAAGAGGCGCTCTATAAGGAAGCGCTTGTTCATGCACACGTTTTGCTCGAGACTGCATATGCAGATCAGATCCTGCCGGCTTTAGCAGAGATTTATGCATTTTTTAAACAAGAAAACCAAGCGGCTGTAGCCTTTTTAAAATTGGCGGAAAAATTTCCCGAGAGACAAGAGGAATTTCTTTTTCAAGCTGCCTCTTGGCAGGTGCATTTTAATATTAAAGAAGCCATCGCAACCTATGAGAAGATCTACCGTTTAAATGGAACCTACGCCTCGCAGGCTGCCTGCAACCAGATGAAATTACTCTTTCAGACAAAGCAGTATAAAGAATTGCTGCTCGCTCAAGAAGAAGCATTAAAGCACATCCCTTCTGATGAGTTGCCTTTAATGAATTATTTTATCGGAAAAAGTTTATGTGCGCTTCAGAGCTACTCGGCAGCAATTGTCCCTCTTAAATTGTTTGCCTCGACACCTCATGCAGATCCTGAGCTTCTCAAAAGTGCTCTATTGAGCCTAATGACCTGTTCAAAAGAGGCAAAAGATTTTGGATTATTCGATCAGACACTTGCCCACTTAAAAACTTCTTATCCCCACGAGGATGAAACAGCAAGCGCTCTTCTTATCCATGCACAGCACTGTAAAACAAAAGGGGATTATGCAAAAGCGCAGGCAGATCTTAAGGAAATGATCGCTTTATTCCCCGAGCATCCTCAAAAAGAAGCGCTCTTCTATGATAGCGCCGTTTTAGATGCTCAGCAGAAGCACTGGTCTGATGGGATCTTGTCATTTCGTCATTTTTTACGCCAGTACCCCAATAGCTTGAAAAAGGGAGCGGCATGGCGCCATTTGACACTCTGTCAAATCGAAGACTCTAAAATCACAACACCGCTTACAGAAAAAATTAAACAAGAAAATCTTGTTCTCGTGCTCAGTCAAGCACTAGAACAACCCAAGGTATTTTCTCAGATAGAGCGCAAACAACTGCACTATCTTCTTGGAAAAACACAGTATCTTCTAGAAAGAAATGAAGAGGCCTTGCAGACATTTTCCGAATACATCGCAGACTATCCGAATGACACGAGCTCTGCTAACGCCCACCTCATGGTTGCATACACCCATTTGAGAAATGCAGATCAGGCTCTTTTTACTCTTAATGCAGAAAAGGCGCTTGTGCTACACCCTGACCACCCCTCTCAAGGGCTTTTGCATCTCCAGCTCTACAATGCCTATTTAAATTTAGCTCAAATAGAAGCTGCAGAAGAAAAAAGAAGTTTAGTGGACAAAGCCGCAGACCACCTCTTTTTAGCCCTCGATCAGCCTGTGAAAAAGGAAAATGTGCGCTGGCTTGCTAATTACTATACACGCGGACTCTACCATAGCGCCTCTGAAGCGCAACCGATCTATTTTACAAGAGCTGTTGCGGTTTTAGAAAAATTGCTCGGCATCCATGAAGACAATTACCAGCTTGAGATCACAGCAGGGTCATTGGAAATGGAAGCCGAGGCGATCAAATTAAGCGAGCTCTATGGCAAGGCGCGCAAATATCAAGAAAAAGCGCGTTTGCTACAGGCATTAAACCACATTTATGACCAAACACCGGATAAGACTTGGAAATACCAGCGCCTTTCTTTGTTTGAGCTTGCCAAAACGTATGAAAAGCTCGGCAAAGTGCAACGCGCCCTGCAAGCCTACGAATTTTTGATCCAATCGGGATCCCATGCCACTTCTTATTTTGCAACAGCGGCACGTTTAAACATTGCTCTGCTACAATATGCGCAGATTGCAGCTCCAGAACAACATTTAAGTGCCGTGCATAAAATTCTCGATACGTTAAAAGATTTGCATATCCAGCGGAAACTTGTTACAGAGCCTGCGCACTTGGAAGCTGCTCTTTGTTATATCGACATCAAATCTGCACTTGTCACAGGGAAAGAAAAAATAGAGACCACGTTAAAACTCATGCGCCAAACCCGATCTAGCTTAACCGATCTCGAAGACCCTCTAGTGCAGCATTATTTTTCTGCGAAAGAACAATTTAAAGACAACTTCCGCCTTTTCCACCAATACATGCAGTTTTTTTCCGCAGAAGAATTCCGCTATGAAGGGATGCTGGCTTTGCAGTATCATGATACATTCCGCGCAAAAGAATTAAAAATGAAAGCGCTTGTCCAATTAGATGCGTTATCCCAAGAACCATTACATGATCTTCTCTATGAGCGTGTACGCCAAAGCAGGGAGGCTCTGAACCAGGACCTATGACAACTCTTCTTCATACTGCAAAACGCAAATCCGCATTTTTTAAATGCTTAGCCGCCTCATTAGTCCTTCACTTGATCGGCGTGATCTATTTCTATACCCACCCGATTCTGATCCATAGCTCCTGGAAATCTCTCTTTGGATTTTCCTCAACACTGCCGAGCGTGCTCGAACAAAATGAAGAGTCCCTCGAAGAGGCCAATCTAATTCTCGAAGAGGCCTTCGAGAAGATTTTCGTCCTTCCCCATCATCTGCGCTCTCCTCTGGATTCGGTGGAACTTCCTAAAGGGATGCCCCTTTCTCCTACAGAAGAGGAGCTTACCGGATCATCCTTAGCATTAGAACACGCTGAAATGCAATTTGATGATGACCTTCTGTATGCAGGCACAACTTCGGCAGAAGAATTTGAAGTCATCGATGCTCTTCCCTTCGAACCTCTGTTCTCACCGAAATTAAATCCGATTGCCGTGCAGTCGCAACTCAATGTCGATCAAGAGCCGAGCTTAGCCCCGCTGGCATCTTTGCCGCTTCCTTTCGAAGCTCCCAATCTCATTGAATCGGTAGATCCTGACCTTCTCTCACTGCACTCTATTGTCTTAGAGGCAACAGACGAGATCACCACATCAGGTGTCAACGTCCTCGATACGATCCCCTCTCTTACCGCTACAGAGCAAGAAGCCTGGGAGTTTAAAACAGATCTGCGCTCACAACTTGCAACGCTGCAAACACATGATCTAGAAAGCAAATCAGATCCGATCGGCTCATCGGTTTTTGCCGCAACTGCCCCTCTCAGCAAGCCTGTAGAAACCAAGATTGATGTTGCAAGAGAGCTGCCGGATGTGGAAGAATATGAGCTTCCTATCCTAGCAACAGCCTCCCAATGGAGCGATGACTTTGATGTTCAACTGCAGTTTTTTCCTAAAGAAGATGGAGAGGGCTACACTTTTGCAGCTTCGATCACGCCGACCTTCGACATCAGCCAATATAGCATGAAACAAAACCTCTATTTTATTCTCGATCGCTCTAATTCGATTGAAAGACCCCGCTTTTCGGTATTCAAACGGGCAATTGTTAAAGCGTTATCCTGCATGCAGCCAGGAGATGCTTTCAACATTTATGTCGTCGATAAAAAAATCGTGAAAATGAGTCCGACCCCTGTTAAGTACAGCGCGAAAGCCTTGCGCAACGCCGAAGAATTTTTAGAAAAACAACAAGCGGGCGGACATTTCAATACTGCAGATATCTACACAACGCTCGAAAAATTAATTCCCGACAGCCTTGCTGTAGATGAAATACATACAGCAATCCTTTTAACCGATGGCAATGGTCTTCAAAACACCTCTAAGCAACAAAAGCTCCTGACCCGTTGGCTTGAAAAAAATAACGGGCAGCTGGCGCTTTATACCGCAGCAGTAGGTCAAAAAAATAACCTTGTGATGCTAGATCTTCTTAGCTCGATCAGCGGAGGAAAACTCCTCTATTCCGATACCCACGCCTCTTTTCCACGCAAACTGGGAAAACTCGTTCTCGATCTACAAGGCCCCGTACTCAGCGATCTAATGGTCACTGCAATCCCCGATAATGCAGCGGCCCATGTTGAAATCTCTAACGCTTCAAAACACTTGCCTACACTCTATTCTGCGCAGCCCTACGTGATCGTCGGCACAATCGACGAGCCGTGTAATTTTGATCTCTTGATCCAAGGACGCCATGGAGAAGAATGGGTCACAATCAAGAAAAATCTCTCCTTCATTGAAGCAGAGAAAGCAAACCGCACACAGGCCCGCCAGTGGGAGTCTCTAGAAGCTAACACCTGTTATCTTGAATTCCTTCAAAAAGGAAATGCCGAATTACTCAAGGAAGCGCGCAAGATCCTCAAATCCACCCGTTCACAGATTGCATTTGAATGACTTTAAAGATTTTGGGGGGGACCTTTCGCAACCGCTCTCTTAAAACACCCAAAGGCCCTCAGACACGCCCCACTCTTGCCATTTTACGCAAAGCTGTCTTCGATATCTGCCAACAAGAGATCGAAGGGGCCCTTGTCCTCGATCTTTTTGCAGGCTCGGGCGCGATGGGCTTAGAAGCGTTAAGCAGAGGAGCTCAGCATGCAACCTTTGTCGATAAAGATCGCTACGCTCTTTCTTGCATCTACGAAAACATCAAACAATTTCAATTAGAAGATCAGACCGATGTGATCGGAGCCGATGTCCTTGCAACATTAAAAAAATTAAGTGCGCGCAAGCTGCAGTTTGATATCGTGACCATCGATCCTCCCTATGCCGCAGCCGCACAAACCGCTCTTCTTACCACCCTCCTAACGTATTTAGAAACACACGACATGCTTAAAGAGGGAGCGATCGTCTTTGTCGAAGAAGGAGCTCCCGCCAGCCTTAAGCCCTCGTGCCTCAAGTTAGAAAAACTCCACCATCTCAATTCGCGCACCTTCAGCCAATCTGTCCTGCATCAATTCCGGTATCGTTTAAGTTAGACACCTCTAATTTTTAATCGATTTGCTCTAAAACCTACATCGTTAAGTCTTTAGTTTTAACAATTTAGAAATATTAATCTATAAACAAATTGTAAATAACTAATATTTAAAAATTGACATTAAAGCAAATTAACAATAAAATAAAAGCAAACTAAATAATAAACGCAAAATAAAAGGTCATTATGGCAAGCACAACAATATTAAATAATGCATCCCTTCTTCCTCAGATAGAAACGATGGAGCCAAAGCATACGAACAGGATGCAAATTTTAGGAAATCTCAGTGTTGCAATGCTCGACACCCCACCTTCTTGGGCCTCTTGCTTTGGGTTTATTTTTAATCTGTTTTGGAAGCCATTATCCGATGAAAATGGAATGACGCTATACGTCAATTTAAATAGCGTTGAAAAGCGACTCGGAATCTCATCGAGCCAAGCGAAGCTATTGCTACAAAGAAATGAGTTTAATTCTGCAGATGCATTTCAAAGTGCAGCCAAAGAACATCTGGACAGCACAATCCACGTAAAAGCAGAGAAATCGCTCCGCAAACATCTTAGCAGTACCGATGCAACTAATATGTTAACTGGGTTGAATCATCACATAATCCAAACTAACATACAACTGCTCCAACACCAAGTTAACCAAGATGGAATTCCTCGTCACTACCAAAGACGCGAATCGGGACTTCCACGAACTCTTCTTGTCACACAATCGGGCGTCTATGTTCTGCTCAATCGCAAAAAGGGTAAAGATGATCGTCCTATAGGACAAGGCACTTATAAAAAAGTGTACAAAGCAATCAACATCAATACAGGCGAAAAAGCAGCTTACTACTCGATCGAAGTGAGAAATAATGATGAGGCTCTAACATCGGAATTTCAGCATTTTAACAGCTTGGGTGACATCACATGCCGTCCCGTTACTCAAGCCTACTCTTTAAAACACAATAGAAAAAACCTAAGCGAAGTCAAAATTTGCTATCTCATGACAAAAATGAAAGGGGATTTAATCTCTGCAGTAGATAGACATCTTGTGAATTTCGAGAGAAAAAAAGTGCGTATCAATGCCGCAAAACAAATGGCAACGCTTGTCGCTCATTACAACGAACGAGGGTGCGTCCATAGAGATATAAAACCAGATAACTTTCTTTTCAGCATCATCGACAATAAGATAGTCATCAGACTTATAGACTTTGGCCTTGCAATCCGAAAACACGTGCGTATAGCAGCTCAAGCTGGCTCGTTCATGTACGCATCACCACAAGTTCTAAATGACACGTTAGATATTGCCGATGAAAAAGATGATAGCTGGCAATTAGGAATGACGCTTGCAAGATTATTTTATGATCAATTGGACCAACAATTTTTATCGAGCAGCCGTTATTTCGATACATACACAAGCTTAAGTGACCCACGTCAAATGTTCGAATTTTGGGAGAATATCGAAACTGCCGCTCGCCAGTGGCAATTTGAAGAGCCCGAAAACAAACACTCGCTGGAGTATGTGATTTATAAGCTTTTACAAGTTAATCCCGAAGACCGCTGGACCCCTGCTGAGGCAGCCCACGCTTTAGCTGAAATTGAGCGGCGCAGTTAAAACTAATCATAGGTAAATTGCATGGCACTCGATAGCTTTTCTCGTTTTTCCCACTCTTCAAACTATTTACCTGTCTCGTGCGCGTCTTCATCAGACGTGTGCTCGGCCAAAGAGACATCTCCTCACGGGTGTTTTTCCTTTATCCGTAAAATATTTTGGCGCGCTCCTGAAAAAGGGGTCGAAACACCTAAACTTGAGAGGGTTTCTCCTCTAATTGAAACAGTCTCACCAAGCCCGGCTAAAACAAGCTCTAATGGGGACCTTCTTAGGCGCCACTTTGGAGATGTTTCATGTATTCCGGTGAAATTAGAGACGGAAGAGCCCTACGAAAAAGAGTCTTCAATAGATGATTCGAGTGTAAGTGATGATGATTCCCTCTTCGATCGGTATCTGCCAACACCACAGCCAGTTGCCGCAGCGATCCACAGCGATGCAGAGAAAAAACTACGCAAATATTTCTCCGATGAACAGATGCTTAAACTCAACAATGCATTGCAACTTCTTGCGGTACACAAATTGGCTGCAAAAACCCTTGATCAGCCTCAGTTAGTGAGATGCCGCTCGGTGCTCTCTCCAAGAAGTCTTTTGGTTCTTCCTTCGGGCGATGTTTATCTCTTATTGAACAGAAAACGCGCAGGCGATCGACTTCTTGGAAAAGGAACGTTTAAAAATGTTTACAGGGCGATCAATCTAAACACAGGAGAAAGTGCTGCCTATATCTCCGCGCAAATTAGACCTGATTATCTCTATCAAAAGGAGGCTTGCCATAAAGCAGAGTACCTCTCTTATGAACAAAATCAACCTGTGGCCTGTCATTCTGTTCCCAATAGCTACTACGTTAAACATGTAAAGTATAGCCCTGATGAGCAGGTCTCTTGCTACCTTGTACAAAGAATGAAAGGCGATCTATGGCATGGGACTCGCAAGGGTCATATTGATTTATCTCAAAAAGATGTCAGGATAAGCATCGCGCTGCAGATGACAGCTCTCTTGAGTCAATACCATGAACAAAACAGGCTCCATCGAGACATTAAACCCGATAACTTTCTTTATGCGATGATCGAGGGTCGTCCGCTCATTAAGCTCTCTGACTTTGGGTTAAGTGTTCCGATCGGCGCTGCTGCCGTCAATGGAATGGGGACCTCGATGTACCGTGCTCCAGAAGATTGCCCTAGAGATGCTCGCAATGGATCGTTCAAATCAGATAGTTTTCAATTAGGGATGACACTTGCGATCCTCTTTAAAGACCATTTAAACTTTGATGATGCAGCCACAGAAGAGTTTAGAGAATACTTAAGAAATGTGACCGAACTGACAAAAAACTGGCACCCTACAGAGATTGCTGCAATGACAGCTGTTCAAGCAAAATGGATCCATAAACAGCTAACTCAAGAGCAATGGTTAACGCCTCCTGCGGATGAAAGATCTCTTGAATATGTGATCTATAAGCTTTTACAAATTAATCCCGAGGAGCGCTGGACACCTGCTCAAGCAGCTCAAGCGCTTAGAGAAATCGTGCACCCCCACTTAAATTAATTCCTTTGCAAAAGCGAAGACTTGCAAATCTTTTCTGAAACGCGCCTCCCCGATTCCTTTTCAGCCTCCAACATCTTTATAAAGCAACTCATTGATTCTTAACGCCAAAACAATTGTTAATTAAAAATTGACATTAATGTTAATTAAAAAGTAAAATACTATTACGAATTAATAACATTATAAAAGAGGCGAATATGAGTAGTAGCAGTAGTTTAATTAGATCCCTTCCACTTCCTTCCATCGAAAAGATGGGATCCCGCCATGAGCACAAAACACACACGTTAGGAACTCTCAGCGTTGCCGCCCTAGACGCACACCCTTCTTGCTCCTCATATTTTAGCTTTATTTTTTCTCTCTTCTGGAAACCGGTATCTGCTTGCGAGGAAGGGGAAATCTACGTTGATCCAAAAGCAGAAAAATCGATCCGAAAACATTTGTCCCCCACTGAAGCAAATGATCTTTTGAATGGATGTTGCGATGATAAGATCGCAGATCAGCTAAGAACACTCCAAAATCAAGTGAATGCTGATCGAATTCCACGTTACTTTCAAAGAGAAGATTCTGGTCTTCCCCGAACGCTTCTTGTCACGCCGAGTGGTGTCTATCTGTTATTAAATCACAATCGCGATGGACGTATTGGTTCGGGCAATTATAAAAAGGTGTCTAAAGCCATCCATTTTAAAACAGGGGAAAAAGCTGCCTATTATTCGATTTTAGTTGGCAAACCGAATTCTAATAGTTCATATGCGGCTTTAGAAGCGGAATTTAAAGAGATGCAACAGTTAGAAGATATTTCGTGTCGTCCTGTTTCTGGATCTTTCTCTTATAAGCCAAATAAAAAAAACCAGAGACAATCTAAAATCTGCTATCTCACGTCAAAAATGAAAGGAGATTTGTTTTCTGCCAAAAAGAAGAGGCTCATTGATTTTGATCATAACAACGTGCGTATGAATGCTGCAAAGCAAATGGCAACTCTTGTTGCTCATTATAACCAAAAAGGGATGCTCCATAGAGATCTTAAACCTGACAACTTCTTGTTTAGCATTGTCGATGGAAGAGTTGTCATTAGACTGATCGACTTTGGTTTAGCGATTCCAAAAAACACGCGTCAAAGCAAAAAACAACCTGGCACACCCTTGTATATGTCGCCTGAGGCTCTCAATGGACAATCCAAAACTCCTGATGAGAAAAATGATGGCTGGCAATTGGGGATGACACTTGCTGTGTTATTTAAGGATCAATTGGATGATGCGTTTTTATCGAGCAATGAAGTTTTTAAAGATTACATGAGTAATGGACCAGTTGAGATCGATTTCTGGCAAAACATGGAAAGCGCAGCTAAACAGTGGACGTTTGAGGCTCCGTTAAACAAACACTCGCTTGAGTATGTGATTTTCATGCTCTTGCAAGTCGATCGTAAGAAGCGCTGGACACCTGCTCAAGCAGCGCTTGCTTTAGCTCAAATTGAGCGCAAGGACTTAAAAAGTACTGAGTGATGGTCAATTAATAACAAAGCAAAAGCGGACACACACCTCTTTGGCCTCTGTTATAATCCGAAGATCGGGCCCTCTCAAGATCGAGAGGGCCCGATCTTTTTTAAGCGATCTTTTTGCCGTGTTTGTACTGGGCCTCTGAGATCTTGCCGTCTTTATCGTAACTTTTCTTCACACCATGAAGTTGGTCATCGAGAAAGGTTTGTAAAAGCGCTGGCTTGCCATTATCGTAGTACTTGTTAAATTTACCATGCCGCTTTCCTTCCCTGTATTCCCCTTCGAATGCAATCGCTCCATTTTCAGACCATTCTTTGTAAAGACCATGAATGTGACCGTTTTTATAAGGGACCACTTTTGCAAGCTTGCCCGATTCAAAATAGGTCTTTTCTTCGCCATGCAACATGTCATCAACGTAGGTAGATTCTTTATACACGTTACCATTTGGAAAGTATTCAAACGAAGAACCATGCCGCTTATCTTGGTGGAACTCGATTTTCATTATGACCTGGCCTTTAGGGCTGTAGATATGAGCAAGGCCTTCCTTAAGACCGTTTTTATATAAAGTGGAACCGACCTTATTGCCCGATTCGTTATACTCGATAGCCTCGCCCTCTGGTAGATCATTAACGAAAGTCACTTCAAGCGCTTTGACTTTGCCAAAGTACTCATGAGAGGGATAATAGATTTCATGAAGCCCTTCTCTGCGGTTATCTTTATAATGGAAAACAAATTCTCTTCCATTGGGAGCTCTTTCAAAGAATTTACCATTGAGACGGCCACTGATGTAGTTCGCCTCTTCCATAAGGTTGCCCTCAGCATCCCACATTGCTTTCTTCCCATGCAGCTCTCCATTTTCGTAGCAGATGGAGGTTTGCATGGCTCCGTTAATGTGATATGTCTTTTGTTCGCCGTGGAGGTTTCCTTGATCATTATAAAAGAAATGGCGCGCAACAGCGGATGTGCTCTTTTTGGGGGCCGATGGGTCTTGTGCGAGTGCCTCTTTGGAAAAGTACTCTTTCTGCTCACCTACAGGAACCCCTTTTTTAAAGACTTTCACTGACCAAACAGAGCCATCTTGGTGCCATGTTTTGACTTCCCCGTCGAGCTGGTCTTCATCATAATACGCAACAGCTTTGGGTTTGCCATTTTCGTAGAACTCTTCGTTCTTACCTTGCCGCTTACCTTGGTTAAAGGTGATCATTTCTTTGAGCTTTTTCTTTGGGAACCAAGCCTTGACAACACCATGGGGAAGGTCGTTTTCGTAACGCGCTTCCACAACAAGCTCGTTATCGGTATTCCATTCTTTATGGATCCCATTTTTTTTGCCGAGGTTAAATTCACCGGAGAATTTAAGAACGCCATTTTCATGCCACTCTTTGCGCGTTTGATCTAAAACGCCCTCGACATAGAATTCTTCAATTCGGGGTTTTCCATTTTCATACCATTCTTGATAAAGACCATCGCGCATTCCCGATTTTAAAGTGGCATGGATGGCGGGTTTACCATTCTCATACCATTCATCATACGGACCTTCTTTAACATTTTGGACGTAATGTGTTTTGATTTTAAGCTGACCATTGGAGAAAAACTCTTTCTGTTCGCCCTCGAATTGACCATTTTCATAATTGTAAACAGTCTTGGGCAATCCATCGGGGTACCACATCAGAAATGGGCCATGCCGTTTGTCGCCGGCTAAGAAAAACTCAGCGATTTTTTGCCCGGAATCTGACCACTCGACAATGGGTCCTAGAAGATTACCCTGAGTGTCAAAATTTGCAAGATAGACCTGCTGCCCCTGCTCTGAGTGGCGCCAGTGCTTGCCTAAAGGGATCCCTTCTTTAAATTCCCCTTCGCCAATGAGTCTTCCATCCTGGGCAAAAAGCTGTTCCTTACCGTGCTTTTTCCCGTTCTTATATTGGACTTTGTATTGCTCCTTGCCATTGGGATGGTAGCGTAAATGGGTGCCAATGGGCTGTCCTTGATTATAATCTTGAACCTCTTGGATCGAGCGATCCTCAGCGTAGATGACAAGAGCTGGGTTTTTACCATCGGAGTGCAATTGCCCTTTTTGATAGCGTAAGCTAGCCTTTAGAGCTCCTTCTTCATACCATTCCAATGCATTGCCATGAGGAACTCCTTCCTCATAAGGAACAAGAACTGCTCGATTGCCTTTTGCGTAGTAGCGTTTGAGCTCGCCTGTAATTTTTCCTTCATCGAAAGTCGTCTCTTCGGAAACAGTTCCATCTTCATAATAAGAGAGCATCGTGCCATGCCGCTTGCCCTGTTTAAAACCGCACTGTCCATGGAGTTTCCCCGTTTCATAAAACACTTTCATCTCGCCATGCAACAAACCGCGGTCATAAAATGCGATCTTCTCAGCTTGGCCAGACGGATAAAAGGTGATGTTAACGCCGTGAGGAACAATGGTCGATTTCCACTCTTCGTAACCGGGATCTGTTTCGCTGATTACGATAAGATCTGTCTCATTATGAATCTGTCCATTTTCAAAAAAGATCACCTGCTTCACAGGCGTTTCATTGGCTTCTAAAATTTGCTCATAAAACAAAACGCGCTGGGGATTTCCATTGGGATAATTTTCAACAATCTTAGGACGCCAATGAGGTTGTCTAGGCTTGAGATTTTCGACCACGGGAGCTACGGTTTCCGGCCCCGCATTTAACGCCGACAGTCCAAGACATAAGGCAATTGTCAAGAATTTGAGCTTCATGAGTCCTCTCGCTTCAAAGTTTTTTTATTCAAAGCATAGCGCAGAGGGCTTATTGACACAAGAGACAAAAAAACGGGGGCGATTGCCCCCGCAACAAAAAATCAAAAAAGAATTTAATAAGCCTTGCGGCTATTCAATTCTAGTGACCGAAAGCAAGCCAGCTTACGATCAAGCCCCAGAGTAAACCGATGATTCCCCATAACTTCATCATGCTAGGATTCATTGCGATTTTAATATAGAGCTGAGGGACAAACAGAGCTGCAATCCCTCTGAAAATCATGATCCATCCCAATAATGTGATGAAAATCGTGCTATTCATCGCCCACACGTTGTAGGTGTTCACAGCAGCAAGCCCGATCCACAATAGGAGCGCAGCGCTTAAGTGAAAAATCGATGGGGTGTTTTTAATGGATGTCCAGATTTTTGACATGTTGTCATGATAAAAAATCATCCATAGGCCATGGATCACGAGATACGGGCCAAAAATTGCAGCCAACCACATTGCGTTTTGCATCCTCTCCTCCTAAAAGTTAGTAAATGCATCTAAAACTCAACGTAGTTATTAAATTATTTATTTGTCAAGCATCTCTTTATATTTATTGTGATTTTCGTTCATAGCGGCCCATTAATTGGGTTTCAGCAAGAATGTAGGGCTGCATCGCGCGCTCGACTTCTGCTTTTGTTGAGCCGCGAGGAAGGTCAAGAGGGGATTTGAGTGCGTAGAGCTTAAAAAAATAACGGTGTTCCCGATCGGGAGGGCAAGGGCCTTGGTAGTTGAGAGCGCCTCCTGTATTCATTCCTGGAATGCCGGGCGGCTGAGTGTCTTTTTCAATGTTCACATGGGTAGCTGGAATGTTATAAACAACCCAGTGCACCCACATCCTATCTTTTCGGACAAATTCAGGAACATCGGGATCGTCCATAATTAAAACGAGCACTTCTGCATTTTTGGGAATGTCGGTGAAGATTAATTGCGGGTTAATGTTTTTCCCGTCGCAGGTGTATTCTGAGGGAATTTTTCCGTTTGGCTCAAATGCTGGGCTTGTGATGTGCATGTTCTATCTCCTCTTTATTCTAAAATATCACGCACCTCTTTCTTTGGGAAGCAGAGGGAGCTTTAGGGTGTTTTTGAGGGGGCGCTTGGAGGTGAGTTTAATATTAAGCGGACTTTGCAAATCAATCCAAAGGGAGGGATTTTTTTTTCCCTGTTTCGAAATCAGCCCGATCGATTCGGTGGGCTCAATTCTTCCTGAACTGTAGAGGTAAAGATCGATATTTGAAACGGTCTTTCCTTTCCAATACAACTCTTGAACCGCTGCAAAGGCTTTAGGCCGTTGATCTAGGACGGCAAAGGGCTCATGTGTCTTAATCTGATAAAGCATTTTGCCTCGATCGGAAAAGAGGCGGATCTGAAAATCGGTTTCATGGGTAATGGCAAGAAGTTGCGCCTCTTGAAGAGCAATGCAGAGCTCTTCTGCATCGCTCTCTAAGCGGTGAGAGGCGATCATCCGATGGATTTGCCAGCCGACAACTGTCCCGACAAGGCTTAAGATGCATATCGCGATCGTGATCTCGATTAAGGTAAAGGCTCTATAGCCCATCGTTTAACCTTTTTTAACTTTTGCCTTTTGCTTTGCACGGTATTGATCGAAAGAATCTGAGGCCACGGAAATGTCTTGCCCCCGATCGATGCTTTTAATTTGAAAACGCTTTCCCCATCCATCTTTTAAGAGCTTACTTGGGTCTTTAACTAAATTTGATTTGGCAAGAAATCCATCGGGGTTGCTCACGACCTCATCGATTGTCGCGTCCCCTTTTGCGACCTCGAGCATCAAAATATCATGGATTTGATCGATCGCTTTTTCTGTTTTAAAAGCTCTTCCCTCTTCAAGGCTGCCTTTCATGTTGTAACCGATCACACTTCCAATTAATCCAATCAAAACGATGACAATCATGATCTCGATTAAGGTTAGGGCTTGTTTTTTTCTGGAGCGGAACATGGTTTTCTCCCAGTTTTAAATTTGAGTAAATGAGCTGACATCTGTAAGGGGCAATAAAATCGATAAAATAACCATACCGACAATGGCGCCTAAGAGAATGAGCAAAGCGGGCTGTAAAAAGGTGTTGAGCTGTGCTAAATGCTTTTCCACTTCTTCTTCATAAATTTCAGCAAGACTTAAAAAAGCATCTGCCATATTGCCGGTTTCTTCAGCGGTTGCGAGCATACGGGTCACAAGGGGGGGAAGCACTGGATCTGCTTGAAATGCAGCACTTAAACGCTGTCCTTCGATGATTTTAGCTTCAACTTTTTTAATTGCAGTCTCAAGAAGGAGGTTTTTCATGACATTTTGAGACAGCGATAAAGCTTCATGTAAGGGAATCCCTCCTGTGATCAGCATCGATGTGGCCCTGCAAAAACGAACAAGACTCGAATGAAGGATCACACTATTTAAAAACGGGATTCTCGTGCTTAGTTGCTGGAGAAAAAGGCGGGTGCTTTCTCGGCGGCAGAATAAAAATGCGATCAAGGGAATTCCCAAAGCGCAGCTCAACAGAAAAGGGATATGGGTATTGGCCCAATTACTGATGCTAAGAACGAGCTGGGTAAGGGGATGGAGATGTCTTCCTTCGAAGAGATCTGCCATCGAAGGAATAATGAAAAAAAGAAGTGCCAACACGATGCAGATGCAGAAGGCGCCCAAAAAAGCGGGATAGGCAAGGGCCGAAAAGAGTTGTTTTTTGAGTTTTTGCTGACGGCTGATGAGCTGGGCGAGTTCTGTAAACACATGAGCCATGTTGCCGCTTTGTTCTGAGACTTGCACCATCGAAAGGTAGATCCGATCAAAGGTTTTGGGGTAGCGCTTGAGAGCTGTGGAGAGGCTAGAGCCTCCTTTGAGATGGTCGCAAAGGTCGATCAAAAGGGGGTGGGATTTGTGCTTGCGGTATTTCTCTTCGATTGTCACAAGGCTTTCATAGAGGGGAAGCCCTGCACGGAGCAATTGTGCCAATTCCCGAGTGAAAAGAAGAAGCAGGGGCGGGTCAAGGGTAATTTCCTGCAGATGTGTTTTGAGCAAGACAAGATCCGTAACAAGAATCTGCTGCTTGCGCAGCCTTTCTTTGGCAAGGTTAAATGAATCGGCATCGATGACGCCGCTGTAATTTTTCCCTTCTGTGCTCAGCGCGCGGTAGCGAAAAAGGGGCATCTTGTTTTAACCCTCCTCAGAGCCGCGGGTGACGCGGAGCACTTCTCTAATGGAGGTTTTGCCAGCTGCCGCAAGATAGGCTCCTTCTTTGCGCAAAGTGCTCATCCCGCTTGCAAGAGCTACACGGTGGAGCTCTTGGGCGTCTGCACTATGAAGAAGCTGCCGCTTTAAGCTGCTTGTGACACTCATCAGTTCATAAATACCATGTCTTCCTTTATATCCCGACCCGAAGCAGTGGGCGCAACCCTCGCCTTTATAAAGAAGATCTTCTGGAAGCTCGGCTCGCGTTAATGTGAGCTCATGAAGTTCTTGATCAGATGGGCGGTAACTGACAGTGCAATGAGGGCAGAGGGTGCGTACAAGCCTCTGCGCTAAAACGCCTACCACAGAAGAAGACAGAAGGTAGGGTTCGATTCCCATATCCACAAGGCGGGTCAGCGCCGAGGGGGCGTCATTAGTGTGCAGGGTGCTTAAGACAAGGTGTCCTGTCAGCGAGGACTGGATCGCAATCTCTGCGGTTTCTTTATCGCGGATCTCTCCGATCATAATGACATCAGGATCCTGGCGCAGGATATGGCGCAAGCCCGTTGCAAAGGTGAGATGGATTTTAGGATTAACTCCAATCTGCGCCATCCCTTGGAGTTTATACTCTACGGGATCTTCAATTGTCATGATATTGGTTTCAGAGGAGTTAATTTCAGCAATTGCGCTATAGAGTGTCGTCGTTTTACCGCTTCCTGTGGGACCTGTTACAAGAACGATCCCTTCACTCAAGCGGATCAACTTTTGGAACTGCTCTAAAATGCAAGGGCGCATGCCAATTTTACTAAGGCCGAGTAAGACGTTACCCTTATCGAGAATACGTAAGACAATTCTTTCGCCAAAAACAACTGGCACGGTGCTTACGCGAAAATCGATCTGTCTACCTCCCATCTGCAGCTTAATCCTTCCGTCTTGGGGAAGGCGATGCTCTGCAATGTCAAGGCGGGCCATGACTTTGATCCGAGTGATCAACTGTGATTGAAATTCTTTGGGAGGAGCATGGCGCATCTGGAGCACGCCATCGATCCGATAGCGGATTCCAATCCCTTGTTCCATAGGCTCAAAATGAATATCAGAGGCCCCTTGCTGGATCGCTTCGGTGAGCATCACATTGAGCATTCTGACAACGGGAGAGGCTGCCTCTTGAGCGAGAAGATCATAGCCTTCTTCCTCGGAAGCAGTTTCTGTTTCTTTACTTTGAAGACTTGCAATCAGATCCGAGGCGACGTTTTCTTTTTGATGGTAGCATTTTTCAATCGCCTCTTCGAGGGCGCTTTTTGAGCTTAACACCTCGATGATTTGTTGACCGAGCCGGCAGCGGACCTCTTCGATCAATTCTAAATCAAATGGGCTTGCGTGGGCGATCATCACCTTACCCTCTTGGACATCTAAAGGAAGGATCAGATGGGCTTTAGCAAAGGCGTAGGGGAGCAGATGAATTTTTTCTTGGACATAGGCAAAGGAAGATAAATCAGAGTGGTACGCAACGCCCATTTTTTGAGCGATTTCATCAATTTTAAGATTTTCCACCGAAGAACATCTCCATGCTTTGAACAAAAAACTTATTGCGCTCTTTTTTGCGCGCTTCGACAAGCTGATTCAAAAATTCTGGGATATCGCCGGGTCTTTTTTTAAGCTCTTCGGTTCGGATCTGGATCAGCTCCTCTTCCGGATCGAGAACGATGGTCGGAGTAATAAAAATAAACATCTCAGTACTGTCATTTGTAAGCTGCGTGGCTCCAAATAATTTCCCAACGCCTGGAATTTCACCTAAAAAGGGAACTTTTTGTTCTTTATCGCTCGACTGTTTACGGCGCAATCCCCCGAGAATAATTGTCTGCCCATCGACAACACGCACTTCATTCTGGATCTGCCTTCTATGAACAAGAGGCTGATCGTTTTGGTGCTCTTTGCGAGGGGTATCAAAAGAGAGATCCGTTTGAAGGGTCACAAACCCTTTGACCTCGCCTGTCATATCGTCCGGAGAGTCGGTAAGATTGACCGTGGGAGTTATTTTTAAAGTGATCCCATACTGGGAGCGGGTAAAGGATTTTTCAAATGCGATCCCTTTATTAGTGTCAATCGGCGCTGCGCCATTATTAATTGAGATCTCCTCTACAATGGAAATCATACAAGGGGTCTGATTGACAGTGATGACAGAGGGAGCTGCGTTAAGCTGGATGTCCTCTTGCGTCATCAAAAAGCTATAAGCAAGATCATACGCGGGAAAATGCTTGGAGCTATGCCCATGGAGCAAAAACTGAAGCACGCCTCCATTGCCGTGGGGAGCATGGGCATCTTCATAACGGACTCCATTTTTCTTTGAGCCTAGCTTAAGAAGATTAAGGCCGTAGCTATTTTGATTGTTATACCGTTTTTCAAAGAGCAGAACTTCGATTTGGACCATTTTTTTAGGCACGTCCAATTTGCGGAGCAGGTCTTTGACTTTTGCTAACACATCCCGCCTAATCACCATGAGAATATTGCCCGTTTTAGGATCGGGGATAAAATGGTCATTATTACGACTTTCGTTGGCTTCTAACGCCGCTGTATTAGCAGATTTAAGGGGGGTGGGGGCAACCACAAGGGGAGGGGTGGGCGCATATCCATCAGGGGTTTTAAATTGAGCGCCTTGCGATTGGAAATTGAGGTCGATGCTCTCTCTTCCGGTATCGGTGGCTGCAAAGACAAGCGAATTGTACACTTTTTCCAAAACCTTTGCGAGGTCATCGGGATTGCTGTGGCGGCATTGGTAAAGGTGGACCGTCATTTCTGCGGGGTCCTGCATTTGCCCTTCTGTATCGTGAACGATCTTTTCCGCGCGCGCAACGACATCCTCTTGCCCAATCAAGATGAGAGAATTGCCATGGCCAAGGGAGAAAATATTTAATCCTTCTTGATCCGCCTTTCCAAAGGGAGGGCGGCTTTTTTCTAACGCCTCGCCAAAGAAAGCTTGAAGGATTTTCTCCATTTCTTTGACAGCCATTTTATTAATCGAAACAACCCGAGACACTTTCCCTTTGCCATCGCTCCAAACAGAGCGGTAAAGGTCGAGAAGCTTTTGCACTTCATCTTTGGAGGCAACGATCGCAATTTTAGGTCCCACTTGATAGATAAACGTCTGTTTAGTATCGGCAAACCTCTCAAAAAATTGGAAGGTGCTCTTTACTTGCTCGACAGGAGGGGAAAAGACGTAAAACAAACGGGAGTGATCCGCGATCCAATGGAGATCTTCGGGGGTGGAAGCGATATGCCGCACTGCGGAAGGGTCTTGTTTGAGAAGAAAGAGCTGTCTTGCGTAAGGATTGACTTTCTTAACGCCGATTCCATTATGAGCTAAAATAATCTCTAAAACATCTCCCCATGATTCGCGTGGGATGGGAATATTGGAATGCATATTGAGCTTGGTCGTCATCAGCTCAGGAGGGATCACATAGAGATAATCAAGAGAACCAAACTCCATCACAAGCTGGTTCAGGGTGGTCTCTTCTTGGTCCCAGAGCGCATACCCTTCTTCGTCTTTTTTCGAATCTTCAACAGATGCTGAGCGCCACCTATTTTCCAGCTCGAGCATCTCTTGCTTAATGGCATTGACTCTCTTGAGCAAATCGAAATATTCTTCTTCTTGCGCGCCGCTCTCTTTAAGATGCGCCACTTGGGAGTAGCATGTATCGAGATCCTGACGCAGGGAAACTAAATTTTTGTTTACCTCGCGCAAAAGTGTATCGATATTCATTTCACTCTCGCCCGGCTTTGCGCTTCCAGAGGCGAGCTTATCGGCAATCGTCTGGGAAAAGCCCGCGGGCAGGATCAGAGAAAGGGCTGCTAATACCATTAATCTTGTTTTCATGAAGTCCCCGCGTCAGAAAAGAAAAACCATAGAGGAAGAACCGACTTTGTGGCAAATGGGAGTTTGCGTTTTCGATGAGTTTTACTGGTTTTTTTTTCAGAATCGATCGGAAGGGAAAGAGGCTGGCTTTGGGTGCGCATCTCATCAAAGAGGTGTCCTTTGAAAACCCAACGCCCCTGCTCTTTTTCCAATTTATCAAAAATTAAAAGCTCACCGCGCATTCTATGGGACAGACAACGTTCGATATCTTCTTTTTTACGCAGAATCCGCCAACCGGAAGAGGTCTTTAGGGCCCAATCTCCTTGGCGTAAGATCAGCCGCTTTTTTCCAAGCAAACAACTGACCTGCGTAGCGGTTCTCAGGCGCAGAGCTGTCGGCATCCCATCCATTTTACCGTTGAACTTTTGCGGGTGCTCTAAGGGCAGACTGAGCTGCAGGGGATAATAGCCTGTCTCATCCCACGCGGACACCTCAATGCCTTTAGCTGTTGCTGCCTTGACAAGCGCTACAGGATGGCCGAGGGTGATGTCATCTGGTTCGACAACTTTCCACTCCTGTCCCTTCCAGACCAATTGATCCCCAGAGGAAACAAAACAGGCATAAGCTACTCCCTCATGAGAGAACTCAAGCTTGAATTTTTCTTTTACTGCTTGATATTCCCGCCCTCCGTATTTTTGAAGGAGCAGGTCTTGCCCCCACGCTCTAGCCCCTTTTAAGGTATGAGCAAAATTCAAACTCGAATTAAAAGCAGATTTAAGCCCTAGGGGATTGGGCTGCACAAAAAACTGCCCCTTCTCTTCACTGTGGGGGGTATCGAAAGATCCTAGCTTACGCCCCACTTCAACAAGAACTCCCCCCTCATCAAGCAAGATCGGTTTAACCCAGATCGCCTGCGGAGCATCTGAAAACACAAAACCATCCCCCTCTTTGACAGAATCCAAAAACAGGGTTTTTCCATTGATCAGATGCTTTTGTTCTTTGGTGTTTTTTAAACTAAGCAATAGAGAGGCTTCTTTCTGAGAGATATCGGGACGGCTGTTATAAGCTATGATCACAAGATCGCGGGCAATCTCAGAGACCCACCCATAGGTTGCATGTGGATTTAACGTCAGAGCGCCTGTTCCAATCGCTTCATACGAAAAGGGGGGCGCCGATTGGGAGAGCGCTCTTGCACTGCTAATCTCGATCCCTTCGTCCGCTTCCCAGGGGTATAGCTGAATGAAAAGAAACCAGCCTAGGAAAAATAAGCCAATCGCTGCTGCAATCCCAATACAAGCGCCCTTTAATAGGCGGTCAATATTCCATCGGGAGTAAGCCAAAATCTTCACGAAAAGCACTTCCTTAACGACATGATCAGCCGTTTCCAAAGTAAACAAGTCTATAAGATTCTGGAAAAAATCTGAAGCTCAATCCAAAAAGCCCGCAAATAAACAGAGTTGCTAAAAATTATTTAATTAATTACATTAAGATATAAGGAAGAGAATTATCTATATCTCTGTGCACCACACAGAAATTTAAAGTAAAAGGCGGACATATGGAAGAAAACAAAAACAAAGAGGGCGTTTCAGTGAAAGAGCTCGAAAATTTTGCAAAAAAGCATCGGTTCGAAGTCTTTTTTTGCTTGAGTTTTATCCTAGCCGGCATTTTCGGATCGGCAATCTATAGCATGATGTGGCTGATTAGCGCCGTTGTGATCGGAGCGATCATCGGCATGCTTCTTGCTCAAAAAGTGGCAGGACTCTCTAGAAGCGCTCTGCAGTTCATCTTTAAGCAAGAGACGACAACGCAGCTGGTGTTAGGGATTGTTCTTTTGGTGGTTTCTATTTTCTTGAGCCCGCTCATTTTCCTTTTGATCGGATTGCATGGGGGCAAAGACATGTATATGTCAGCAAGAGAGTCTGGGCCTAAGTAAAGGTTAACCTTCCTCCAGCTCCCTCTTGCGCTGCTGAATAAATTCGACAAGAGAGACCTCTCCGTCTTGAAAAGTCCGCGCGAGCGCGAGGTAGGCCTCTGGATCGTAAGTCTTTGATGAAGAAGAAGGAACTCCGGACCATCCGGCATTTTTGAAAAGCTCATTCCACGCAAGGAGCTCTCCTTCTTTTGTTCCAGCTTCTCTTTCCAAGGAAGCGATGCGCAGCAAGTTGTACGCATAGAGCAAATGGCCGGAGCGAACCATTTTATCGCGGCTTTCCCAAAAAGCGAGATCCTTTTCCATCGCAGTCTTTAATTCCTTCGCAGAGCTCAGCGCTTCTTTAAACTTCCCATTTACAATCCGAAGAGAATTTTGAGAAAACTGGGTATAGTAAGGAGAAAGCAGATGTTCTGTGCGTTTTAAGCTACGCGCAGCGTAACTCAAGCCCCTCTTGGAATCCTCGACTGCCAAACAGCGCTGGGCAATGAGAGCGCCGAACTTTGCTTGGAGCTCAGGATGGCGGTTTAAGGGCTTTTCTAACTCTTTAAATAACACTCCATCAGCTGCAGCTGCAGAAATCCATGCAGAATAGGCTGCCTGCGCCGCCAAAAAATCCGATTTTCTTTGAGCCTCGAAACGCCCCGAGAGTTGAAAGAGGCAAAAGAGAAGGACTATCAGAGTGACAAGCGAAGCCAATAGGATTTTACTGTGTTCGGAAACAAAATCTACCGCAAGCGTCTTAGCAAGCGCAACTCTGCCGATGGGCAATCTCCCTTGTCCTGACATACCTCCTCCACATTTACAGCCCTAGTGTTATTTCCAAGAATTCCCTATCCCCGCGGCTAGGGTCAAACCCCACGGCGCTGGACGATCGTAAAGTGAGCTGTGCAGAATGCGACACAGCTCACTTTACGAGGGTTCAGCCCCGGCCGCTCTCACGCAGCCACAGTGGCAGAGATTTCTGAGAAACAACGCTAGTATAGAATCCCCTCCAATAATCAAAAAGGGATTTCTTTTGTCCAGGGCAAGAGCTGTTATAAGGCTTAACAAAACTCCTTTAGAGCATTTATTTCTCACCGAATAGAAAGTGTCCCAAGGAAATTTTTCTACCAACAGGTCCATTAATT
>JAIELY010000029.1 GCA_019752555.1 Rhabdochlamydiaceae bacterium
ACAACGACAGGTGCGATTAATATCTCAGGAAATGCCGTTAATATTAACAACAACGTAACAACGAGTGCAGGCGCAATTTCGATTGTTAATACAGGGCTTCTTACGATAGCTCCTTCTTCTCCCATCCTTTCAAGCAGCACCTTTACGCAATCAGGTGTGGGTGGCACTGTTGCTCTAGGATCCAACATCACTACAACAGGAACTTTGCAAATTGCAGGCGCTACCACTTTAAATGCAGATGTGAGTTTGAATTCAGCAGGCGGTGCCATTACCCTTTCTAGTTCTGTAAATAGCGATGCAACGCCGCGCGATTTAACTTTTGTAGCAGGCGCTGGAAGCGTTTCTCTTAGTGGTGTGGTTGGCGGGACAAATCCCTTGGATCTGATCACGTTTCAAAGTGGTGCTAATGTCACAACAGCAGCTCTCTTTGCTACTGCAATCACTCAGATAGCTGGCACGGGCCTTACGCATTTCCAAAGCACAATAGCGACAAGCGGAGCTGCGGGCATTTCGTTAACCGGTAACCAATTTCAGTTTGATCAAGCCGTGACAGCAATGGGTAATGGAGGCTTGAGCATTGTGCATACAGGCTCTCTTACGATGCCCTTTGCACTCCATGCGCTTACAGGTAATTTTAGTGAAAGCGGCGGCGGGGCTGTTTCTTTAGGAGCTAGGATCAGAACATCGAGCGACACGATCACTTTTGCAGACCCAATCACATTGACCCATGATGTCACACTCGATTCTACAAACGGAGGAATGTCCGCAGGTGCCAATGTGCATTTGATCAATACAGTAGATGGCCCCTTCTGCTTAACGTTAGTTGCGGGCACAGGAGATGTGGCTCTCGATGCAGCACTAGGAGCCGGTATTGCAGGGCCTCTAAACTGCCTAAGCGCATCGGGCGCTAGTGTTTTCCAAGCTAGCTCAGTGCAAACGACAACGACCGTTCAAGAGACAGGAACCGTTCATGTCGGTGGAAATATCACGACAGCTGGAGGCTCGATTACAATCACTGGAAATCTACAGCCGACAGCCTCAGCGACACTTTCCACATCAGGAGGAGCTGGCAATATCCACATCACAGGCAGCGTAGATCCCCATTCTATTGGTTTTGACCTGTCGTTGCTAACAGGCTCTGGCACCGTCACTGTCGATAATCCCATTAGTGCGTTAACGCCTTTAAACAACCTCACGATTACAGCGGGTAATATCAGTTGGAACGGATTGGGAGGTGTAGGCCTCGGGGCTAGCGGCACGACGACTCTCACTGCCGCAACCAACATTGCCTTTACTGGAACCACCTATCACGCCGCGACACAGATCTACACAGCAGCAAGCAATTTCAATATGAATGCCGCTAACACGACAGTTTCTACCGCAGGCTCTCCGATCACCTTTAATACAGGAACAATTCAGTTGAATGCGGGAGCTCTTTCTCTCTTGAGTAACGGGGGAAATATTTCGATGGGCAACCTGCTGGGCGCAGGTTTCAACTTCACGATGGATGCATTCACAGGAGATTATACCTTTATTCAGATCGGAGCGATGGGCCAAGATCTCAATAATGTCGTTTTAACGGCGAACACGTTTACACCTACACCTGTTTTAGCCTCAAACGTTTTTGCCACAAGTTTAACTGTCAACAGCCCTACAAGCACAACTCTTTCAGGGCCTCAAACGATCCCTGCAACCTATAGCGTGCCCGTCTTTATTAATGGTTCTGTGACCTTCTCCTGCGGGGCTAATGGCGATGTCATTTTTAATCAGGCAGTGAATGCAAACCCCGGCGGAGGCGCTCTTGCCATTAATTTTGGCGCCTGCACAGGTTCTGTGACCTTTGCAGGTCCTGTTGGAGGATCGGCCCCATTGACATCGATTAGCATCGACCAGGCAATTAATGTTTCTGTCAACAGCACGATGAATGTAGGAACCTTTACCGAGACAGCAGGAAGTGGAACTGCAAGCTTTGCTGCGGGGCTCACCACAACAGGCTCAGGCGGCATTCACATCACCTCGCCCGCAATTAACCTCTCTGGTGCCTTTTCGACAGCAAGCGGCGGTGCCATGAGTTTATCGCATACAGGCCTTCTGGATGTGACATCCGGAAGCAGTTTTAATACCGATGGGACGTTTTCTGAAAGCGGAGTTGGGGGCACAGTCTCAATTGGCGGAGTTGTGTTAACACATAATGCTGGAGTCTCTTTTGCAAGCGCCACCACGTTGACCGGCAACTTCGATATCACAACGGCAAATCCTACAGGTGGAAACATCTCCTTTACGAATTTGATCGATGGGACAGTTGTAGGTGCGCAAAACTTGACACTTGTTGCTGGGACAGGGGATATCACTTTAAGCGGCGCGATTGGCAGCAACATCCGTTTAGGGCAGATTTTGATTACTTCAGCCCATGATGTGAATCTCTCTCTTATGAGCTCTAGCATCAAGGCCTTAGATTATGTCCAATCAGCAGGCACTGGAACCACCACGCTTAATGGCCCTGTCGATCTCAGCGGCCCCACAGGACTGCATTTTACCGGTATGAATCTCTCGATTAACACGACAGTCCATACATCAAGCACTAACGCGCCGATTGTGGTAACCAATCAAACTCCAGGGGTCTTGACATTAGGAACCTCTGCCAACCTTACGCCAGCTGGCGCCTTCACTCAAAATGGAACAGGGCCGAATGTCCTTGCAGGAGCGATCACATCAGGCGGAGAAATTCGTTTTGCAACAGCTGCTACATTACAGGGAACGACAAATCTAGATGCCTCTAGCAACAATCAAAACATCACTTTCAGTTCGACAATTGATGACACACTTCTAAATACCAATGGTTTAGTTCTCAGCGCAGGGTCAGCAGATATTGCACTAGGAGCGATCGGCAGCATGATTCCGATCGGCGCACTTCAGATCGTAAGTGTTGAAAACCTCACTGCAGCAGGGATCTCCGCAGCTTCCATTACTCAGACTTCAGGGACAGGGTTAACTCAAATCACAGGCGATCTCTCTACAGCGTTGATGGCAGGCATTAACCTAACAGGTGTTAACATCACGATCGCAGGTAATCTCATTACAGCAGCAGCAAGCGGCGGTACTGTTGCACTGGCTCATACTGGCCTGCTCGATCTGACGACAGGGGTGATGACCTCAATCGATGGATCCTTTACAGAAAGTGGAGTAGGAGGTCTTGTCAACTTTGGGGGCACCTTAAGTTCCCATACACTTACCTTTAATAATCCCATGACCTTGACGGGCAATGCCCTTTTAAATTCGAACGGCGGCCTTCTGACCTTGGATACTGTAGACCATAACTTTAACTTAGATCTCACTGCAGGAGCTGCAAACATTGTCTTCAATGGAGATCTTGGCGGATCAACAGCCCTTAATGCGATCACTGTCCATAGCGCTGCGGATGTCAACTATCCGATTGTGAATGCAGCCTCTCTAACTCAGGTGAATAGCACCGGAACGACAACTCTTAGCGGGGCCATAAACACCACAGGAGTCAACGGGGTTAATATTACAGGCGGAGTGATCACGCAAAATGGCACAATCTCCACTGCTGTCCCAGGTCCAGTTGCATTTAATAATGGCGCCCAAACGCTCACTATCGCTGCAAATATCACCTCAGGCGGGCCATTTTCTCAAATTGGAACAGGAGCTGTTCACTTAAGTGCCAATATCGAGCCTGTGGACTCATCCCTTGACTTTGCAGGCCCAATCACCTTATTTGCTCCAGCTCTCTCTCCCATCATTTTAAAAACAGGACCTGTCGGCAATAACATCACTTTTGGAAGCACAATCGATGGATCTCAAGATCTGACTTTGATCGCAGATGGCGGTACCATTAACTTCAACGCAAATGTCGGTAATTCCACCCGCCTTGGTAATTTAATCATTCAATCCGTTGCTGATGTCAATGCAGCAGGCATTGTAAAAGCTGCTTCCATCTCCCAGCAAGCAGGATCTGGTACAACTACCTTTAACGGCCTTGTCGACACGAATACCGCCTCTGGAATCACCTTAGTCGGCAGCAATTTCATCTTTAATGCCAATGTCAACGCATCGGCAGCAGGTTCGATCAGCATCAATAACTCCCAGCTTTTGACCATTGCTGCAACTTCTGCAATCAGCGCGAATCATGCCTTCCAGCAGATTGGAACAGGAGGTTCTACATCCACCTTGTTAGCAGGGAGCGTGACGACAACAACTGGCGCCATCGACTTTTTTGGACCTGTCAAAACATCAGGCAGCGGAGCCATCTTAAATAGCAGCGCCGCCAATCAGCCAATCACCTTTCATAATACCGTCTCAGGCAATACAGCTCTTGATATGGGCGATCTTCAATTGAATGCCGGAACAGCAGATGTGATTTTCCAATTGAATGCCGGCATCTCACCTCTATTTTCTTTAGGAGCTTTGAGTGTTACAAATGCACATGATTTCACCATGCAAGCTGTCCGTGCGGTTTCCATTCTGCAGTCTGCAGGAACTGGAACCACACTGTTTAATAGCGATATCACAACAAGCGGAAGCAGCGGCGTTAGCCTTACGGCAAGCAACATCACATTCCTTGGCAATGTCACGACAACAGCATTAGGCCCTCTGTCTGTGACAAACACCTCGCTTGTCACCTTTAGTCCCAATAAAACGTTTACAATTGCAGGAAATCTCACTCAGATAGGCATGGGCGGGCTAGACAGTATGCATTTTGGGGGCAGCGCAGTGACAACGGGCATGGGCTCTTTCATCTCGCTTAGCTCTCCCACCACTTTAACAGGCCCAGTTTCCTTAGATACAAGCGCGGGCAATGGAGACATTGCATTTGCGAGCACAATGACAGTGGATGGGCTTTTCCCCATCACCCTCAATGCAGGATCCAATGGCAATATTTTTGTTCATGGGGTCATAGGACATAATTTCCCGGTAGGCGTCATCACCATCATCAACAATTTCAACACGACCCTAACTGCCGACATAACTGCTGATTCCTTTGTCAGGTTAGCAGGCGGCGGCACCTCTTTTGTCGGAACTGCGATGACAGCCGCCAATTTAACGACAACAGGACCTGGCGGCGTCAACGTCACAGGAACAAATTTCTTCCGTCACGGTAACTTGACAACGCTCAATTCAGGGCCTGTTGTCATCACGATCGCAAATACTGGAACGATCACAGGAGTTGCTGGAAATACGACCACAATTGATGGTTCCTTTACGCAACTTGGTACAGGGACCGTTGCTTTGGCAGGCACGATTAATACCAATAATGCCCCCATTTCATTTGCCGCAAAGCTCGTACTAGGTGGAGACGCGGTTTTGAATTCCGGAACAACAGGAGGGGATGTCACCCTCTCTAATACCATCGATACTCTCGCTGGTACGCAGAGCCTAACGGTTCAGGCTGGGGTGGGAAGTATTACGTTAAGCCAAGCAGTAGGGGCTAACCCCGTGCGCATGCCTCTAAATAATTTAACCCTAACCGGTCGTAATATTTCCCTCGCTAACATAGGAGCTGCTTCTGCAGGTGTCACTGGAACGATCACCTTAACTGCTTCAAATACGATCCATTATACAGGAACAACCTACAATGCTCATATCCAAAGCTATACCACAAGCACACAATACCTAATGAGCGCAGGAGCGCTTACAACCTTCAATTCTAATGGAGGCGCGATGAGTTTTAATACCGCCCCCATTCAGCTAGGATCCTCGACCAATTTAACCCTAAATACGTCAGGCGGCGCTCTTTCTGTCGGTGCTGTCCATGCAGGAGCTTCAAGCTTACGCACGCTCATCATGAATTCAGGCGCAGGAACGCTGCAGGTCGGAGCAATTGGCACAGCCGGCAATACAGAATTTGCCTCCACATCGATCAGCGGGTCAACAGTCACTTTAAACAGCGACATTGTTTCTAATGCGCTTACCTTAGCGCCGACGGGCACCCTTTTTGCAAATGGCGATATCACCACGACCAATACCCCCCTCTCCTTCCCAACACCTGTTGTGCTTACAGCGACCAATGTATTTACAACATCAGGCGGCGACATCACTTTTAATGGCCTTCTCGATGGAGATGTCGATAATCTCCGAGGGCTGACACTAGTTGCAGGCGCTGGCACGATCAACCTCAATCAAGCTGTTGGAAGCTCTCATCCGTTAAGTCTGTTGGAAATTGATTCTGCAGGCAATGTCAACGCACAAACACTCATTGTCGATGCCCTTGTTCAGTTTAGCGGCTCGGGGACAACCACTTTAAATGGCCCAACAAATGTGCTCAGCGTTATTGGAGCTCAGCTTGGCGGCACAAATTTCAGTTTAAAAGGCACCTTTAACACATTCATGAACGGCTCTCTTATTGTCGGCAATACCGGGACATTGAATCTCGATGCAACACTTGTCGCTAATCTCTCAGGAGCCCTCACGCAAACAGGCGGGGCTGTCAACCTCGCAGGTTCCATCACTGCAAATCAGCCCGTTACAATCGGAGGCTTAGTGACATTAAGCGGCACCCCCTCCATCGACACCTCAGCCGCAGGGCAAGCCATCACATTCAATAGTGCGCTTGCCGGAACAGGGTCTCTTACGCTAGCTTTAGGAGGCGGCGATTTAACCTTTGATGCAGCGATCGGCTCGGTCATGAATCCTGTAGGCACGATTACAATCAGCAGCAACCATAATTTGATGTTTACAAGCGTCTCTGCAAGCGCTATCCAAGTGGCGAATTCCTCTGGTACAGCAACGCTCAATGGCGCCATTTTCACTAATGGACCGTTGGGGATTTCTGTGACAGGAAATAATTTCATCGCCAACGCCGGAAGCATTGTAACCACAAACGGCGGAGGATTAACCGTTACAAATTCAGGCTTTTTAACAGGCAGTGTTGTAACGACCCTCAACCTTGATGGCGCCTTTCTTCAAAATGGGACAGGACCTGTCTTCCTCGGCGGATCCATTCAAACAAACAACCATGACATCACTTATGCAAGTCCTGTTACTGTTGCCCTCAGCTCAAGTCTTAGCACCGGATCTGGAGCTGGAGACATCACATTCATGAGTGCATTAAACGGCACAAATGATCTCACTCTTACCGCTGGAAACGGATCGATCCTCTTTATGGCAGCAGTCGGCGCGGGTCCTAGCTTAGGAACCTTGACGATCGTCTCAGCGGCAGATGTCAATGCAGGAAGCATTTCAGCTACGGCGTTGATCCAAAACAGCGCTACCATGACTGGAACTACGACCTTAAGCGGCAATATCATCACATCAGGAAGCGGCGGGATCAACCTTACCGGCACCAACTTCATCCGCGGAGCCAACTGGACAACGACAGGCAGCGGCAGCATCACTGTCAATAACAACAACGGAGGAACATTTACCAGCACCGCAGTTGGAACGATTTTATCGGCAGGCAGCTTTAATCAAGGAGGAAATGGACCTGTCAATTTAAACCGCACGATCACAACGACAAATGCCCCCATTGATTTCCATGGTCCTGTTAGTCTTGCCGGAACCACCACCTTAGATTCAGGAGCCGGGGCAGGTTCCATCACATTTTATAATACATTAGATGGCACACAGAATCTTATTTTAAATAGTGGTTCTGGGAACATCAGCTTCCAGCAAACAGTCGGAGCCACACCCCTTGGGATCATTACGATCCAATTAGCAAATAATGTCCTCATTCAGCAAAACCTCACTGCATCTAAAATCACTCAAATTGCTGCAACGCCTCTGGGAGCCACCACATTCTCAGGGACAACTATTCTCGGCTCAGGAGGGGCTGTCCTCTCTGGCTCAGCCTTTTCGATCAGCGGCCCAATGACCACAAGTGCAGCAGGTCCAATCACCCTTTCCAATTCCGGACAATTGACAATTTCAGCTCCTTGCACTGCCGATGGAGCCTTTACGCAAACCAATGGCTCTGGACTCACCGTCATCGGCGCAAACATCACTAGCAATACAAGCACGATTTCATTTGTAGGTCCCGCAGCCTTTTCTAATTTACCCACCCTGCATACAACCGATCAGCCAATCACCTTTAACGCTCCCATCAATGGCCCTGGAGGCGCAGTCCTTAACCCAGGCAATGCGGATATCAATTGGTTCGGCACAGCAGGTGCTTTGACGCCGCTTGGAGCGCTCACATTTACCACAGCAAACACGATTAACACCCTCTCTATTAGCGCCCTTTCTATTACCCAGTCAGCCTCTAGTGTTGGGGGGACCACTACGATGATTGGCACTCTGAGCACAAATGGGGTAGGAGGGATCCATTTAACAGGACATACCTTTAACTTAACCGGCTCATTGATCTCCACAAATGGAGGCCCTTGTGCTATTTCCCACTCAGGACTTTTAACACTCAATGCAGGCCCTTCCACTCTGCTCTCTGGCCCCTTCTCTGAGAGCGGTACAGGCGCTGTGTCCCTTTCTGGATTAGTGCATGCAAACGACCAGATGATCACATTTAACAACCCGATCACTTTAATAGGATCTACAACGTTAAATAGTGATGGAGGAGCCGATATTACGATTGTAAGTGCAATTAATGGCGCTCAAGATCTTGTTCTTGATGCAGGAACAGATGGCAATATTTTGATTCAGGCAGATATAGGAGCCTCGCCTGCCATTACGACACTCACCATCAACAACGCACATAACGTCACCACACAAGCCATCCATTCAGGATCGATCACACAGCTTGCAGGATCAGGTCTTGCTACCTATGGGACATTGGACACAACGCTCAGCAGCGGCATTGTCTTAAATGGCAATCAGTTTGAGTTTACAGCACCTGTTTCGACAGCAGGCTCTGGCCCGGCTCAGATCACCCTGACTGGCGCAGGGGCTTCCGTTGCCATCGACATGGGAGCTCCCTTTAATGTTGCAGGCTCCTTCTCTCAGTTAGGAGCTGGATCTGTTTCCCTGTGCGATGACATCACCTCTGGTACAGGATCCATTCTCTTCACAGCTCCCGTCACTTTGTGCAACACTAACCCTGTTGTCTTGAATACAGGCTCAGCAACAGGAGATATCACTTTCTCAAGCACTGTCTCTGGCGCTGGAGATCTCACCTTGTCAGCAGGTGCTGGCAGCATCCATTTCAATGCAAATGTCAGCGGACTAACACAGCTTCAAGTCAACAGTGCGCTTAACCTGACATCAGCCGCACTCAATGTCGGTGTGATCCAATTTACAGGAATTACAAACCTTGCCACATTTACAAGTTCTCTTACCACAAGCGGTGCTGCAGGCATCACCCTTTCTGGAAATATGTTCTTGTTCCAAGGTCCCATTACGACAACAAACCTTGGCCCCCTGAATTTAGATGCCTCTGGCTCTGCGACCTTTTCTTCCACACAAATCATCACCTTAGACGGGCCGTTTAACAAGACAGGAAATGCAGAGATGTTCATTGGAGGATCGATTACAACCCATAATCAAGACATCACCATCCAAGAAGATATCATTCTCACAGGAAATCTTCTTCTCGATACAGGGCTAGGCGCCGGAAATGTTACCTTCTTAGACGATGCAGATGGCCCGTTTGATCTCACCATTCAGGCAGGAACTGGAGATGTTGTGCTCAATCATATTTTAGGCGATGAAGTTGCTCTAGCAGACTTTACAGTCACAAGCGCACATAATATCATTCTCAATGGAGTTGGCACTAATGTTCCAGGGATAACTGGAGCTCTCGCCTTAAATGCTACAAATGACATCACCTTAGGCAACGTCTTCTATTCAGGGAGCCAATCCTATTCTGCAGGGGCAAACATCAACTTCACATCCGGCTCACAAGTGAATATGACCTCTTCTGGCGGATCGATCACCTTTGCGAATGGAGTCGTCCAGCTCTCTCCAATGACAGACCTAAACGTTGTGACTAATAATGGCGCTTTTTCTTTCACAGATATTGAAGGCTCTCTCTTTGAAAATATCATTGTAAATGCAGGAAGCGGCGCCACGCATCTTGATAAAGTCGATGGCGGCGGAACCATTAATAACTTCTTTATTACAGCAGGAAGTATTGATTTAGCAGGAACTATCGACGTCGTTAATACGAACCTGCTCTCTAATACCACGATTAGTAATGCCAACAATGCCGCTGTGATCAATTCGACAAATACCGCCTTTTTAAATGCGTTAGGCGGCGATGTCGGCTCACTTGCAAGTCCCATCACAGTCCATACATCCAATCAGATTTTTGTAGGTGCAGACGGACACCCCAATAGCCTAGCCGACATTAATGGAAGCTCCTTTGACAACACCGTTCATCCAATAACTTCAAATCCTCCTTGCAAGATTATTTTTAACGGCGTTGTGATCAAAGACTGCATCATCCCGCCGCCCGTTCCTCCCACGCCCTCTGCCACCAAGCATAAAAAGATCCCCCCCTTCCCATTTGCCGTTCCTGGAATGGACTCTTCATTTTTTAATCTTGCAAGCGACTACTTTTTCTTCTTTGACTTCATCGACGACACATATTTCCGCCGCAATCATCTTCTCTATGTCAAAGCCAGCCCAAAAAAAGCAGCCGCAAAATCGGCAAGAAAGAAATTACCGATTGAGACCTCTTTAAAAGCCTTCTAAAGATGTTGCACAGAAAGATGAGACAGCTCTAGAGCTTTTTCAAGATCCCCCATTTTGAGATAAACATGCATTCCTGAGATGAAAAGAGATTGAGGCGGTTTGATGTTGTGACAACGAAAAGCGAATAATGCTTTTTCTACAAGCCCAATCACGAAGGCGTTAGACCGTCCCACCTTAACTGCCGCTGTAATGGCAGGTTCCCAATAGTCCAAAGGAATTTTTTTCTTTTGAAACTCATAAGAGCTCTGAGCCCTTGCGCTAAAACCAGAAACCTCGGCAAAACGCCCCATCTCGAGAAACCGGTGAGCGGCTCTAGCCCAAATCCATCCAGGAACTAAAAGAGCCTGTTTTGCAGCCCTCTCGAAAAAGGGATACGCATTTTCACTTTGCCCAGAGAGAAGCTGGCATAATCCAGCCATTCCATATACCTTCGGAGAAATAGACACATTTCTTTTTTTATAAGCCGCAAGCGTCTGATCATAGAGGCGGGAAGAGGCTTCAAATTCATTTAATTTATAGTAGCAAAACCCAGCATCTTTTATCACGTGAGGAGGAACATAATCAGAGAGTGCGTGAGAGGGTGAAAGTGTCCCAGGGATCCGGCTTTGTGGATCTTTTTCGCTAAAAAAAGCTTGAAACGCTAATTGAAAATCCTCTAACGCGCTATCATATTGCCGATTGAGCATTTTTTTTCTAGCCCCGCAAGCCAAACGATTTGCATGAGATAAAGGAGTTATTGGCAAAGTATGTGTCTCAAACGTTAACGTGCGCTGTTTTTTCCCAGATGCAATAGAAGAGGATGACGAGCTAGAGCTCGATGATTCACTTGAAGAGCTGCTTGCCCTCTCATCACTAAAAGGTGCTATTGGCGCTAAATTTGTCTCAAAGTTTGAGGTGCGCTGCTTCTTTCCAGATGCAACAGAAGAGGATGACGAGCTAGAGCTCGAAGACTCCACAACAGATGACCCACTTGAAGAGCTGCTTGCCCTCTCATCACTAAATGGTGTTATTGGCGCTAAATTTGTTTCAAAGTTTGAGGTGCGCTGCTTCTTTCCAGATGCAATAGAAGAGGATGACGAGCTAGAGCTCGAAGACTCTACTACAGATGACCCACTTGAAGAGCTGCTTGCCCTCTCATCACTAAAAGGTGTTATTGGCGCGGTATCTGTCTCAAATCTTGACGTGCGCTGTTTTTTTTCAGATGCAATAGAAGAGGATGACGAGCTAGAGCTCGATGACGCACTTGAAGAGCTGCTTGTCGAATGAGAGGAGCTAGTTTTTCTTTCCGTTTTACGCGTCTGTGTTTTGTTTTCATTAACGTCAGGGCAAGAACCAAAGTAGGGGAGTACCGAGCAAGAAAAATTGTCGTAATTGCTGCTGCTCTTAGGTGTGCGCTGTTTTTTTCCATGACCGCTTGGAATTTCAAGACGTCCAAAATGCTCAGATAAAGAGTCAACATCCTTGGTAATTGTGGTCCGTTTTGCAAGAGAGCGAGAAGAAGAGGATTGCCCTGCGTGCAGGTTTTCTTCTAGAGATTGTTTTACCAATTCAGATGAGGAAGAAGAAGTTGCTGTTTGCAGATGCGGACTAGATGTCCCTCTTGGTTTCAAAGCTTGTGTTTTAGACGAAATAGAGAAAGTAGACATTGTTAACCCCCTTTTATTAAAAAGGGGGCGAGATTACTCTAGACAACAGTTAATTGTCTAGAGAAGGAAAAATTTCAGACATTAAGGCAAAGAAGAAGGTGAAGATTGCTTGCAATACGTTTCTTTAATTTTTGCCATTAGTACTAATGAAATAATCAAGTAGATTGGAATCGTTAAAAACGCCATTTTGTAGTTTTCTACAGAGAAGATCCGTGCGCCATCCACGAGTTTTCCCGTCCACGTCATATCGAGAAATTTTCCAGTCATCGGATCAGAGAATGCCCCGAAAAGCGCATCAAACGCGTTCATAAATCCGATAGCAGTCGCAGAAAGCGCTGCCAAATTGATCTCTCGGATCATCGTAAAGCAGAGCAGGAAGCTGCTGATGAAAAACCCGAACAAAAAGAGCGTCGATGTCAGCATTAGTTGCGAAACACCCGGTGCATAAATCACAATCGAGATGCAGATTGTTGCGAGCAAAGTGCCCCAAAACATCACCACATTACGTCTGCCGATCCAATCGGAAAACCATCCAAATACGGGAGCTCCTACGGCAAATCCGATAAAGATCAAGGAAACGGTTTGAGCAGAAAGGCCCGAGCTTAATCCATACCCCTCAGAAATAAACGATACCCCCCAAAGACCGCCAAAGATCATGACAGGAGCAAAAGCAAATCCGCTGTAGGCGGCGAGCCACCAGGATTGACGATTTTTAAGAACTTTCATCAGCCCCTCGAGTAGAGGCATTTTTGAAGAAGAAACCTGTTTTGTTCGTTTGTGATCAGGCGCTTTATCGCGAACGATAAGAGCAAATAAAGCTGCGAGGATAAATCCGGCATAGCTAATGTAGCTCATCGCAAGACGCCAGTCGAGCGCGTCGATGAATGCAGAAAGAGGAGCCTGTCCTCCGACGGCGCCGAGCATGCCGACTGTCATCATCAAGCCCGTCATAAAAGCAAAATGTTTAAACGGAAACCAATTAGCAATCAACTTTAAGCAGTTAACCGCGCCAAAGGCAGCGCCGACACCCGTTAGAAAGCGTCCAATGCCCGCAACGAGCAGCGTCTGTGCTTCTGCAAAGATCAAGCCCCCGAGAGCGCAAAGAGCTATTGCGATCGTCGTTACCCTACGCGGGCCGAACTTATCAAGAAGAAGACCTGCTGGAATTTGCATAATCAGATAAGCATAGAAATAGGTCGCTGCAAAATTTCCCAGTTGAGCCCCGCTAATCTCGAATGTACTCATCAATGTTTTTGTCATGACACTTGGAGAGACTTCTAAGGCATATTTGTAGAACATAAAAAAAGCGCTTAAAAACCAGATAATCCAAGCGCGGATCGGATGGGCAAAATGTTTTGTGTATTCATCAGCAAGATCGGGACGCTTAGGCATGGGACTCCTCAAAAATTAAAAAACATGGGTTCGATTCTACTTCAAAATAACAATTCATGCAATTTTAAAAAAGGTTTCAGCCTGCCAAGCCCCCTTTTGAAAACCCGCTTGGGGTTAATCTTTAGATTGAGTAATATCTTTTTGATTTACAACTTTTTGGAGACCACTATGAAAACAATCCGATTTTTTATCCTCGCTCTCTTTCTTGCGATCACAGCCGCCGCATCAACAAGAGAATTTAACGATTATGATTTCGAACAAGAAAAAATGTTCTGTACTGAAGATGGGATCTACCTCGTCTCCACGTTTGAAAACCAAGATAAAGTTTCAGCCTACTCCTATTTAGGGCACAAGATGTGGGAAAAAGCTTTTTTTGCGAAAATTACCTCTTGGCAAATCGTTAACAATTACCTCATAGTGTTTTCAAAAGATAGAAATGGGTATAAAACCTATCTGACCTGCATCAATCGATTTAGTGGAGATTTGCTTTGGCAAAGACCATAAAACGCGCTCTATTTGTTTTTCGAAGAGATTTGAGGTTGCAAGATAACACAGCGCTTGCCTTTGCATTGAAACATGCGGAGGAAGTTGTTTTAAGTTTTATTTTCACTCCAGAACAAATCGAGCACAACTCTTATCGGAGCGATCATTGCCTCCAGTTCATGATCGAATCCTTAACAGATCTTGAACACGAGATTCGAAAAGCAGATGGGCGGCTTTACTTGTTTTATGGAGCCCCCCAAACCATTATCGCGCAATGCATCAAGACATTAAAGATCGACGCTGTCATGCTCAATTGCGACTATACCCCCTATAGTCGCAAAAGAGATCAGCTCATAGAACAGACATGTATAAAACATACCGTTTCCTTCCATACCTTCCACGATCTCTTGCTGCATCCCCCGGAGGACACCTTAAAATTAGACTCAAAGCCGTATACTGTCTTTACACCCTTCTTTCGCAACGCCTCGCGCCTCGAGGTCGCAAAACCCCTGCATCTTCCTAAAGGAAAATTCTACGCGCGGCCCATTGATTTTGCAAAAGATTCAACACTTTACACGAAGATCTTGCCTCACCGTAGCCCCCAGCAAAAAGGGGGAAGAACCGAAGCACTAAAGATTTTAAAATCCCTTGGAAATTATACTGACTATGCCACCTTACGCGATTTTCCAAGCGTTGAGGCAACAACACACCTTTCACCCCACCTCAAATTCACCACCTGCTCTGCCCGCGAAGTTTACCACGCTTTGGTGAAACATCTAGGTAGCGACACCCCCCTGATCCGCTCCCTCTATTGGCGCGATTTTTTCACCTCGATCGCATTTTATTTTCCCCATGTCTTTGAAGGGGCTTTCCATAAAAAGTTTAATCGAATCTCTTGGAGCCGCGATAAAAAGAAATTTCAGCTTTGGTGTGAAGGAAAAACTGGAGTTCCGATCGTCGATGCAGGCATGCGCGAAATGAAGGAAACCGGCTTTATGCATAACCGCGTCCGCATGATCGCTGGCAGCTTTCTCATCAAAGATTTACATATTGACTGGCGCTTAGGAGAGTCCTACTTTGCGCAAACACTCATTGATTATGACCCCGCAGTAAATAACGGCAACTGGCAATGGGTCGCAAGCACCGGATGCGACGCGCAGCCCTATTTTCGTATTTTTAATCCCTGGACGCAAGGCAAAAAATTCGACCCCGATTGCATTTATATCAAAAAATGGGTGCCCGAATTAAGGTCATTGCCCCCTCAGGCGATCCACGCTTGGCATCTTGAAAAACACCACTCCTTATGCCCCGATTATCCCAAGCCTCTTGTTTCCCACGAAATAGAATCGAAAAAAGCCCAAGCAATGTATAGAGATAAATCCTAGGTTCCTTTAAAATTGGCCCAATTTTTTTAACCCATATCAAGTTCATGAGCACGCGCAAAATCCCTTTTTACTCTTTAGTTCTTCTTATCGTAGCAGCAATTGATAGCATTCGCAATTTGCCAGCCTCCGCACTCTTTGGCAGCGCGCTTATTTTCTTTTTTGTTCTGTCTGCAATCATTTTTTTAATTCCCACCTCTCTTGTGGCAGCAGAGCTCTCCGCCACGTTTCCTGAAAAAGGGGGAGTTTATCATTGGGTTGCGCGTGCATTTGGAGAAAAATGGGCCATGGTCGCCATTTGGCTTCAGTGGATCAATACAATGGTCTGGTATCCCACGATCCTATCCTTTATTGCAGGAACTGCCGCCTATCTCATTAATCCCGATCTTGTCCAGAATAAGACCTATCTTGTGGCCGTAATCCTCTGCGTGTTTTGGGGGATCACCCTTGTCAACTTAAAAGGGCTCCACGTCTCTGCGCGCGTTAACAACCTCTGCGCCCTCATAGGCACCATCATCCCCATGATTTTTTTAATTTGCTTAGGGATCATCTGGGCCTTTAGCGGTAAACCTCTGCAAATCACAGTCAATGCCGATACCCTTATTCCTACATTGAGCGATACAACCAACTGGATCTCTTTGATTGCGATTATGGCCTCTTTTCTCGGTATTGAACTAGCAGGCGTCCATGTCAATGACATCCGCGATCCGCAGCGCAACTTCCCTAAAGCAATTCTCATCTCCAGCGCCTTTATCCTCTTTACCATGGTCTTTGGATCCCTTGCCATTGCATTTGTTCTTCCAGAAAAAGACATCAACCTAGTCTCCGGTGTCATGCAGGTCTTTAGTAACTTTTTTGAAGTCTTTGGGATGCGCGCATTAACTCCAGTTCTCACCGTCATGATTGTCATCGGCTCAGTGGGCGGCATCATCAATTGGCTCATCTCCCCGGCAAAGGGACTCCTGCATGCCGCTGAGTTTGGATTTTTGCCCAAAGTGTTCATGAAGAAAAACAAGCACGGCGTCGCTGCGAATATCCTGATCGCACAAGCCCTTCTTGTCAGCTTCTTCTGCCTCCTTTTCCTTCTTGTCCCCAGTGTGAACGCGTTCTATTGGTTCTTGACCGCGCTTAGCACAGAACTCTACATGATCATGTATATTCTCATGTTCTTTTCCGCGCTCCGCCTACATCACCGTTATGTCGATAGACCCAAAGCATTTAAAATTCCTTTTAACAACGCCGGGATGTGGACCACCTGCCTCCTTGGCCTTTTTGGGTGCAGCGCCACCATCTTCGTCAGTTTTCTTCCTCCTGAGCACGTCGCCATCGGCAGCCCAGTGAAGTATGTCCTCATGATCGCAGCCGGAAATCTACTCACCATCGCCCCTGTGCTGCTCTTCTACCTATATAAACGCCGAAGAACTGCGTAAAGCATTTATTTTCTTGTCCTTAAAGTCTTTTATGGATATCCAAAATACCCATTACAAATGGGTATTTTGGTTGGAATTGATCTTTTTTATCCAGAATTCCCATTTTTAATAGGAATTCTGGTATATTAAAAAAAGTTCAGGCATTTTACGATTAAGAGAATTTTTAGGGTTATTATGAGAGAAAAATTGAGACAAATTGAAACTCCCTATGTGGATTCCCAGACCCTTTTAAGCCTATTAACTGAATATCGAAAGCCTAGAGAGTGCATTGGGAGGATGGTGAAAAATCAAGATCTCATTCGCTTAAAAAATGGGTTTTATTTGATTGCCGATAAGGTCAGGCAAGGTTCAAATCTCATTATTCCCTATGAGCAAGTGGCAAACCTTCTTTATGGACCATCTTATGTGAGTCTCGAATGGGCTCTCTCTTTTTATGGAATGATACCGGAAAGGGTTCATACGGTGACAAGTCTGACCCTTGGCAGAAACAAAGAGTTTCACACTCCAGTAGGGGATTTTGCATACTATAAATTGTCCTCCAAGGGGTATTCGGTTGGAATCACACAAAAAAAAGCTGCAGATTTTGTTGGAGGATTCTTGATAGCCACACCCGAAAAGGCATTAGCGGATTTAGTGCTCAAAACATGCAAAAACTTAAATGCAAACCAGTTAAAGCAAGAGTTATTAGAATCTAAACGGATCGATAGGGAACATTTTCATCATCTTGACAAGGCTTTGCTCGAGGAAATTGCAAGATCTTATTGTGCAAAAAGTGTAAACTGCTTGCTAGATTTAGTAGGGATTTTATGAGTTTTGACGTAAGTATTAAGCAAATGCTAGACAGCTATCCAGAAGCGACTCCTCAAATCGACAGGTTGCGTGAGATTTTGCAGCAGACAGCTTTATTAGGATTAGTGCGTCATCAGTTTTTTGAACATGCCGTGTTTTACGGCGGGACGGCACTGCGTATTTTGTATGGACTCGATCGCTACAGCGAAGACCTTGATTTTTCTCTTTTGCAACCTAACCCAGATTTTAATTTTGCACCTTTTTTAGAGGGCATGCACCGCGAATTGGAAGCGATGGGTTTTCAGTTGGATGTTGCTGTCCGAAAAAAAAACTCAGAGACGGGGATTTGGTCTGCATTTTTAAAAGCAAATACATTTTCATTAATGCTATCCATTCATGAAAAAAAACAGGTTAAAGGAATCCATCCCGATCAAAAGATCCAAATCAAATTGGAAATCGATACAGATCCTCCTTTGGAACATTTACCCCTCGAAAGAAAATTAGTCAAAAATCCAGTTCCCTTTTACGTTGTTACTTACACATTGGTGGATCTTTTTGCTGGGAAAATGCATGCCGTGCTCTGTCGCAATTGGCACAAAAGAATCAAAGGTCGCGATTGGTATGATTTGATTTGGTATATCCAGAAGGATGTTCCAGTGAATTTGACACATTTGCGGGAACGGATGCGGCAGACGCACCATTTGGATGCTGAAGAAAAATTAGGCAAGAAAGAATTACTTGAGCGATTGCATAAGAAAATTGCTGAAATTAATTGGGAACATGCAAAAGCAGACGTTCAGGTGTTTATTCCAGACAAGCGCAAATTAGATCTTTGGTCGGCTCAGTTTTTTCATGACATGGTTGCTCATCTACAAGTTGTTGATGGATGATTCTATCTTCCAACACCTGTGGATCTTCTCGTCATGAAAATCGATCGGGAGCGTCTTTTTAGAAATGTCCACAATGCTGCACGAGGGGAACAGACTCGTATCAAAGCGGAACTTGCGTGAATTCGTGCTGAAGAAAATTGTGCCTCCTTCGGTAAGGAGCCTAAGCGCCTTGTGAATCAGGACCTCATAATCTAGCTGAATATCAAACATCTGATCCATTTTCTTGGAGCGGGAAACAGTCGGTGGATCGATTACGATGAGATCATAGCGCTCTTGCGAGCGGATCATTTCATCTAAAAATTTAAGGCAATCGGCTCTAACAATCGGATGATCCTTCGCTTTGATCCCATTTAGTTCAAAATGATCTCTTCCCCAGTCGTTATAAGTATTGGACATGTCCACGCTTTTTGTAAAAAGAGCCTCGCCTACAGCTGCGTGGACGCTAAAAGCGCATGTGTAAGAGAAGAGATTAAGCAGCCGTTTATCTTTTGCAATGGATCCCACCTGGCGCCGCGTTTCTCGGTGATCGAGAAAAAGCCCCGTATCTAAATAATCGAGCAAATTCACTTTGAATTTGATCCCATATTCCAATACGATGAAAAATTCATTCGAAGCATCCATTTTTTCGTATTGTTCTGTTTTATCTCGTTTTACCCGCGTGCGCCAGTAAATGGACTCTCTTGGAGCTTTAAATAACGCGTGAAGAGTCGAATAAACAAGCTCCTCAAGTGCGCAAGAGGGATCCTCTTCGTTTCTAGTTGTCGTAAAAAAATGCACGCAAAACCTTCCATCATAGAAATCGATCGCAAGAGGGTATTGCTTGATGTCTCGATCATAAATGCGAAAAGCATTTGTTAAGGTCCGTTTTGCCCATTTGCGTACATGCTGATAATTTTTACGCACTCGATTTTTAAACGGACAGCTTTTATCTTCCCCGTCTGCAATTAAAGGTAGTTCCATCTCATTAGGCTCTATCATTTTGACATCCATTTTGCCTGGATCGATCTATTTTTTCTATTTTTAGAATCAAACGTAAAAAATATTTTTACGATCTATTGAATAAAATATTTACTCGTGAGAATGTAAAAAGTGATACAGCAGTAACCGAAAATGGGTCCGTTGTTAACTGATTTTATTGTTTGGAAATTAAGGAGAAATTCCATGGCAAAGAAAAAAGCAAAAAAGAAAGCAACAAAAAGAGTAGTAAAGAAAAAAGCTTCTAAAAAAGCAGTCAGAAGACCTGCAAAAAAAGCCGTAAAGAAAAAATCTGCTGCTAGGAAGAAAAGACCTTCTGCCTCTAAGCTCAAAAAGAGCATGACAGGCGGCGAGGGCGTGTGCAGAGCGTGCTAAGTTTTTTAAGATAGTTTTTTTAGAGGTTGGAATACCCAGCCTCTAAGTTTTTTTGTTCTATAAGGCGCGATGACTTTAAGTCTATGCAAGGTAGAGATCAAAAGATCTCTTTTTGAATCAGAGCAATCAAGCGCTTGTTGAAACACAGTCGGTGTGAAGAGTGGATGAGTAAACAGAAATTTCTGAATCCGATGCCGTAATCTCGGCGTACTAATTTCCTTTAATGCTTCTTCGACAGCCCCCCAGCGCATTAAAAGCCTTTCAACTTTCCGCCCCTCTCGCTCCGCTTGACACTTCAATCCTTTTAGAAAAAAATGGGTCCAATTCAGCCAATTATCCTCATCTGTAATATCATAAAGCGTCCGCAAATAATCAAGACGATGTTGTTGAATGTATCTGCTCATAAAAAAGTAAGGAGAGGCAAGGGCGCCGCTTGTGTATAAAATCAACGGAATGCTCATCCTCGCAACCCTTCCGTTCCCATCCATAAACGGATGGATGATCAGAATTTGTGCAATCACTTGCGCCAGTTGAAGCAACGGATCTTCTGTCGCGCAATTGGCAAAAGTGATCAGCTGCTTCATCCCTTTTTTTACTCCATCCGGTGTGGGTGGTAGGAAGTAAGCCTCGCTAAGCGAGCACCCCTTAGCGCCAATCCAATTCTGTTTGGATCGATACTGCCCAAGAGCGCTTTTTACCGTCGCAGTGTGCCTTTTTATCGCAGCGTGCATTTCACACAATAGCGACTTCGAAAGAACATGGGTTTTAAGTTTTCTTGCCGCCCTATCAAAGGCAAAGAACGTATCAGAAATTGTATCGACAGCAGGATCTTTTTCGCTTTGCATCAGAAGCTTTTCTAGATACGGCCTTAGGTGCATCGAGTGGGTGCTAAGCTGTGTCGTTGCGATCGTCTCTTGCAATACTAAAAAATGCAAAAGCTCTTTGGGACATTCTGCTTGAAGAAGAAGAGCATTATACCGCTTCATTGCAAGATGAGCGGATCTGAGTAATTGCTTATTTGGAGCAAGCTTGACAGGTAGCTTTTCGGGAACGTAGGGAAGTAAGCGTTGTGTGTGGGGTGCCATACCCCCACACACTAGCGAATTTTAAATTACTTTTTCAAAATGAAAAAATAGCGTTTTGTTCTCTTTTCAATTTTTATACTGGACGCTCAGGCGGTAAGGTGATAGGCGGATACCTTTGAAAGAGCTCCAAAATGACCTGCGTGGCTAACGTGTGTCTCTGTTCTGAGATCTCTTGATAAGTCTTTTGGCTGATCCGATTGCAGCTGATGTCTAGAGAGAGTAGCGATCTGTGTTCAAGAGCCTCGATTAATCTCTTTGCGCCCTCATCTTCAATGTAAGTTTGACTCAAATAGAGCTGCTTTAATCTCGGATTTTCTTTAATCGCTTCAGCAAGCGCTATTGCGCCCGTATTAGTAAGATGGTTTTCATTTAAATAAAGCTTCATAAGCGAGGGCGATTTCTTTACAGCATCTCGAATCAAATCAGCAATTACTCCAGTAAATCCATTATCGCTTAAGTCAAGACATTCAAGAGCTTGATTCACTTTAAGAGCTCCAAAAATGGGCTCCACGCCAATCACTTTAAATTCGTTTTTCTTCAAGTTTAAGAACTTCACCGTCTTGTTTTTTTCAAGAGCTTTGGAAAACGGTCCCGTGCCATCCGGTCCAATTTTATTACCGCTAAGATCCACATGTATAAGTGTTGTATTGTGTTCGAGCACCTGTGCAAATTCAGTTAACCCTGAAGGACCTAAGAGATTATTAGCGAGATTTAATGTTTTCATCGAATGGTTGGCTGCAAGCGCGCCTGTAAGAATTTCAAAGCAACCAGGTTCAAATCGACAATGCGGCATCTCCAAAGTGTTTAGAGAAGAGCTAAGGCGGATCACGGAAGCCAATTCTTTTGCTTTAGCGGCGTTGATTGTCTCGTGGCATAAAAGAAGACACTGTACGGAGTGATTACATTTAAGATGGTGGCATAGGGTTGCAAACTGAGCGTCATCCATCTTTCTAAATTTTAGATTAAGCACACTCACTTGGTTGTCTCTAACATAGTTACAGATCGTATCCCATGGAGTTTCGGATGTAATTAAAAACGACTGACTCTCCTCTATATCAGCGAGAGCTGAAGAGGGGATGCTCTCTGCAAAATAAAATTCCGGCTCAAACCGGATCCCTGGAGAAGGAATGTTAAAACTACCAGAACTAGATGAATCTGTATTAAGGGGAATTGAAGAGGAATTCAGAGACATGATGGAACTTGCCATATTTTCCTTTTTTTTTAAGTTCGGCTTCGAATAGATCGCTGGGATTCTATCCCGTTTTATGGCTTAAATGAAACGCTTTATTTTTTGTTGCAAAAGACATAAGGGATGCTGGCTGAGCCAGCATCTCTTTGTGTGCAATAGCATTTGTGAGCGGTTATAGCTTTAGAATGCGTTTTAGACGCATGAAGGAAAAATTTAAGGTGCTTTACACAAAGTCGATTTTAAACACTCGCAATAAGCCGAGGTAATTGGTTAATTAAATAAAGTGGAACGGATAGCACTCGATCGTGAAATGATAACGGATGCTGCGAGATCCGAATCCCAAACGGTGCTTTTTTTTCGGTCAAAAATTGCGTCATTGATTTGAGACTTCCCGTCGTTCCAGCTTTGACTTCAATGGGTAAAATCTGCGTGCCAGCTTGAATCACATAATCCACCTCTGCCATCGAATTTTTTACCTCGCGCTCCCAATAATATAGCTGTGTATCCATATAAGGATCTGCATAGCTCAAGAGTTCTTGCCCAACAAATTGTTCCGCTTGAGCACCGGCATTAATTTGGAGCAATTCTGTTTCCCAGGCTGTTTGCATATCAAGCTTGTTTGCGCAATTGGCAAGTCCCCCATCTAAAAATAAAAGCTTAAATTTATTTTCCCTTACATGCAACTGCATCGGAATCCCAGAAGCGCTTGTTGCCAAAACTTTATGCAATAGCCCAGCCCAGCCGAGCTGCTCAAGAGCGATTTTGAGATCTTGAGAACGATGATCAGGACTGATGAGAGTGTATTTAAAGTGCTGAGCAACTAAAGCTGGGGCTTTTTCGAAAAAGATTTGCAGATGTTTATGCTGGGTTTTTGTTGCATATTTTGGAAAATCAGCACGATAGGTCGCTAGCAATCCTGTTAACACTGTTTGACATTCAAGCAGTGAGCGCGTTTCCAAAAAGCACTTCACAGAAGATGGCATTCCACCAATGAGAAAATACTCTCTAAGCAAAAGAAGAAGTTGGTTGTGAATAAATGGATCCAATGGCTGCTTTAGACTTGCCTGATCGAGAAGTTCAGCCAGTCGACTATGATTCTGATTCACGAGATACTCATAGAAAGAAAGAGGTTTCAGATAAAGAAATTGGACGCGTCCCACTGGAAAAGATAAGTGTTCTTCGTTAAGGGCAAATTCTAACAATGACCCCGCAGCAATCACATGTAATTCAGCAAGCTTCTCCTTAAAATACCGCAAAGCAGTAATCGCTTTAGGACAATTTTGAATTTCGTCTAAAAAAAGAAGCGTTTTACCAGGAATAATCCTTGTTTTAAAGGCGACCTCCAACTTTGTACAAATAGAAAGAGGGTCCAAATCGTCGAAGCAGTTAATTAACTCAGGGCGAAATTCAAAATTGCATGTCACAAGAAATTCAAAGCTTTCTTTCCCGAATCTCTCTATTATAAAGCTCTTCCCAACCTGTCGTGCTCCCCGTAAAATAACGGGTAGGCGGTTTTTTTGATCCTTCCATTTCCTTAAGAGCGGTTCAATCGTTCGGCGCATTACGTCCTTTCCTCGCTTTTCCTTCATTCTAACAAATTTGCTGTTTTACGGGGGGTGTTTTAGCGAATTTTTTGTTCTTTTACTGGGGGTGTTTTGACGTAAAAATCGCAATCTCCTAAAAATTAAGAGTTTATGTATGAGCTATTTTTATTTCAGAACAAGTGCCTAGGTAGGCTCTTCTTGGCCTCAAACCAGTGTTGTTGGGTGCGGGATGGGCTATAATAGGGTATAAGGCTGGAAAGGGAGGGCGCATGGGGCTTAAAGCCCCATGCGCTAGCAAGACTTAAAACATTTCTTTAGAGTGAAAAAAAAACCTTCAGTTTGTCGAGAAAGCCCCGCTTTCTAGGAGAGTTCTGCTCTCCTTCCAGCTCGCCGAATGCGGCGAGGAGCTCTTTTTGCTTCTCGTTAAGGCCAACGGGTGTTTCGATAATCACTTTCATCAGAAGATCTCCGCGCCCTTGACCGTGGACGTTTGGAGAGCCCTCTCCTTTAACACGTAAGACCTTTCCATGTTGCGTGCCTTCAGGAATCGACACGCGGCAGGTGCCACCGAGAGGAGTGGGGAGCTCTTTTTTACAGCCAAGAGCCGCTTCTGCAAATCCGATAGGTAGCTCAACGATGAGATCATCCCCATCGCGGTGAAAGAGAGAGTGGGGTTCTACGGAGATAAAGACATAGAGATCGCCGGGAGGGCCGCCTCTTTCTCCTGCATCGCCATGGCCGCTTAGGCGCAGGCGCATGCCTGTATCGACCCCAGGGGGGATTTTGATTGTAAGCGGTTGCTTTTTCTTGACTCTGCCAGCCCCTCTGCATTCGGCGCAGGGGTCGGAGATCGTTTTACCGCCGCCGTGGCACTGGGGACAGGTGCTTGCCATGGTAAAGAACCCTCGGCTTTGCATCACTTGGCCAGAGCCTCTGCACTGAGTGCATTTTTTGATGCCGCTTGCCGATTTTGCTCCTAGCCCATCGCACGTAGAACATGTCATGTAATTAGTGAGGTTGACCTCTTTTTCAACGCCCTTCATGGCTTCGTCAAAGGTGATGGTGAGGTTCATTTTTTTGCTAGAGCCTTGCTGGCCGCCTGCGTCCTCAGATCCTGAATCAAATCCGAAGAGAGAATCGAAAATGGACTCTCCGCCTCCCATGCCGCCGCCACCGCCGCCTCCGCCGCCTCCGCCAAAAGCGTTCATAAAGGTGCGCAGAGCCTCTTCCATCGAGGAAAAACCGCCATGCCCGCCGGCACCGCCCATGCCTCCCATGCCGCCGCGAAGCGCGTCAGCTCCGTATTGATCGTAGATCTGCCGTTTTTTCTCATCGCTTAACACTTCATAAGCTTCCGAGATTTGTTTGAATTTTTTTTCCGCGTCGGGATTGTCTTGGTTGCGGTCAGGGTGGTATTTTAGTGCACTTTTACGATAGGCTTTTTTGATTTCATCCTGCGACGCGCCGCGTGCAAGTCCGAGAACTTCATAATAATCGCTCATAATGACCTTAAGGGGAAGGAGATGATTTCTTAAATCTTCAGTCTATCAATAATGAAGCTTTTTATCAAGAGAATTTAGCAGAGAGGGTGTCTGGGTGCTAAAATGCAAAAGTGCGTTACTGAGGGATCAGATAGACGCACATTTGCTTAAATCAGTTAGAAGCTGTAGCTTTTTTGCTTCGGCTTTTTGTATTTGAGAGCAGCTTTTGCTTTCGCGCGGCTCTTTACAGAAGGCTTATCGTAGAAGCGGTGGGCTTTTGCAGATTTCATTACGCCTTCTTTGTCGAGTTTCTTTTTGAGAGCCCGTAATGCTTTATCAATCGGCTCACCAGTGCGGACCTTTACGCTTGTCATGAATCTCGTTTCCTTCAGTTATGGGATCAATATTGACATGTTAATTAGTCTGGTTCTCATCTTAAAGAAAAGGGGGGATATTTTTCAATTCATTCCTCAAGCCTCTTTTAAGGCGCATGGAGGTAGATGAGGTTTGTTTCGTGGGGGTTTTGGATGTAACTGTCTTGTACAGAAATGGTTAGGAATTTAGCGATCGATTCGAAAGTGGGTCTGGGAAGCCTCCAAGGAAGGGGAAGTGTGCGTTGCATCTGTTCTAAAGGCTTTGCGATTAGAGTCTCAATATTTACTAAGGAGGTTGTGAGAGTGCAAAGAGGGACGAGCTCTGAGGTGTCAATTGTAAAATAATTATTTTGAGAGTCTCCTTTCAAGAGGAAAAAGTCTCCGGTCCGAGAGGGCATAACACAGGCGAAACTGCCGAAATCTCCAGGGAGAAAAGCAAGCAGCGAGCAAAAATTAACTAGCGGGAGCGCGCGCGCGTAGCTTAAGGTTCTTGCGACAGCAACGCCAACGCGGGTGCCAGTGTAAGAGCCAGGGCCAATGCCGACGGCAATCGAGGTAACCGCATCTAACGAGATCTGTTTTTCCTGTAGAACAGACTCAATGTCTGGCATTAGGGTGCGAGAGAGCTGGTTGGCGTGGGCGCGTGTACAAGAGGCGATGATCTTGCCCTTTGATAATAGTGCGACAAGGCTATCTTCTGAGCTTGTGTCAATAATAAGTTGGGTCATGGGAGGGGATTATACCTGATCTTTCTGAGGATTTGCAATGACTTTGCTCTATATATTCTTTTTTTACAGGCAACTAGTTGCGCTATTTTAATAGAGTTGATAAAGTAGCATACCTTGCCTCGAGCTTACTATAAAAGGAGAGCGTTTTGAGTACGGACAATGACAATTCTTTTCCCGATGATGAAGAGCTAGAAGATGCGTTAGTTGAAGCTGTAGAGCAATCGGTCCATGATGATCAGCAGAAGGCTGCCTCGACGGCAGAACTGCCCAAACAGGTCTTTATTGTTCCATTAAGCAGACGTCCGTTCTTTCCTGGGATGGCAGCTCCGATTGTGATTGAGCCCGGCGCTTATTATGAGGTCCTCAAAGCAGTTGCGAAGTCGGAACATAAATTTTTGGGTTTATTTCTCACGCGTAAAGAAGAAGATAACATCTATAAGGTGGGCTTTAATGATCTTTACGAGGTGGGTGTATTAGCTCGCATTTTGCGGATCATTCCCATGGAACAAGGGGGCGCTCAGGTTGTTCTCAATATGGAAAAGCGGATTTCGGTCCGTAAGCCAGTCAAAGCGGGTAAGCATCTAAAAGCTCAGATCGAATATCATGAGGATTCGCCTGGTAAACTTTCCAAAGAGCTCAAGGCGTATTCCATTAGTATCATTACGACCATTAAAGACCTGCTCAAGCTCAATCCTCTTTTTAAGGAAGAGCTGCAGATTTTCTTAGGCCATTCTGATTTTACAGAGCCTGGAAAATTAGCAGATTTTGCAGTCACTCTAACGACAGCGAGCCGCGAAGAATTGCAAGAGGTGCTCGAGTCCTTTGATTTGCAGACGCGGATTGACCGCGCCCTTGTCCTTCTCAAAAAAGAGCTGGATTTAAGTAAGCTGCAAAATAGCATCAACATGAAGATCGAAGCCACGATCTCTAAAACTCAGCGGGAATTTTTCTTGCGCGAGCAGCTCAAGACGATCAAAAAAGAGCTCGGGCTTGAAAAAGACGATAAGACCTGCGACTTAGAGAAGTTTGAAGAGCGGTTAAAAAAACGCACCGTCCCTGAAGATGTGATGACAGTTATCCGCGAAGAGATGGGCAAGCTGAGTGTGTTGGAAGTCCAGTCGGCTGAATACGCTGTCTGCCGTAATTATCTCGATTGGCTGACCATTGTTCCTTGGGGGATTCGCAGCAGCGATGAAGGACCGGGACTTGATATGAAATTTGCTAAAAAGGTGCTCGAAGAGGATCACTATGGCCTCAATGACATCAAAGAGCGGATTTTAGAATTTATCGCGGTAGGAAAACTCTCTGGTGGCATTAAGGGAAGCATCATTTGTTTGGTGGGCCCTCCTGGTGTAGGTAAAACGAGCATCGGAAAGAGTGTCGCAAGAGCTTTAAATCGCAAGTTCTATCGTTTTTCTGTGGGAGGCATGCGCGATGAGGCTGAAATTAAAGGACACCGGCGTACTTACATTGGTGCGATGCCAGGAAAGTTAATTCAGGCCCTTAAATTTACCCAGTCGATGGATCCTGTGATTATGCTCGACGAGGTCGACAAAATGGGCAATAGTTATCATGGCGATCCGGCTTCTGCGCTTTTGGAAGTATTAGATCCCGAGCAAAATAAGGACTTTCTCGATCATTATCTCGATGTGCGTTGCGATCTGTCTAATATTGTATTTATCGTAACAGCAAACGTTCTCGACACAATACCAGAGCCGCTTAAAGATCGAATGGATATTTTGCGCCTATCCGGTTACATTCTTGAGGAGAAGGTGCAGATAGCAACAAAGTATTTGATCCCCCGCAATCGCAAAACGATGGGGCTTAAAGCCTCCGACATCGAGTTTTCTAAAGCCGCGCTCACGCAGATCATCAATGGATATGCGCGCGAGGCAGGGGTGAGAAGTTTAGAAAATTACATTAAGAAGATTTTGCGTAAAATTGCGGTCAAAGTCGTCCATTTTACAGAGAAGAAAAAAAATGCGAAAGAAAAGCCTCCCAAAGAAATCATTTCTGATCGCACGCTGACCAAATTTTTAGGAAAACCGATCTTCACGAGCGATCGCTACTATGAGAGAACTCCTGCCGGCGTCTGCATGGGCCTTGCTTGGACCTCTATGGGAGGGGCCACTTTGTATGTCGAAGCCATCAAGGTTCCAGCTGAAAAAACTGAGATGAAGCTGACAGGGCAAGCGGGCGATGTCATGAAAGAATCTGCGCAGATTGCTTGGTCGTATTTAAACAGTTTAGGCGATAAGTTCACAGGCGGCAGAAAATTTGATAAGTGCCAGGTGCATTTGCATATTCCCGAAGGAGCGACGCCAAAAGATGGGCCGTCTGCGGGAATCACGATGGTCACCTCTTTGCTTTCCTTGTTGCGTGATGAGCCTGTAATCGAGAACCTCGGTATGACAGGCGAGCTGACGCTGACAGGTAAGGTTCTGCCTATTGGAGGGCTAAAGGAAAAACTCATCGCCGCAAAGCGCTCTGGTGCCAACGTGTTGATTTTCCCAAAAGACAATCAGCGCGATTATGATGAACTTCCTTCACATATTAAGAAAGGGATTAAGGTCCATTTCGTAACGCATTATGATGAGGTGTTCCATGTCGCTTTCCCAAAGAGCTAAATCGTATCGGGAGGCAGCTGATGCAAAATTTCTCGACCCCGCGATATTGAAAGAGAAGGCTCTCGCGTTCAAGCAAGAGGGAAAAACGATTGCGACTCTCAATGGATCGTTTGATTTGCTGCATGCGGGACACCTAGAAATGATTTATCAAGCCAGCCTGCAAGCGGACCTTTTGATTGTGGGGTTGAATACGGACCGCTCGATTCAAGGGTATAAAAGCCCTTTGCGTCCGATCATTGCTTTAGAGTATCGTCTGCAAATGATGGCCGCTCTTGAAATGGTCGATTTTGTCACTTGGTTTGACGAGCTTGACCCGCGGTCTTTGCTTGAAAAGATTCAACCCGATGTGCACGTGAATGGTGAGGAATATGGGGAAGAGTGCATTGAAGCTCAAACCGTTCGTTCTCACGGAGGAAAAATCCATATTGTGCCTCTAATTCCAGGCTTGTCGACAACAGAGATCCTTAAAAAAATAGTTCATACATGCGCTTAATTGGTTCGTTTGACACAGAAAAGCAGGCTTACACTCTTTATTCCTTACTTCTTAAGGAAGGGATCCAGAACACGTACGAGCCTTTTGTAGATAATGAAACGCATGCCAAGCGCTATCGCATTTGGGTCTATGAAGAAAATGATCTCGATACTGCCATTAGTTGGGTAGAGAAATATAAGCAGCATCCAGAAGATCCCCAATTTCAACAGATAGAAACACCGCTTATCTCATCGCTGCCCCGAGTTCAAGACGAAGATAGTGATCCATCTTTGGAGGAGCCTGCAGTTGAGCCTCTTTTAAAAAGAGGCCGTTTGCCGTTTCAATTGACCCATTTAATCCTCGCTGTATGCATCTTCCTTTTTTTATGGAACGATGTCCAGGAGGGGAGGTTAAAAGCTGCAAAAGGGGAGCTCGCTTTGTTTCTTACGTTTACCCCGTTGCAGAAAACGCTTCTTTTTGATGATCCCATTGAATATCAACAAAAGATCGATCAGTTTCTAGACACGCATGATCTCAAACCCTACCAAAATTTTAAAGAGTTGCCCCCTGCCATGCTCACCGAGCTCGAACAGGTGGAAAAAGCGCCGCTTTGGAAAGGAGTTTTTGATTGGATAATCGAGAAACGGCGCAGTGTAAATGATTCTGCTCCCACCCCCCCTTTATTTGAAAAAATCCGCGAACATCAGTACTGGCGCCTTGTCACACCCTGTTTTATGCACCGCGACTTTTTTCATTTGCTGTTCAACATGGCTTGGGTGTGGATTTTAGGGCGGCAGCTCGATGAAAGATTAAAGCCCTTAAAAATTCTATCCTTAGCCCTTCTTATCGGAATCATTTCCAATGTCGCACAATATCTGATGAGCGGCCCTTTTTTTATGGGATACTCCGGGATCATTGTCGGGATGGCAGGCTTTATCTGGATGCGTCAGCGCGTAGCTCCTTGGGAAGGATATCCCTTAAGCCGCGGGACAGTTGTGTTTTTATTGATTTTTGTTCTCTCGATGCTCGCTTTAGAGTGGGTTACGTTTGGAATCGAACTGTTCTCTTCTATTTCGATCACTCCTGTTGTTGCGAACACTGCGCATATTGTCGGTGGCCTCTCGGGAATGTGGCTCGGCCGTTTTAACGCGTTTGGGCGGAGTGTACGATGAGCGCACGCGATTTGTTTATCTTAGGCTGCTCCAGTCAGCAACCCACGCGTACGCGCAATCACGGTGCTTATCTGCTGCGTTGGAACGACGAGGGATTTCTTTTTGATCCAGGCGAGGGCACGCAGCGCCAATTTATTTTTGCCAATGTCGCGCCTCCTTGCGTGACCCGTATTTTAGTCAGCCACTTTCATGGAGACCATTGTTTGGGCTTAGGCTCCATGCTCATGCGTCTTAATCTTGATAAAGTCACCCATCCGATCCATTGTTATTATCCCGCAAGCGGTAAAGTCTATTTTGATCGGCTGCGCTATGGGACGATTTATCATGAAAATATCGAGGTTATCGAACATCCTGTAAGTAGCGAAGGGATCGTTCATGATGATGGAAAATTTCAGATTGAAGCCTATTTTCTCGAGCATGGCGTCGATAACGTCGGTTGGCGGATTAAGGAAGCAGACTCGAGAAAATTCGACAAGGCCAAGCTCAAAGCATTGGGTGTCCAAGGGCCGCTCGTGCGCACGCTCGAACAAGAAGGGAAGGTGGCAGTTCAAGGTAAAATCATCTCTCTAGATGAAGTGAGTTGGATCCGGCAGGGGGATGTATTTGCCGTTGCGATCGACAGCCTTCCCTGTTCTGCAATTGTCGCTGTTGCCCGCGGTGCGAAGCTCTTTCTCTGCGAGAGTACCTACCTCGAAGCTCATGGCCATTTAGCCAAAAAGCATCACCACCTCACTGCAAGACAAGCGGCGGAGTTTGCAAAAAAAGCAGGTGTGCAACAACTCATCCTCACCCATTTTTCTGCGCGCTATCAAGACTTAAGTGCATTTGCAAAAGAGGCAAAAGAGATCTTTCCCAATACCCTCATTGCAGAAGATTTGAAAGTCTTTCCCTTTCCTTTGGAGGACATTAAACACTAAGGTCTTGAGCTAACAGCTCTAATTCCTGAATGAGCGCCTGTGTAGGCTCAGGATATCTAACGAATTCTCTTAATATTTTTTGCAAATCAGATTCGAGAGGTTTTTGAGGATCGAAGTTTTTTAAGGCTTCAAGAAGAGAGACATTCGCAGTAGCCCCTGATATTTCCAGCGATTGGCTCAAAATATTGGATAGGATTGTTGCTGCGTCTTTTAAATTTTCTCTTAGCATCCTACTCCACCTTTTCCACAGATTGCGATAGAACAAGCGCGTGTGCATGCACTTGGGTTACAAATTCGGGATGAGCAAGCTGTGAAGGATCTGAGATTAGCTTTTGAAAGTCTTCTGCCACTTGAATAATTTGAGTGCGCATTTGTTCAGCGAGCCCTGCCGTATCTTGTCCTTGAGGAAAAACCGGTGGAATGCTGGGGGCATTTCCGATGTTGCTTGTCATGAATAGTGCATCCTTTTAAGTGCACGTTAGAAATAAAAGAATAATTTGTCAATTGTGCTCTCAGCTAGATGACCATCGCACTTACAGAATATACGCCGCTATTTTGCGCTATACTAGACTATAAACTCGTGTCATGATGGATCCTGGCCAATAATGCTTGTGCTTCCCAGAAATCCCTGCCACTGCGGCTGCGTGAAAGCCGCTGGAGTGGACGCTAGATTAAAATTATTCTGTTTTTTAAGAGGTGCTGACTAAGCCATTTGCAAGAGCTTGGAGTATAGGGGACTGTGACAGAGAGGCTGGGTGATCCAACCTCTCTTGAGTTTTGCAGGGATTATGCGGTTTAAAATTAATTTTAAACGCGTGAAAGAAGGGGGAAGGTTAGAAGACTGAGGGTTAAGAGAGAAGAGCGCTGAGTTGCATTGTGGTTGTTTCTTGCAAGCAAACCGATAAGAGTTGTTTTCAGCGTGGCGTCTCTGATGGAGTCCTGTATTGCCTGACCAAGATCTGTAATATAGCCGTTGATTTGAAGAGCTTCCACAAGGGCTTTCCAGCCCGCATGGCGGATATCGTTATATCTAAGATCAAGCGTTGTAAGAGTGGTATTAGCTACAAGAGCTCTACCAATCTCTTGTGCCCCTGCATCGCTGATATTGTTGGAACTCAGATTAAGCACAGTAAGAGCGGTATTAGCTCGAAGTGCTGTAGCAATGTCTTTTGCCCCTGCATCGCCGATATTGTTGGAACTCAGATCGAGTGCTGTAAGAGTGGTATTAGCTCGAAGTGCTGTTGCAATGTCTTTTGCCCCCGCATGGCCGATTTTGTTGTAAGTCAGATTAAGCACAGTAAGAGTGGTATTAGCTCGAAGTGCTGTAGCAATGTCTTTTGCCCCCGCAGCGCCGATATTGTTGGAACGCAGATTAAGCACTGCAAGAGTGGTATTAGCTCCAAGTGCTGTAGCAATGTCTTTTGCCCCCGCATGGCCGATTTTGTTCGAATGCAGATTAAGCACTGCAAGAGTGGTATTAGCTCCAAGTGCTGTAGCAATGTCTTTTGCCCCCGCATGGCCGATATTGTTGAAATTCAGATCGAGTGCTGTAAGAGTGGTATTAGCTCCAAGTGCTCTAGCAATCTCTTGCGCTCCCGCATCGCCGATTTTGTTGTTACTCAGATTAAGTGTTGTAAGAGATGTGTTTTGAGAAAGGGCCCATGCAATTGCTTTTGCGCCTTCAGGACCGATATTTTTACTTGCCAGATCAAGTGTTGTAATAGAGTTTGACAGAAGTTGGTCGATGATTTCTTCTAGCCCATGTGGAATAGGTGGGCGTTCTTTTGCTTCTGGTGTTTGAGTGGGCAGAGGTGTGTGTATTGGTATTATTATTCCAAGACCAGTAGATGATGATGCGGCCATAAAAGCCTCCTTTAGTTGTTAAGTTTTTAATGTTATGTGCCAATTTTATCATTGGTTTTAGAATAAGTCAATTTGTTTTTTTTGAATATAATTGCTTTAATATTAATTATTTATTAAATTAAAATTAAATTAATCTGTTTTTAAGTGGTCCTAAGTAACCAATTTGCAAGAGCTTGGAGTATAGAGGACATGACAGAGAGGATTGGGAAATGGCCCAAAAGAGGCTGGGTGATCCAACCTCTCTTGAGCTTTGCAAGGATTATGCCGTTTAAAATTAATTTTAAACGCGTGAAAGAAGACGGAAGGTTAAGAGAGAAGAGCGCTGAGCTGCATTGTTCTTGTTTCTTGCAAGCGATTCGATAAGAGTTGTTTTTAGCCTGGCGTCTTTGATGGAGTTCTCTATTGCCTGACCAAGATCTGTAATATAGCCGTTGGCTTGAAGAGCTTCGACAAGAGCTTTCCAGCCTGCATCGCCGATATTGTTTTTGCTCAGATCAAGCATTGTAAGAGTAGTATTAGCTCGAAGTGCTGTAGCAATGTCTTTTGCCCCGGTATTGCCGATATAGTTGTTACGCAGATTGAATAATTTGAGTGCGCATTTGTTCAGCGAGCCCTGCCGTATCTTGTCCTTGAGGAAAAACCGGTGGAATGCTGGGGGCATTTCCTATGTTGCTTGTCATGAATAGTGCATCCTTTTAAGTGCACGTTAGAAATAAAAGAATAATTTGTGAATTGTGCTCTCAGCTAGATGACCAACGCGCTTACAGACTCTACGCCGCTATTTTCTAAGCGATTCACGGAACAGTGTGCTAGAAAAGAAATAAACTTTACCTGTTTTATTCGGTCTTGCTATCTTTGAAGAAATTTTGGAGGTCTCATGAAGACGCGTCTTTTCTTTTTACGGCTATTCGGAATGTTCGTGTTGTTTGGAAAAACTCCATTTGTTTTCTCTGCGGACAATCAGGAGTTTTATCGTTCGGCTGAAAACATCTGCTTTCAAATTCAATCTGTCAGAGAAAAAATAGAAACGACAGTTGAATCTCTTCTTTCAGTCCCATCCGAACTTCAAACATTCGAAAATACGATTGAACCATGGATCCAATTCACAGATCAGATTTTTAGAGATATTCTCGTACTTGAGACAGTCATAAAGCAGGGTGGTGCTGATCATTGTGTCTTATCTGATGAATTGAATAATCTCCAACGTATCGTAAGCTTAATATATGAGCTTCCAGAGCTCAAAAATCACCTCGCATTGTGCGCCTGGAACATCATAGAGAATTCTGATAAGAATGCATTTCAAAAGTTCATTGCAAGTCGCTTTCTTAACAAGGACTGTGATTTTTTGTTTTGTTTTCAAGGGGAAAATGAAGAACAATCATTGGATTTAGCAACGTCTAATTTTGTGGAAATTGACATCCATGGCCTTTATCAAGAGAATGTGGTTGGGCTTGCGAACACAATTACCTCTATAAATCCAGATTTGGTCTGCATTCAAAACATCGATTCAGATCTTATCGCATATGCTCTATCTGAAGAGCTTATAAGCAGTTATAGTAATTTTCAATATTTTTCAGATCCGGTATTTGCTCAAAAACCACTTCTCATCGCTAGTAAAAGTTCTTTAGAAATCAATACTGTTCATTCAATTATAAGACGTTTAGGAAATGCTAAGAAATTTTTCTGGAAGCAGTTATTCACAGGAAATACTACGATCTTTCATCGAAATTCGGTTGAAGTCACTGCAAGTGGGGATACAGAAGGCAATGCTTCTTTAGAAGGTCGCTTGGGTACCAGCCAGGAAACAGATAACGGTGGGCGGTTTTCAGGAGACGTGTCAATAGGCATTGAAAGAGATAGCAGAGGCGATGTAAAAGGGACGGTTGAAGCCTCAGGAAGATGGGAATTTTAAGATATGAACTTTTGTTAAGCTGCACTAAAATTAGATGCGAAAAAAAACGCTAGCTTTTCTTGTTTTGATTATTGCAATCGCCATCGGAATTTTCACTTGTTGGAAATTCTATTTTCCCCATTATTCTAGTATTCCCGTTATATTTAATTCCGCAAAAATTCCTTTGATTAGAACAACCATTCAAGGTGAAGAGCATTTTTTAGAGATGGATTTAGGTTCAAAATTCCAAATCTCCTTGCATCCAGATATTTTAGCAAAGCTAACAAAAGAACCAGAAGGTGTTCTTACGGGAAAAGATATGAATGGTAATTCATACTCTTCAAATGCTTTTTTATTAAAAAGAGTTCTTGTTGGAAGTCGTCAATTCAATGATGTCGTTGTAAAAGAAATAAGCAAAGAGTTTATTTCAAACACAACGATATTTGTTAATAAAGCTAGAAGTGAGAACAAAAAAATTTGCGTGTCTGGTTCGATTGGAAGACCGTTGTTAACAAAAACAAACTTGTTATTAGACTTTCCCAATTCTAAAATCCATTTTTGCGATGACCCTAACCTTCTAAAAAAAACTGGATTTAATATTGAGAATTGGAGTGAGGCTGACTTTGAAATAGGACGCACAGGAGTGGTCATTAAAGTGGAAACTGATCTCGGCCAAATCCGACTCTCTCTGGATACAGGGACTACTTTGACTATGCTCAGAGAATCTTCGTATTCAATCGATCCTCCCACGGGGCAAGCATATGGTTTGCCTTATTTCACTTCTTCGAAATTCCACATTGGCACTAAAGATTTTGGAAACGTCAGCATTTATTTCTACAAAATCACACCAGAAGTCCAAGAAACAGACGGAATTTTAGGCATGGATTTCTTACAATCTCATCCCGTGTACCTCGACTATCGCAGTCAGAAAATCTATATCGGTAATTAAACGGGGTTGGGAAATGGCCCAAAAGAGGCTGGGCGATCCAACCTCTCTTGAGTTTTGCAAGGATTATGCCGTTTAAAATTAATTTTAAACGCGTGAAAGAAGAGGGAAGGTTAGAAGACGGAAGGTTAAGAGAGAAGAGCGCTGAGTTGCATTGTTCTTGTTTCTTGCAAGCAAATCGATAAGAGTTGTTTTTACCGTGACGTCTGTGATGGTCCGCTCTATTCCACGAAGATCTGTAATATAGCCGTTGACTTGAAGAGCTTCGACAAGGGCTTTCCAGCCCGCATCGCCGATATGGTTGCCAGCCAGATCAAGCACAGTAAGAGTAGTATTAGCTCCAAGTGCTGTAGCAATGTCTTGTGCCCCCGCATCGCCGATATTGTTGGAACTCAGATCGAGTGCTGTAAGAGTAGTATTAGCTACAAGAGCTGTAGCAATGTCTTGTGCCCCCGCATCGCCGATCTGGTTGTAACTCAGATCGAGTGCTGTAAGAGTAGTATTAGCTCCAAGTGCTGCAGCAATGTCTTTTGCCCCCGCATGGCCGATATTGTTGTTACTCAGATTAAGCACTGTAATAGCAGTATTAGCTCGAAGTGCTGTAGCAATGTCTTGTGCCCCCGCATCGCCGATATTGTTGGAACTCAGATCAAGCACAGTAAGAGCCGTATTGCGTACAAGAGCTCTAGCAATGTCTTGTGCCCCCGCATCGCCGATATTGTTGGAACTCAGATCGAGTGCTGTAAGAGTAGTATTAGCTACA
>JAIELY010000021.1 GCA_019752555.1 Rhabdochlamydiaceae bacterium
CAGCCAGAGCTTCAGCCAAATCGCCTCAGACGACGAAGAAGAAAGTCATGGCCTAAGAAGCAGTGAGGAAGATCTAGGCATAGGCACTGGTCTCAACTCTGATTCTTATTCTGATTCTGAATAATAAAACACCCCCCGGTCAGGCGGCGTTCGAGAGATCGACTCCTCCTGGTCTTTAGGAGCCATTCCCACAAGGAATGGCTCCTATTTTATTCCGTAAGTTTTACACAAAAAAACTTGTCAAGTTCAGCCTAAAGATGAAATAATCCGCTATATACCCCTTTTTATACTCTTTTAGGCACAGGTCTTCATGAGCACACACGCCGAGAATCAAGAAGAACTAGAACGCAACGCTCCGATTCAACGGGAGCTGATCTACCAAGGGCGCACCATCGCTTTAAGGTCCGATCGATGGCAGCAGCATGCTTGGGACATCGTCTTACATCCTGGGGCTGTTGTGATCGTTCCGATTACGCAAGAGGGAAAAATCCTGATGGTGAGACAATGGCGGCGTGCGGTCAATAAAATTCTCATCGAGCTTCCTGCCGGCACATTAGAAGAGAACGAGGCTGTTGCAAGCTGTGCGCAACGCGAGCTGCAAGAGGAGACTGGATATAGATCGAATGAACTCATTTCCCTTGGAGGCTTTTACAGCGCACCTGGGTTTTGCTCCGAGTATCTGCATCTATTTCTTGCGTTGCAGCTGGAAGCTGCGCCGTTAAAGCCAGATAGCGATGAGGCGATCGACGTTATCTCGATGACCGTTTCGGAAGCTTGGGAGCAAATCAAAACACAACAGATTTGCGATGCTAAAACCATCGCGGGAGTCGCACGGTATGCTCAATTCCAATCCACGTAAATCCCCCTCGATTGCCAAAGTGGCTCTTAGCATTATTTTGGGTGTGAGCGCTGCAGCAGCAGCTTTTGCCATGGCACTACCGAGCCTGTTATCGACCTCCTGGGGAACGCGTCTTTTCATTGAAAAACTAGAAAAACGGTTCCAGGGAAAGATAGCGGTGCAAAGACTTACATTGTCTTTTTGGGGCGCTCAGTCGATCGAAGGACTTGAAGTGCTCGATCAGAACAATCAATTGCTTCTTGCGTGTCCTTTAATCCAAACGGATCAGGCGCTGTGGAAAATAGCTCTTTCTCACAATATGGGCCATGCGGTCCTCACACAGCCTCACGCCTATGTGAGAAATGCCCTTCCCAAGATGGCGAAGAGAGAAGAATCTAGGTTATTTTGTGCGGGGTTCCTTGGGGCATTTGGCTGGGATATCTCGAAGCTGCGCAGCAATTTCTCTGGATTTTTACATGTCGAGGAGGGAGCTATCGATGTTTTGAGCACCGGCATCGATCCGATCTACTTCCAACACCTCAATCTTGACCTTGCGATCCCCTCAGAGGAGGATCAAATAGATCTGAAGCTACATTGCATCACTGAGCAAAACGGACAATCGGGCATCGTGGATATCCTAGCTCATCTCAAAGAGAAAAATGCAGCGCTCCCTCAGATCTCCATCGACGCGACGCTCAATCAAATCCCCGTTCAAGGGATCGATCAGATTGTGAGCCGATTCGAGCCGCGTTTGAACCGAGTGCTTTTTTCTGCGCTTGGCAGCACTGTAAACATGCGTTTAAAAGCGAGTTCGATCCAAGAGGGCTTTAACCTCAGCTGGGATGCCGCATCGGATAACCTCACAGCTTCTATCCTCGCACGTGCAGAGGGAAATCAGATCACGTTAACCTCCCCTGCGCTTATCAACTTCACATTGACCCCTGCCTTGAGCGCAGCGCTCCCGATTGCTGATTTTAAGTTATCAAAACCAATCTCCTTTGGCCTTAAAGTTGATTCTTTCAGCGCTCCGATTCAAAACACTTTAAAGGGTCTTTCCTTTGCGCTGCAGCTCAATGCCTCTCAGCCGATTTCTTTTACTTTAGAACAGCGCCCTATGGTGATCGACACGCTGCATGTCGATGTTGTCTCAGGAAAAGCTCAAGGGGAAATGCAATTTCAAGCAGAGCTCTTGGCGCACCTCTTGCAACTGCCGACAAGTTGCAACATCCAAGGCACCTATTCACATGAGAAATTAGAGGGAAAACTCCAAGTAGATCAGTTCCCATTGAATCTCATCGGATCAAAGGAATGGCTCTTACCCTCGTATGTAGGAGAAACACTCAACGGAACCCTCGCCTTTTGGGTTGCAAAGGAACAGCAAAAGTTAGAATTAACCCTTAAAAGCCCCCTCTTAGAACTAGGGCCTGCAGAGATCGCGATCGACAAAGGGTTCCAGATCCTGACCCCAGCTCCGTTCACCTACCTCTTGAGCAAGTATACAAACACACCCGTTCAAGGCACGGTGCAAGGGTCTGCTACCCCATTAAAGCAAGGAGAGTTTAAAGGCAAAGGGGTGATCCAGATTCCTCAATTTTCTTATGATTCTCTCTCATTGAGCCAAGGGTCTTTCCCCTTTGAGTTCGACACTTCTTCTCAATCTGCATCTGTTGGGATCGCAGCTCAAATTAAAGACGGCGCGCTGCCCTCTGGTTCTCTAAAGGGCTCTTTAAAGCGTGCAGCTTCGATCATGCAAGGCTCTCTTGACGCTCAAAATCTCTCAACGCGTTTTCTTGAAGTATTCAGCAAAGTCCCCATGACTGCTTGGATTGGACCTTCTGTGCAGTTTCAACTTCAGTTTTCGCAAAATCCCCAAAAGCAAAGCTTTGCTCTTAAGGGATCAACCCAAGAGGCTATGGTAGATCTCGCATTTACCTCTGATGCTCAAGGGATCAAGCTCGATGGTAACAACGCTAAAATCCAATGGACCCTTACCCCTGAGCGTTATCAAATCATCGATGCGCTGCTCGCAAGCCAAAAGAAGAACCAGCAGCCCCCCTTTTCACTCAACGGGCCAGCTCAACTTCAAATTTCCCTCTCGCAGCTAATCATTCCAAAGAATCAAGAGTTGCAATTGGATTATGCAGCCATGCAGATTGCTGCGGCAGGAAAGACGAGCTCTCTTTCTGTTCTCGATCGGACCTCTCAAGAAAAAATCCTCTTTTCCGAGCTTAACTTCACACTCAATCGTGAAAAGGTGGCATTTCCGATCCAATTCAATATCTCGACGCAGGTTTCTACAGAGAGCACCTTAAAAAACCAAAAAGCAACAACAAAATTGGGCTCATTGAGCTTAAATGGCTCCTTTTCCGGGATCAATGACACAACCTCAAAGATCGAAATGAACATCGTTCAATTCCCCTCGCGCGTTTTTGATCTGATCGCAAGAACGCAAGGTGCGGTCAACTTCCCCTTTACAACAGTCTTTGGAGAGACACTCAATGCAAACCTGTTTTCTGAATTTAAACAGCTCTCTGGCCCCTTGAACCTTAGCTTAAATTCAGACCGCGCCCGGATCTCTGTCATAGGAAAACTTGTGAACGGAGCGCTCCTTCTCGACAAGCCGTTACATGCGCAGGGCACACTCACCCCTGAGGTGAGCCGGCTTTTGCTCAAAGAAGTTAACCCCCTTTCGATCTCATACATCTATGCGCAAAATCCTATTTCTCTTGAAATTTCCCCTAAAGACTTCTACTTACCCCTCTATCCCTTTCAACTCGAGCGGATCCAAATTGGATCAGGAAGGCTAGAGCTTGGAAAAATTAACTGCCATAATGAAGGAAATCTCAACGCGGCTTTAGGTGTGTTAAAATCGAAACAATTTGATCAAAAAAAGGATCTGATTCTTTGGTTTGCCCCCGCAGATTTCCACCTCTCTCAAGGCAAAATCGATCTCGAGCGCACGGAGATCCTTCTTTCCAATACGTTCGATATCGCCCTCTGGGGGAAAATTGATCTTGTGAAAGACTATGTCGATATGGTGCTAGGCCTCACAGCGCCTACACTAAGAATGGCCTTTGGAATCAAAGACTTGCCAGAAGATTATGTTTTGACAATCCCAATGAAGGGACCATCGAACAACGTCCAAATCAACAAAGGGAAGGCGACCTCAAAAATCGCTCTTCTCCTCGCCTGGCAGCAAAAGGGAGCCGCAGCTGAGGCAGCAGGTGGCCCCGCGGGCGCCATCCTCGGCGGGATCTTAAATAAAGTGGGCCCTCTTCCTGGCAATGGAAACGTCCCTCCTGCAAAACACCCCTTCCCCTGGGAAATGGGCAGGCGCGGCAAAGAGAGCTCTCAAGCGGAGCCCTCTGGCAAAAAGAAACACTTCAAGCCTAAAGAAAAACCCATCAAACAGATCATGAAAGTGATTCGCTAAATCGCTCCGCTTTACGCAATCGTGACCTCTTTGGAAAGGTACACCTCTTGGATGGCGTGCAGGAGCTCGATCCCTTCTTTCATCGGTTTTTGAAAGGCTTTGCGTCCAGAGATAAGACCGCCGCCGCCAGCGCGCTTGTTGATCACGGCAGTTTCAACAGCTTGGGAAAGGTCATTGTCTCCTGAGGCGCCGCCTGAATTGATGAGAAGAATTCTACCCATGAAGTCGTTGATCACTTGGTAGCGGCACTCATCGATCGGATGGTTTGAGCATAACGCGCTGTACATCTTTTCTGTTTGTTTGCCGAATTTTAATGTCTTAAAACCTCCGTTGCCGGCAGGAAGTTTTTGTTTCACAATATCGGCACCGATGGTGCAACCCAGATGGTTTGCTTGTCCAGTAAGATCGGCAGCTTCATGGAAATCTTGAGTGGCGGTTTTGAATGCGCCGTTGCGTAAATAACACCAGAGGATCGTTGCCATGCCGAGCTCATGGGCTAATGCAAAGGCTTGGCTAACCTCGATGATTTGGCGGCGGCTTTCGGCAGATCCGAAGTAGATGGTTGCCCCTACAGCGAGACACCCCATTTCATGGGCTTGTTTAACAGAGGCAAAAAGCGTTTGATCGTAGGTGTTGGGATAGGAAAGCAGCTCATTATGGTTGAACTTAAGGATGAAGGGGATTTTGTGGGCATATTTGCGGGCAACCATGCTGAGAATACCATAAGTGGTGGCAACGGCATTGCATCCCCCCTCGATAGCGAGCTTGACGATGTTTTCAGGATCAAAATACTGGGGATTGGGCGCAAAGGAGGCGCCTGCCGAGTGTTCGATCCCTTGATCGACGGGAAGGATAGAGAGATAGCCAGTGCCGGCTAGTCTTCCGTGGGAAAAAAGGGATTGTAAGCTGCGCAGCACACGCGGCGATCGATCTGAGAGGGCAAACATCCTGTCGACCCAATCTGGGCCGGGAAGATGCAGCTCTTGTTTCGGAATCGTTTTACAAACGTGAGTGAGTAGATCTTTTGCTTTAGGACCAAGCCATTGTTCAATTTGAGCTAGCGCCATTTGTGCACTCTCCTTTTACGAGTAAAAAAAGGAGTGTACGCCAATAGCGGTTCTAATTTCAAATATTATCGCACAAGTTCGTTTTCAATTTCTTCAAGACGCTTGCCCTTTGTTTCTGGGACGTAGCGCCAGATGACAATAAGAGCGATGATGCTGATGAGGGAAAAAAGACAAAAGGTGATGCTTGAGCCTAAATAGGAGATCAGATCGAGAAAGATCAAGGAAATGAGGTAGTTGCTCATCCAGCTCATGCCGACAGCAATTGTCATCGCCTTTCCTCTTACAGCAAGGGGATAAATTTCTGCGATAAGAAGCCAGGTGATGGGGCCCAAACCGATTGCAAAAAAAGCGACATAGCTCATCAGGCTAACAAGAGCAATCGGTGCGATAGACGAGGACTTTAAAAAGAAGGCAAACGAAAGAGCCAAAAGGCTTGCTATCATGCCGATAAGGCCAGTTAATAGAAGCGGCCGTCTTCCTAAGCGATCGAGAAGAAACACGGAAAAGAGTGTTGCGAGCACATTGATCACTCCGATGCCGACAGAGGCAAAGATGGCGCTCGAGGCTGAGGCAAAACCTGCAATTTGAAAAATTTTCGGCGCGAAGTAGATCACGGCATTAATGCCTGTGATCTGTTGAAAGGCGCTGAGTGCTAGTCCGAGAACCAAGACATGGCGCAGACGGGGTTGAAAAAGAGTTTTCCACCCTCCTTTTTTATGAGAAGAGGCGCTGCGTTTCATTTCGTCTAAGCAGGACTGCCACTGATTGTCGATGCGCAATTTTTTTAACGTGGCAAGCCCCGACTCCTCACGGTGATGCTGAAGGAGCCAAGAGGGTGTTTCTGGGAGAAATAGGCCTCCTATCACTTGCATGAGAGCAGGAGCGATTGCCCATGCGAACATCATTTGCCAATCTCCCGACTTTGCATAGCTTAGGCTGATGAGATAGGCCACTAAAATTCCCATGGTAATGGCGAGCTGGTTAAATGAGACAAAGGCTCCTCTTGAATGGGGCGGGGAGATCTCTGCAAGATAAAGGGGAGTAACAAGTGAGATGATGCCAATTGAGATGCCTGCCACAGCTCTTCCTACTAAAAGAAGTGCATATGAGGTGGCAAATGAGAGCAAAAGAGTGCCTGCAATACAAAGTGCTGCTGCTAAAAGGATCGTTTTTTTTCTACCGATCCGATCGGCACATGTTCCTGCGCAAAGAGCGCCTCCAAAGGCGCCGACGAGCAGCATACTGACGACCCACCCTTCTTGCAGGGGTGTTAAGTGAAAGGCGGGGGTCAAGAAAATAAGAGCGCCCGCAATGGATGCGAGCTGAAAGCCATAGAGAAAGCCGCCTAAGGCTCCGATAAAAACAGAGTAAAGGGTATAAAACGTGTATCTTTCTTTGCGCATGGAATCACCCCACGATATACAACAACAAGCTCTTTAAGTACTCCCCTTCCGGGTGTGCTAGGTTAATCGGGTGGTCAAGTGCGAGATGGTGGCGCGCTAGGATCTGAACTTCTCTTCCTGCTTCCATCGCAGCTTGAAACACGACATTTTGGAACAATGCCTCAGAAATGAAATGGGAGCAAGAACAAGTTAACAACAAGGAATGGGGCGCCATCTGCTGCATGGCTAAACGGTTGATTTCTTTATAGCCTGCGCAGGCTGCAATCACATCGCCTTTTTTCTTAGCAAAAGCGGGAGGATCTAAAATAATGAGATCAGAATCCAATGAACTGCTGCGTAAAAATTCAAACACGTCGGCTTGGATGATCTCATGGCAAGAGGTATCAAAGCCATTAAGCTTTGTATTAAGAGCAGCTAAGCGTAGCGCCTCTTGGCTGACATCGACGCTGACAACATGAGAAGCTCCCCCTTTAAGAGCATAAAGAGAAAATCCACCGCTATAAGAAAAGCAGTTGAGCACTTTTTTTCCTGCGCTCAGTGATCCCACCATCCGGCGCATCTCGCGCTGATCTAAAAAGAAGCCTGTCTTTTGCCCTTTTTCTAAAGAGATGCAAAAGCGAATTCCGTTTTCTTTTACAGAGATCTCATCGTCACAGCTTCCATAAAGAAACCCTTGAGCATCAGGCAGCCCTTCGAGCCTTCTCGCATTAGATGTGGATTTTTCATAAATTGCCTTCGGCTGAATGAGATCGATGAGGATCTGTCTAATAAGAGGGCGAAGCCTTTCGATTCCCCAGGTATTAATCTGGATAACAGCGACATTGCCATAGAGATCGACAATGAGCCCTGGAATGCCATCTGCTTCAGCATGGATCAGCCGGTAACAATCGGTCTGTGCGGGATCGATAAACGTTTTACGCAGCGCCAAAGAGCTCTCAAATTTCTTCTTAAGAACCTCTGGAATGGGAGCCTCGCTAAAGCAGAGGATCCTTCCTGCAAGGGAATTGCTCGGATGAAAATACCCTTGAGCTAGACACACTCCGGTATGACTGAAAATCGGGAGGATTTCACCCGGTTCGATGGGAGGTAATGACTCGATCGCTCCGGAAAAGATCCAGGGGTGCTTTTTGAGCACTGCTTTTTCTTTTCCAGGCTTTAGTACAACTTTAGGCATTGATGAGTGAGAGCTTTTCAGAGGATTTAGGAAGTTTGAGTGTTTTTTTGCAAGGAGCTAAGACCTTTCCGATGAGATCGCATCCTGCAATGTCTGTGATTTCCACTTCGTAAAATTCTCCAAACGCTTTCACCTTGCGTCCATCATTAATGATGATCTGTCCATCGATTTCAGGACATTGTCCATAAAATCTTCCGACCATGAGGTATTCTGATTCGGGATGATACCCCTCGACCACAACCTTAAGGGTCTTACCAAGATAAGATTGATTTCTTTTTTCAACCATTTTCTCTTGAGTTGCAGCAAGCCTTTGATAACGCTGCTGTTTGATCTCTTCGCTGAGATGGCCTGTCATTTTTGCAGAGGGTGATTCCTCTTCAAGCGAATAGGTGAAAATACCGATGTTATCAAGCGGTGTTTCTTGGATAAACTGATTGAGCTCTTCAAACTGCTCTTCTGTTTCTCCTGGGAAACCGACCATTAAACTCGTGCGGATAACAACATTTGGCACGCGCTCGCGTAATTTTTCAATCGTATCAATGATCTGTTCACGCGATGTCTTGCGGCGCATCGCCTTTAAGATCGTGTTATTGATGTGCTGGATCGGCATATCGAGATAGGGGCAGATCCGTGGATCTTGCTGCATCAAATCGATCAGCTCATCCGTAATTTCATCGGGATAAAGATAGAGAAAGCGGATCCAAAAATCACCGGGAATTTTAGAAAGCTCGCGCACGAGGTCCTCTAAGCGATGAGAGGGCGATTCTGCGTCTTTTAAACTCCTGTCTTTTCCGTAATCTCCTAAATCTTGCGCAATTAAAATGATCTCATGCACCCCTTGGGAGAGAAGAGCATTAAACTCTTTAACCACTTGTTCGACAGGCTTACTTTTAAGAGGTCCTTTGATTTTTGGAATGATGCAAAACGCGCATTGTTTTGCGCAGCCCTCGGCAATTTTAAGATAAGCATAGTGCTTTGGCGTGGAGAGCTGACGGGGGATCTCTCCCCACTCGAGATAACTGCGAGAGGAGGTCACAGCTTCCCCTGAACTTGTCGACTCGACCGCCTCTAAAATCTTTTCCATATCTCCTGAGCCGAGGAAATAATGGATCTTCGGAAATTGGGCTTTAAGCTCTTCTTTGTGCTTTTGAACCATGCAGCCTGCGACGATGACCTTGGCCTCTTTCTTTTTTTCTTGAAACATCGCATCAATGGCATCGCACGACTCTTGACGCGCTGAGGCGAGAAAGCCGCATGTATTGACAATCAAAAAGTCCGCATCTTCTATCCGATCGGTGGGTTCCATCCCGGCTTTTAAAAGGATGCCGAGCATCACTTCCGTATCGACGAGGTTGCGGGAGCAGCCTAAGCTTGTAAAGAGGATCTTGTTTCCTAAAGAAGGGCGTTTTTTCATCTTTTTTACAGGGGTTAAAGCAGACATTTATACCCCTTATTTCCATTTTCTGACCACCTAAATATAAACTCCTTAAAATAAGCAGCTTGCAACAATGCTCTTTTCATAAATCTAAGACCTGTCTAATCTGAGCACTGGATGGGGCTGCCAGGGATCGTTTAAGCGGTCTCGAAAGTTTGCGGCTCTCTGTTTAAATCTTGGAGGAAGCAGGATGGAGCGCTGGCTGTTACTTGTTTTGACTTTTTTAGCCGCACTCACAAGCTGCGGCAAAAAAAATTCAACCTTAGAAGAGAGGATCCGAGCCCAAGAACTGCATTTAAGCCTCAGTTCAGAACCTCCCACGCTCGATCCGCGCAAAGCTGTCGATACAACATCTCTTGCGATCATCCGCCTTTGTTTTGAAGGACTCATGGAGTTAAACCAAGCAGGAGATCCGATCCCGGCTCTTGCAGAACGCGTTGAGGTCTCTTTAGATCAAAAAACGTATACATTTTTCTTAAAAGAAAGCTTTTGGAGCGATGGGGTTCAGGTCACAGCAAATGACTTCGAACACACCTGGAAAACGCTGCTCTCTCCGCTATTTCCATGTCCTTACGCAAGCGATCTTTATGTGATTAAAAATGCACAAGCTGCCAAACTCGGAAGCTGCTCTGTAGATGAGGTAGGCGTCGTTGCGTTAGATGCAAAAACACTTGTCGTCCATTTAGACCATCCGATCCCCTATTTCCTTTCTTTAGTGGGAAGCCGCAGCTTTCCAGCTGTTCCCAAACACATTACAGAGAACAACCCCTCTTGGGCAGAAAATGAGGGGCCTCAGTTCATTTGCAACGGCCCTTTTCAGCTTGAAGGGTGGCGCCATAATGTCCAAATTGATCTCATCAAAAATAAAACCTACTGGGATGCTCAAAAAATCCGATTAGAGAAAATCCATTTGGCACTGATTGAAGATGAGCAAACGAACTTAAGCTTATTTGAAAATGGGGACCTCGACTGGATCGGCAGCCCAGTTTCAAGTATCCCCTTAGATGCAACAGAGAGTTTAAAAAAACAGGGCTCTCTTGAAATTTTCCCAGTCCCAGGACTCTATTCGTATCTATTTAATACAAAGCAATACCCGTTCAACAATGTGCACATCAGAAGAGCACTAAGCCTTGCGATTAATCGAAAAGCCATTGTCGATAACATCATGCAAAACGATCAAATTCCAGCGCTTGCAATGATCCCTCCGAGCATGTGGCAGCATCCAGAACAGTATTTTCAAGATGCAGATGTGACAAAAGCACGGCAAGAGCTTCAAAAAGGACTCGATGAGTTGGGAACCACTCTCGATCAGCTAGCGCCGCTTAGACTCTGCTATAATACGCTGAGCGGACATCATAAAATCGCCCAGGCAATTCAAGGTCAATGGTTAGAGGCCCTCGGGATTAAAGTCGAGCTTTCGAATAAAGAATGGAAGGTCTTTCTAGATGAGCTCCGCCATCATCAGTTTGGAATTGCGCGGATGGGAGGCGTTGCGAGCTATAACGACCCGATGAATTTTTTTGAGCTGTACCGGTATTTATCGAGCAGCGATAATTACACGCAATGGACAAACCCGCACTTTACAGAACTGCTCGAGCTTTCCGATCGCACGAGCGATCCGGAGAAAAGAGTTGCCCTTCTCAAAGAGGCCGAGAAGATTTTTATGGAAGAGATGCCGGTTGCACCGATCTACTTTTATACAGGGTGTTATTTGAAAAAAAACTATGTCCATGGAGCTCAAATTAACGCGATCGGCTCAATTGATTTTAAATACGCATATCTGGAAATGCCATGACCCACTACCTTTGCAAAAAAGCAGCTGTTCTCATTGCTTCTCTTTTCGTTATTACAACCCTCACTTTTTTTCTAATGCACGCGATCCCAGGGGATCCTTTTGTTCAAGATAAAGCGATACCTGAAGAAATTTTAAAGGCGATGCACAAACACTACGGCCTCGACCAACCTTTAGTCGTTCAGTTTGGGAAATACCTCAAGGGAGTCTTTACAGGAGAGCTGGGCCCCTCGTTCAAATATCAAGGAAGAACTGTCAATGAAATCATTTCCGAAGGGTTTCCCGTCTCTTGTTGTTTGGGGCTCGAGGCTCTTGTGTTCGCACTGTTCGGAGGCATTTTTTTAGGCTCGATTGCCGCTTTAAAACACTTGCGCTGGCAAGATCAGGCTGCAATGGTGATCGCTGTGATTGGAATTTCTGTACCCAGTTTCATTCTAGCGACCTACCTTCAGTATGTATTTGCGATGAAGCTCGACCTTTTTCCAGTGGCTAGATGGGGAACCTTTAGTCAATCGGTTCTGCCTGCCCTCTCACTTTCTGCACTTCCTATGGCCTTTATCGCAAGGCTCACACGCGCCAACATGGTTGAAGTGCTCCAGCAAGATTACATCCAAACGGCAAAATCCAAAGGGCTTAACTCCCTTCAGATTTTATTTAAGCATGTGATGCGCAACGCACTGCTTCCTGTCGTGACTTATTTGGGACCGCTGACAGCAGGAGTCTTAACGGGCAGCTTTGCAATTGAAAAAATTTTTGGCATTCCTGGCCTTGGGCAATGGTTTGTCATGAGCATCACTAACCGAGATTACACAGTGATTATGGGCACGACGATTTTCTATAGCGCAATCCTCTTGCTATCTATTTTTATCGTGGATATTTTATACTGTTTCATCGACCCGAGGATTCGCAAGGGAGGATAATGACAAATCATGAAACGCTGTTTGAGCCGCTCGACCTAAATCAAAAAAAAGCGGTCGAAGAGAGTTTAGTGGTTAAGCCGATTTCCTATTGGAAAGACGCAAGGCGCCGTCTTGCAGCAAACCGCTCTGCCGTCTTTGGTTTAGTGACTCTCTCTGTGCTGATTCTCTTTGCCATCTTAGCGCCCCTTTTCTCCCCTTACACCTACTACGAAACCCAGCTTCAACTCAAAAATCTCCCCCCAAATAGTCAATTTTGGTTTGGCACCGATGAGCTGGGAAGAGATCTTTTCACCAGATGTTGGTGGGGAGCGCGCATTTCGCTTTTTGTCGGGATCAGCGCCTCTCTTATCGATCTTGTGATCGGCGTTCTTTATGGAGCTTTTGCAGGACTCATCGGAGGCAAAACCCAAGAGTGGATGATGCGTTTTGCCGATATCCTCTATGCTATCCCCTATCTTCTTGTGGTCATTTTACTCATGGTGGTGATCGGTTCTGGCATTACGACAATTTTAATTGCATTAACGCTTACAGGATGGATCAATATGGCGCGCATTGTCCGCAGCCAGATTCTCCAACTTAAACAACTCGATTTTATCCGTGCAGCAGAAGCAATCGGAGCTTCCCGTTTTAGAATTTTGCTCCGCCATCTGATTCCCAACACCATGGGATCTATTATTGTCACAGTGACCTTGACGATTCCTTCAGCAATTTTTGCAGAGGCATTCTTAAGCTTTTTGGGCCTTGGGGTTCAAGCGCCCATCGCCAGCTGGGGCACGATGGCAAATGATGGACTCTCAGCTTTGCGCTACTACCCATGGCGTCTTTTCTTCCCTGCAACCTTCATCAGCTTGACAATGCTAAGTTTCAATTTGCTGGGCGATGGGCTGCGCGATGCATTCGATCCGAGGCTCCGCATATGAGCCACTCACATCAATTACTCAGCGTGCAAGACCTCCACGTCCGTTTTCAAGCCCAAGGCCAGCAGCTGCATGCTGTGCGCGGCGTGGATTTCTCTCTTTATGAAGGAGAAACGCTTGGGATCGTAGGAGAATCGGGCTGCGGCAAAAGTGCGACTGCAAAAGCGCTCTTAAAGCTAATACCGCCGCATACGGCCTCAATTACGGGTAAAATCCTCTATCAGGGCAAAGACCTTGCAAGCTATTCTGAAAGACAGATGCGCACCATCCGGGGAAAAGAAATTGGGATGATCTTTCAAGACCCAATGACCTCTCTTAATCCGACAACAAAAATCGGAAAACAGATCGTAGAAGGCTACTTGCGCCATTTCCCAGAGGTCTCATTTAAAAAGGCGTGGGAGGAGGCGCTCGAGATGCTGCGCTTAGTGGGGATCCCCGATCCCGAAGAGAGGATGCACACCTATCCTCATACATTAAGCGGCGGAATGCGGCAGAGGGTCATGATCGCAGTCGCTCTTTGCTGCAAACCCAAACTCCTTCTTGCTGATGAGCCCACGACAGCGCTCGATGTGACCATCCAAGCGCAAATCCTAGATTTAATGAAAGAGATCCAAAGAAAAACACAAACCAGCCTCATTTTAATTACGCATGATTTAAGCGTTGTCGCCCATTTTTGCGACCGTGTGCTTGTCATGTATGCGGGAAAAATTGTAGAGAGTGCAACAATAGATCAGCTCTTCTCACAGCCGCGCCACCCGTATACCAAAAAGCTGCTTGCTGCGATTCCTCGGCTCGATCAACCCAAAGGCTTTCCCTTGCATCCGATCGAAGGCGCCCCCCCGAATTTAAGCCTTCCTCTTTTAGGATGCAGTTTCTCTGCCCGCTGTCCTTACGCTATGAATATCTGTGTATCGCAGTGCCCTTCTTTCTACGACATAGAGCCGGGGCATGCGAGCGCCTGTTTCACCCACGACCCAAGAGCTTGCCGATGAAACCTCTTATTCAAGTGAAGAATTTGAAAAAAACATATGCCACAGCATCGGGCACGATGACAGCTGTATCGGACATCTCGTTTGAACTTTTTCCTGGAGAGACACTAGGTCTTGTCGGAGAATCGGGCTGTGGTAAGTCGACAACGGGAAAATGCCTCTTAAGACTCGAACACCCCACAGCAGGTGAGATCCATTTCGACGGCATAAACCTTTTAAGCTGCAATAAAAAAGAGCTCCATCACTTTAGAAGACACGCACAGATCATCTTTCAAGACCCTTATGCTTCGCTCAATCCTCGAATGAACGCGTTGGAAATCATTTCCGAGCCGCTTCGTGTTCACAACATCGCACAGGGAGCTGCCGCTCAAAAGATGGTCTTAGAACTTCTGGATCTTGTGGGTTTATCTCAAACTGCGCTGCAAAGATATCCCCATGAATTTAGCGGCGGACAAAGACAGCGGATCGGGATTGCTCGAGCGCTAGCTCTCAATCCCCGCTTTATCGTGTGCGATGAGCCGATTTCTGCACTCGATGTCTCTGTCCAAGCCCAAATTGTCAATCTTTTAAAACAACTGCAAAAGGAAAAGGGGCTCACCTATCTTTTCATCGCTCATGATTTAGCGATGGTTAAATACATCTCTGATCGGGTTGCTGTGATGTATTTGGGACATATCGTGGAACTAGCAGCAGCAGATGAGCTTTATAAAAATCCTATGCACCCCTACACACAAGCTCTTTTAGCCGCAATTCCCATCCCTGATCCTAAAGTTCAAAGAAATCGCTCCAGTTTTGTATTAAACACAGAACTGATGCCTCACACCAAACAAACTTCCGGCTGTCCTTTTGCAAACCGCTGTCCAAAGGCACAAGCGGTCTGCCGCGAACAAAATCCCCCCCTGATTTCTATCGGCGAGCAGCATTATACCGCCTGCCATTTCAATTGAAAATTTAAATAAATGTGATTTATTTTTGGATTGAATTAAACAAGACAGATCGTTATAATTTCGCGAAATAAATTAATTAAGAGGTGTTACTATGTCAACCCCATCAGGAAGTGTATTTGGTGCTTTTGTTGTTAAGACAGATGTCAATAGCATTACAGCTCCTTACCTTTATAGCGACTATTGTTATAAAGTCGCGCCAAATAGTGAACCGCTCATCCAAGATCCCCTCCTCAACCAATGGGCAAGGATTCCCCTCATCGGTATCATTGCGGGTCTTGCCCGTAAAACACTTGCCTTAATTCACATTGCAGGTCACCTTGCATGCGCTGTTGCTACCCTTGAAAAGGGACACCTCTTCCACGCTTTAAAAGGGGGCTGCGAATTTGTCCGAGGACATATCGAGTCTCTTTTCTTAATTGGCCGGATCTTCAGCTGGGTCTTTTCTACTCCTCCTAATTATTGGAATAAAGAGCACTATACTGGCAGCCAGTCCTGGTGGATTGTAAAGATTTTTAATCCTAACTCTCCAGATGATTTAGACCGCTACAATGAATACTGGAAAGGCCTCCCAAAAAGCTCATTAATTACAGCTTAATATCTGCCCTTAAGCAAATTAAATTTTAAATTGCCTAAGGGCATTCTTATTTCACTTATATTCAACATTTTATACATTAGATTGCATTTTAATTAATTATTAATTATAATAATCTTTTATAAAACAACATTATTAAGGTGCTACTTATGTCGACATCATCCAGCTCATCTTCTACTGATCGCTTTCCACTGACCCCTCTTGAGTCTCAGGCCTCCTCTTCTTGTTCTTCTTCGACAAGATTTGAAATGTCTTCTAGAGGAGCAGCACCCACCTTTAGCTCTTGCTTGGAAACAGCTTCCTCTGAATTTGGGCTTACGACAGAAGATATCGAACTATTTCAATCTTATTTATCTCAACAAGCTTCTTATCTTCCCACCTGCTCTTATTATTTAAGCAAAAAAGATGGATCGCCCATTCCTTTTTTATGCGAAGCAACACCTACTGAAAAAAGAATCTATCTCGCTCCGCGCCGCATTGAAAAAGGGGTCAATTCCCATATTCGATTAGGGATGGATCTTCAAGGACGCGTTATTGTCTTAAAAATGACCGCTGAAACAGGAGCGCATATCACTAAAAAAGGGATCAAAGTCAATGCTCACTTAGCAACTTTAAAAAGAGCCTCTGAATTTTTCGTTTATGGTCCGTCGTTTAAATATACGACCTATTTCAAAGGTTCTGTTGTCGATAGAACAGCTTTTATTCTCCCCTATTTTTCCGGCGGTCATCTGTTCTCATTGATCACATCTTCTGGGACAGAACAGAAAGTACCCTCTAATAAATTGATCTATCCGATCGCACTCCAAATGGCAAAAGCGGTCGAATACCTGCACAAACATGGGATCGTTCATGGCGATCTCAAACCTGAAAATTTTCTTCGAGACCATGCGGGCAAGGTCTTTCTTGCGGATTTTGGACTCTCTTCATTCGAAGGAGATGCTATTAAAACAGGAACTGGGGCAGCTGGATATATCGATCCTGACGACTTTACAAAACCTCCGCGTGAAATGACCATCGCCTCGTGCCACCGTGATATTTGGGCTTTGGGCGCCTGCTATGCCCTTTTTAAAAGACTCGGAGTTTTTCAAAATTTTTCAGGGCAGATGGCAGGCGACTATCACAAACTAGCGGACATATCGACCAAGTCCTTTGAATGGTATAAAGGAGAAATGTTTCCAAATCGAGAAAACGATTCTTCAATCGAATTTGTGATCGACCATTGTCTAAAGCGCAAACCTAAAGATCGGATCTCCATCCGATCGGTCGTTCTTTTAATCGAAGATTTAATCCAAGATCGAACGAGTAAAGCAAGTCTTAAACAGGAGTAATTATGGCAGCATCTTCTTATGTTTCATCCTCATCTTCATCCTCGTTCGACAGGCCTGCAACAGGAGGACTTCCCCCTTCATTTCCCAATTTAGAATTAATTTTGGGCGGCTCTTCTCATATGAGTTTACCCAAACTTGCCTCTGATACAAAAATCTCCCTTCCTAGAAGCACTAAAAAAGGGCTTGCTAAAACAGCGCCTCAAGAACTTGGCATATCCCCTTCACAGTTCAAACAGGCGTGCGATTTCTTATCGAAAAACCACTTTCCAGCTAAATCGTTTTATCAGAGCTCAAAAACAAGTGAAGCACCTCTTAGTTTCCTCTGCCATCGGAGAAAATCAAGAACCACAGTTTATCTTTCTCCCACATCGCTACATAAATCGCCTCAGGCAACCATCAAACTCGCCACAACTCTAAAAGGAAAGACTGTCGCATTAAAATTAATTCCAAAAGCCCATTTTAAAGAGATCGAAAAAGAGGTTTATCACCGTCTTTCGAAAAAGAAAATAGCAAAACAGCTTTTTGTGATTGGTCCCCATTTCGAATATCAAAAGATCTCGAAAACAGAACAGCGGCTCATTTCTAAAGTCGCCCTTGTTCTTCCCTATAAACCTGAAGGAACGCTTGTTGATTTTGTGAACCATTATCTTGATCAAGAACAACGTGTACCTGAAAAGCTCAGCCGTTCTGTGTGCGCTCAATTAGCAGAAGGTGCTGCCTATTTACATCAACAGGGGATCGTCCATTTAGATCTTAAGCTAGAAAATTGTCTTATAGAAACAAGAGAGGGTGAAATAAAAGTTCTGATCGCCGACTTTGGACATGCAAGCTTAATCGGAAGCCACGTCCCAGTGGCATTTGGAAGCCTTGGATACCGCGATCCTGTCCTCTTTAGAAAACCTCTTTCCTATACAACAGTTGCACAACCATCGCTAGATGTCTGGTCTGCCGGAATGGTTATGAGTATCATTGCAAATAGCGCGACATTTCAACACTGGACAAAATCTTTTCATGGAGATGAACATTACCTCGCAGATATGCGGGAGGATTCTTTTGAGTACTACAAAGTGCACCATTTAGAAGGGGCAGATAAACCTACAACTCTTAACTGGGTAATCAGCCAGTGCCTTCAGTTAGATCCTGCTAAACGTATGAGCGCCTCTCAAGCAGCACAAAGCATTAAGGCGCTGCCGCCACTACCTGTTTAGGCAACTGAAAGACCACATTTTCTTCCGTAAAAACGACGTCTTCAACCTCAGTGACTCCAAGTGTGCGCAACCGTTCAATACACCGTTGAACAACATGTTCGGGAGTAGAGGCTCCCGCTGTAAGACCGATCACCCTCACATCACTAAACCAATCCCTCTGGATCTCCTCTTCATCGTTGATGAGATATGCAGGGACTCCGCGGACAGCTGCAACTTCACGCAGACGATTAGAGTTAGAGCTGCGAGGGTCTCCAATCACCAAGACAAGATCGGTTTCATCGGCAATGGCACGAAGCGCCATTTGTCTATTGGTCGTTGCATAGCAAATCGAGGAGCTGGGAAGGGTTTCAATTTGCGGGTATTTCTCATGAAGCGCTTTTGTGATTTGCGCCACATCATCCAAGCTCAAAGTGGTTTGGGTCGTATAAAAAAGCTTCTGATCAGGAGCAAAGCAAAGACTATCGACATCTGCTACCGATTCGACAATCGTGGTGACCTCAGGAGCCTCCCCTGCTGTGCCAATGATCTCGACATGGGTGCGGTGGCCGATTAGGATGATTTGATATCCTTTGGCGGCATATCTTTTGACAGCGGAATGAACCTTGGTCACTAGACCGCAGGTGGCGTCGATTTCGATCAAAGAGCGCGCTTGGGCCTGTGCTCGCACTTCGGGAGAAACACCATGTGCGGAATAGATCAAGCGAGCTCCAATGGGAACTTGCTCAACCTCTTCAATAAAGACCGCTCCCTTATTCTTTAAACTCTCGACAACATGCTTGTTATGGACAATCTCATGCTTGACATAGATCGGAGCGCCCCAAAGCTTGAGTGCTTTTTCAACAGTTTCGATGGCACGGTCAACACCAGCACAAAAGCCGCGCGGCTTGGAAAGTAAAAGTTTCATTTGATTCCCTTGAATATTGACAAGAGGTTAGCGGATCCCCCTTGCTCTTTTCAAGAAAAAAGCTTGCCCAGAAGCAATTTGCCTTTAGATGAATTTTTCCACCACCCGCGAACAGGGTTCGCTAGAGCTCACAGAGACCACAGAGGAAGAAAATACCTTAACGGGAAAAAATCATATTTAAAGTTCCCCCCTCTCTGTGAACTCTGTGAGCTCTAGCGAACCTTGTTCGCGGGTGGTAAAAAATATCTTATGTGATTCTTGAACTTGATCAGATGTATTTGCTGCTAATCGAGGAAGCTACAAAAAATCCGACGATCGGAACATTTAGAAACACATTACGCAAAAGCTCTTTTAGAAATTTTATCAAGAAATCTCTCGATTTAGATTATTCTTCAGAGACATCTGCGGCGCAGCGAAACCCGTAGGTGCCGTTCATAACTCCGGGGTTGTTGCGGTGGCGGTGGGCGCAGCGCAAATCCTCTTTCAAACTTTTCCAACAGCCGCCGCGCAAGATCCTATAAACACCTTGCAAAGGGCCTTTGGGGTTGTCGGGCTCTTGGACGGAGTGATCGTAAAAATGGTAATCATACCAATCTTGGCACCACTCGTAGACATTTCCTGCCATGTCATACAGACCATAGGCGTTCGGCGGATAGCTCATCACAGCCGTTGTATCGGCACTAAAAAAATTAGCTTGAGAGCGCTCAATATCTGAGCCAGTAGGATAGAGGTTCTCTTCAATTCCACCGAGGGAGGCAATCTCCCACTCTGCTTCTGTAGGCAGGCGTTTACCGATCCATTTCGCGTAAGCGATTGCGCCATACCAGGTGACTCCTACAACGGGGTGCTTGGAATATCCCGACTCGATACTAAGCCTGCCCGCGCTGCGTTTTATTCTAGAATCGCGCAGGCGGATGATATCGTTATTATTGACATCTTTTTCTCCTCCCATGGCCTCTAAAAAGCGGACGAATTGCTCATTGGTTACAGGATGGGCATCTAAGGCAAAGGCAGAGAGGTTGACCATATGGCGGGGCAGCTCATCGCGCGCTCCGAGATTGCCTCCGCGGAAATAGGAGCCTGCCGGAATGATTTGCATGGGGGTTAAGATAGGCTCCACCCATTTTTCTTCTTGTGTTTCGGGTTGATAGCGCGCGACCAAAGTTTCGACTTGGAAGATCGCTCCCGGATCGGGCTCAAAAGAGGGCCTTGCTATTTCTACAGGCTTAATGACAGGCTTTAATTGTGTTTGAACAGCGGTGCCAAAAGATGAGGCATAAACACTCGCTTGTGGTTCAAACTGAGAGGAAGCGCTCTTTGCATTGCCGCTGTTTTTGAGTTTGAGAAGAAGCGACTTTGCATGGTAGAGGCTTGGAGAGGTTTGGATCTCTTCTAAAAGAGGCGTTAGAAAATCGGGGCGCGCTTTCGGGTCGTGGTTTAAACATCTTGCTAAAAGAAGATCCCAGCTTGACTGATACCCCTCTTGCTGCGTGGGAAGCTCGTAAAATCCTTCTGGAAATTCTCCTCGAAGAAGAGAATAGAGGACAACTCCAAATGCGTAAATATCTGCCTTTCTAAGATCGCAGCTGTTGCTAAAAGATTTTTTTTGCTCGGGGGCTAAAAAGCTGTAGCACTGTAAAAAAGAGTGATGAAGCGCCTGTGTCTCAGCTTCATCAATAGGCCCTTTTGTATACTGATCCTGAGAGAAACCGACATTTGCATCTAACTGATCGCACACCGCTTGATAGATTCGGCTAAGCACTGCGCGATCGCCAATGATACGAGAGAGCCCAAAATCACTGATGAAGACTTGAATCCCCTGTGAGAGCTCGCGGATGATGATGTTATTCCACTTTAAAGAGCCATGAGCTTCGTTTTTCTGATGAGCGTAATCTAAAGCAGAGGCGAGCTGAGTTGCGATCGTAAAGATTTGCTGCTCTGAGAGCTTGCCTTTTTGTTTTGCGAGATATTGTGCCAGGTTGCACCCTTCTTCGACAAAGTCTGTAACGAAAAAATAGACCCCTTCCGCATGACAGACGTTGTGAATGCTCACAAGATGGGGATGTTCTAACTGTGATAAGAGAGAGACAAGGCTTTTAAACCGCTCAACAAATCCTAGATCTGAAGCTAGCTCAGGAGGAAGAATTTTCACAAGAAACCGACGCTTCATTAAGCGGTGTTCTGCAAGATAAGCAGATCCTAGGGATCCTCTGCCTAAAGATTGAATGAGCTCGTAGTCGCCAAGGAGGCGTGTTGTCATGAGAAATCTCCTGCTTTAAAGTGCCTTCAAGATCTCCTCTTGTCCGATGAGAGGGGCTGCGCAGCGCTCTTGAGTGCAGATGTAAACTGCAGTCTGACCGTCGACGAGATTTTTATCAACAAGAGATGGGATTAGCTCTGTCAAAAGAGAATCGTGCGCTCTTTTCCAAATAACACAGCGATGAGGGGCATCACTCCACTTAAGTTGTTCTTGGATGAGGGTCTCTAGATTTTGCTTTTCATCCAAGACGATGACAACCGTCTCTGCTTTCTTGTCATAGTAACGCTGCAGAGCCATTAAATGATAACACGCACCGGGGGGATAATGATCGATATAATGTTTTGAGGCTTTAAAGATATCTTCAGCTTGCTCTAAGAACTTTGGATCTTGAGTCAGCTGATAGAGGCGGATTAAATTCTCAGCATGGACAGCATTGCCAGAGGGCTCGGCTCCATCATAATACTCACACCGTCTGATCGGAATGAGGGTATTGTCCGATGCATAATAAAAAGCTCCTCCAGGTTCCTTAAATTCTGTACGGAGCACTTCAGAAAGATCCATCGCCCATTTCAGCCACTTGGTGCCGCAACCGGATTCAAAGAGTGTGAGCAATCCTTTGATGACAAAAGCATAATCATCTAATCCTCCAGAAAAACGGGCTTCATCTTCTCTCCATCTGCGAAAGAGATGATGATCGCGGACAAAACGCGTTTCTAGAAAGTCAGCTGCTTTAAGAGCGGCTTGCCTATAAACGGACTTATTAAGGATCACCGCTCCTTTAATCATGGCATCGATCATAAGGCCATTCCAAGAACAGAGGATCTTATCATCTTTAAAGGGGCGGGGGCGCAAGCCTCTTTTCTCAAAAAGCTGAGCGCTCACGCGATTTAATGTGTTTTGAAGCTGCTCTAACGGGATCTTTTGCATCTCTGCAAATTCTTGCAGCGGCATCTGTACATGAAGAACGTTTCTCCCTTCAAAATTCCCCTCTTGAGTCACCCCATAAAATTGACAAAACAATTGGGCCTCTTCTTTTGGGACACTTTGAAAAATTTCTGATAGCTCCCAGGTATAGAACATCCCTTCATGACCGTCGGAATCGGCATCTTCAGCGGAATAAAAACCCCCATCAGGATGGGTCATCTCGCGTAAAATATAATCGAGTGTTTTTTCAACAGCCTGTGCGTATTCCTTTTTTTTGATGTAACGGTAACTCTCCAAATAGGCTTCTGCTAAAATCGCATTATCGTAGAGCATTTTTTCAAAGTGGGGAATCAACCAACGCTCATCGACAGCATAACGGGCAAACCCGCCGCCGAGCTGATCATAAATGCCTCCCTGAAGCATCCGATCTAAAGAGAGCTCGGCGCAAAATAAGGCTCTACTCTCTGCATGTTTTCGCGCAAATTTAAGTAAAAAAAGAGATTGGTAGCCCAGAGGAAATTTAGGCTCGCCTTTGAATCCGCCAAAAACAGGATCGATCAGCTCATAGAGCATTTCGACCGATTGAGAAATCTGCTCTTCTAAAGGGATCTCATCTCCTACGGATTTAGTCGATTGCTGAAACACTTCGACAATTTTTTCCGCTTGAGCCATGAGCTGCTCTCTCTCAGATCCCTTCCATAATTGATGGATACGCTGAATAAATTGGGGCATTCCAATTAAACCGCGACGATTAACTGGAGGCAGGTATGTGACAGCAAAAAAAGGTTTGAGATCGGAGGTGAGCACCAAATTCAAAGGCCATCCTCCGGACGAGGACATGAGAGCTTGAGCAAATTCCATATAGATGCTATCGACCTCGGGAAGCTCTTCTCTATCCACCTTAATATTGACAAACGTTTCGTTCATCATCCGAGCAATTTCGGCATTTTCAAACGACTCTCTTTCCATCACATGACACCAGTGGCACGTCGCATAGCCGATCGAAAGAAATATCGGCTTGTCCTCCGATTTGGCAAGATCGAAGGCTTGCGTTCCCCAAGGGTGCCAATCGACGGGATTATGAGCGTGCTGGAGCAAATAAGGAGATTTTTCGTGGATCAGCCGATTGGTAAAAGGAGGCTTCGGAGGGGCCATAAACGTTTCAGATCACCCCTAAAAACTTTGCAAGATACCATGCGAGAACAAGTACGACAGCAGCAGCTCCCGCCCAAAGAACATTGGGCAGCCATTTCACGCCGCCGCCGACATTTCCGCGCACCTCTAATGTGCCGATCCCATAGGAAAACTCATGCTTTTCCGCAGGCATTCGAAAGGCATGGGGATGCTCGCGCATCATCGTATCGACATCGATTCCAAGAAAATTTCCATATTGCTTGATAAATCCCAATGCATAAACGCCTGAGATGTATTGATGGATTTGCCCATCTTCAATCGCTTCCAGATAGGAAGAGCGGATCGATGTTGTGTTTTCCACTTCTTTTAAGGACAAATTCAGCTCTTTACGCTTTGATTTGAAAACTGACCCGACGCGCTTGAGTTCCTCGCTCATACTCCTCCGATTTGTAAGTCACCATGACAGCATGTGGTATTACGCTAATCTTAACTTGTTTTTTTTCGAAATCAATGTAAAAATGTCGGACATGGCTCAAGAAAAAAAAAATTCCCCAGCTTGCTTTGTCTCCCAAGTAGATCTGCAGCTCGCCGATAAGCTGCGTCAAGATCTGATCGATCAAGGCTTTAGCTTAACGCAGCCCCCTTACACCCTCTTTTCAGCCCAGAAACAAGGGGTTTCGTGCACCTTATATACCTCTGGAAAATTAACAGTTCAGGGAAAAGGCAAAGAGGAATTCATTACTTTTTACTTGGAACCCGAGATCCTCCATTCCATCGCCTATTCCTACCCGGAAACGCAAGTGGAGCTCTTTGCGCATATCGGAATTGACGAGGCGGGAAAAGGGGACTTTTTCGGCCCTTTATGCATCGCCGGCGTTTATGCCTCAGAAGAGCAAATCAAAGAACTTCTCAAGATCGGGGTGAAGGACAGCAAAAACTTAAATGACAAAGTCATTTTGACGCTCGCTCAAAAAATTAAACAGATTTGCCCCCATTCGATTGTCAAAATATCTCCCAAGCGCTACAACGAAATGTACGCAACATTTAGGAATTTAAATCGACTGCTTGGCTGGGGACATGCAACAGCTATTACCGAACTTGTCACAAAAACTCAGTGCACGCAAGTTGTCATCGACCAGTTTGCGAGCGAAAATGTCGTGATCGATGCAATGAAAAAAAAGGGGGTTGAAATTACCCTCGTGCAAAAGCATAAAGCAGAAAGCGATCCTGTTGTCGCAGCGGCCTCGATCCTCGCAAGAGCTACTTTTGTATTGGGAATAGAGCAGCTAAGCCAAGAGTTTGGGATAATCCTTCCCAAAGGAGCCTCTTCTCTTGTTGTCAAGGCGGGACGCTCTTTTGTAAATAAATGCGGCAAAGATGCCCTTGGCAATGTTGCCAAGCTCCATTTCAAAACGACAAATGAAGTTCTGTATGATCAAGAGTCTTCATCTTAACAACCTTGTTCTTGTCGACTCGTGCGAATTGGAATTTCAATCCAATTTCACAGCGCTTACCGGAGAGACAGGAGCTGGGAAAACAGCGCTTACCGAAGCGATCCATCTGGCCTTGGGCGCGCGCGCGGATACAAGCCTCATCCGCACAGGCGCTGATAAAGCTTCTGTCGAAATCAGTTTCTCTATTAGAGATGTCCCAAAAGCCCAGGCGCTTTTATCCGAAGCTGGAATCGATTTTTCTATAGAAGAAGAGCTGATCATCCGTCGAGAAATCTCAAGAGAGGGGAAAAACCGCGCTTTTCTCAACTGTCAAATGGTTCCCCTTCCCCTTTTGCAAAAAACCGGCGCAACGCTTCTCGAGCTCATTGGACAACACACCCATCAAGGATTGCTCACCTCTGATTTTCAACGCTCGATTGTCGATCTTTTTGGAGATCTCTTCGTTCCTCTTAAAGCCTTTCAAGAGGCTTGGGAGTTTGAAAAACAGCTTAAAAAAACACTCGACACCCTTTTAATCGCAGAATCTAAGCGGGAAAAAGAAGAAGAGAACTTGCGTCTACAGTTAAACGAGATCCTTGAAGCTCAACTCAAAGAGGGCGAAGAAGAACAAATCATCGAAGAGCATAAGCGCCTGTACCACGCACAAGAAATCAACGAAAAGACCCAAGGGCTATTACACACCTTTTCCACCGTTTTACCTCAGGTAAATCGATCCGCTAAGATCTGCGAGGCTCTTATTTCACTCGATCCATCCTTTCAAGAGCCGCACACGCTCGTAGCTCAAGCCTTAATTGCGTTAAATGAAGCGCAGCACGAACTTCAGCGCGCATTGAATCGGATCGAAAATGATCCCAATCGGTTCCACTTTTTAGAGGAAAGGCTTGCTGCAATCCATCGAATCAAGCGCAAATACGGACAGGATATTCACGCCATCTTCGCCCTTGAACAGCAACTTAAAACCAAACTTGCCTCCTTTGATTCTCTCTCAGAATCGATCGAAGAAACAAAAGCAGCGCTTGCAAAAGCTTCCACCCAAACCACATCTTTTGCAAGTAAGCTCTCATCTCTTCGGAGGAGCTCTGCGCTTGTTTTGGAACAAGAGCTGACCAAAGAGCTGCATTCGCTGAACATGCCAAGTGCCCAAATCAAGATCGAAATCAGTCCCCATGCCCGGACTGCCATGGGAGATGACCAGATCGACTTTTGGATCCGCGCCAATAAAGGCGAAGAGCCTGTTCTTGTGAAAGAACATGCAAGCGGCGGAGAGCTCTCAAGACTGCTTTTTGCCATCAAAATCACATTAGCTGAAAAAAACGACACCCCCACTCTCATCTTTGATGAGATCGATGCCAATGTGGGAGGAACGACAGCGAGCATCATCGGCGAAAAGCTCCGTTCTTTAGGAACTAAACGGCAAGTGATCTGCATTACCCATTTTCCCCAAGTAGCCTCCCAAGCGAACGCACAGATCTCTGTACAGAAAATCGAAAAAGACGGGCGCACCTTGACACAAGTCCTTCTGCTCGATCCGAAAGAACGGGAAAAAGAACTGCTAAGAATGCTCGGTGGCACGCCGCAACTGTATCGGTATTAAACCATTCAAACACGGAGTTGACAGAAGTGAAATCGACCCTCCTTAATCTAACAAAAACATTGGGACTTGCCTCTTTGCTGCCCCTTTGCTCCTCCTACCAACTGATTACCGACTATGGATTTATCGACAAAAAGCATCCCGTTCACTTCGATGGAGAGTATCGAAATATCTGGGACGCAAAATTCCGCACTCACGGATTTAAAGACTCCCATGTCAATTATGCTGATGCCCATGCTTTTGCCTATTATTCCCACTTTCTCACTCCTGATAACACTCTTACTTGGGAGCTTGGGTACTCTTTTCTAGATTTTGATTGGAATAAAAACCCCCGCTTTAAACAAGACGACTATCATTTTGCAAATGCCTCTATCGGCTGGGTTTCTACCTCGATAAAAGACTGGCGCTGGATTCTATCTGCTGCAGTTTCTGTGGATGCTCAAACCCTTAACTTTGGACAGTCGGGTGTCTATTATGGCTTGATGTGGGGACGCTACCAGCTCACCCCGACAATCGGCATGCACGTCGGCATGGCAGGCTATGTCGGAGTGCAGAATGGATACCTGCTTCCAATCATTGGCGTGGATTGGAGAGCCTCCAAGCACTGGCAAATCAATGGGATTTTCCCCGTTCTACTCTCTGTTGTCTATCTCTTTAATGACAACTGGTCAACTTCATTAGAAGCCTCCTCTTTCGGTCGGCCTTATCGATTTCCCATCCGCGCACATGAGGGCGTTGGAAAATGGAAAAATGGAATTTTCGAGGTCTACTCGAAAGGGGTCGAGCTCGATCTCAATTATAAGTATGGCAATGCGCTAACAGCATCTATTGGCGGTGGATGGAACTTTGGCGGCTGGATCCTAATCAAAGACCGGCACAGCAATCATGGACGCTATTACAAATATGACGACGCCCCCTATGCCCAGGGCAGGCTCATGTTCACATTTTAGGGATGTATGACCAAAACTCTCATTTCAGTCGATATGACCCAGTCTCCTGAAAAGCAGCCTTTTGCCTTGCATAACAGGTGGCATCCTGAGATCCCTGCTATTGCGAGTGTAACCCCTGGAGAAATATTTCGGATCGAGTGCATCGACTGGACAGGCGGGCAGATTCAAGACAATGACAGCGCTGAGGATGTCAGAACCATCGACCTCAATAAAGTCCACTATCTCAGCGGTCCTATTGCCGTTAAAGGTGCAGAACCGGGCGATCTGTTAGTCGTTGAAATTCTAGACATCGGCTATCTTCCCGACGCCGAATGGGGATTTACTGGCATTTTTTCAAAAGAAAATGGAGGCGGCTTTCTCACAGACCATTTCCCCAATGCCTATAAGGCCATTTGGAATTTTGAAGGGATCTATGCGACATCGCGCCATATTCCCCATGTCCGCATTGCAGGTCTCATGCATCCCGGACTCATCGGCTGCGCTCCTTCTCATGCGCTGCTTGAAAAATGGAACAAAAGAGAAAAAGAGCTCGTCGCCACACACCCTCATCGGATTCCTCCTCTCGCCTGTCTGCCCACTAAGGAGGGCGCTCTTTTAGGGACCCTCTCAGAAGAACACAAAGCGCGCGTTGCTCTGGAAGCTGCCCGCACTGTCCCCCCGCGGGAGCATGGAGGCAATTGCGACATTAAAAATCTCTCAAAAGGCTCCAAACTCTTCCTTCCTGTCTATGTTAAAGATGCGCTCTTATCCGTTGGAGACCTCCATTTTTCGCAAGGAGATGGAGAGATCGCCTTTTGCGGGGCGATTGAAATGGCAGGAGGCTGGCTCGTCCTACGCGTTGATCTCATTAAAAAAGGGATGGAAACCTACCCGATCGAAAATCCCCTCTTTGAGCCCGGCCCGGTGGCTCCGCAGTATTCCGAGTACCTCGTTTTTGAAGGAATTTCTGTCGATGAACAGGGAAAACAACACTATCTCGATCCGCATATCTCTTATAAAAGAGCATGTCTTAATGCGATAGCCTACCTCACAACCTTTGGCTACACAAGAGAACAAGCCTATTTACTTTTAAGCGCAGCGCCTTGCGAGGGAAGAATCAACGGCATTGTCGACATCCCCAATGCCTGCTGCACAATAGCCCTGCCGAAACAGATTTTTGATATGGATATAGAACCAGGATCGACCCGATAGGTCGACCCTAGTGGGAGGATAAACACTTACTACTTAGACAACTGGAACGAATCGACAAACGCGTTATAGTGCGTTTCATCGTAATTCTGCACTTCACATTCCATCGCCATGAGATACAAGCTATTTTTTACCATCAACGCACGCCCTTTAAAGTAGACGCCGCCCGTGCGGATAAAGAAATCTAACGCTTGATGTCCATCCACTAGCGAAAGGTCAGCAAAAATTAACTGGTTGTTGGGATTATGAGTTAACACCCCATTTAAAAAGCCCTCAAGGCTCATCCGTGCATACGCTTCATCCACAAAGTCAGGATACTGCGCAATCAGCAGCATAAAAACAGTCTTTTGATCGAGAGCTGAGATGTATGCATCATACTTCAAATCAAACCCTTCTTCAGGCAGGCGCAACTTTTCAGAGAGGTGGTCGGGATATTTCGGAAATTTCATTTTGCACTTACCTGCTGTCGAATGAAAGTCCTGCCATGAAACTAACGCATTAGCGTCTATTTTTGTCTCTTTACGCGCAATTTCAGAACCCGATCCCGCGCTCAACGGATTCATCATCACCATAACTGCAAGCGTCGAGCTTAGCACGACTCCCTTAATGACCTCATATAAACCCTTTTTCATAACTCCACATCCTCCCAGATGATTTTAACCTATTATTTTACAACAACCACTTGTGTCTGCCCCCAGAATATCCATCCCAAAAACCAGACCAGCGCAAAGACAATCGCAAACGCAATGATGACGTTGAGCACAGCTTTCCAAGCCGAAAATCCATGTACTTCCGCTAATGTTTTAAACAGCATGACCAAGCTCCAAACCCAGACAATCGATTCGATAAGGAATACGAGAAACACAATCCCAGCTTGATAGCCGACAAACGGAGTTTCAGCAAACATGCGGGAAAACGCTTGAGGACCAAAGGTTGCAATCAACACAGCCCATGTCACTACAATCACACTGCTCGGCACTCCACTCGACCAAGCCACCGCGCAACGCACCTTATCAAAACTCCCCTTGCCCCCGATCCATTTTCCCGTCCAGGTAAGTAAAGCCGAACCAATGGTGATGGCAAGCGCCCCAAAAAAACCGCATAAAAGAATCGCTCCGAGCACAATCGCCCAAAGAGGAATGGCATCCGAGAGCGAATAATTCTGAGCTGTATTAAAAGCCATTGGCAATCCGTAAATGATCGAAAGCAGGATGAAACGGTATTTCGGATTGAAGTTAATGATCGCACGGATCGTCTCGCGAGGATGGAGCCAAATGGCCGTCCATGGATTCACAGTTAGATTAGATTTCATTAGCGCCTCCTTAAATCCTGCATGCTCTTTATTTTGTTGCCTTATGTTTTTATAGTAAGATTAAAAAATTAATTAATCAACAAAATAATTAAAATAAACAAACAAAAAAACCCACATCAATTAAAATTAACAACTTAATATTAATAAGAAAAAGCGCGCAGGTTGTGCGCGCTTAATTGACATTGGATCGAAAATCGGCTCAAAAGCTTCAGTTCGCAAACAGTCATTTAGCTGGAGACGTTATCCGCATTGCCAGGAACATGCTCGCTTTCCTCATCCTCCTCCATGATGATGACATCTTCATCTGTAGAGGTATCGGTGTCTATCCTCTCTTCTTGTGTTTCTGGATGAAAATCTTGAGGCCAGAGATTAGGGTTTGTCTTTTGAGGAGGCATATTGGGATTGGGCGGCGGCGGCGTTGCAGCGTGAAGAGAAGAGAAGAGAATAGTGGAACAAAAGACACATATGAGCCGCTTGGCAAAAATAGAATAATCGAAAGACATGGGACAACCTCGTTTAAATGAGATAACCCTTTGGATCATGGCACACATAAATAATTTTCCGCAAGAGTCGTAAAAATCAAAATAAATAAAAACAATTTAATTGAATTTAATTTATTTTAATGATAAACATGTAATTAAGAGAGAATAAAGAAGGAGTTATTATGGGCCCCAGATTAAGAAAAATGAAACCCTACCACCCCAGACGCCGCAGGTCCAAAAACTACCAGATTCAAAAGCAAGCTCTTAAAGACTTAGAACACCACCTTAAAACTTCAGTGAGTGCACTGCTTCTTTGCATCGAGCAAGGCAACACCCAGCAGTTCGAAGCAGAAAGGCTCAAAGTGAAAAGCGACTACTTAAAACACAGCGATGAAATGCAAAAGATTGCATCTGAGATTAGCGAGCGCACAAGACATGCTGTAAAGGCCTTTCTCGAGAGCGTAGATACCATTATCCATAGCGAAATTCAGTGGATCGATGAAGAGAAAGTCCGCCACTGCTATTCAGCGACGCAACTGTTAGAAAAAGAGCTCTTGGCAGCATAGCCCAAGAGCTCTTTTGAACTTATAGCGCAGGGCGAAACTGCTGAGGAAATGCATCCGCGCTCAAACGCTCCACAAGCAACGTATTTGTTTCATAGTGATACGTCACTCTCTGGTAGAAGGAACGAGGCGCACCGCGCACCCCTACTAGCTCTTGATTCACCTCAATCAATCGATGTCCTGTCACCGTCTTAGCTTGAGTGTCAACCGAATACCCTGTTGTCTGTGTTGGAGAATAAGTGTAATTTTCTCCCGCAATGCTAATGGGAAGTGGAAATCCTTGATCAAGAGCAATCCGTCCACTTGCAGCTATGAATTCCTCGTTAGAATATTGATTAAAATTCGCCACAATTTTCTCATCTTCAGGATGCATCGTCTTATAAGCAGTTGCAAATAACGCCTGATTCAACATGTTAAAGATGCTCTTTTGTTCTTCTAGTAAGATCCCTTTTCCATGGAAGTGAGATTCCATATCAGAAACGATAGCTTCTGGAGTCTTGTCAGCAGCAACCATTTTCCCATCGATTTCGAAGCGGATAGATCGCTCTAAATCAAGAGAAACTTGTCGTTGCGCCCCCTCAAGAGAAGAAAACTCTGCTAATCGATTCTTTGGCACCTGAATCGGTGCTGCGATCGGAGCAGGCGTTGCGATCGGAGCAGGCGTTGCGATCGGAGCAGGCGTTGCGATCGGAGCAGGCGTTGCGATCGGAGCAGGCGTTGCGA
>JAIELY010000011.1 GCA_019752555.1 Rhabdochlamydiaceae bacterium
CAAATAATTGATTTCTCAAATTATCCGCACAAGCTTTGTTTTGTTTATCACATCACTTCACTTCTGCTGTCAAAACAACAAGGCGTCCGTCTCGCGGCCGCTTTTCTCTTTCGTTTCGTTCTTCTTTCGGATCACGTTCAAAAGGATGTCAATAACATACAAAATGAGACTAATTTACCGCAAACGTTTTTCAGAAAAAAAACCGAACTGAGGCCGATTAAAATTAAGACTTACCATGATTTTGTCTATGAAAAACCCTCTTTTTCACTTCTTCGTTTTTTTTCTGATGTACCGATCGTTTAGGGTCTTGCACGCGCTGAAAAGCCGCCTAAAACGGGGTAAATGGTTCCGCAGTTAGCAGAACTTCAAGATTCCTGGAGCGTGCAATGGATGAGAGCTTAAGAGGTTTAACAACTGGAGAGACGGGAGGATGGGCAAGGAGCTTTTGGGAAGGAACATAAGGACTGATGAGAGAGCTGCAACAAACTTTAGGATAGTCTGTTGCAGCTTATGGGAATTTTAAGTAAACCAAGGCGAGAGGAGCAAGTAGACTCCCATGCCGGCTAAAAATCCAACGAGCACGGGGAGCGCTGCTTTTTTGGCGTAGGTCACAAAATCGATTTTTTCAAGACCCATTAAAGCAACACCGGAGGAGGATCCGATAATCAGCATGCTTCCTCCTGTTCCCGCCGCATACGCAATCATATGCCATAGGCTGGAATCTGTCGGGAATACCGTTAATGGATACATGCCCATTGTTGCAGCAACTAATGGGACGTTATCGATGATCGCTGAAAAGATCCCAATAAGGGTTGCGATCATCGCTTGATTATGCACAGTTGCATCTAGCCAGCTCGCAAGGGCTTGTAAAATCCCTGCTGTTTGCAGAGCATTGACACAGAGCAAGATGCCCAAAAAGAAAAGAACTCCTGAGGTGTCTACGCGAGTTAAAATGTGCGGCACGCGCAGATGCTCTCTTTCGTTGTGTTTGTAATGCATGAGGTCAGTGACAAGCCAAAGAACGCCTAGGGCAAGCAAGATGCCCATGAAGGGGGGCAGCCCTGTTAATCCTTTAAAAATCGGGACAAAAATGAGGCCTCCCACACCTAAGGCTAGCACCAATTTAGCGCCCGGCTCACTTTTTGCATTTTTTGATTCTTTTGGAAGAGGAGGCAGCTTGCCTTTTGTTCTCCAGCTGAAATAGGCTAAGGGAACAAGGAGGGAGACAATACTTGGGATAAACAATGCTTTAATCACTGAAACTGAGGTCAGCTGTCCGTTGATCCAGAGCATTGTGGTCGTGACATCCCCAATCGGGGTCCAGGCTCCGCCGGCGTTGGCTGCAATGACAATCACACACCCCAGAAGAAGCCGTTCCGCGCGCTCGGGTACGATCTTTTTCAGAAGCGAAACCATCAGGATGGTTGTCGTGAGATTGTCTAGAACAGAGGAAAGGAAGAAAGCCACTAGAGCAATAATCCACAGCATCTTTCGCTTGGATTTGGTATTGATCCGATCGGTGATGATCTTAAACCCTTTGTGAGAATCCACCAGCTCAACTAAAGTCATCGCTCCCATCAAAAAGAAAATAATCTGAGAGACATCAGAGACGTGATGACCGAGCTCTTTGATGTCTTCACTTACGGGAGCTGCACTTGAGTAAAGATAGATCGTCCAACAAAGAACAGCAATTAAAAGAGCACTGGCTCCTTTATTAATTTTTATATAGTGCTCTAAAATGATCGCACTATAGCCTAATGCAAAGACTAAAAGGATCCAAAACGTATTCCAACTTGCGATGTCCATATTCAAAACCTTGTGTTACGCGATGCCTGCTTGAATCAGATCGTGCATCCGGAGGATGCCGACCACTTTATTTTGGTGAAGGACGGGAAGAACCATGACGAATTTCTTGGGATCTTTCTGCATCAGCTTAACTGCATCCCAAGCGAGAGTCTCTTGTTCGACTGTTAAGGGATTGGGGGTCATGAGTGCTCCCATCGTTTTATCGAGCGCCGCAGGACCTTGGGTCTGTAATGACCTGCGTAAATCGCCATCTGTAAAAATACCTAGCAATTCTTTTTCTTTATTGGCGACAAGTAGAGCTCCACACTTTTTATTGGATAACTCGACAAGCATATCGACCAAAAGATCAGAGCTGGCGCAGAGAGGAACATGATCTCCTTGGATCATCACCTCTTCGACTTTAAGAGTTGTTTTCTTACCGATCGCTCCGGATGGATGATTCACTGCATAGCTAGCAAGATCAAACTGCTTGCGATCCATTAGGGCGATGGCCAAAAGATCTCCAAAAAGAAGCTGGACTGCAGTGGAGGTCGTGGGGGCTAATCCAAAGGGACACAGCTCTTTTTCCATGGGAAGCACGAGGGATGAATCACATTCTTTTGCTAAACGGGACAAGGGGTTTGAGACGATCGCAAGAAGACGCGCTCTGCGCTTGCGTGCAAAGGGGATCAAGTTTAAAAGCTCTTCTGTCTCGCCGCTGCGGCTCATGAGCACAAGCAAATCGTTATCTGTAAGGATGCCAATATCTCCATGCAGAAAATTTGTCGGCGGCAGATAGAGGGCTTTAGTTCCTGTGGACACTAATGTCATGGCAATTTTTTCTGCGATGATTCCACTTTTGCCAACTCCGGTAAACACAATAATGCCCGGAACTTCTGCTACGGCTTCTACGACCTGGGATAATTGAGCATGATCGATTTTCTCGAAATAATGTTCGAGGTGGCGGCGCTGCTCTTCTAAAAGTTTCTTCACTGTTTCCATAAATTCCTTTTCCACTGCAACACATGAGTATACTGGATTGGGTCTTTTTGCTTGAAGTCTTCATTCAAAAGTCATATATCGAAGCAAGTTGGCAAATGGGTTTGATGGCAAGGAGGCTCTCATGACACACAAGATTCCAATTACAGTTGCTTATGGAGATGGGATTGGCCCTGAAATCATGGAAGCTGCTCTGCATATTCTTAATGAGGCGGGCGCTCCTTTAGAAATGCACGTGATCGAAATCGGGGAAAAAATATTTTTGAAAGGGATCCCAACGGGGATGGAACCCTCTTGCTGGGACACGATCCGATCTACTAAAGCATTTTTAAAAGCTCCGATCACAACGCCTCAAGGAGGCGGCTTTAAAAGTTTAAACGTGACTGTGAGAACGACCTTGGGTCTATACGCAAACGTCCGTCCCTGTGTGGCCTACTCCCCTTTTGTGCAAACGAAACATCCTGGCATGGATGTGGTGATTGTCCGTGAAAATGAAGAGGATCTGTACGCTGGGATCGAATACCGTCAAACTCCTGATGTCTGCACTTCGATTAAGCTGATTTCCCGGCCGGGATCGGAAAAAATCATCCGTTATGCATTCGAATATGCGCGGCATTATAACCGCAAAAAAGTGACTTGCTTCATGAAGGATAATATCATGAAGATATCGGATGGGTTGTTTCATCGAGTCTTTGACGAAATTGCAAAAGAATATCCGGACATTCAAAATGAAAGTTGGATCGTGGATATTGGAGCTGCAAAGCTGGCCGATACACCGGAGGCTTTCGACGTGATCGTCATGCCAAATCTTTATGGGGACATCCTCTCTGATGTGGCAGCTCAGATTTCAGGATCTGTCGGTCTTGCTGGCTCTGCCAATATCGGCGACCGCGGGGCGATGTTTGAAGCGATTCATGGCTCGGCTCCAAGAAGAGCGGGACAAAATCTAGCGAATCCTTCGGGCTTAATTCTGGCAAGTGTCTTGATGTTGTTACACCTCGGGGAGACGGCAGTTGCAGCGCGGATCCATAATGCATGGCTGCACACACTAGAAGCTGGGATTCATACGTATGATATTTTTAAAGAAGGGATTAGTAAAGTTAAGGTGGGAACAAAAGAATTTGCGTCGGCAGTTGTCAAGCACTTAGGGCAACTCCCTACAACCTTGCCTGCCATTTCTTACGAGGGATCCAAAAAATTTGAAACACTTGCGCTTCAAAAGAGATCTTCTTCTGTAAAACGGGAGCTTGTGGGTGTGGATATCTATGTCTATTCCCAAGAGACTGCAGAATCTCTCATCAAACAAACAACAAACCACGCCTGGGCGCCTCTTGCCTTACAGATGATCACTAACCGCGGCGTGCGGGTATGGCCAGGCGGACATCCGGAAACATTTTGCGTGGATCAATGGAGGCTGCGTTTTGGCCCAAAGGACAAACAGAGCAGCGCAACTCATGGGGAGATCCTCCGCACCCTGAATCAAGTGTCAGAACTGGGCTATGATGTGATCCGCACAGAAAATCTCTATCGTTTTGATGGAACAGCTGGATTTTCATCAGCAGAAGGTTGATCTAAAACAGAGAGAAACTGATCGATTTTTTTTACAAGATCGGGATCTTGGCTATGGTTGACAAGTAGAGCAAATGCGATATCGCCTGCATAGCCTGCATAAGCTTTGACAAATGCCATGGATCCTGATTTTGCAAAGAGATGCGTTCCTTTTTTGGGGAGCGATTGAAGAAAATAAGAAAAGGATTCGGACGTTTTCATCTCGGCTAATATCGCGACAAGTTGCTGTGCTGTAATCATGTTTTTTCGAGACAAGCCCGATCCATCGGCCATATTAAAGCCTTTGAGATCGATGTGTTTCTGCTGCCAAAACTGGGTGATTGCGCGCGCTCCGGCAAGAGTGGATCCTTGCAATTCAACCTTCTCTCCAATCTTTTTTAAAAGATGTTCTGCATAAAGATTATGGCTCACTTGATTCACAGCATGGACAATTGTTTTCAAAGGGGGAGAAAAAGTGGTATGAAACGCTGTGCGCGGTGAAGAGGGTCTAAGAGGTTTTGCTTGGACTGCAATTCCTTTATCTTGGAGAGCCTTTAGTAAGGCTCGGGCGCAAAAATCGGGAGGATTGGGGATTGCTCCTCGGATGGAAAACTGTTTAACACCGGCAGGAATGGTGCCTCGAATGGCTTGAATGGGTGAATATTCTGAACCATAGATACAGGCTTGATCACCGGAGCCGACAGGACCTGTTGTCACTTCTGTCTGTAAAGTGACCCCCCATAACGGAGGCTCTGTCCCTGCTAAATGGGCAGCTGCTCCCACTGTACTTGCCGGCACAAAGGTTAATGTGTAGGCGTTTTCATGAAATGAAAGGGCGCAAGCACCAGCTCCATAGTAATTTCCGAGATCTTCCCAATTCCAACTGGGGACTGCTAGGGCTTTTTCCCAAGCTGCAGCATCCCCAATGACCTCTCCTTGAATTTTGCGAATGCCGAGTTTTTCGACAGCAAGGACCCATGCATGTGTCTGAGCTTGCCAAGAGAGTGCAGGAGGGATCCTCTCTGATCCTAAGCAAGGATCTCCGCCGCCATGGATGTAGAGATTTCCGTGTAAAATTCCGTCTGCATCGATCTTCCCATCGTATTCTAAATCGGTTTGAAACTGAAAGTCAGGACCCAAAAGCTGCAAGGCAGCTGCTGTTGTCACCACTTTCATGCAAGAGCCTGGCATTAAACTTTTGCGGCTATTGTGATCGATGATGACCTTGCCTGTGCGTGTATTGATTGCGTAAGCGCTAACCGAGGCTGTCTCTAATGACGGATCTTCTGGATTGAGAAAGAAAAGTGTGGCGAGTAAGAATTTTATGGCTATCATGAGGTCAATCGTAACTTGATAGGCTCAACTTTGCAACTAAGAACAATTTTCCCCAAAAATCTCAAAGCCTCCGGAAGATGGCTCCGCGCCATCGTCGGGATCGCATTACTTGTTTTTGCTTATTTTGCTCATAGCTGGTGGCTTTTTGCCGGCGCCCTATTTACTTTTTTTGAAGCTTATATGAGTTGGTGCATTCTACTTCACTTTCTCGGAAACAATAGCTGTCGCATTAAAAAGAAAAAATAAACCTGCTTCGGCATAAATTTTATTTTTCTTGAAGCTCCATTCATCATCGATTAAATTACCTTCGAAGTTCAATTACACAGGAGTTTTCAATGAAAAAACTAGCTTTATTTATCTTCTCAACAGTTTTAGTTAATTTTACGGGATTGTCCGCATTCTGCGGAAGCTGTAGAGATTCTCATTTCGAGGATGTGACGGATGAAATTCCTCTGATTGAAAGCAAGAGGTCCCTTGCGAAACACTTCGAAAAAGTTCCTGATGTGGCTGAATATGGCGGTGCTAACTGGAATAATGTGATTGGAATCAGCAAAGGCATTTCACTTGAAGAAGCTTATGAGATTGCTCTTGAAAGTCCAGAAATCACCTACTTTTTCCATATGGAAGGGATCAGCATGTCCTTGCGGACACCTGAAGGGAAATGGAGAATTTTTAATAGAGGAGATGCGGTCTTTTTTACAGGCGAGCCTTGGTGGGGATCTGCAAAGGGGCTTGCAAACGGATACATCAAAGTAAGCTCTGCTTCCTAATGCAAAGGTGCTCCCTTAAGAGGGAGCGCCTTAATTTAAATCTGAATATCTTCTTCGAGGTGTTTTTTCACAGCTCCTAAGAAACCGCAGCCATACATTCCATCAAGAACTCTGTGATCGAAGGTGAGAGAAATATGGACCAATTGTCTGATTGCGAGGATATCTTCTTCTAAGGGAACCACCCGTTTACAAATGGCGCCAATTCCAATGATCGCAACTTCTGGATAACGGATAATAGGCACTCCAATCTGCACACCGGACATGCCGAAATTGGTCATGCTGATCGTTCCTTCGGTGACATCATCGGGGCTTAATTTATTCGCGCGCGCTTTCATCGAAAGGGTGCTGATCGATTGGGCTAATTGTGCAATATTCATCTGCTGGCAGTTTTTAATCACTGGCACGACCAATCCTTGGTCGATACTGACAGCGATCCCAATATTGATAAAGCGTTTTACGAGGATCGTATCCCCTTCTAAGGATGAATTAATAAGAGGAAATTCCTGAAGAGCTTTTGCAACTGCCTGTGCAACGAAACTTGTGATTGTCAATTTACAGCCATGTTTAGCAAGAAACGCTTCTTTTTCTTTTTGAATCAGCTTTAAAATAGGGGTGACATCGACTTCTGTGACAAGTGTGGCGTGAGGAGCTTCATAAAAAGAGCGGACCATATTATCGGCAATCGCTTTGCGCATCCCTGTCATCTTGAGCCGCTCTACTTCTGTCGTAGCGGGTGCGCAAGACATTTTTGGCGCCATTGCTGGACAGGGCTTTGGCGCAGGAGTTTTTTTATCGGCAAATGTTTCTAAGTCCCGCTTGGTGACTCTACCCCCAGCGCCAGTTCCTGGGATCCGCTCGAGCTCTTCTAAGCTGATGCCAAGTTCGCGGGCCTGGCGCAAAAGTGCTGGGCTAAAGAAATCTTTCATCTCTTCGGTAGCAGGTGATCTACTTACGGGTATTGTAGACGCCATTGAAGCTGTCGGTAAAAGCGTTGCTGGCACAGGAACCCCGACAGCTACCACTGCAAGCAAATCTCCTACTTGAAGCTCTTGATCCGGCTCTGCATGAATGGCGCGCAAGATTCCTGCAACCGGCGAAGGGATCTCGCTATTGACTTTATCCGTCGACACTTCAAGAAGAGGCTCATCCAACTGAATCGGATCGCCAATTTTTTTAAACCACTGGACAATTGTGGCGCTGTGGATACTCTCTCCTAGCTTGGGCAATACGATTTTAATCTCTTCGCTCATGTCATCCCCTTCTTCATCAATGTTTTCATTTTAATCAATGCAGCTTCCCAATGTTCTTGTCCCGCCGTCACTTCTAATCGAACAGCGAGCGGAACTACTGGGAGCTTCAGCTTTAAGTTATCTTTTAATTTTACCGCATCTTTTTCTGTGCAAACCAAAATTTCTGCTCCAAGCTTCAAGCACTGCTCGGCAAAATGCAATAGAGCCTCTTCGGTAGGAGCCTCATGATCGCATAGGCTGAGAGTGGCGATCACCTGAGCCTGGTGCAGAGCCATCAAATCATAAAAATGCTCCGGCTTGCCAATGCCGCAAAAAGCACCGACTTTTCTTCCTTGAATCGATGCCGGCTCTAGAAGGGTATGTTCCATCCCAACAACAGGTGCCTGAGTATAATTAGACAGTTGTTTTTTGACCTCTTCATAATGCGCTAGCGTACGGACATGGGTTGCAACGATAAGATCTGCAGAACTTAACCTTTCGGGAAGATCGCGCAAGGCCCCTGCCGGAACAAGACGGCCGCCCCCTAAAGGATCTGTTCCATCGACCGTTACAATTTCAACATCACGCGCTAACTTTCTATGCTGCATCCCATCATCAAGGATTAAACACTCAGCTCCATGCATCTTAGCCAGCCGCGCGCTGCACCGCCGGTTGCGTCCCACCCAAATAGACGCTTTTGTTCTTAAGCTTAAAAAAAAGGGCTCATCGCCACACTCTTCCACGGAGTAAAGAGGACCGCTGCCCTCAGAAATGAGCGTAGGAATCTTCTCTTTTTCAAACTGCGAGCGAAATCCGCGCGTTAAAATGGCAATATTTCCCATGTCTTGCAGTGCCTCTACAAGCAAATGGACAAGCGGTGTTTTGCCGGTGCCGCCAATTGCGATATTGCCCACACTAAAGGTGGGAAGATCGACACGCACACTATTAAATAGCTGCTTGTCAAAAGCATAATGGCGCGCGCCTATCACGATCCGCCACAATGCGCTGCATACCCGGAAAAAACAATTCACAAGAGCAGGTGTGCTGCGCTTGCCTGTCACAAAATCTAAAATATTTTTTTTCAAAATAATCTAAAGTAAAAAAAGCAGAGTATAACACAAAAGGAGAATTTAAGCGCTAATTGAGCAAAAAACACTGAGAATCAATTAGTTAGAGAACACTCTAGAGCTGGAGAAAAGAGCTGCTTTTCAACCATTTCGATGATGATATGGATGGCAGTCATATGCGCCTCTTGGATTCGATCAGAAAAGGCGAAGCCGGGAACAATCCATTCTAGATCGCTCATCCCTTTCAACTTGCCTCCCGTCTTTCCTAAAAAACAGATCGTTTTTAATCCCATCGCTTTTGCCGTTGCAACGGCTTTGATCAGATTCGAGGAGTTGCCGCTTGTCGTAAGAGCAATGAATAAATCGCGTTCGTTGCCAAATGCTTCGACATTGCGCGCAAAAACCTCATCAAATCCCATATCATTTGCAACGCAGCTCATATGACCAGGATCTGCAAAAGCAATAGCCGGCAAGGCCTTGCGTCTGTGTCGAAATTGTCCGGTGAGCTCTTCTGCAAAGTGCATCGCATCGCATAAGCTTCCCCCATTTCCAGCGATCAGAACCTTACCGCCTCTCTGAAAACATGCCGCAAGCTCACTGCTTGCCTGCTCGATAAACGCAAGACTTTCTGAGGAACGAAGAAATTCAATTGCTAAAATAGCATCGGCAATGGATTGTTCGATTTCATTTTGCATGAGCGCACCTCGTTGAAGCTGCAGTTTACTCAAAGGAGGATAATTTGTCGCCACTTATGCATCTATAAAAATTAAAAACTTTTTCCTCAAAAACTTCCATTTGAACATAAGACTTTTTCTGTAATCTCATGCCATCTGCCAACTGAGCGCGTCTTTTGTCTTAATGCCGTATACTCGGGTCGAGAATAAATGTTCCAAAACTCCTCTTGCGTGTAATAGGAACGGCTATATAAGACTTTGCGCCCTCCGCATTTTGCCGTTTTGCGCTCGAGTCTCTGGGTGATTTCTGCGATCGGAGCCGCATAGGATGGCAATCCATAAATGCCGATATTGATAAAATGGGTGTAATTTGCTTGATCTGCAAGAAGATGCGGAGCAAAAATTTGCGCAAAGCGCGTTCCTTTGATAGGACAAAGCCAAAGAGGAAAGGTCCCAGGATCCTTCATGATATCTTCTAACATCTTTGCGGCGTAAGGCTCAGGAATACAAAAATCTTGAATCAAGCATCGCTCTTGAATCCATTGTTCTGCTTTGTGAAACAACTGCCAGAGTTTTTGGCTGCTAAGCCATGGATAAAATAAGATTCTTTCAACTAAATTAGGACTTGGAACAGGGTTTACTTTTTTAAGTTGTTCTGTACTAAAATGATCTTTTCCAGGATCCCACCATTTAAAAATCCCCTGTCCGATAAAACGGGCTAAGAGGGATAAGCGAAATAAATAAGCGCCCATCCAAAAGGCTCCCCGGTCGTAACGAAACAGATAATCGTACAGCGTCATCGCTTCAAGAGACGTTTTGTTTTTTTCGACATGATGATAATACCAATCTGAAATAATGGAGTCAGAAGAATAAGAGGGCAGATCTGCTTTTTCTGTTTGCAAAGATCCTTCCATAATCACAGCCGAATGCTTAGAAAAAACCATCCCATCTAAAAAATCTGGAGCCGTTTTTTCCTGAACTAAATGCTGTAAAAAAGAAACTGCTTTAAGAGGATTTGAAAAAAAATGGGAGCGCACATGCACGAATTTTTTGGCTAAAGTGAGCTTCACTTCTGCTAAAACAAGTGTTCCCAAAGAACCATAGGACCCGGGAAGGGCATGAAATAGATCCGCGTTTTGCTTTTCAGCCAAACGCAGGAGTGTTCCATCTCCGCAAAGGATTTCAAATGCGCTGCAACTATTGCCAAATGTGCCCCACCTGTGGGAAGAGCTCTCCGCAGCTTCGCCTAAAATAGCACCTCCCACTGTAATTCCTTTAAATTCAGGAACAACAAGCGGAACTAACCCCTGTAAGAGTGTTGCTTGCACAAGCTTGTCCATCGTCACACGGGGCTCGACAATTGCAATGCAAGCCTCTAAATCAATGTGTAGAATTTCATCAAAGTCTTCAAAACAGAGTTTAGCAGCAGATTTCTTATAAGATTTAGAACGGGAGGTATTGGCATGCTGTGTAGATTTGTACTGAAGCGAAAGAATGGAGCTTCCTTCCGCATCCAATTCTCTAATCTGTTGTGCCAAGCGTTCGACCTTATCAAAATGCGCTCTGCTGCGATGAGAATCTAGCATGCGATAACCTCTCTAATCCTGAATCTATCTAAAATTTAAAAATTTGTCTTTTATATTAACGTTTCTTTAAACTCTTCGAGATTTTTAGATCTTTCACAGGAGTCCATATGACATCTGCATTTCAAACACTTTGCCGCTCGATTCGCAAACAGATCCCAGACGCTTTATCTTCTAAAAATATCCAACTCACTGCTCTTGCAAAAACAGGAGCTGCATTATTAGCTGGCACCTTTGCAGTTTCTACTTTTCTGCCAGAAAAAGAAAAATGCAAAATTGTCTCAAATTATGTTTCTGAATTCCAAAAATGGGTCGATCCAAAATACATCTCAGATGCTGAATTAAGAGAATCTCTTTGGAAAAGTTATCAAGCTGGCGTGAATGTGGTGATCACATCGCCGCTTTTTTACAGTCTCTATCATTTTATTCATCGTTCTGGATTGCCGATGCGGCATCATCTCTCTCGATCTCTACTAAGAGGATTTACAGGAACTGCAGCAACATTGCCAGCTGTTCTTGTGATGTATGGGACCGCTGCTGTAGCTTTACCTGCAATTGAAGCTCAATATATACGCAAAGGATATCCTAAAGAAAAAATCTCTGCCGAGCCTACGACAACTGCCGCAGATATGGCACAGGCAACTGTATTTTTAGGACTGGGAGCTCCGATCGAATTTGTCGTAGAAGCTTCTGGATGCGGAATTTCTCCGTCCCAAATGCTCTCGCGGCTCGCACCCGTTGCCACAACCTTTGTCGTTATCCGCCTTGCTTCTGGCGTTCTCTTACAATACCGCGCGCTCGATGCAGAAACAGATGATCAATGGCGAGAATATAAAGATCTTGGAAAAACGATTTTTGGAACCTCGATAGCTCAACACGGGCTCAATGGGTGTATGCGCGCACTTTCTGATAACACAGGCGGTAAAGGATTATTACAATATCTTCGTACGGGAGACACTTTAGGAAAGGGAACAGCTCTTACAAGTTTGAGGCAAATCGGAGGGACAGTAGTTCAAAGAATGGCATTTTGTACAGCCTGGAATCACTTAAGCCACCACAAGACAAAGGCCCCTGTTTGGACAAGAGTGATAGAGAGCGAAGAGGCTACTTAAGGCAGCCTATTTCACAAGAGAACATCTGCTTAATTCCAGGGAGGCGCACAGGTAAACAGCAGGTGCTCTTGCGTGATTGGATGAGGAGCAGATAATTTGCCGTGATGCAAAGCAATCCCCGCTTTCTTCCAAGAGGTTGTGCTTCCATACTTAACATCACCGATAATAGGGCAGCCTTCTTGAGCAAACTGCGCACGGATCTGATGATAGCGGCCTGTTTCTAAATCGATTTCGAGCAACGCATCTTCAATAACCTTATAGGATAGACGCGCGCGCTTGCCTTGAGGATGCGAAGCTGTTACCACACGCGCTCTATATTCATCATGAACAAGGTAATGCTCTAAGTGGCCTGAGAGATTCTTTGGCATGGGATCGACTAGGGCATAATATGTTTTGACAAATGCACGCGCGCGCATTTTTTCTTGAAGTCGAGATAACGCTTTGCTTGTGCGCGCAAAGAGCACAAGACCGCTGACGGGTTTATCAAGGCGGTGGATCGGCTCTAAAAAAACATTGCCGGGTTTAGCATACGTACGTTTTACCCAAGCTTTTGCTTGATCTGTGAGATTTTCCACTCCCGGACCATGCGGCTGCGTCGCTAGTGCCGCAGGCTTATTCACGACAAGTAGATGATTATCGACAAAGATTACATCCATGTGCGCTCTTGTCTTTGACGCAACACTTCATATAAAAGCAAGGTGGTAGCTGTTGCGACATTTAGAGAGTCTGCAACGCCGTGCATCGGGATGCGCACCTGAAGATCCGCAGCATCCATCCACGTTTTTGTAAGTCCTAGCTGTTCTGTACCGACAGCAATTGCAATCGATTGAGAAAGCTGTGCCTCAGTAAACATCTCTTTGGCAGAGGGAGTTGCTGCTGCAATCCGAATCTGTTTTGCGCGCAAAAAATTCAACGTTTCTTCACTCGAGGCTTCCACAACAGGCAATGTAAATAACGTTCCAACGCTGGCGCGTACCACATTGGGGTTGTAGATATCCGTGCACCTGTCGCAGACAATGACAGCATCCACGCCAGCTGCGTCTGCAGAACGCAAGATCGTGCCCAAATTCCCAGGCTTTTCGATCGCTTCTGCCACAACAATAAATGGGTGAGCAACCCCTTCAAGTGCACGGTCTAAATCTTCTAATGTTTGTTTCATCTGCACAGCAATGGCAAGAAGACCATCGGGACGGTCGCGATAGGAAAGTTTTTCAAAGACTTGCGGATGGCAAGAAATAACCTCGGCCCCCTGGCTTCGGATCTTTTCGATTAACGCAGGTTCATTGCTTCCTAAAAAAAGAGAAGGGCAATAAAACAAGGTTTGTATGCTAACGCTTCCCGCAACAGCTCGGGAAAGCTCCCTGAACCCTTCAATAATAAATAATCCAGAGCGGTTGCGCTCTCTACGATCATTGAGTTTTAATGCTGCTTTTACTTTGGGATTCTGAAGACTCGAGAGCTCAAGAAGCATGCCACCTCGCATAGCTTCCACAAGGAAGCGGATTTCCAAGTTCTGCAGGAATCACCATCTCTCCAATTTCAATACGCCCACGAGGTCCCATCATCTGCTGCATCAAGTGGCGCATGACAATCGGAGTCATCCCCGGAGTATGAGTTGTAAAAAAGACAAAGAGGGGTTTCTCGCTTAACACCGACTTGCACAAATGAAGAAGTTCATGCAAATCCCTTTCTATCTTAAATACCTCGCCCCGGTTGCCCCGTCCAAAACTCGGAGGATCTAAAATAATTCCTTCGTATCGATTCCCCCGCTTGATCTCACGGGTTAAAAATTTGACAACGTCATCGACAATCCACCGGATCGGCGCTTTATCCAGAGCGTTCAAGGCCGCATTTTCTCTTGCCCATTGAACCATTCCTTTAGAAGCGTCAAGGTGGCAAACGCGAGCGCCCGCTTTTGCAGCAGCAAGAGTTGCTCCTCCCGAATAAGCAAATAAATTAAGAACGTGGGAATCGGGATGCTTTTTCAAAGTCTCTGTCATTTCCTTCCAAAGCAGGCTATGCTCTGGAAACACTCCTAAGTGGCCAAAATCAGTAGGTGCGATTTTAAAACGGATCCCTTCCACTTCTGCAACCCACTCTTTGGGAAGCGTTTTTTTCATTTTCCAGGAATTACCCTCATCACGTGTGAATAGAGCATCCGCGCGCGCCCACTCTTCTTTCGAACAACTCGGCCGCCAAAGAGCTTGAGAGCAGGGACGAACAAGTGTGTATGGGCCAAATTTTTCCAATTTGCACTGATCCCCGCTATCGAGGAGGGTATATTGAAGACTCATAAAACCTATTTCAAAATGACAATGTGGCATTAGAGTTTAGCACAAATGGGTCATTTTTATCTGGATGATCTATAAGCTATTGAGGATTAATGCTTAAAAAAGGAAATACAGGAACGCCATAGGTGATTTTGCGCCACAGGGCGCATAAAAGATGATTTGAAACGGTAAGCATTTGCGTGCGACGATCGCCTGCCACTAAAAACGTGCCGCTCTCTGGCGCCACGCCCCGCACTCCCAATGCGGCCCACATCGTGCCAACGGGCTTGTCGACACTTCCTCCAGAAGGACCTGCAATTCCCGTGATCGCAAGGGCATAGTCGGCTCCTGTGCGCTCAAAAACCCCTGAGAGCATTTCAAGAGCGGTCTCACGGCTAACAGCGCCCGCCTTTTGGAGCGTGTGTTCTGAAACCCCTAAAATTGCACATTTCATCGGATTGGAATATGTCACAAGCGAGCCGAGAAAATAATCTGAGGCGCCAGGGATGGATACAAGCTGAGCTGCGATCTGCCCTCCCGTGCACGATTCTGCCAAAGCAAGCGTTTTCTTCTCTCGAACAAACCGATCTTGCAACGCCTCTTCGATCTTTCCGCTCGCAGAAGAAAACACATACGTTAAAAATCGGGCTTTGAGATCCGCTTCCACTTGGTGAACACAAGCGCTATCTTCGCTTTGTAACACAACAGTCAGAAAACCAGGAGCTGGCTGTATCTTCGCTTCCACGGAAGGATAATTTTGTAAAAAAGAGCGCAACGTCGGGGCCACTAGACTCTCAACGAAATGGCACAAGTGCACCTGAACATAGGTCATTTGCATGGCTGTCCTACAGGAATGACGTGAATCCCTTTTTGTTTAAGCTGAGGATGAGACTCAATCCAGACAAGGCATTCCCGTCCGATCCGGATGGGAGCCTGCGTGCGCACTTCATTGACTACAAACGGCGTTGGCATCGTGTGATCGCGCATCCAACGTGTCAAACGGGAAAAAAGGGCCGTATTCGGAAATTCAGAACTCATCTCGACCTTTGCAATTCTTTTCGTGCGAGGATCTTGGCAGAGTTGAGGATAAGCAAATTGGATTCCCCACAGCACACTTTCTTTTCCCAAAACCATCGGATGAAACTTCCCATCGAGTGTAGAGTAGAAAAACTGATGCGCTTGGAGTTGAATGACAGGTCGTATCGACTTGATCAAAAACTTATCTTTGCCCACCGGCATCGCATACAGAGCCTCTAAGTCTTGCGTAAATAGAGATGAAAACGTGCGCCTGAGAAGCTTGTCTTCAGGAAGAGAACCTGCGATGAGCGCCTGAACATACCCTGCATAAATCCGTAAAAACTCTTCAGGGGCAATTAAGGCATTGTCTAATGTGACAGGTTCACTTCCAACAGCGATAAAAAGAGGCTTTAGAGCCTCGAGCAACCCCTTCATCTCCTGCTGACTTAGCAGCACTTGATATTTCAGCCACTTAGAAACCTGAAGAACTCCCTCTTCATTGGGAGAACTGATGCGTAAAGAAGTCATTTTGGGACATCCACCGCGCGCGAATGCTTTTTCACTTTCTGCCACCCTGCATTAATGAGCATGAGGGCGATCCCGCAAAAAATGGCGCTATCGGCAATATTAAAGACAGGATAAGAATACCCCCAAAAGACAAAATAAAACATGTCGACGACATGGCCATAAATAAAATAGTCCGCGACGTTGCCCAGAGCGCCTGCAGCGATGAGCGTCAAACAAAATTTAATGAACGCATTGCCTTTGACGACAAACAAATAGACAAGCAAACCTAAAATAATCGCAATGCGCACATACAAAAGCAGGTGCTGCAAATGGGCAAAAAGCCCCCAGGCAGCTCCCGTATTGATCACATGCGTGATGCAAAAATCAATGCCGTGCCAGCCTTGAAAGACTCCAATGCCATGATAGGGATAGGTAAAACTCGACAAATGCATCGGAGGGATATAATAATGCACATAAGCCTTGAGCCAACCGTCCGCCATGAAAATAAGCAGGGCGAGCGCACTGTACTGCAAGGCTCTTTTCCAATTCATCAAAGCAGCCCTTTTTCAAATTTTTCTTGCGCCTTTACCGTCATGGTCGCATAAGGGATCGCTTCCAGCCGTGGAAGAGGGATCTCCTCTCCTGTCACGTCGCATATCCCATAAGTATCATCTGCAATCTTATCCAATGCCCGTTCAATCTGACGGAGGACGTTAAATTCTTCGCTGCTCACCTTTAAACTAATCGTTCGGTTAAAATCGTCGGTGCCCTCATCGGCCTGGTGCTGAGAATAACCTTTTGAATCATCGCTTGCCTTAGCGTCTTCTGTAGAATCGCGTAACATGTGTGTTAACTGCGCGCGCATTGCTTCTAAACGCTCTTTAAACTTGGCAATCTCGGCTTTCTTCAGCGCCATCGTGCTTACCTCTTTGGGTTATATTAAGATAGGGTTTCTTGCGCCTCTACCTTGGGCGCCACATTTTCAATCGCATCCATTAATTCATCTACATCCTTAAATCGACGATATACACAAGCAAATCGAATATACGCAATCATATCTAATCCGCGCAGATGGGACATGACGATTTCCCCAAGTTCTGACGTCTTCACCTCGCGCACCTGGCGCTCCATTAAATCTGAGGTAATGCGATAAGCCACAGCCCTTACCTGATCATGACTGACGCGGGTATGGCGGCAAGCGGCATCTAATCCTTTAATGAGTTTTTCCTGAGAAAAATCTTGATAACTGCCATCGCGCTTTTGCACTTGAATCGTCAAATCAATCGTTTCAAATGTGGTAAACCGACGCAAACATTTCAAACACTCTCTTCTGCGGCGCACTGCATTCGTTTCCGCAGCATTGCGCGAATCGGTCACCTTCGATTCCTCATGATAACAAAATGGACAACGCATCTCCACTCCTCCTCTATTGCAAGGCGAGATCCAGAACAGCATAAATTTTACTATTTCTGATGCATTTCTATATAGACCAAGATTTTTTTAAAAGAAAAAAGCAATAGAAAAATATTTTGCGTATAATCATCTTAAGAATTGCTCATTTGGCTAAATTCGATGATCATTCAAGCAAATCGCTAGCGTGTAGAGTAAAAGACGGACCATACACAACGCCATCGCGCCTCGGCAAATAACCCCGATCGAGTTTAGATGTGAATCTCCGTTCATGATGAAAAGTATTATAAGGACCGACAAAGCACCCTGTTTTCAATGAAGCTGCAAATTGCGCATTTAAAAGATCCCAGCGAGCTTGGGAGGGGGGAGAGATTTTTTCATCTTTCTTCTCTGGACAGAGCTCTTTTGGCAAATGAAGTCCCACTTTCTCGGTAATTTTCTTAAACGGACAGCCGGAAAAACTAGTAAAATTGACAAATTCCGTATCGATAATATAGATCCCATCCTCAGCTATCCAGATATTACCCGTATGAATATCGCCATAGCCTGTCACTTCACAAAGATGAAGCAGTTCAGCCGCCTCTTCTGGCCTTGTTTTTCTAGAGCTCTGAGGAATCCGCTCCGCGTAAACCTGTACCCCTTGCTTTTTACAATAAATACTTGCTGAAGTTTGGAGTTTAAGGTCTGCATGATCCTCAATGACCATGATTTTTTGCGGCACCTTAATGTATTGCAACCCAAGCTCTCGAATGGTTCTTTGTAGATAATCTCTTCCTAAAATCCGCCCTAGATCAGGTGTTTTTTTAACATAATTTTCCTGAGGCAATCGATTAAACTCAGATCGACTCAACACAAGACCCAAAGAGCGCTTCTCCCTGAAAAAAGCACGCAGACGGTCATGTATTTCAAGAGCGTCCATGTTATGTCCAAAAATAGAGGGCTCTTCACGCATCAGCAACGGATCTTTTCTTGTGAAGCCAAGGTGTCTTAGAGCGCGCACAACCTTGAGACGGGAATATGTATTGGCAAGTCGAAAGGCAATTTCTCGATCTTCATGCGATAGGGCACGTAATTTTTTTAAAGAAACCCCGTTTTCAGAAAACACAACCTCTTTAAATACACGCTCTCGAGATGTTAATGCAATTTTCTGCTTTTCCATCGCATCTAGTATAATAGAAGCTCTTTTTTTATTTGCTTTTAGAAGATCATCTACAAAAGCACCCTCAGATCGCTCTAACAATCTATGAATCAAATGCGGATGGATACCAAGTAATCGCTTTAGAATTTGCGACTTAGAGGCATGTAGGTCCAATAAGCCTTCCAAAATGGGAGCTGCTTGAGCAAAGCGCTGCAATAAATCGACCCCTCCCCCTTTTTCTGTAAGGATCTCAAGCACATCTTCCACAGAATCAGCATTCAAGGACAAGAGCCAATCCGTTTCGAACAATTGCCGGATTAAAGCATCCCAATCGATCGAGCCCCAAGAAAGCAAGTTAAGTTTTGAAGTAGACCCAATCCCTCCCCCTGCTTTCAAAATCTCAATGAATGCAAGGATCGGATCTGCATCCACTTGTAGGTACTCAAACGCATTGTTCTCTTTACTTTCGACAACAATAAGCCGCCTTTGTCCATTCTCCTTCACCCCCATGATCGCGCGACCTAAAGTTTGAAAATAGGGCTCTTGCAAACCCACATATGTCCTACCTTCGGAATCTTGGCGCACACCTTGGGATAGAGCCATCACTCTAAAAAACTTCCCCTCTTCGATAACGCCGTTGGGATGAAGGCGTCGTCCCCACCACGGACCACCGGATGTCGATTCTGTGCGCACTTCTTCGACAATCCCATTCTTATAACGGCGGATTGTTAGCTTCTCTTTTATTTCCTCGGTGCTTTTCGGCTGAATAGAGTAATGTGTTTCATCCCCACTGTTTACAGGCAACACATCGGCAACGGTTTGCAATTCTTTAACAAAAATAGCAAACTGTGATTCTGAAAAACCTTGAAATCGGAAGTGCACCATCGCATGTCTATCTAACACATGCTTTCCCAGCTCGCGCACCTTGAGGCGCATCTCTTTCTTTGAATTCAACTTAATCGAGTTATACCCAATCTTAACACTAAAGGGTTCAAACGGTCTTCTTTTCGAATCCGCTGCCCCTTGTGAAGAATTGCCGACAAGCGCACGGCGATTCAACTCATGAACATTACGGTTAAATTGAGAGAGTGCGAGCTGACGCGCATCAGAGGGTTTTAGCGCATGGCTCAAGACTTTTAAGTGTGTTTTTAAAGCATGATAGCCTCGCATAGACTCATAAACATCGCTTGCAGAAGCTGTTGAAACTGGATATTTTATTTTATAATCCATCCACAACGTTTTGCATTTTGCGATTAAGGCCTCCTTTGAGAGGTGCGAATAAAAAACCGGCAAATGGGCAATCGATTTTTTAGTTTCACGGTGAAAGTTCTTTAATGCGTCCAATCGCTCGATCGCTCTTGCAAGAACAGGATCTCTCGAGTGACGCGTCCACCGCTCGGATGTTAAATCGCATTTTAAATCCTGATAGGCGCCAAGAAAGCTCTGATAGGTCTTAGACACTTTTAAAAGCGAAGCATCCTTGGATAACTTCTGCAATCTCGAGGCCCTTCTTAAATAAGTTTCATGTTTCTCCTCCCAACGCATTACCGTTTGTTGAAGACTTGAAACTAAAGACACAGAGCTAGCAGCCATACCAAACCTATTTTAATTTACTAGCCATTTTACACTTATAAAACAAAAAAACGCAAAACCAAAACCAGCTAATTAAATTATTTTAAACATCGCAAAACTAACCATTCAACATTCAGATCCGAGCAAACGAAGAGTCCGCGGCTCGATTTCATACGAGAGACAAATCTTCCACACTGTGACGCAAACGATCGACGATCCGCTCACAACGACGATATTCACGTTCATACATAGGGTCCCGAAGCAATCCGAGCAATCGCGGAGCCCACGCTTGGATCTCTTCAACACTTGCTAAACATCTCAAAAAGCGAGTTGCATGAGTCGAATTGTAGACTTCTCTAAAAGCCTCTTCATTTAAACCATGCATCCAGGCGACAACCGGGAAGGTCTCATAGGAATAATAGCGGAGCCGTGTGTGTCTCACAACCCAACTAAACACTTTTGATGTAAGACGCATGAGACAATCCTCTTCTGATGCCTCCATAATCTCAATGGTCTGTTTCACTCTATGGACAAAACATTGATCCAATTCTCTTGCCTCTTCATGAGTGGCTTGTAGATAAGCGAACAGAGGAGATGAAGGGTCGCAAGAAAGTGCTGCAGCAATTTTAGGAAAGTTCAATTCAGCCACTCGATACAAGCGCAATTTAGCCTGAAATGGAGCACTCTCTTCACATTCTTTGCGTATGTTGTCAGTGATAGGGATTTCCCACTTCTCGTATTGATCTCTCAGCTCGTCTTCTACTATCGTTTTGCAATCAAAATAACGCAGCGGATCTATCGTTTTCTCGCTCCCCTCAAGATCCCGATCGATCAAAGGACCCTCTGCAGATTGGAGCGCTGCTAGCAACGGAGCTTCAAACCGATGAGAAAACCGGTGAACAATTGCTTCATAGTAGTCTCTTGTTAAAGCTCTTTCTGTAAACGCCCTTATCCGCGGATCGTCAATACCGGTATGATGACAAAGTGCTCTTTTAAGATCTTTTTTCAGGCGAGCCATTTTTTCAAACCCCTTAAATCCTTTTCCGGGGTTATGCTGGGTGAGAAAATAGTCAAAAAACCCCCATTGACAAGAGGAATAACAAGTTGCAGCTCCACTGGAGCCTGGATGAGATCCATAATGATCTGCCCTGAAAGATCCTGTCCGCTTGCGTCTCAAATAGGGCATTGCGTCAAGAAAGGAAGACCCTGAGTATTTATAGGAACAAACAGCCTCCCACCACTTAACAGAGGTAATCGGTCTTTTTTTAGGAGGAGTAACCTCTTGATTTCCATCATCCACAATTAAAATGAGCTTTCCCGAAGGCTCTTTTTTTACAATGAGAACCTCTTCATGATCAATGACCCCACCTGGAATCGCCAGCATCCCGCCTAAGGGAATTTGTTTAATGCGCTCTACAATATACCGTGCAATGGTATGGATCACTCCTTGAGTGGGCGGAGTCATTTGCGCAACAGGAGCTCTTCCTTCAGAAATTCTATCGAAATTTCCAGGAATCTGGACTCTGAAATAATTGTCGATTGCACTTAATTTTTGATAAGGTTTCGTTGCGTCCTTCCAGGCAGTGAGAACTTTAAATCCCCATGTTTTTGGATCATAATTTTGAAGAAGCTCATTCGCAGCGCGCTTCATCGATAAAAAATAGAGGTAAGAGCTACCGAAGGATGTGCGCATCTGTTCGCCTCTTCTCGAGCCGTTCAATAGACAATGAGAATCTGCGGGAAGGGTTGCGCAAAAATGCTTTTCTGCAAATACCTGCTGTATCTCTGGAGAACTAGCATGCATTTGATGAAGAGATTGCTCTGAAACAGCAGCAAGAGAACGAAAGCTAGGACTCTGAGCTTGAACACTAGATGACATACACAAACCTCTTATTTATCCGCATTTCAGACTGTTTAATTATCAACAATTTTTAATATTAAGTCAATTGTTTTATTAACCGCAAAGACTGAATAAATATAATTACAAAAATAATAAACAAAACTTCACGAGTTTTAGAAAAAATGGATGGGATAAGAAAAAGAGATTGAAACGGCAGACATGGGACGGTCTTCGAACTATTCCATGTAGAAAGTTTGGTACTCTACTGGAAGGATTGATTCCGTTTGCGGTTTAATAAGTGAAATATCAGGTGTATAAACCTATACAAGTTCAGTACCTATTGCTTCTATATGCGTTGGTTGTCTTGTTTTAAATTTGCAGTAAGACTCTTTACAGTTAAGCCATCTTTTAGTCGAAAACATCTGATTGTGTCGCTATATTCGCTAGGGGCATCAATGAGATGGTGACGATAGACTGATCCCAAACCCCATTTCGATTCGACCCTATCATCCCCTAAGTAAATACCCCAATGTTTGATGGAGATTGAATCATAGTATACAACAAGGTCTCCTTTTTGAGGTGAGGTAGTTACGGTAAAGTACTTTTTCAATATCTCTCCACCATAAATCTTATGTTCTGGCATGTCAGGACAGATTGGATAAGTTGAAAGAGCTCTACCGAAGGCATATTGGTGGCAAACTCCGAAGAATTTTATATAAGAAAGATGTTTAATTTCTGGCAACTTGCGATTTAGAATGATCCCGGTATATTCATCAATAATTTTACGACGTTCAACATTCATTTTTGTTCTATTAAAAGTGAGTGAACCATCCTCTTCTACGTTGTATATCGTATTGGAATTCAGAGAGGGCACAGAGGGCACATAATCATTCATTGGGTGAGGTTTTATAGCCAATGTATCTATGTCCACCTTTTCACTTTTTACTCTATAAAATTTTGCTACGTTACCGTATGTAGGAGGAACAAAAAAAACATCATGTTGAAAGACGTAAGGACTACTCCACCATTCCCATTTAGATTCTACTGTGCCTCCGCAAGGTGAATTCCAATTGCGACGACTCTCCCTAAAGATACCATAGTGGGGACGGGAATCCTCTGTTCCTTGATAAATCACTAAATCTCCCTCCTGTGGAAGGTCGATAGGTTCGAAAAAATATTCAAGCAAGTAATATTGACCATAAGCATGAAACTGTTTAACAAGCTCTTCCACAGTCAAATCTGAAATGGATTCAAGCTGCGGTCCTAGTGTCCGAGTTATATATTCCAGAGAAGACATTCGCTTGTCTTCTTCACTCAGTTTTTTCAGTGTTAGAAAAAAACCACCTCCCTGCCAAGTTGTTGGCAGTGTGCCAATATTTCGCCCGTCTCTCAGTCGATAAGGAGTAAAGCTATAGTGATCACCAATCTTTTTTATTCCTTTACCCTTAATGGAACTTTGCATTTCCACAAAAATTTTCTGGCGAAGCTCATCTGTTCCGCCAAAAGCTTTATATTCACGATAGTAGGTTGACCCATTTCCCTTGCTGACTTGATTTCCAGCCATTGTTCCTAGGAATTTTAACTGTCCATCGCTAGATAGGAGTTCACGTGAAGAAAAAGTTATTGACATTGATATGACCTTGCCATTTTTATATTAATAGCTTGCATTATTTAATCAAAATTAATTAATTTATACGCACATAATACATGAAAAAACCAATTGTTATCAATAATTAATTAAACCTTGCTCGCGAAGAATATAAATGTCCACTCCCTGGTAATAAAACGTTTATTACCAGGGAGGTATTAACGATGGAGAGGGCTATCACTATGAACATCAAGGAATTAGATCGATCTGAGGTTTTTTCTCAGCTTCAGCAAAGAGATATAAATCAGCAGCAAGCTGTTGATATTCTGGGAATTAGCACCTGACAAGTCCTGAATTTCTTGTTTTCGAACTTGGAAATGAAGGATAAAAAGGCGATCCCAACACTGCGTGAGCCCTTTGACAAGCTGGTAGCAGTGTCAGATCATCCCATGTGTCGGAGGAGGTGGGATTCGAACCCACGAAACGTTTTCACGTTTACACGCTTTCCAAGCGTGCTCCATCGGCCACTCGGACACTCCTCCAAAAACTGACAAGGCGCCAACATTAACTCAACGTGCTGTTATCTGACAAGAATTAAACATCTTTAGCACTGCTTTTTCCTTGCAAAAATTGCTCCATTAGAGCGAGCATAACCGATGAAAATACTTCCACCTCTTGATCTATGATAAAAAAAACATTTCTCTGGCTTCTTCCCTTTTTGTTGATCGCGGCCGGATGTCAAAAAAACACTAAAACGCCCACCCCGCCGACAGCTCTTGTGAGCGTAGCTCCCTATGCGTACTTTGTGCACAAAATTGCAGGATCCGACTTCCCTGTGCAGATTCTCGTTCCAGAAGATTCAAACCCTCACGTATACGAACCTAAGCCCCGCCAAGTACAGGCCATGGCAAATGCCCATCTCTGGGTGCGTTTAGGAGACCCAGCCGACCAAAAAGCCTATAACGTCTTTAAAGAACGCAACCCGAATATGGTGATTGCCGATGTGACCCAAGAAGTTCCCATGCTCAGCGAGTGCGGCGAGGATCACCATTCCCACTGCCACCACGACGGAAATGATCTACACATCTGGCTCAGCCCCCGCCTTGCCAAAATCCAAGCAAAGACAATTGCAGATGGACTCATAGCAGCCTTTCCTGAAATGCGTTTAAGATTTGAAACAGGCCTTAGCGCTTTTCTTGCAGAACTCGACTCTTTAGACCACGAGCTATCACTTCTTCTAAAGCCCAAAGAAAACACGGCAATCCTCGTTTCACACCCAGCTTTTGCTTACTTTTGCCAAGATTACCATTTGACCCAGCTCTCCATTGAAACGGAAGGGAAAGACCCATTGCCCCAGCATGTGACAGAACTGCTTAATGAAGCAAAAAGGCTCAAAGTCACCGCAGTCTTGCTCCAGCCTCAATACAGCAATAAAGGCGCTGAGCTCATTGCCCAAGAACTCAAGCTGCCAACAGCAATGGTGAACCCTTACGCCGAAGATTATGTAGACAATTTACGGCAAATCGCTCAGATTATCGCTAAACATAATGAGTTGCAGTGATGCGATCTGCCATCATCACACTTGAAAATCTCTCTTTTGGCTATGATAAGACGCTGATCTTAGATGGCGTTAATGTCTCCATCTCAGAAGGAGAATTCATCGGAATTTTCGGTCCAAATGGCGGCGGAAAAACGACTCTGCTTAAGCTCATGCTGGGAATGCTAACTCCGCTCAAGGGAAAAGTAGAGATTTTTGGGACAACCTCTCGACAGATCGGCTACGTCCCGCAAGTGGCGAGGTTTGATAAAGACTTTCCGATCTCTGTGTTTGACGTAGTGAGGATGGGATGCCTATCTCAAATGAAATGGTGGGGCGGCTATCCCAAAACAGTGAGAGCTCAGGTTAACCTAGCTCTTGAAGCAGTAGGTCTTGCAGATCTTGCCAACCATTCATTTGGCACACTCTCAGGAGGCCAGGCGCAACGGGTACTCATCGCCAGAGCGATTGTCAACCATCCCAAATTACTCATCCTTGACGAGCCGACAGCAAGTGTAGATCCTCATGCTGAACAACAGATTTTTCAACTTTTGCAAGAGCTCAATAAAACCCTGACAATTGTCATGGTCACCCACGACTTGCAGACCATCATCGATAAAGCACAGCGCTTACTATGCGTACACAAACAAGTCACCACCTTAAAAGCAAAAGAGGTCTGCGAGCATTTTGCACTCGGACTCTACCACACCCCCTTAACCACAAAAGACCACTTTAAACTGTAATGACGACCTCTTTTTTTCACGCCTTGGGCCAAAACCCCTTTTTAATCTTCGCCATCTTAGCAGGCCTTGCAGCCTCCTTTGCCAGCGGGATCATTGGGAGCTATGTGGTTGTAAAGAGGATTGTTTCTTTAAGCGGCAGCATCGCCCACTCTGTTTTGGGAGGCATGGGACTTTTTTTATGGCTGAAAAGATCTTATGGCTGGACTTTCTTGACACCTCTTCAAGGCGCGCTTGTGGCCGGCATCCTATCTGCGCTCCTCATGGGATGGATCCATCTGAAATACCGAGAACGAGAAGACACGGTGATTGCCGCGATTTGGGCCACCGGCATGTCGGCAGGGGTGATTTTTATCGCTCTAACACCCGGATACAACGTTGAATTGCTCAATTATCTTTTTGGAAACATCCTATGGGTGACAAAAGCCGATCTTACACTTTTGCTCACCTTAGATGTTGTGATCGCAGCAGCTGTCGCTCTATTTTACCGAAGATTTCTCGCGATCTGCTTTGATGAAGAACAGGCGTCGCTGCAAGGGCTTTCCGTGGGAGCCCTTTACCTACTTCTCTTATGCCTTGTCGCAGTCTCAGTGGTACTTCTCATCCAGGTCGTAGGGGCGATTCTTGTTATTACGATGCTCGCAATTCCAGCTGCCATCGCAGGCGCCGTGACACAGCGTCTGTCTATGATGATGCTTCTTGCGGTGGCCCTCGGATGTCTTTTTACCTTTTTGGGGATGTATAGCGCCTACGAGCTTAACTGGCCCCCCGGCGCTACAATCTCCTTAACGGCAGCTCTCTTTTATGCGCTCAGCTTGGCAAAGCGCAGATAAAAGTGATTTTAGAGAGCGCAAAAACGCTTCCACAACCCTCTTAAACCTTTCAACTTACGCTCAGCTGGCTTCGCGTTAGCCCTTGTCGAACGCTTAGAGCGACGAGATGTTGCTTTGCTTGTTCTTTTCACTGCTTTCATTTTCTTCCTCTCTTTAAGTTAACACTTAAGTTTTAATAGTGTTGATGCAACTTCACATCTTCGGGTCGAATGGAAGTAAGCCCGCTTGTCAAGTCTTTATCCACATTATCGGCGAGCCGATGCTGCTTACGTCTATTTTTAAGAGTTACTTTAGACGCTTTCTTTTTATTAACACGTTTATTGACTGGCTTCATTACATCCTCATCCAATAGTCTCAAGGATTACACATCCCCTTAAAGCTCATCATAAATATAATTAAATTTATTTACAAATAATATTATTAACACACAAAAAAAACAGCTAACCAATTAAACTGGCAACTCACCCCAAAAACTTTATTTAAAGACGGCTCAATTCCCCTTGGAATTCATGATCCTTAGGGAATTCGGTTGACTTACAAAGCAACGATCTCCTATGATACTCTTTTCCTCTCCATACACAGGCTCAAAAACATGAGCTTAAGCTTATAAGTACGATGCAATTTCAGGAGGCCAAATGTACGCAATCATCGAAACTGGCGGGAAACAATACCGAGTTGAAAAAGGCGATGTCATCGACGTCGAGCGACTCGATGCAGAAACTGGAAAAGTCGAATTTAAAAACGTCCTTTTCCTCAATGACGGATCAGCTGTAAAAATCGGCAGTCCACATCTTGCAAATTCAGTTGTTAAGGCTGAGTTTCTTGGGGAATTCCGCGGACCTAAGGTCATCGCATTTAAATACAAACGACGCAAACCGTTCCGTCGCAAAGTCGGCCATCGCCAAAAGTATGCGCGCGTTAAAATTACAGATATCATCGCTTAAGGAGAGATCACCTCATGGCACATAAGAAAGGTCAAGGCTCTACACGTAACGGCAGAGACTCAAAAGCACAACGTCTTGGAATTAAAGCTACAGGCGGACAATTTGTGACTGCAGGAAGCATTATTGTGCGTCAACGCGGCCTAAAATGGCACCCCGCTAAAAATGTCGGTGTAGGTCGTGACGACACGCTCTACGCTCAAATTGATGGCGTGGTCACTTTCCGCAAAAGCGCAAAGACTTACGTCTCCATCGTGCCAGCTGTTCAATAACAGCTAAGGCTAGGTGGACTGTTTTTACCCCTAGTGGTCTGTATATAAAGTTTTTGGTCTAATTTTTAGCGTCAAAGCCCCGTTTCAACCGCGGGATCTTTCACGCTAAAAATTAGACCAAAAACTTTTGTCGAGCTATACTAAAGCATCGACTCTGGGGGAATTTTTATTTTAGGATATGATCTATGTTTACAGATTCTGTGACCCTCACTCTTCGCGCTGGCAAAGGCGGTAATGGCGTTGTCGCTTGGAGACGTGAAAAATTTATCCCAAAAGGAGGCCCATGCGGGGGCAATGGGGGTAAAGGCGGTTCCATCATCTTAAAAACAGATGGCCACATCCCCTCTCTTGAAGACTATCGCAACCGCAGACTCATCGCAGCAGAAGATGGGCAGCCCGGCGGAGCCAACCTTCGGCAAGGACGCACAGGCAAAGACCTCATCCTAAAAGTTCCGACCGGCACGCTTGTGAAAGATGCTAAAACAGGCGAAATCCTCCACGACTTTACCGAAGCCGACCAAGAATGGGTCATCTGCCAAGGAGGCAAAGGTGGAAAGGGAAACAACTGTTTTAAAACTCCCACCCACCAAGCTCCCAATATCTGCACCCTAGGAACAGACGGAGGAATCCGCGAAGTTCAGCTTGAGCTGAAACTCATTGCCGATATCGGCTTTATCGGAATGCCCAATGCCGGCAAATCCACCTTAATGCGGCAAATCACCCACGTTCCGGTCAAAATCGCAGCCTACCCTTTCACGACCCTGTTTCCCAACTTAAGTTACGTGCAATTCGATGACTATTCCCGCATCCTTGTCGCTGACATCCCCGGAATCATTGAAGACGCCCACCAAAACAAAGGTCTTGGGATCTCCTTCTTAAAACACATCGAGCGCTCGAGTGCTCTTGTCTATGTGATCGACATTTCAGCAATGGAAGGAAGAGACCCGCGCGAAGATTTCCGTATCCTGCAAAATGAACTTAAGGAATACCGCCCCGATCTACTCGAAAAGCCATTTCTCGTCGCTCTCAACAAGATCGATTCAGAAGAAGCAACCGAACACGCTAAGCTTTTCCGAGAAGAATACCCCTATGCCAGGGAGTCGCTCTTTGAGATCTCTGCCATGAACGGCCAAGGGGTCAACCCTCTTCTCGAAGCGATGCGCCGCTTGGCGCAGCTCCAGGTTATTCGCTATTCTTAATGCGGCATTCCGTCTTTAAGCCATGTAGACGCAACACAACTTCCCTAAAGTTTTTTTTAACACATTCACCTCTACTTCAAAATAATATCTTTGTTTGACCACAAACAAATTAATCATTATAATTGCATTAAATTTAATAAAAAACAAAAACAAATTAAAGGTTAATTATGGCATCTTCATCATCTGGACCAATTAGAGATACAAACGGATTAAAACAAACAGTTTACACCTCCAGTCAAACCCCAGAAACTGATACAACTCCTCTCAGCCTCCTAGAAGCTCTTCCTCAAGACATTTTAGAGTGCATTTTTACAGCTAGAAATAAAGACGGGACGAACCTATTAACTAAGAGAGATCTTGCTCAGGTAGCCAGCACAAGTAAAACGCTCTACACCTCCAGCCTGGAGGCCGCAAGTCATCTGGAATGCTCTCAAACCCACGCTTTCATCAATGCCCTTCTC
>JAIELY010000035.1 GCA_019752555.1 Rhabdochlamydiaceae bacterium
CTTGGCTCACGTCAGGGGGAGAAGTGAAGCGGCCGATCGGTCGCGAACCGGCGGCTGGCCGGACTCCTGTTCCGAGCATCTTTTACTCTCGATGACTTGTCGTTAAAATTCACAGGTTTTTTTGTTCAGAGAAATCTGTTGCGGGGGAGTGGTGGGGGAAGTGCCTGCTAAAATTCGCTCAAAATGACTCGAATGGATTATTAAGGGTCTCGCGATGTATACTCCCTTGAACCTTCATAAAAAAAGCAAGGATTCATGAAAGATTGTGAATTCACCCAACTTTTTTACATCACTCATTTAGATAATTTGGAATCGATTCTTGAAAAAGGCATATTGAGCCATGCCAGGGCTCAGAGGCTACCACACAAAAAAATTGATATGTGGGAAGTGCAAGAGCGTCGCAAAACCAAACGTGTGCCCCAAGGAAAAATGTTGCATGAGTATGCTAATCTCTATTTTTCTGCGAGGAATCCTATGCTTTACAAGAGAAAAGGTGAGCATAATGACATTTGTGTGTTAAGAGTCAAAAAGGAAGTGTTAAATATATCCGGGGTTGTCATTACTACAGGAAATGCCGCAAGTGAATATGTGGCATTTTATCCTCCTGAGACGGGAATCGAAAAATTAAATCGTGCCTGGATCTTTGCTAAAGATTGGACGGATCCAAATCCCAAAGTTGAGGCTCAAAAAAGAGTGGCAAAATGTGCAGAGGTGCTTATCCCTGATTGTGTTACACCATCGTTGATTTTTGGAGCTTATGTCTTAACTAAAGAATGTCAGATGGAATTAGCAAAAAAATTTACTGGTCTATTCATAGAGCAAAATCCAATTATATTTTTTAAAAATGATTAAAATTCTGATCGGAAATTTATTCGAGTCTAAAGCTCAAACTCTTGTTAATACGGTGAATTGTATTGGGGTTATGGGCAAGGGAATTGCCTTCGAGTTTAAAAAACGCTTTCCCGACATGTTTCGCGATTATGAAAGACGATGTGAAAGACGGGAAGTGGTATTAGGAAAGCCTTATCTCTATAAGCCTGAAAGAACGATTTCCAAAGAATCGCAAAGTTTCTTGTTTGCTGAGGATGATCGGATATCCGGTGCAGATCGCTGGATACTTAATTTCCCTACAAAAGACCATTGGCGTTCACTTGCTACATTGAAAAGCATTATTGCGGGATTAGAATTTTTGTTGCAGCATTATAAGGAATGGGGAATTCAATCACTTGCAATGCCTCCACTTGGGTGTGGTGAAGGGCAACTCGAATGGAGGGTTATTGGCCCAACGCTTTTTAGGTATCTCAGAGAGATGGACATTCCGGTTGAGTTATATGCGCCATATAATACCCCTCATGAAGAATTGCAGGTTCAATTTTTGGCAAGTTGCGAGAAATCTATTCAAATGCCAGATCCAAAATGGATCCCTGCTAGCTGGATAGGATTGATTGAGATAATTAAGCGATTAAAAGATCAGCCCCATCACCAAGATTGTCCTGTAGGGAAAGTCATTTTTCAAAAAATAGCCTATGCGGCAACCAAAGCTGGTATTGCCACGGAATTAATCTTTAAAAAGGAAAGTTACGGTCCTTTTTCGAGCGATCTTCAAAAAAACGTTTTAAGTAGGCTTGTAAATAACGGTTTGATCATTGAAGAATCTTTAGGGCGGATGCAGTCGATTATGCCGGGGCCAACTTTTGCAGATGCTCGAAAAGCTTATGCGAACGAGCTTGAGGTATGGAATCCAATAATAGACAGGGTGGTAGATTTGTTTATGAGATTGAATACGGAGCAAGCTGAAATTATTGCTTCTGTAATGTTTGCTTCTGATCAACTTACATCGAATCATCAAACTAAACCTCATGTGGAAGAGGTTTTGAGCTTTGTTATGGAGTGGAAACAAAATAAACAACCGCCTCTTTCTCGTAAAAAAGTAGAGGATGCTATTCGCAACTTAGCGATTCTAGATTGGATTGAGGTCAGAGCCAGCAATTCATTTTTCCTCGTGGAGTAAAAGGATGAAAACTGTTTTTTTATTCAGGCAATGAACTTATTTTTTTTGGATGAGTACCATTTGTCGATTTTGCTTGTTAGTTTTTTTAATCGTCTGTTTGCTCTTTCTTTTTGATCTGTTTTGATTTCTGCCGTTTCTGTGATATTGAATGATATCTCCCTGATTTTAGTAAACTTACGAGTAGGTATGCATTATATTCTATCGGCTCGAGCTAAAGATCTCATGTTGAGATGTGGGGAGCATTTAAAAGCCGTTGAAACTAGTGTTGTTTCCCAAGAGGAATTAGTTGCGGTGTCGAACTTCGATCACGCATCGATTACGGGCGATCTCGTCTATTAAACGCGAGACCTCTTCCTTGTTTTGGCAGTCAAGATTTGCATCCCATTCATCGAGCAAGATGACTTTTTCAATTACGTGGTCCTTAATCTCTAAGAGGGTAGTCTTTATTCCTTGACCAGACGAAAGGTAGTGAATGTGATTTCTAAAACAAAGCTGATGCTTGACCGGAAGGAAAAAAGCATTTTCACGAAGAGCTTCCTTGATGGCTAGAAGAAGTGAAGTTTTTCCTGAACCGTTTTCTCCTCGTATGGTAATTCTGCCAGGAACCGTTGCTTTTCTGATAATTTGATTAATGTCGTTTAGATGATTTTTATGTTCGTTTTCGAACTCAAAGTTGTCATGAAGAAAGTCGATTTTCTCCCACCGTATTCTATTGAGGAAGGAACCGCTTGCTTGGTCATCATTGATCATAGCGTCTACCCTTTGCAGCACTTTTTTCTGTGAGGGCCAATAAAAAGCAAATTTCAAGAGATCGTATGTGAAGTTTAAGATCATAAACAGTCTGGGAAGAGTGACTGCAATGGCACTCAAAACTAAAGGATTGGAATAGTTATTGAGGACCATCAGGATGACCACGAAAAATGAGGGAATAAAGGTGAGCGCAGCGATCAAAACGCTAAACCATTGCCTGAATTTTACGGAGTGAAGGTTTCTATTCACAAACGATTGGGAAGATCGATCAGATCTTTTTTCCCAAAGATTAAAGTTGTATCTGTTGCCAAGGACAATGTTGTCCCAGGAATTTAATAAAGCCTTCAAAAAGGAAATTCTTGCATTTTGAGCTTTTACACTTAGGAGCTCTTGTTTGTTTTTTTGCAGTTTCATTAAACAAGAGACGGCTATTAGGCTTATCAGATAACTAATCCCAAACTCTCCAGTGATAAGAATGGCTAGTGCCGTCACGTTGAATAGGACGTTCAAGCAGGTTGAGAGCAAGTTATAGGCATATTCCGTAAACTCAGTTAGAGTATTCATGCCTTCATTTGAAAGCAAAGCGATCCTGGTTTCTTTAGAATCTTTGTCGACCCATCTCTTCTGGTTTGAATGATGTGTTTTCTTAAAGGCATTTGCCAAACTTAAAATGAGGGAGTACTTCCACTTTTCCTGGCAAATTACAGCGATAGAGCCCGGTAGATAAGGCAAGAGAAGCGAAAGAAGATAGAGCGATAAACTCAGATAAATTGGGGAACTCGTCTGAATGGCACGAATAAATGCTACGATCCAAAAATTCGATGAAGCAACGATTAACTGCTGAACCACCAAACACACAAACATCAACCAAAATTTCGGCTTAAAAAGTAACGACTTGATGCTCATTATGTTAACCTTAAATCCTCTGCGGTTTTAGGTGTTGGAAATAACCGTTATTTGGCTTAACCCTCATATTAGCAAATTCTTGCAGATCTATGCAAAAAAGAGCATGTCTTTCTTGATAGCACGTGGCTGTTTCAGTACAGTAGAGACAAATATGGATTAAAATAATGACTTAAAGCTCTTCAGAATTCAAAGCTGGATTAAGACCGAAGTGTATCGGATTTGTCAGTTATGAAGGATGTTTGTAAATGAATGAGCTTTTCTTTAAGAGTTTTTAATCGACTCCTGTTCCGAGCAAAACAAATCCCAGCAACGCTGGGATTTTTTTTCTTCGGAAAGCATGCTAAGAACCGCTGGCCAGCCGGACCAAACCTGGTATTGAAAGAAATTCGTGTAGAAAATGATAATGTCTTTCAGTTGATAAAGTGGGATTTATGCTGAGAGTTTACGTTTTGTTAATATGTTTTTTTTCTGCAGCTTCTCTGATTGGATTGGAGTATGTGGAAGCTGTTGAAGGGGCTGCAGTGCCTTGTCCTTTCGTTGAACTAAAAGGCAAGATGCTTCAGCATATATTTCCAGGAGTTCCAAACTATCAAAGTATAGAGGAAGGAGATGCTCCTGAAACGCGTTGGGTTTTAGAAATTGCTTCATCAGAGATACGACGATTAGAGCAAGCTGGTTTTATTCCTCAAAACGATCTCTTCAACTCTAAATGTAAGGGATGGGTGCAAGTGATCTCTCCTCAAGCCGAAGATGATCCAGCGCCATTCTTAAATCGTTCTGTGGTTGTAGAGGGGTATTTAGGATCTTTAATTTTTCATGTTCACACACCAATAGCGATTGAAGCGGTAGGAATTTATGATGACAGGTAAAAAACCTTTTGTGAAAGCAGAGGAAGGTTCAAATAATTCTGTTGTTTACTATGATGAAGATGGAAACAAGCTGATCCGCTATTGGAAAAAGCGAGATGATGAACCAGTGGAGCAAGCAAGCACCCGTTCTTGGAGAAATAATAATCCTGGCAATCTTGTGAATGGGGATTTTTCCAAAAGAAATGGATCGATTGGGTTTGCTGGAGGTGTCCCAGGAACCAAATGTAAATTTGCAGTTTTCCCAGATTATGCTACCGGTAGAAAAGCTCAGGCGAAGCGTTTGAAAGAAGGAAATCTCTATATCGATTCCACACTTAATAATTTCGTTCGGAAATATACAGGAGTGAAACCAGGAGCTCCTGATACCTCAGAAGTGATTAATTATCGCAAGGCAATTCGGTTCTTTACTAAGTTTGATATGGAACGCACGATTCGTTCTTTGAATGATGCAGAATATGAAGAGTTGCTTGACTCGATGAAAAAGCACGAAGGGTGGCGTGAGGGGCGAGAAGAGTATATTGAGGTAAAGAAAATTTTGGGCGTTCATTACAACAGGAAACGGGTTATTTCGGAATTTTTAGTGGGAGACGATGAGACGAGCGCTTGGATTCCTAAGTCTGATGCAATCGCCTTGGCGGAGGAAGGGAGACTGCATGCGATTGTTGTCTACGCAAAGCAGAGTACATACTTGAGGCCGGCATATCACCATACCCCTTTCAGACAGATGATTTGCGTGGTCGAAGACGAAGATGTATCACTTATAACGGTTTAGGTTGATGTCAATTAAATCGTTTTCTAGAGGTTAACGATGATCAAATCCTCTAAGGAAAATCAATGCATTCGTTCAGAAGACAAACTTATCATTTTTGAAGATAAGAAAAATCCGGCCTATCTTTTATGGAGGGATGCTTCAAGGCGACCGGATGCGGAGAATCATAGATTGTTGAGCAGAGCTCCGTTCATTTTGTTTTCTCTGGATGTGGATTCAGCAGGAGCTAAAGCGTTTTGCTGGTGGAAAAAGATGTATTCTCAGATGAAGCTATATCCGTCTCCTGTAGGAAAAAGTTCAGGGGATGCTTGCCTTGCAGGGATCGATCTATGGAAGTGGATTAGCAGGGGGAGAAGTGAAGTGGCCGATCGGTCGCGAGCCGGACCCAGTTCCGAGCAAACAAGCCTGGTATTGAAAGAAATTCGTGTAGAAAATGATAATGTCTTTCGGTTGAAAAAGTGGGATTTATGCTGAGAGTTTACGTTTTGTTAATATGTTTTTTTTCTGCAGCTTCTCTGATTGGATTGGAGTATGTGGAAGCTGTTGAAGGTGCTGCAGTGCCTTGTTAACTAAAGTGTAGTGGACTCTAAAAACTGGCTAGCTTAATGGATCCACTACAGATTTAGAGTTGGCAATGCCAGAGAAAAACTAGCAAGAATTGCTGGCAAAGTCATCTTTTTAGTGTCTGCTCTTAGCGATAAGTTGTCTGATTGTTGGAATAGATCTTTCGGGATTGCTTTGTACCCAGTCAGCAACATCGGCCGGAAGACGAACAATTTTAGTTGCAGTCTGTTTTTTTGTTCCTTTTGGTCTTCCAGCTCCTTTTCTTTTACCTCCATGCCCTTTTGTCTTTTTTTTCATCAAAGGGTGAAGGTTATCATCAAGGCGGTGCTTAATAAACTCACGCAGGTACTTTGGATAGTTCTTGATCACTTCTTTCTCTGAAGAACCTCCATATTCAACAGGATAGAGAGAGCTAGAGAATATCCATTCTCCCACTTCTTCATCAAAAATCGGAGTAATTTCTCCAATTTCTTTTAACGCTTTTTTTAGATGCTCATCTATTTCTTTTTTGGTGGCCATTTTAACCCTAACTCTTCGCATATATTAATGGTTTTCCTAACGCTTGATGACGAGACCTCTCTTTTTTTCCCTTTTCCATGAATTATCTTGATCGAGCACAGAAACCTATCTCCATTATAGAGGTTGTAATCAATTCCCCCTTTTAACAGCTTTAATCCCAGAGCCTTAAGGTGTTTTAGATAGAGGTGCTCTGGGATCGGCTTTGCCATCTCTTTCTCTCATTATAACAGATTTTGAATAGATGTTACAAGAATTCAAGTTTCTGGTCAAAGTGTATGCGTATCAATCTAATCTTTAATAACTTCCGTTATTGAGCCGTGTCTTTTGCGCGATGTTAATAGGGGTGGGGTCGTTAACTTTTCTGTCTGCTCTTAGCGATAAGTTGACTGATTGTTGGAATAGATTTTTCGGGATTGCTTTGTACCAAGGCAGTAAGAGGTTGCTTTCATGTCATATCATGTGTTTTATAATTAATTTATCTTTTGGACTGTAAAGACAATATCATCGAAGTTGTCATCGGGGTGCCCATCGTTGCAGTGGTAACGCTTTCCGTTTTCGATTTGTTCGACGATCATGGCTGCGCCACCATGGCCAGCATCAATACTTTTTGTTTCTTTTGTGATTGTCTCTCCTGAGGGAGTTCCCAATTGATAAGAGCTGATTTTTTCCCAGATGTTTTGTACCCAGACGAATCCTGTTTTGGTAAAAACTGTGAGTTGAATGTTTTTGGGATCTAAAACAGTCGAATCTTCCCAAAAGATCATTTTTACGCCTTTTCCGACTTCCCAAATTTTTCCTTGCAATTCACAGCTTCCTGTGATGTCTATGGAAAGTCCTTGGACGTATTTGCTGTTGGTTTTTTCTATTGAAATTTTGAGTTTGTCTCCATTGGATACGGTAAACTTATCAGCAAGAATGAGCGTTTTATGTTCATAGGGAACGGGTTGTCCTTTCGATTCAAAAAATAAATCATTAAAGCAGGGCATGGCTATCTCCCAAGATGTTTGGTCATATCTAGAAAAGAGTGATCATTCGGCCGTACTTCCAATTGGATAAGTTCCCATCTTTTTGAGAGAAAATATGATGCAATTTGCGGTGATCAGAAGCTCATCTTGCTATGACGGGTTCCTTAAAAGGAAGAAATAAATATTGCTGTTGCGATTAAAACTTAGTGATTCTTTAGATTTCTTGCAATCTTGTTTCATTTGTTATGGCTTTCAAGATGAGTCATTTTGTGGGTCAGGATATCGCCTAATAGGACATTCTTTTTCGTGATTTGTAGTGATTTTATTTTTCTAGGTGTGATAGTCTCGTTCGCAGGAAGTCAGGTAATATTACGTTGAGTTACCAAAGGGGTTCGGACTTAAAATCTCCTGCCAGCAATGGCGTGTAGATTCGACTCCTGTTCCGAGTATGCCAAACCGCAAGAAGGTGGATCCTTGAAGATAAGGATCTAGTTACCTTCTTTTTTAAAGGGCTTAAGTCTTTACCGACTTAAGCTGCTTTATTATTCAGATCAATTTTTGTCCAACCCCTGTCCAACTTTTTGAGTATAGGTAATCAATTCTGATAAATGATTTTTGTGGTTTATAACTTATGATGCACTGGCTCATTGACGAATCCAACCTCTTTAAATTTGATCTTAATCCTCCCATGAAATGGCGAATTGCAACCGTGGGAGGAGCTATTTTACCGTATGAAGGTCGTAAAATATGGTTGATGTCTCATAAGGCAATTAGAAAAGGTTCCGACTATACTACCCAAGAATCGATCTGTGATGTACTGGATGTTTTGATTAAATGTCGAGTCAAGGGAATATTGCGAATTGGAGACACTGGCCATGTATCTTTACAAGAAGCGGATATATTTCGACAAGGTTGGATTAATCCTCACTACATCTACGCCGATGCTCAACCGCAACATATGCGAGAATCGCTGCGGTTTCATCTCGATAACCTTATGGGAAAAGGAGAGTATAAATTTAGCAATCAGGAATTTTTCAAGATTGTAAATATTTTAGATACTATTACAGGATTCATTCAGTGGTTAACTCAAAACTTACCTAAAATACGGGCTATTGATTTGAGAGAAATAAAATTAATAATTGACGATCAAGTTAAGGCGTCTCTCACGACGCTTAGATCATTTGTTCATTATTTTCTTTGGCGGCGTTCTCATCAAGGGTTGTTTACTTGCCCTCCAAATTCAAGACATTTATTAAAAGATTATACTCGTAAGGAAGGCGATCAGGTCTTTCTGGATACTACAAAGCTCTTTGATGACCTCATAGTCGGAGAAAAAGCCAACCTGGATGATAAACATCCAGAGCTAAAAATTGCTGATTTGTTATCCAATTTTTCAAGGCGCGCTTTAAGCGGAGATTTTGATATTAAAGTTGTCAGAAAATTAGAAAAAATACTGGTGGCCGTAAACCCTGTCTGTTTTGATAATCATCAGGATATAGTAGTAAATCTTCCGACAAAAAACCAAGATGCCATCAATTTACTTTTAGCAATTAAACCCTTCTGAAGAAATTTATTTTCGTCGTAATTACAATATTCTTGTGAAAGAACCAACCTATTCTAAAAGCTGACCAAAATCGATTACTTTGTCGAAATAACCTTCGTCTAAAACACTTTCATCTACCCCATTTACATGAATTAGCACGGGACGAATAGAACAAAATTTAGGGATCTTAAGGCGTTTTCTTTTTTCTTCCATTTCATTGATTATTTTCTGTCCTATGGGATTTCTGGAAAATTTAACTTCGCAGAGATAGAGATTATGAAAACGTGTTTGGATTAAGTAGTCAATTTGGCATCCCGCTTGTTTGGCTGTAGGGTTTTGAAAAAACGGGCCATCCATAACAATTTCATCTGGAGAGAGATTTAGTAGATTCCAGAGAGCTTTGCGGTTATGAGCTACGAGATTTTCAAATTGTAGTCCCATCAGGGATTCCCAACCAGGAAAACGACTTAATGCTGTATTTGCATAAGCTCCTTTTTCTATTTTAGCGCGATTGGGCGCGATGTACTTCAGATAAAAACGCAGATAGTTATCACTTAACCGGTACTTGCTCAGCTTGCTTTCTTTGCCGCTATCTAAACTCCAAGTAAAATCTCTCTGAACAAACCCTGCCTTTACAAGATCGTCTAAATGTCTGCTATAACCTCCTCCCAGCTCTTTTTTTAATTCTTTGCAGATTTGGCCAAGATCTTTAGGGCCGTTTGCAAGACAGGCTACAATTTCTTTGTGACTTGCATTTTTCCGAGAGAAAAGATCTGAAAATATTTCATCAAATTCTCGCACCAACAAACCTCCTTGCATGAAGCAAAGATCACGAATGTTTTGTTCTGCGGAGAGCTCAGGTTTAATGCGTTCTAGATAAAGAGGGACGCCTCCAGTCACAGACAATAGTTTAAATTTTTCATATGCAGTAATTCGCTTCTCTTTGGGCTGCCAAAAAGCATTGCAGACATTTAAGGGCAGTTCTTCAAGAATAAGATCGATTGAAATTCTACCTACGAAACCAGTGTTACTCAAAATGTTTTCTTCAATCCAAGAGGATATGGATCCACAAAGCACGAGAACTAATTGAGGATTCTTGCTAAAATACATATCCCATGCTGTTTTTAATTTCCCTAAAAAATTGGGGTCCTTTTGTCCCATCCAAGAGATTTCATCGAAAACAATCAAGACTGGTCCTTCAGAGGTATATTTAGACAGATGCCAAAACATATTGCCCCAATCATCAGGCTTAATGCCAGGTAATCCGGCTCTCTCTAGTTGGTAGGCAAACTCATTGCGTTGTGACGGTGCTGTTGTTTTCGGAGCTGGAGGAATTCCAGAGAAAAAGAGACTTCTAAGTTCTTTTCCAAATTCTGAAAGAAGTCTACTTTTACCAATCCTTCTTCTCCCTCGGACTACGATTAGGCTTGCGCTTCTTGAAGTTAATAACCCCTTAAGCCTAGCCATTTCAGCTTCTCGGCCAATGAATTTGGAAAGACTCATTTTATTGCTCCTCATTTGAACTTCATCATAAACCTTTACCTGTGTAAAATCAATCAATAAAACGTTATTTGACGATTTGTTGATTGTTTTTGTGGTGATCAAATTCGATCAACAAAACGCTATTTATCGATTTACTGATGATTTTTTTTCATAAAAATTGAGGGTTGAGGTCAAAACACACCCATATACCGTGTGTTTACGTCGGAAGTCTCATTTTAGCCTGGAACTACATTTATGGTTTTCAATGGAAAATATTCTCTTTCAGGAGTATAATGGCTTTTTAAAAGGACGATTTGCTTGAGTGTATTCAAGTCTATTGCTAGCAATTTTTCTAAATTGTCAAAAAATGAAAAGAAGCGAAGCCTAATGCAAACAGTAGAAGTCTACAAAACTAAGCCAGAAGATTTTAACTCTCAAACTGAAGTAGCTGCTTGCTATCTCGAATGCGATGGGAAGTTATTGCTTTTATTAAATGCCTTTGGTGACTCGGAAGCTGGCTCATGGGGAGTTCCAGCAGGTAAGTTAGAGTTTAATGAGGCTCCTGTACAAGGAGCGATTCGCGAGCTTTTTGAAGAAACTTCGATTTCCATCGATTTCTCGCAAATTCAGTCGGTTGGATCTCTTTATATTCGAAAACCAGAAGTTGATTATGTCTACCATTTATTCCGTATTAAGGTAGCCATAAGACCAGAAGTGCGACTATCGTCGGAACATCAAGATTACCGATGGGTTTCATCTGAGGAAATGGAAATGATACCTATTATGATTGGTGGCAAAGAAGCCTATGCTCATTATCGAAGATTGACAGCCAAAAAACGGGTAGGTGCCAGTGTCAATGCTTATCTAATTTTGAAACAAGAAGACAAAATTTTGCTGCATTTGAGACGAAATACTGGTTACTGTGATGGAATGTGGAGTTTGATTGCAGGTCATGTAGAGGATGGAGAATCAGCTACTGAGGCAATGAGTAGGGAAGCTTATGAGGAAATTGGGGTTCGGATCGATCCGTTGAAACTAAAAGTTATTCACGTAATGCACCGAAAAACAAACCGACTTAATGTAGATATCTTTTTCGAATGTACTTCCTGGGAAGGTAGTATTGTCAATAAAGAACCTAATAAATGCGAGCGCATAGATTTTTTTTCGTTGGACTCGTTGCCTATAAATATAGTGGATTATAATGTTACGGCCTTAAATGCTGTTATGGAAGGAAATTTTTATTCAGAATCTGGGTGGACGCAATGATTTTAAAAAAGGAATTCTATTTTATTCGTCATGGACAAACAGATCATAATATTTCAACAGAAGAAAAAGTTGATCTCCCTGCTCATATCACTTTAAACCCTACTGGCTTAATCCAAGCTAATGGGATCGAACCTCTTATTGCTTCTTTACCGATTAAGACCGTTTGCTGTAGCCCTTTTAAACGTGCCCAAGAAACAAAAGACATTATTGCTTCTAGACTTTCCGCCCATCATTGCGAAATAGAAGAGCTTGGAGAGTGTTCTGGTCTAATATGGAAAGAGATGACAAATTTAGGAGCCAGGGCTTATTTACAAGCCAAAGATCCGGTACGCAATTTCATGAGTCAAGTACTCAAAGGGGTAAATCAAGCGCTCGCACAAAATGGCCCAGTACTAATTGTTGCGCATGGGGGTGTACACTGGGCGATTTGCTGCTTTTTAGAGGTGAACTGTGAATGGGCTATTGACAATTGTATTCCTGTTCATTTTACTGTTGAGCGTGAAAAATGGAATGCCCGAAGGCTTATATGAATAGCAAAAATCACACAATGGAATTTGTCGATACACTTCTTGAAGAAGTGGAAGAAAAAATGTGCAAAGATTTCGTGGGATACGAAAGTAGTCATGGCATTGATGTAAATTTCAAAAAATTTGCGATTATACTCAGAGACGAACACACAGATGAGATTGGCGTTCTTAATGCTTTCACTGCGTTTGCAGAGATATATATTGATGATATGTGGATATATAAGCCTTTTCGTGGTATGGGCTACGGAAAAAAAATTATTACAGAGACTTAAAATCCCCTGCCAGCAATGGCGTGTAGATTCGACTCCTGTTCCGAGTATGCCAAACCGCAAGAAGGTGGATCCTTGCAGAAAGGATCTAGTTACCTTCTTTTTTAAAGGGCTTAAGTCTTTACTGACTTAAGCCGCTTTACTAGGACGATGCTTTCTCTGGCTTGATGAGGAGTCTTCATGGCTTTACAACCTTTGAGGCAGACTCAAATTCCGCAAGGTGTCATCGTTCCCTATGGGTGGATGGCTAAAATTCTCAAGATTCCCGTTTTCCGTTTAGCTCTCGGTAATGATTTAGTTTCTCGGATTGTTATCTCTGTTCATAATTTTTTTTCAAGACTATGTCAGAGCGGAAATCGGTCTTTCCAAAGTTTTGATTCTGCTATCGCTCAAAGATCTGTGGATCGTTTTGCGGCTTTAGGGGCTCAGATCAGTTTTGTAGTTCCTCGAGATGGTAGAGGAGAGATTCAAATGATGTCTTTTCGTGCGCGAGATTTGGAACAAAGAATTCGATCTCTTGGTGGTTCTTGGGAGAGGAGAAATTGCGCTGGGAAACAAGTATTTGCCATAATCCCTCCCAAACATGAAACGGCTGAGTGGGTCGATTTTAAAGAAAAATTAAGCCATTTTGGGTGGAGAGAAGAGAACGGAATGTGGATCACTTGCGACTGTGCTGATGCGATTCCCTCTAATAATGAAAAAAAATGTTTTTTGTATGCGCACTCAACCAGTCATTCCTTTGCTAGCGATTGGAAGCGGGCGGGTTTTTATATTGGAGCAAAGCAAGATCTTTGCTTTTTTGATAATGGAAATACGTGGAAAAATAGAGGAAGACCTCCATCTGAAGAATCATTCTATCTAGAAATTGAAGCTGTTTACAATAAAATCAAGGATGACTATTCGATTAATGATTTGTGGGTAGGAGGCAGTTGCGGCGGTGCTCCTGTCGCAGCTTATCTCAAGCGGCTTTTGCATCATAAAGGGATCAATTTTTTTGTTGAGCAGAGTTTTCCGGATTTAGATGATTTTGTGAAACCGATCTCTTCTTTTTTTGCTCCTCGTGTTAAGGGTTCCTTGAGCGACCCGGCACTCTCGATGGAACAGCGCCCTCCTGCTTGTCAGTTCGGAGCGGCAAAGCTTTGGGAAGATCTTCATCGATACGAAGGTTATCAGAATGGGAAGTTTATCCTTGTTCAGGTGAGAGAGGATGAGCACATCAGTTCGGAGGCCTATGAGCGTTATTTAGCGCTTGCCCATAAACTCAATGCTAACGTGAAGCACCTTCTTTATTCTTCAACTGCCAATTGGCGTCATGCGGATGATTTTTTCCGTTATCAAGTTCCGCGCAGGGAATTTATTCAAGCGGTATTTAACTAAAGGCATTAGAGATGGGAAGTGGCAATCTGTTCCAGATCTTTTAGAGTTCAATTTCATTTTCTTTGAAATGAATTGTTTTGTTAGAAGGAGGGGAAAGGAGAGGCTTATGCGTTGGCTATTTGTTGCTGCAGTATTGTTTTTTGGATATTGCGAGACAATTGAAAATCAACCGCCTTATCCTCTTTCTGAGTCTCCGCAGCTTCCCTTAGAGGTCTATGACGATGCGTTTGCACAGATTTTAGGATTAGAGCCTAAGCTTGTTCCCCTTGCTAAGGGGTTTGGATTTACCGAGGGGCCTGTTTATGTTTCTGTGGAGGGATCGGAGGAGGGATATTTTCTATTTACGGATCAGATCAATGATAACATCTGGATTTTGCGCTGGCATGGAATAATGCCCTATCATCAAATCACGCCGCTCTCGTGGGATCCGCCTGTTATCTATCGGCATCCTTCTAATATTGCAAATGGGCAAACTCTTGATCTGCAGGGGCGCTTGCTGACTGCGGAAACAACGGGTAGGCGTGTGTCGATAACGGAGCTCGATGGCAGGGTAATGACCTTAGTGGGATTTTATCAGGGAAAGCCATTGAATTCTCCAAATGATCTTGTTGTTAAGTCGGATGGTTCGGTGTGGTTTACTGATCCCAGTTATGGGAGCTTGCAGTTTCCGCAAGAGAGTTATTTGCCAAATAATGTCTATCGTTTTGATCCAAAGACAAAAGAGTTGACTGTGGTGATTGGAGATTTAAAGATGCCCAACGGGATTGCTTTTTCTCCGGATGAGAAGATCTTGTATGTGATCGACAGTGCTGCCATCCAAGCGCCGCGGACCTATTATGAAAACAATGCCCATGCAATTTATGCGTATGATGTGATGGAAGGGGCGATGACGCTCGGAAAGGGTCGGCTTTTTGCAAAAGTGGCTCCGGGTTTTCCCGATGGGATGCGGCTTGATACGATGGGTAATCTCTATGTGGGCGCATTAGACGGTGTCCAAGTGTTTAATCCGGCAGGCAAGCTGATTGGCAAGATTCGGATGCCAAAAGAGACGGCGAATTTGACGTTTGGTGGAAGTGGGAATGATATTTTGTTTATTTGTTCTTCAGATGCGGTATGGGCAATTAAGCTTAATGCCAAGGGTGCAAAAGTAATTCCTGTGATCAAAAAATGAAAAGGCAAGTTTCAGTTGTTTATTTAGCGGGGCTTGTTCAAGGTCTTTCACTTGTGGCTTTTCCTGCGGCAAGTGGTCTCTTGACAAGCCCAACAGATTTTAATCTTTCTAGTTCGGCTTATGGCGGGCTATTTCTTCCTCAAGCTCTACTTTCTATTGCAGGGTCTTTATTCAGCTCGACACTGGTATCTTGGATAGGAAATAGATGGGTTTTTATCTGGGGCTTGCTTGCAAATTTTCTGGCAATGGCTTTACTTGCCTTTAGTGTGTTTATCATGCATGGGAGGGGGGGTTATGGACTTCTTTTAACAGCAACGGGATCTTTGGGAGTGGGTTTTGGCCTTGTTGTGCCCATATTAAACGCGTTTGCTGTTCAATTTTTTCCGAAAAAAAGTGGCAAAGCGGTGCTTGGATTGAATGCTCTTTTGGGGGCGGGAATGGCGCTGTCTCCTCTTCTCATCGCTTTGTTTGTAGGTGTTGGGATTTGGTGGGCACTGCCGTTGTGCTTAGCGCTCGCGCTTGCGATTTTGATTCTTTGTGTTCTTCGGTTAGTGTTTCCTGAAGAAAAAAGGGGAAAGAAGCCGCGTATTGCTCAGATTCCTTGGCAATTTTGGTTATTTGCTCTTTTTGCTCTTCTTTATGGAATTGTGGAAACGGTGAATGGAAATTGGGGAGCTCTCTACATGAAACGGACAGTCCATGGAGATAATGCTGTTTCGCTAATGGCTTTAACTGTTTTTTGGACGATGGTGACGTTGGGCCGCGTGTTTTTTGCGGCAACCGGGCGTTTTTTTTCAGAGCGCTGGACTTTTTGTTTTTTGCCTCTTCTGGCAGCTGGGGCATTGTTTTTTATCGCTGAGTCAAAAAGTGAATTAACAGAAGTGGCTCTATTTGGGTTAAGTGGTTTGGGCTGCTCGGCTTTGCTGCCGCTTACCGTGAGTTTGAGCAATAAAGCCTGCGCTTCGATGGGCTCTTCTTCTGTAGCAGGCGGGGTGATTTGCTTTTATCTTCTGGGATATGGCCTCGCAGCTTTTGGTGTGGGACCGCTGTTGGATGTTGGAATGATCTCATTGCAATCTATTTTTATCTGGACCGCAGGTACCGCTCTTTGTCTGACGATTATAGCAGTGTGTGGCTTCAAGAGGCTGGCGAGGGGGTCCTAGAATGGGGATCGAAATCTGTCGTCATCGACTCTGCATCGGATGGAACAGTTAAACTCATGGCTTCTTCTGATGGATCGTTTAAAAGAGGACGTGACATCGTTTTTAAATAGTGTTCGGCATGTTTAGGCGTCCATCTGCGTTTGGGGTTAATTCGCAGCAGTCTGTAGATGATATATTCAAGTGTGTTTTTGTTTTTAGGCTTTTTGATCCATTTTGTTTTCTTAGTCAGGTTTTCGACGAATTCGTTTTGATCCTCAGATTCTAGAAACGCTTTTAGTTTTGGGTTTGCATCGATGAATTCCACTAATTCATGCTTGAACAAGGTCAACATGCTGATTCCTAAAGCCCAGCTATCGATTTTTTTTGTTGTGGCCTCTGCTATTGCTAACGATCGCTCCGGTTCTGCTTTACTTGCTGCGCGTTTGTACTCAGGAGAGACATAGCCGGGGGTCCAAATCGGTCTTTGTTTTTTAGATGTCATAAGAGCAATTGGAACGGCTTCACCAAAATCCCCGAGTCGAATTTTGATCTCTCCTCGGTCGATGCTTTCAACGAAGAAATTGGCAGGTTTAACATCTCGACTGATGTAACCTTGCATATGCAGCTGTGCTAATGCATGGGCCATTTGAAATGCTAGGGGAATAATGTAATCCCTTTCGATGGGTTTATCAAAGAAACGTGTTAAGTCCTTATGGGGCATATACTGTTCTAAGTAGACAACTCGGTCTGATTCAACTCTTAAAGATCCTTCAATAGGGTGGCACAATGCATCTCCTTTAAGCTTGAGCCCTAGTTCATATTCTTCGATGATCTCTTGGCGTTGTTGGGGATCATAGAGCCATCTTGTCACTTTATATGCCGCCACTTGTCCATTGATCGGATTGAGTGCGAGTTTGACTTTTTTTTGTCCGCCTGAGGCAATCACGCGATCTTCTTTAGTGTTATTTAGAATGAAAATTTCGTTTTGAGCAGTGATATAAACGGAGCGTTTCAAATGGTAAGGTCCGCGCCGCAGCAGTTGCCCGATCCCTTCCTTTCTAGCTCGTTTTGCGGCTTTTATCAGCGTTTTTTGAAAATTATTTTTTTCAGATGTGCTTAATTCTGAGCTGGATCCGTCTTTTATAATTTGGTTGCTTTCTAGCAGAAAGTTGTCTTTAATTTCATTGCGAAACAGATCTGGTGAACTAGTTGTTCTAATTGGCGTTGAATAGCTTGCCATTATATTCCCTTTTTTATTTAATTATTATACCGTTTATATAATTAAATGTAAATATGATTTTAAAAAATAATATTTTTGTAAGGTGTTTATTCTGTTGCGTTTGCGGTATCTTTTTGTTTTAAAGTTATAGTTATTACAGTCTTTTTTGTTTTTAATGTTCATTTAATTTTCGTTATTTGTTATTATTCCGGCTTTATTATTAAAAACGGGGTGTTGCAATGACTGCAAAAGTATCAGATTATAAGAATGAACTTTATTCCAGGGAGTATCCAAATGATGCCCCGCCTCAAACGGATTACCTTAAGAGAATCGGTTTAGCGGCTATTCCATTTTTAAGTTTGCATTCGGCTTTGAGAGCTCCCATTTCTTTGGCAATGGGGACCTTGCGTGTTTGGAATACGGATAGTAATGAGATCGTCCAAAAAGTGGTGGCAGTTGTAGCTTTGATTGGAAGTGTGTTCCAATACCGTGCAGGTTTGATTCTAACAACGCTGCACGATCTTGTCCTGGAAGTGAAAAAGCTTCAATCTTTGGACAACTGGGAAGATGCTTCAAAAAGCCTTGTTAAAATTTTCAATCATCTCGTTTATTTGGCGTTGATTTCTCGAGGGGGATTGGAATTGTCTATTGTGGCTTTTGCTCTGCAAGCTGTGATCAATTTAATGAATTCGAAAGATGAATTTAAAAATGGACGCTGGATTGAAGGGGTTGCAAACCTATTGATGTCTGGTGTGCGCCTTAAACAAACATACACTAATGTTCAGCAGTTAAGAAGAAATTGGGAGATCGAAGAAGCGATCAAAAAGATTTCTGTGGGTGAATTGCATGAAAAGTGGCGCTTCCCCTCGGATCATTTGCCGGTTGGTATCGAGGTGAATGGGGTTAAAATCATTAGCTGGAATGTCTTGAATAATGCCTATATGCAATGGGTGACCGACAAGGATTCTCAGGGGTTAAATGGTTCGTTGATTTCTGAATTAGATGTTCGGGTGAACGATTCTGGTCTCACACAAAGAGATGTGCTTGTTGCGGATATGGTTCAAGAAATGATGTCTAAAGGGCAAGTGGTAGCGCTTCAAGAATGCAGCGTGCCTTTTCTCGCGCATCTTAAAGAAAGGCTTCCGGAACAATGGGGAATGGTGAAGAGCTTTAATTTTAATCGTCAAGACCAAGATGTGGTGCTTTATGATCGATCACAGCTAACCTATCGCCGGGATCTTTCCGAGACGACTCAGTATGCTTATCCGAGTGTTCCAAAGCGTCCTTTGCAAAACACTTACTTTTCGCAAAACGGGGGACCTGATCTTAGGATTATTAATGCGCATATCCCGGGAGATCCGAACTTGCCGGCGCGAGAAGAGTTTGCTTCTTATGTGCACAAGCAGCACCAGGAGGATATAATCACAGTGGCTCTTGGAGATAACAACTTTGAAAGGGATGAGATGATTGAAGCGTATCGAAAAGCGGGATTTACTGATTTCAGTATTCACTCTCCTTGGAAGACAAATATTGACCCGGTGACAAAGGAATCCAAAGGGATCGATCACCTTTTTGTTGCAGGGGATCACAAATCCAGAGATTTAAAAGCCGAAGAGATCTTAAACGAGCGTCTTCGAGCGACAATTGAACTGTTGAATCAGAGAAACGCTTAATTTCTTTATTGGGCGCGTTAGTAGTGTTGAAGAGACGTTGGGGTTGGGCAGGTCTGCGATCGCTTAACCTCGCGCTTTTAATGCGGTCGTTATTTTTATAAATTACATTTCCAAGAATAGTAGAAAGAAATTAACCTCTTTACATCAAGATGTGAGGAGGTTCTTATGTCTGTACACTCTATCTCCCATGCGAATGGAGCTGCTCCCGTAGCTGTGGTTCCTCAAAGTCCAGAGGAGTTATCTCTCTTTAGGCGTGTGTCTCAATTTTTCTTTTCTTGGATTTCTCTTCCTTCGATTACAGATCTTTTAACTGGGAATTGGTTCACTCAGGAAAGGTTTTATCAAATGGCGTATACGGGGCTTATGGGTGCAGCTGGGGTGGGCGCTTTGGGTTCTTTAGTGCTATTAATTAAGGGGGCTCCTGCTGTTGCGGCGTTGCTAGGGGGGCTGTCTTTATGCAGTGGAGCTGGGGCCTATATGGCGGATCAAGCGGCAAAGCTGCGTGTTCTTAATCAATGTGTCGATGACATTAAGAAAACAAATGATGATTTGAAGAAGACAAATGAAAATTTGCGTACTCAGGCGGACAAATTTTCGCATGAAAACAGAAAATTAAAGCGACATAATCGAAATTTAAAGGGAAATATCCATCAATTTTCGAGCGAAAATAAGCATTTAAAATCGAATGTTCAACAAATCTCTTCTGAGAATAAGAAATTACACACAAATGTGGAACGGATGACGAATGAAAATGGAAAATTAAATGCCAACGTGCAGAAGTTATCAGGCGAGGTGGAGGTGATGAAGCAGGATCATCGAAGGATTCGTCGGAAGCTGGAACGGCAAATGCAACAAATGCAAGCAAATCTTCGGACACAAAGCGATCAAAATGGAAAGTATGAAGCGCAGAATAACCGTTATCGAGATCTTGTGAATCAATGTCGTGAGTGTATTGCAGAGTTGCGACGCACGCATGCTGTGCAGGATGGAGCTTTATTAGGGCGTCTTAATCAACTCGATGGGCACATGGGTGTCTCTGTGGGCTTGTGGAACACTATTTTAAAGGATCGGCAAATTTTTTGTGATGGATATGAAGAGCAGTTAGCTGCTTTGCGTAATGAGATTCAAAAGCTGCAAGATCCCCGTTTAGTGCAAGCGCAATGGGATCAGCAGCAACATCTTCAGCAGCAGATTGATGCAATGGAAAGGCGGGATAAGCAATTGATTGGTGAAATTGCACAACGTGAAGGGATTTTACAGGGTCTTGAGCAGCGTTTGCAAGAATTGCGTACAGAGCTTGCTAAATTGCTCGATCAACAAAAGGCACACAATCAGTTGTATGCAGGGAACAACAAAAAACTAAGCCGGCATGTTCAAAACTTAAGTCAACAAATTGCTGCGTTAGATCAATTGGGCGCGCAGTATTTTGGGCCTATGCAAATGCATGCTGGAGCGGGCGCTCATTTAGGAGGAGGTCAGCTTGTATGGACTTAAACAGGGCTTTTGCGTAGCAGGAATTTTTCGCATGCGATCAAGGGGATCACAAGGAATGCGGCGCAAAATGTGATGAATAATGATTTTAGAGAAAGAGGCGAGGAGAGAAAGAGTGCATTCATCACGGGCAGATAAAGAAATGCTGCTTGCGCGATGAGAACTGCGCTGATTCCGATAAATAGGGTGGGATTTGTAAAGAGGTTTTTAAGGGTTAGGGTCGATTTAAAAGTACGGCAGTGGAGCAGATAGAAGATCTGGAAGAAGATCATGGCGGTGACAGCAATGGATTGCGCTTCTCTTTGAGCTTGTGCATTGATCACTCCGCTTTTGATTTCGGATTGATAGTGCCAATAAAAGAGGGCAACAGTGGAAATTGCCATTAAAACGGAGACCGTAAGAGGTTTGATGAGCATCCATCCGCTGAGAATGGGGGCGTTTTTTTTCTTCGGCGGACGTTTCATGAGATGGGGCTCTTCTGATTCGAAGGCAAGAGGTAATGAGAGAGAAACTGCGACAATGAGGTTAATCCAGAGCACTTGAAGAGGCGAAATGGGATGGAGGGGGATCCCATTTTTAATGGGGAAAAAAAGAACTGCAATTAAGACAACGCAAGCAAGGCCTAAGCTTGTGGGGATTAAAAACTGTAGAGATTTAATGAGGTTATCATAGACGCGCCGTCCTTCGAAAACAGCGGCTTCAATGCTCGCAAAATTGTCATCTGTGAGAATCATATCAGAGGCCTCTTTTGCAAAGGCGGTCCCTTTAATGCCCATAGAAATTCCGATGTCGGCGCGTTTTAATGCGGCAGCGTCATTGACCCCGTCTCCTGTCATGGCAACGACGTGGTCTGAGGCTTGAAGGATCTCAACGAGTTTGAGCTTGTGTTTGGGAGAGACTCTTGCAAAGACGTGATTTGCGTGCACCGCCTGTTTCCACTCCGCCTCATCAAAGGCGTTGAGCTGTGCTCCTGTAATGACGCCCCCTTTTCCTAAAATTCCTAAGTCGCGGCTGACAGATTCAGCTGTGATCGGGTGGTCTCCTGTCACCATTTTTACGGTGATGTGCGCCTCATGGCATGTTTTAATGGCTTGATAGGCTTCTCTACGGATCGGATCGACAATTCCAATGAGCCCTAAGAAGCTAAACCCGTCTGCGATCTCTTTCTCAGTGATTTCTGTTAAAGGGGTGTTGAGTTTTTTTTGTGCAACAGCAAGTACGCGCATTCCTTGCCGAGCCATCGCGTTAATTTCAGTTTCGATGTCAATAGATCCGCAGGCTTTAGTGATTTCTTCCGGTGCGCCTTTGAGGATGAGGATGTGTTCTTGAGAGGGTGAAGTGTAGAGTGTTGCCATTAACCTGCGCTTGGATTCGAAAGGGATTTGATCCCGTTTTATCCAATCGTTCCTTAAATGTTTTTCATTCAACTTGATTTTTCTTCCTGCGACTGCCATTGCAACTTCTGTAGGATCCCCAATGGGAACGGTGCCTTTTGGACTCTCTTCAAGGGTGCCATCGCTGCATAGCATTGCTGCTTTAAGAAGTTGTTCAATTTCGGATGCGGTTTTATTATCTGATGTGTGGATTTCTCCATTTAATGAGTAGCCGGCGCCGGTGACTAGCGTTGTTCCAGAAGCTGTCCAAAGCTGTTGTACTGTCATTTCATTGTGCGTGAGTGTTCCTGTTTTGTCTGTGCAAATGATGTTCGTGCTTCCCAAAGCTTCGACAGCGGGCAGCTCGCGGATGATGACATTGCGATGCGCCATTCTACGCACTCCAATTGCGGATGCGATCGTGATGACAGCGGGTAATCCTTCTGGGACAGCCGCGACAGCGAGAGTGATCGCGGCAAACGCGGCATTAAAAAGAGAAGTTCCGCGCAGATAACCGATCAGAAACAAAAGAAGGCTAATAACGAGAATGCCGAGCGTTGCAGCTTGAGCAATTTTTTTAATGGTAGAAGATAATGGAGTATCGAGTGCGGGGACTTGTTGAATCCATTCTGATATTTTTCCTATTTCTGTTTCTTTTCCTGTGGCAATTGCAATTCCTATTGCTGTACCGGAAGTCACATAGGTGCTTTTAAAAGCTATGTTGGTCTGATCAGCGAGCACTGTCTCTTCTCTCAACGGGTCAATGTTTTTGGGAATCGGCAGCGATTCTCCGGTTAAAGAAGATTCATCGCAGTGTAAATGTTTTGAAAATAGCAGTCTTAGGTCTGCTGCGATTAAATCTCCTTCTTGAAGTAGAACAATGTCTCCTGGAACAACATGAGAGGATGCAATTTTTTTTGTGATCCCTTTACGCACTACTGTTGCGTAATGGGGTGTTAGAGCTGTGAGAGCTTTGATGGTTTGATGAGCGCGGTACTCTTGAAAAAATCCGATGAAGGTATTGAGAAGAATGACACTGAAAACAACAAGGCTATCTGGCCACTTTTGCAGAAGTAGAGAGAGGGCTGTCGCAAAGAGCAGCACATAGATGATCGGGTTCTGCCATTGGCGTAAAAAGATGATCCATAAGGTGTCTCTACTTTTGATCGGGATGGTATTAAGACCATGTTTCTCTAGTCTTGTTTTGACATCCTCTTCGCTTAGGCCCTGTTCTGTTGTCTGTAGAATGTGCATCACAGTTGCATTATCTAATGCATGCCAAAGTGGATTCATAGATAGCTCAAAATAAATTTAATGGAAAATAGGGTGGCGGCAAAAATTAAAAGGGTCGCTAGGAACAAAACGTAACTGGCAATTAAAAAGATGCCATCTTCTTCTAAGATGGCAAGTTGCATTAAAAAAATGGCCCATGCTGCGCTGAGGTTTGTAAAGGGGATAGGAAGGGGCAGTGCTAGAAGTAGCCCTAGAACAACAACGAGCAGATGGTTAATCGTTTGGATTGAAGGGGAGTGAAACCATGAAATGAATCTAGGGTGGATCCACCTATTGAGTTTAAACGTGATCCGTAAAGTGTGTGTGATGATTTTATCAAGCTTAGGGCCAGCAAGCGATTTTTCTTTGAGTTTTTTAGGGAGCCATAATGGCTTTTTTAACCCTTGGCGCATCCCAATAAAGGCGATCGCAAGACCAAAAGGGACTGAAAGTCCGGGGATTTGAATGGGGAGGCAGAAAGGGAGTGCGAGTAAAAGTAGGAGGATGGCGCCGCTTTGATCGCGCAGAATAAAGATCATTTCTCCCACGGTAACAGATCCGTGCTGTGCCCGTTTTTGAAGAGGAATTAGGCAGTCTTGAAGTGATGTTTGCTTGTTCTTGGTCATGTTTGTTGTATAACACACGATGAATTTTTAATTGTTTTCAAAATTAAATTAATTTAGTGTCCGAGTTATGAAAACAAGATGGATTTTCGCGTGCTTGCTTATGTCTGCATGTTTCGCCTTCCTAGAGGCGCTTCCTCCCCCTGTACCCTCTGCCGGCGTGGTGGAACGGGAATTGGAAAAGGAATACGAATCCAAACCTCTTGGCCTTGATAAAGAAATTCCAGCAATTCAAATCGACATACCAGAAGAAAAGCTCAAATTGCCTCCTGGAAAAAAGGTTCTCATAAAGAAGATCTCTTTTCAGGGCAACCACTCTATTTCTGATAAAAAGATCCGCAAGTGGGTTGAAGGATATCTAGGAAAAGAGCTGTCCTTGCAAGAGATCTATGATCTTTGCGCTGTGATCGATCACCATTATGCTGCACAAGGGTATTTCTTAGCGCGCGCTTATCCTCCGCCTCAGGCAATTGAAGAGGGTTCTCTTGTCATTGAGATCATCGAAGGCAGGCTTGGCAATGTTCAGATCATTGGCAATCATTATTACTCTCATGCCTATATCTCAAGTTATTTTCATCCTCTACAAGGTAAGCCGCTGCGGTATAATGAATTTTTGCGCGCGCTGATGCTGCTCAACGAAAATAGTGATTTACGAGCGGGGGCTGTATTTGAAAAAGGGAAAGAATTTGGCTGCGCGGATCTGATTGTGCGTGTAGATGATGCACGCCCTGCTCATTTGTATTTAAATGGAAACAATTATGGAAGAGATTTAACGACGAATGTGCGGGCGGGCGGTAGGCTTGATTGGGGAAATTTAGCAGCCGAAGGGGATACTCTTTCCATTGCAGAAGTGGTGGGTTTTCCTGTCAATGCGCTCTATTTTACGGATGTGAAATACAAGATCCCTCTCAATAGCCAGGGCCTTGCGATGGAGGTCTCTTACCTCTTTTCGAAGTTCAAAATTGAGGAGCTCACGCGCTTGCACTTAAAGGGCGAGAGTAATATTGGCACGTTAAAATTCACTCAAGCTCTCACGCGCACGCGCAATTTAAGTGTCGATTGTTTCTCCTATTTTGATTACAAGCAAATTGAAAACTATGTTTTAGGACACCGCACTTCCTTCGATAAGTTGCGGGTGGTTACCGTGGGCGCACTTCTCGATCATTTCCATCCCTCTCAGGGAAGAGATTATTTAAACCTCCGTTTTGCTGCAGGAATTCCCAATCTTTTGGGAGGCTTAAAAGCTGTCGATAGCGAGAGCTCTCGTAAAGGAGGCGGCGGAAGATTTTTTATCTTTAATGCAGATTATGATCGTCTGCAAAAGCTTCCCAAAGATTGTTATTTCTATTTTCATGGATCGGGTCAATTAAGTCCGAGCAAGCTGACATTGCCCGAGCAAATTTATATTGGAGGCAGCGATACGGTACGGGGTTATCCTCTGGCAGTTGCATTGGGGGATAGCGGTTATTATCTTAATTTCGATTTCCGCGTCCCGCCGCCTTTTATTGCAAATAAAAAGGTTTTTAATTTTAATAAAACTTGGAAAGAGATAATTCAGTTTAATGCGTTTTTGGACCATGGAGGTGTTTTTCTTAAATCAGAACAAAACACTTTTTTATGGGGAACGGGCGTAGGTTTAAGGATGTTTGGTCCTTATACATTGACGTTCAGTATTGATGTGGGATTTGCTTTGAATCATAAAAGTTTAACTAATGGAGCGTTTACTTATATTAAGTTGACGGCACAACCATTTTGAAGCACGTTAGAAATCACTGGGTATATTTACTGCCTTTGGTGTTAGGAACTGCTCCGCTATGTGCTTTGCCAGAAATTGGCGAAGTGAAAGCGGGGCAAGCGGAGATTCAACATCTTGATCCGCGCACCTTATCGATTACGACATCGGATCGTGCGATCCTGCATTTCCGTAAATTTAACATTTCGGAGAAAGAACATGTCCAATATATCCAGCCCTCTTCTAAGTCATCTGTTCTCAATCGGATTACAGGACAAGATCCCAGTCAAATTTTAGGAAAACTCAGTGCGAATGGGCGCGTTTTTCTCATTAACCCCAATGGAATTGTCTTTGGACCTAGCGCGATTGTCAACACAGGCTCATTGATCGCTTCCACCCTCAACATCCGTGATGAGGATTTTTTAAATGACAAGTACCAGTTCACCTTGGAACCTGGCTCTGAAAATTCTTCGATTGTTAACCATGGTCTGATCTCTGCTGGTCCTGAAGGATTTGTGGCGATGTTCGCTCCCTTCATTCAAAACCGAGGCTCGATCTTAGCTAAAGCTGGCAAAGTGATTTTAGCATCTGCAGAGCGGGTGACCCTCGATTTTACAGGCGATGGGTTGATCCAGTTTATTGTGGATGGAGAGCTTAAACATGCGCTGATTGAGAACTTTGGCAAAATTGAAGCTGCAAGCGGCAGTGTCGATCTTTCGATGAGAACTGCGCGCGAGGCCATTAGAATGGTCGTAAATACGGATGGGATCACGCCTGCAAATGCACTTGAGGAGGTCAACGGTGTCCTCCGCCTTGTCCACACAAGCCAGATTGCAGCAGATCGCGTGCGCATAGAAGGCGCTGAATTAGTCGAGGTGAGCGGTGCCATCGATGCACGCCGTGTCAAAGAGGGAGAAACAGGCGGACATATTGAAATTTTAGGTGACAATGTTCAGCTGCTTGCCGCCCAAATAGATGCCTCGGGAGATGCTGGCGGCGGGATTGTGCGTATAGGAGGCGAGTATCAAGGCAAGGGAGAGACGCCGACTGCTCAAAATGCTGTAATGAATGAGGATTCGACTATTTTTGCAGATGCCTACCGTCAAGGTAAGGGCGGCGAAGTGATCCTTTGGGCAGATGAAACCACCTTATTCGATGGGAAAATTTTTGCAAGAGGCGGATTGCTAGGCGGCGATGGGGGTTTTGTCGAGACGTCGGGGAAAATAGACCTCGGTATTGAAACAGGACATGTCAATACGTCAGCTCCTTTAGGAGAGTTTGGGCAGTGGCTGCTCGACCCAGCTTCGATTACCATTTCATCAGGAGGGACAAATGGAACGATTGCGAATGGTTCCTCTCCGAACTGTGCGACGGCAGGAGCTCTCAACATTCGCCCTACAACTCTACAAGCGGCTGCAACGAATGTAGCGCTTTGCGCTCAAAATGCGGCAGGCAGCTCGATCACTGTTACCAATGCTTTTACCATGGCAGCGGGTGTTTCGATTTCTCTGACAGCAGGTTCAACAAATGTTGGAACCATTAATCTTAATGCAGGGATTACAACGCGCGGTCAACCTATTTCTCTTACAGGATTGGTTGTGGTTGGCGCTACAGTAACACTAGATACGACAAACGCGGGCGCCTCTCCAGCAGGGGCGAATATCTCATTCTCAAATACTATTAATGGAGCACAAGCGTTAACGCTTACAGCTGGCACAAGTGGTGTTGTAGGCATGACAGGTGCTGTTGGAGCTGGGACAGCTCTCTCCTCGCTCTCTGCAACAGGTGCTACGATTACCCAGAGCTCGACTGCGAAAACAACTGGAGCGTTGAGCTATACCGGATCGACTGCCATTAATTTAGGCGGCAATATCACGACAAGCGGGGGGACAATTAGCCTTCTCACAGGTCCTGTGACACTCAATGCGAATACGACATTAGATACCACGAATGCGGGAGGCACTCCAGCGGGAGCTGGGATTACCATTAATAGCAATGTCACACAAGCTGCAACCCAAACTCTCACTGTAAACGGAGGTACGGGAGGTGCTGTCTCTATTGGCGGAAATCTCGGCGTCAATGCCTTTACAGTTACTAGAAGTGCTGGTACGACCATCACGGGAACGACAACCTCGCCGACTGTCACCTTAACAAATACAACAGGCAACATCACCTTTAATGGAGCTGCAACTGTTGCCACCGCCTTTACGACAGCAGCGCAAGCCTACGGTGTCATCTTTAATAATGGCGGGACAATTACGCCTGCCACCACCTTTTCAAACACAGGCGGCGTCACGTTAAAGAGCGGAGGCTCTGCAAGCCTCACTTTCACGAATGGCTTTACAAGTACAGCTAGTGCGACAACGATTTTAGGAACAATCCAGGCGACAACAGCGGCAGCTGGCATGTCGATGGCAGCTGTCACATTTAGTTCAGGAACCTCAAGCCTGGTGACAAATGCAGGGGCAGTGAGTGCAAGCGGGATCGTGACGCTCACTGGCAACCCATCGATCGATACGACAAACGCAGGGGGAGCTGCGGGTGGAGCGAACGTCACCTTTTCTGCAGCCGTCAATGGTCCTGGAAGTTTAACAGTGACAGGCGGAACGAGTGGAGTTGTTGCGTTTAATGGAGCGGTAGGGG
>JAIELY010000017.1 GCA_019752555.1 Rhabdochlamydiaceae bacterium
TTCGCACATGAGGCATTGTCTGACGAAACAGGATGTTCCATAAGGCCGCTCGATTCTTTTAACTCAATTCACCTTCTTCAGACTTCCACTTAAGAGCTGTTGCAAAGACCTTTGCAGTTGCGCGCAGCACCTTCTCATTTTCAATTCGTATAATTCTTGCTAATATTCTTAGATTATGGGATGAGAGTGGTATTTCCTTTAATTTTCGTTTTAATGTCTATGGAACCTCAGCCTCCTTCTCTTCCCGTTCAGATCGGCTCCTACCGGGTTGTGCGCAGCCTCGGAAAAGGGGGCATGGGCGAGGTTTTTTTAGCTTTTGACCCAAAATGCGAACGGAATGTGGCGCTTAAGCAAATTCGTCAAGAGATGAGCGACAACACAACATTGCAAGAGCGTTTTTTCCGAGAAGCAAGGATTGCATCGCAACTCACGCACCCTTGCATTATTCCTATTTTTTCGATCAACCACGATGAGACAGGCATTTTTTATACGATGCCATATATCGAGGGAGAAACCCTCAAGCAAATTCTGCGGACAGCACTCGACGAGGAAAAAGAAGGGAAAATACGCCATCCCATTGGCAGTTCGATCCCCTCTTTGATGTTGATCTACTTAAACGTCTGCCAAGCGATTGCGTATTGCCACTCGAAGAAGATCTTGCACCGAGATCTCAAACCAGAGAACATTATTGTCGGAAAATTCAACGAAGTTGTGATTCTCGACTGGGGGCTTGCTGATTTTATCGAAGAAGATCAGGCGATCCTAGTTGAAAAATCTCCTCAAACAGAAAAAAAAGATCTCACACGTCCTGGGAAAATTGCGGGAACCCTTTCATTCCTCGCCCCTGAGCGGGTCTTAGGTGAGCCCTCTTCTGTTTTAACAGACATCTACTCTCTAGGTGTGATGCTGTATCAAATGCTTACGCTCCATCTGCCGTTTCATCGCCCTTCGATCCAAAGTTTTCGCAAAACATTGCATAGCGAAAAGCTCATGGATCCACAAGAGGTTGCACCTTACCGAGATATCCCCCAGCATCTATCCGACATCGTCAAGAGGTGTTTAGATCCAGATATTAAAAAGCGATTTCAAAGTGTGGACGATATCATTTCCGAGCTCAAGAGTTACCTGGAAGGACGTCCCGAATGGATCCCGGCTGGGACGTTAAATATTGCTGAAAAAAAGGATTGGGAATTTCAAGAAAACATTTTTCTCGCAAAACACATTGCGATTGCGCGTACACTTGATGTGATGGAATGGGTGAGTTTGATGATCTCACGCGCTAGTTTTTCAGGAAATACACTGATGCGCACGCAAGTACGCCTTAAAGAGGGAGGAGCGGGGCTCGGGTTTCTCTTGGCGATTCCAGAGGCAGCAGAGAGAACTGGATTCGAAGATGGGTACTGTCTTTGGATAGGTTCTGAGACAAATCCTACATGCAAACTCTTCCGCTCTAATGTTGAGGTGATGGCAATTTCGGATGTGTATTTAAAAAAAGACACCTGGCACGAGCTTAGTATCGAAAAAGTGGATAACCATGTGCGTCTTTACCTCGACTCCGAGCTCAAATGCCACTACATCAGCCATATTCCAATGCATGGGACCCACTTGGGACTCCTCTATCGGGATGCCGATTTTGAGCTAAGCGAGCTAAAAATCTCTGTCGGCAGCTTAAATGCAATGGTCAATTGTCTCGCTGTCCCCGATGCATTTTTGGCTAACAAAAATTATGCGAAAGCATTAAGCGAATACCGTCGGATCGGCCACTCATTTTTGGGAAGAGCAGAAGGAAGAGAAGCGTTATTCCGTGCAGGGGTCACAATTCTTGAAGAAGCCTCTGCATCGAAAAAAAAATCGGAAAGGGAGCGGCTTTACCTTCTGGCATTGGATGAATTTAATAAGCTCCGTTTTACTCCAGGAGCACCTCTTGAGTATTTGGGAAAGTCTCTTGTGTATAAGGCTTCTTCAGACATCGAAGAGGAGATCAAATGTTGGGAACTGACGTTAAGAAAATATCCGAAACATCCATTGATCCATATTGTGATTGAACATTTAACATTTCGCTTGCACGAGGCCTCTTCGCAAGATCGGATCTCGGCTTATCAATTTGCCCTTTTGGTGCTGCGTCAAGTTCCATTGATTTTTTTAGCAGCGGATAATCAACAGTTGCTTGCGACATTAAAGGAAAACCTAGAACCGCTTTCCTTTATTCTGCCTCTTTCTTGTAAAGACAGCCGATCCTCCCACACCCATTGCAATGCGACCTTAGCAATACAGCTCGCTTTTTGGCTTGCCAAACCGATCACCTTAGTAGAAATCATCGAAACTAGCAACGAGCCTGTAACAATTTCTAATGCTCTTTTTGCTTTGCTTGAGCTTGGGTATCCCGATTGGGTTAAAGAAAACTTGCATTATGCGTCGGTAAAAGAAGAAGCGGAACTCATTGAGATCGCTTTAATGCCGATTGCGGATGCACTAGAGCGCTTTAGTCTAAAAGAAAATATTCCTCTCTCTTCTTCCGACTTCCGTTGCGTTTTGTATTTATGCGATGTCTGCTTGCGCTCTAAAAAAAGTGAACTTCTTACATCTTTTTTCGCAAAAAATTTCTTATGGCCCAAAGAGCATCGCGAAGAGATCCTCTCGCGTCAGATTTGGTCTCTTCTTCTCAATAACCAGTGGCAAGCCGCGCACACTTTATTAGAGACGTTTACCCCTGAAGAGTTGCTGCAAGAGAGATCCCCCCTCTACCCGCTTATGGGATGCAGCCTATGGCATGAAGAGGGTAAAGAGATCGCGCTTTCCCATTTTTCAGGAGCTATTAACTCCCCTTTTCCGAGAACATCCGAGCTTTTAGGCAATTTCCTACATGAAAGAATCGATCTTAAACAGGGATGGATCTCTCAAGCTTTTCCTTGGGAAAAAATCCAGCTATTTCGACAATTGCATCTTTTTTATCACTGTTCTCGGCAGCCAAAAAAGGCAGAAATGTTTTATAACCGGATGAAACGGGAGTACCAACGTGTCCAAGCCCAATATCCCCATCCCTGACATAAAGCAGACTGAGATTGCCTATCATGGCTATTTCGATGTCCAGATCGATCATCTCCAGTTACCGCATGGACCCGAACGCCCTTATACAGTAGTAAAACTCGGCGCACATGCAGCAGCGGTCATCGCTATTACAACAGAGGGAAAGCTCATCATGACGCGGGAATACCGCCATCCGCCGCGCGAATGGCTTATGAGCTGTCCCGGTGGAAGGATCGATCCGGGAGAGTCCCCCATCGAAGCGGGAAGAAGGGAGCTCCTTGAAGAAACAGGCTATGGCGGCGGTGAGTTTTCTATCTTAGGTACCGTTTTCCCATTTCCTGCTGTGACCGACCAAAAGATCTTTTACATCCTGGCAAAAGGCGTCAGCTATCTGCAGCCGCCTGCGCTAGATCCCTTTGAGCTCATTCATGTTGAATTGCACACCTTTGAGGACATTCAAGCGCGTATCAAAACACAAGAGCCTGTGGATGGGGTCTTTTGCACAGGGTTGCTCTTGCTGAAACATTCTTAGCGATACACTTCGGGCCGATTGCCAATCTTGACTACTAAAATTGTCATTTTTCCATTATACACAGAATATAAAATCCGATAATCTCCCTGTATGACACAGTAAATGCCTTCCTCTGCTTTCAGCTTCTCATAGCCAGAAGGAAACGGATTTTCTGCTAGTTTATCAATCCGTTTGGCAATTTTTTTCAATTCCGTGCGAGGAATGTTTTCTAGCTGTTTTTCTGCTGCTTTCGTTAATTCTACTTTATAAATTAAAGGTCTAGTTTCCGTTTGATTGCTTTCCATGAGAAGGAAAATTCATTAGGCATGTGGTGCTCCTTGTTAACATGCATAATTGCACCATTTGTACAAAACAACTGCAAATAAAAATTTAGCAAGCTTAAAATGAACGTGTTAAGAAAACACCTAAAGTTCCTTATTTCTAGCAAAAACAGATGTTAAATTTTTATTTTTACTAAACCCTAGACAATTTCCAACGGATTGGTTATGAAGAGCCAAGAAGTTTGATTCTTACCGAATAGGGAAGGGATGAAAAAATCAACCAAAATTACGCTGCTCATTCTCATTTTTTTAGGCCTTGCGGCTCTGACTGTGTGGTATGTCGCAACACATAACCTAGCAGTTTTAGATCCACAAGGGATGATTGGAGAAAAGGAGCGGGATCTGATTATCACAGCCTCGCTTTTGATGCTGATTGTCGTGGTGCCCGTCTTTGTGCTCACTTGGGCCTTTGCTTGGAAATACCGGGAAGAGAATAAAAATGCCAAGCACACTCCCGATTGGGAGCACAATTATATTGCAGAATACTGCTGGTGGGGAGTGCCTGTCATCATCATTGTGATCTTAGGGATTCTGACTTGGAAATCAAGTCACGAACTCAATCCATTTACCCCTATTGAATCTGAGAATAAACCGATCGTGGTTCAAGCCATCTCCCTTGAATGGAAATGGCTGTTTCTCTATCCAGAACTTGGCATTGCGACGATCAATTTCCTGCAGTTCCCTGAAAAAACACCGATTAATTTTGAAATCACATCAGATGCTCCGATGAATTCATTTTGGATTCCAGCCCTCGGCGGACAAATCTACGCGATGCCAGCGATGCGCTCAAAATTGCACTTGATTGCTAACAAATGCGGCAGCTATCGAGGGGCTTCATCTAATATCAGCGGCGATGGATTTGCTGGAATGACATTTACGGCAAAGTCTTGTTCGAATGAGGAATTTGATCAGTGGGTCAAGGAAGTAAAGCAATCGCCAAAGCAACTGAATTTAAATACTTATAACAAGCTCTTAGAACCGAGTCAATATGACCCTGTGGCCTACTTTGTCTTGGACCAAAACGACTTGTTTGATCAGATCCTGATGAAATACATGAAGAGAGCGGAGTAAGATATGTTCGGAAGACTCACACTAGAAGCCTTTTATCACGATTGGATCGAGTGGCTTGCAGGAGCCTCGATGATTATCGGTGCAATTGGTTTTATCGCGTTATTGACTTACACCAAACGCTGGAAATGGTTATGGACAGAGTGGCTCACATCGGTCGATCATAAAAAAATCGGTGTGATGTATATCCTCTTCTCTGCTGTCATGCTTACAAAAGGGCTCATCGATGCATTAATGATGAGAGCGCAGCAAGTTTTTGCAGTCGGCGATTCGATGGGATATTTGACCGCGTCTCACTTCCAACAGGTCGTGACAGCCCATGGCGTCACGATGATTTTCTTTGTCGGAATGGGGTTAATGTTCGGGCTTATTAATTTGATCTTGCCTTTACAAATCGGCGCACGGGACGTAGCTTTTCCATTTCTTAATAACCTCAGCTTCTGGCTTTTTGTTTCGGGCGGAATGTTTATCCTAGTCTCGCTGATTATAGGTGAATATGCAGGAACAGGTTGGTCAGCTTATCCCCCTCTTTCCGGGATCAAATATAATCCAGGCGTCGGTGTCGACTACTGGTTATGGAGCGTTCAGATTTCGGGAGCGGGCAGCTTGCTTTCGGGGATTAACTTTTTAGTCACCATTCTAAAGATGCGCTGTCCTGGAATGTCTTTAATGAAAATGCCCGTTTTTGTCTGGGCATCTTTTGCGACAATGATCCTCGTTGTCTTTGCATTTCCTATTTTGACAGCCACGACTGCAATGCTCACAACAGACCGCCTGATCGACACGAAAATCTTCACCCCAGATTTTGGCGGCAATCCGATGATGTACATCAACTTGTTCTGGGCTTGGGGCCATCCGGAAGTCTACATTCTTGTCCTTCCTGCTTTTGGTGTGTTTTCGGAAGTGGTGCCTGTTTTTTCTCACAAGAAATTGTTCGGGTATACTTCGATGGTATGGGCAATTGTGGCCATCACGGTTCTTTCTTTTATCGTCTGGCTGCACCACTTCTTCACGATGGGTGCAGGACCGAATGTCAATGCATTCTTTGGAATCATGACGATGATCATCGCAGTTCCAACAGGAGTTAAGGTATTCAACTGGCTCTTTACGATGTTTCGGGGGAAAATCCAATTTACGACCCCTATGTATTGGTTTTTAGGCTTTATTGCGATTTTCACTCTAGGAGGAATGGCGGGAGTGCTCATGGCGATCCCTGCAGCGGATTTCCAAGTGCATAACAGCTTATTCTTAATTGCCCACTTCCACTTTGTGATCATCGGAGGCGTTGTCTTTGGATTTTTTGCAGCCTACAGCTATTGGTTTCCCAAGTTTGCTGGATTCAAACTCAACGAAACTTATGGAAAATATGCGTTTTGGTTTTGGATGATCGGCTTTTTAATCGCGTTTTCCCCTCTTTATATCTTGGGATTTATGGGCGCGACAAGACGTTTAAATTACTACAATGTGCCAGAATGGCAACCTTTGTTTACTGTCGCTTGCATTGGCGCTGTTCTTGTCTTTGTCGGCGTTGGATTCCAAGTGCTTCAGCTACTTGTGAGCATTAAAGAGCGGCACAAAAACCGCGATCTCACAGGAGATCCTTGGAATGGAAGATCTCTGGAATGGTCAACAACCTCCCCTCCTCCTGTTTATAATTTCGCATTTATTCCCGAGGTGCATTCCCGCGATCCGTTTTGGGTTGCAAAACATGCAAAACAAAAAATCGAAAAACGCAAATATGAACCGATCCACATGCCGAAAAACACTCCGATTGGCGTGTATATGGGAGCTCTTACTTTTGTGCTCGGCTTTGCTATGATCTGGTACATGTTCTGGCTTGCTGTAGTAAGCGTTGTTGGAATCATCGTCTGTGCGATCCTTCATCTTGCAGAAAAACACCCTGATTATCACATCAGCGCAGAAGAAGTAGAAAAAATCGAAAGCAGGAAACTTACTGTATGAAACAGCTTCAAAAGAGTGTACACGAAAACTATCCCGATCCGCATCACGATGTGTATTCCCGAACGACCTTTGGTTTTTGGGTCTTTTTGCTGACTGATTTTGTGTTGTTTGGAACATTGTTTGCCACCTTTGCTGTTCTGCAAAATGGAACATATGGCGGTCCCTCGGGAAAGGATCTCTTTAACCTATCCTCAGGGCTTTTGCAGTCGATCATCCTTCTTTCAGCTAGCTTGACAGCGGGGCTTGGAGGCGCTTTTGCACATCGAAAAGATAAAAATAAGACCCTTCTTCTATTCGGTGCGACATTTGTACTTGGAGCCCTTTTTATGGGGATGCAAATTGCAGATATGCAAAGGCTCATGCATTTGGGTCATGGATGGCAAAAAAGCGCCTTTTTATCGATCTACTACACCATCATGGGCACTTTTTCTGTCCACATGCTCTTTGCACTTCTATGGGTGATCGTGCTTGGCGTGCCGGTCTTTAGGGAAGGGGTTTCACACGTCAGTCTTAGACGATTAATCTGTTTAAAAATGTTCTTTCAGTTTTTGAACATTGTTTGGATCTTTATCTATTCGTTTGTCTACCTCTTAGGAGTAAAATAACATGATTGATTCACATCATGGATGGAATGCAAGCCTCAAACCATCTTTTCTCGCATTCGTTTTTTCTCTGATTTTGATTTTTGCAGCCCATCGGATTGTGGCAGAACATCATTTATCCGACGGGATATTGATGTTAACAATTTTCATTATTGCTCTCATGCAAGCGATCTTGCAGCTCGTTTTTTTTATGCACCTGGGCGTTGAATCCAAGCCTCATTGGAATTCGATCACATTTCTCTTCACCGTCATCGTGATTATTCTTGTGATCGGAGGTTCTGTGTGGATTATGAACAATCTGAATTACAACTTAATGATGGATATGGGCAAATCATGACAAAAACGGCTGCTCCTACATTTTCCTACGTCACGCGCAATTATTATCTACTGACAAAACCGGGAATCATCTTCGGAAATCTAATGACAACAGCAGGAGGGTTTGCCCTGGGATGTCAAGGCCGCTTAGATGTTCTTTTGATTCTTAAAACACTTGTTGGATTAGGACTTGTCATTGCCTCTTCCTGCGTGTTTAATAACTACATCGATCGAGAAGCTGATCGCAAAATGGCGCGTACAAAGCAGCGCCCGCTTGCTACGGGGGCCATTTCCAACAAAAATGCACTGCTCTTTGCCATTTTTATGGGAATTGCTGGCACCTCCATTTTAGGGCTATTCACCAATTTACTCACATTGACAGTGGCTCTTCTTGGATTTGCTATCTATGTCATTCTCTATAGTTTTTCAAAATACCACACGATTCATGGGACATTGATTGGAAGCATTGCAGGAGCGGTTCCTCCTGTTGTTGGCTATACAGCAGTGAGCAACCAACTCGATAGCGGAGCCTGGATCTTCTTTGCCATGCTTGTTCTGTGGCAAATGCCTCATTTCCTCGCGATTGCCATCTATCGTCTTAAAGATTACACCAAAGCTTCCATTCCTCTTCTTCCGGTAAAAAAAGGGATTGCTAAAACAAAAGTGCACATGCTTCTCTATATTTTCGCCTTTACAGGCGTCTCAACTCTACTTACGCTCTTCCACTTCACTGGCATGTTGTATCTTGCAACCGCAACTCTTCTTGGCGCTATTTGGGCCTGGCTCTGTGTTCAAGGATTTAAGTGTGCAAACGACGAGCTCTGGGCACGCAAAATGTTTTTGTTTTCGCTCGTTGTGATCATGGCAATCTCAATTGTCATTCCGTTTAGTTTACGGATTTGAAAACAACAAGCTCCGCTTCCAAAGATACTTAAGACGTGAGAAAAAGCTGGGTGGATGAATCACAGGAGTGTTGTGTGCGATAAGCTCTCCTGCTGGAAATAAAGGCCTTTCGGCAAAAGGTGCCACGAGCAATTGATGGGTCGCAAACGCTGTCTCAGACAACATGGAAGGAACGATCCCCTTTTTAGCTTTATCAGGTGTATCGGGATGGGTAAGTCCTGTTCCTAAAAAAATGCCTGTCAAAGGAAGCGCTGCAAAAAAGTGGAGGAAGATCCGCTCGAGAATATTGCGCATCCGATCAAAAAAACCAAATTGATGATCGCGAATATCGATTTGCGTTGCATACACTTTAGCTGCTTTATCTCTGTCAAGAGCTGCATCTAAAAAAGCGACAGCAAATGCCTCCTCCCGAAATGATGCTGCTGTGCAATTAGCTCCCAACATATGATAAGAGTGCTTTCCCTGAGCATTTTCAAAACGGCCTTTCATGACCTCAGCTTTTTCTCTTCTGCTCATCGGTTTGATAGGAACATGAATCTTTCCACTTGCAATCCGTTTACGAATTTCGGTCAACTCAATCAAAATCCTATCCAATTCAGGCTCATTGCGCTCTAACATCGCTTTTTCCACATCTTCTAATGCAATCGGAGAACAAGATAAACCTTGCGCTTGAGAGGCTTTACAGATGGCACTCATATGCATAAGAAGCGATAACAGACAGGGATTGTTCGCTCGATCATTTTCCAATAGGTATTGCTTAACAATGGGAACGACCTGGCCAGCTTCTATCCGAGAAACATTAGAGTCATGATTCCGGTAAACGCCAGGCACTTGTTTAAAAAATTGCAAACCAAAGTCGTCGATTTTTCTAGGATAAAACCCCACCGAATAAACTTTTGATTTTGTCCCTTTGTTGTTGGGGATAATAATCTGTGTAAAACTATGACCGCTATCTTTGATGTCTAGCGAACTGGGAAGGCGTTTTCCTGCAGGGCAAGAAGTGACAAATTGCAGTGCAAATTTCCCTTGGGAATCGATCTTTTTGAGAGGTACTAAGCGGGAAGACTGATCGGGATGTCCCACTGCAAATCCCTTATAGGTGATACGGAAATGATCGAGATTGAGTTTTTGCAGTTGCGTCCAAGATTGAAACTCGTAACGTCCTGAATTCTCTTTGACTTCAACAGGCAGATACAACTCATTTGCGACCATCCGCACCGGAATGTTCACAAATGGAAAGTAATAATTCCAAAACTTCTCGCGGGCTTTGCTTAAAAATTCAGGATGTGTATTTAAAAAACGGGAAGAAATGCCCAATTTACAAAATTTAGCTGCTAACTCTTGATTTTCTAAAGAACGATATCCCGATGGAAGGGGTCGCTTTGAAGACTTGAGGAAGGTTAGATAGACCCTTTCGAGTTTTGCCACCTCTCTTTTAAACTCTTTTGCCTCTTGATAGCGCTCAATCAAATGAACTGTTTTTTGGATCAGAGGTTCGGTGGGAACCGGCTTAGCTTGAGAAAAAAGGGAAATGAGCTTTTCAAACTCGAATCGTGTCGCACGAGACTCCCACCACAAGCTAAGATCACGAATTATTGGAATACTATTAATTAACATACTACCTGAATTTTAAATCAGGATTATATCTTGATAACCATAAAAACGAAACAAATTTAAATTAAACTTAAATTTTACAAGAGATCGACAAAAAAATTTGACAATTCTTTCCCTTAGGTGCTAGACTCACCGCTTTTTCATTTAAAGTGTGGCAGCTATGAGCGAATCGTCTTTAGATCAGCAAATCCCCAAAGCTTACGACCCAAAAGGTGTTGAAGAAAAACTTTATTGCTTTTGGGAGAAGGGCGGTTTTTTTAAAGCAGATCCTCATTCGGTTAAGCCAGCATATACGATTTCGATTCCCCCTCCGAATGTCACAGGGGTCTTGCATATGGGGCACGCTCTTGTTAACACATTGCAAGACGTTCTGATTCGTTGGAAACGGATGAGCGGGTTTGAAGCTCTTTGGGTTCCTGGTACCGACCATGCGGGAATTGCAACTCAGACTGTGGTCGAACGGCAGCTCATTGCCTCAGAGAATAAACGGCGCAAGGATTTTTCTAGAGAAGAGTTCCTATCTCACGTTTGGAAATGGAAAGAGCAGAGTCAATCCAAAATCCTCGGCCAAATTAAACGCTTGGGCAGTTCCTGTGATTGGTCTCGTCTTGCCTTTACTATGGATGAAAAACGCAACCGCGCTGTAAGAACGTGTTTTAAAAAAATGTTCGACGCTGGATTCATCTATCGAGGCGATTATCTCGTCAACTGGGATCCGATCACCCAAACAGCTCTTGCCGATGATGAGGTGGAGTATGAAGAAAGAGCTTCGTTCCTCTGGTACATTCGCTATCCGCTCGAAGATCACAGCGGCGATGTCATCATTGCAACAACACGTCCTGAAACTCTCCTCGGCGATACTGCTGTCGCAGTTTCACCGAGCGATGACCGCTATCAGGACTTGATTGGAAAGCAATTAAAACTCCCCCTGATGAATCGCACCATTCCCATTATTGCAGATCGTCTTGTGGACCCTACCTTTGGAACGGGAGCCGTTAAAGTGACCCCTGCTCATGATCCCAATGACTATGAAATGGGCTTAACGCACAGGCTGCCTTTCATCAATATTTTAACAGCTGACGGTAAAATCAACGAAAATGGAGGCCCTTATACAGGCCTTTCTACGCAAGAGGCAAGGGAAGCTGTTGTGGCGGACCTAAAAACAAAAGGTTTTCTCGTTAAGCAAGACCCCCATAAAAACCGCGTCGGCGTCTCCTACCGCTCGAAAGCTGTGATAGAGCCTTATTTATCCAAGCAGTGGTTTATTCGGATGTCTGATTTTAAAGGACCTTTACGCTCTGCTGTCGAAACCAAAAGGGTGCGACTCATTCCTGAAAATTGGGAAAACACCTATTTTCATTGGATCGATAACTTGCGCGACTGGTGCATCTCCCGACAACTCTGGTGGGGCCACAGGATTCCGATTTGGTACCGCAAAGACAATCCAGAGGTGATGATTTGCTATGACGGTGAAGGTCTGCCGCCTGAGGTAGATGAAAACCCCGATGCATGGACTCAGGATGAGGATGTTCTCGATACCTGGTTCTCATCTTCTCTATGGCCCTTTAGCATTCTCGGCTGGCCCGAGCAAACAGAGGATCTTAACAAATTCTACCCGAATGCAACGCTCATCACGGGACACGATATTCTTTTTTTCTGGGTCGCGCGCATGATTGCGATGGGAGAATATGTTCTAGGTCAAGTTCCTTTTAAAGAGACCTTTCTCCATGGGCTTATCTACGGTAAATCCTACTGGCGTCATAATGCCGATGGATCCATTGCGTATGCTTCTTCTGAAGAGAGGCTGAATTTCGATTTAGGAAAGCCCATTCCTCCTGAAGTGCATTCAAAATGGGAAAAAATGTCTAAATCGAAGGGAAATATTATCGATCCGATCGAGATTATCGATGCCTATGGCGCTGACGCCATGCGCATGGCTCTTTGTTCGAGTGCAACCCATGCAAGACAGATCGATTTAGATAGACGCCGTTTTGAAGAATTTAAAAACTTTACCAATAAAGTTTGGAACGGCGCTCGTTTTGTCTTAATGAATCTTGACACGCTGAACGCAAAAAGCTTTGCATCAGGTCTTTCATTAGAGCAGCTTGGCTTAGAAGACAAATGGATCCTCTCTCTTCTCAACCGCACGATCCGCGATGTCACTACCCACCTAACCGATTACGCATTTGACAGAGCTGCAATGACAGCCTACGAGTTCTTCTGGAAGGAATTCTGCGCTTATTATGTCGAGCTTGTTAAACCTGTTTTATTTGGAAAAATCGGAACTTCAGAAGATCGGGAGCTTAAACAGAAATTGCTCACTATCGTGCTGTGCAGCGTCATACGTCTTTTACATCCGATGGCACCTTTTATCACAGAAGAGCTCTTTCAAACCTTTAAATCCAAGTTTTCAGGTGAGACGAGCTCAGCGGACCCTTATACAAGAGAAACGCTGCTTGCTCTTAACGCTCCCGCATGTATCGTAGCTCCCTATCCCCTTGCGATCTTGGCAGATATCGACCCCAAGATCGAAGAGACCTTTGCCTTTATCGACGAGGTGATTTATGCGGTGCGCAATATCCGCGCAGAGATGCAATTACCTCCGAATATCGCAACCGATCTTACCATTATCGCTCCGAAAACAGAGCCCCAAAGACAGCTTGTCGAAGCACATAGCAACCTTGTTCAAGCTCTCGTGCGGATCCATGCGATCCGTTTTGAAGAAATCGAGCATTCTTATCCCTTTAGTGCAAACGCGCTTGTGGGCAATTTAAAACTAATCATTCCCCTTCCTCAAGAACTGCGCGAAAAGGAAAAAGTAAGGCTCGTAAAAGAACAAGAGAAGTTAATCCAACAAGAAAACACGCTACGCGGTCAGCTTTCAAATACCGGTTTTTTAGAAAAAGCTCCGCCTCAACTTGTCGAAAAACTTAAAAGCTCCCTCGCCCAAGCGGAAAAGGAACTTTCTGACGTCATGCAAAAGCTCAAAGAATGGGAAACCACAACATAAATGAGGTACACGATGGACATTTCTTTACGACAGATCGAACACACCAATCCTACGCCAGCAATCGAGACTATTGCAAAAAATGAACATGACAAAGGCCTACCAGGACGCTATATCACGATAGGCATCGTGGCAGCTGCAATATTTGCCACCTGGATTTTAGTCACAACCCCCTTTGCCACGCTTGCAAAAACGGTCGTTGTGGCTCCCATTGTATTTGGAATCGGCCTCATGGCAGGGTTTGGCTACCTGATTTATCGGCACATGCAATCATAATGTTGCCTTAACTGATTCGATTGAGAGCAACAAAGCGTCCAGCTCAAGTGGGTCGATGAGAGAAGAATCTTCTCGACTCGCTTGTTTAATCAAGCTAGAAAATGCAGATGTGTCTTGCTTCCTGTTCTCAAGCAAAACAGCGCACATCAAAACCGAAAGCCAGTAATGCCCTTTCATTCTCATGTACTCTGCTGACTCTTGCGTATTTGCCCAATTCCATTGATAAAGCACTTGAGCCTCTTCTGTGGACAAAAGTCTCTCTTGGACACGGCAAGCGAGATACCCGAGCAAATGCCATAGAGGCCCTTGATCCCTGCTTGGGTTAAACCAAAAATTAAGCGAGATGCCCAATTCAAGAGTACGCACCTCATGCCACCACCCAGGAGGAAGATAGAGAATGTCCCCTGGCTCTAAGACAGCCAAAGAGGCTCTGGCCTTGTAAAAAAGAGGAAAGGACTCTAAAAGATCCTGATCTAAATCATAGATCTGGCTAAAATTCAACCTTCCGCCTGTTCTTGCAGAATGGGGATAGAGATAAGCTGTATCCTCAGGAGGAAAAAGTCGAAATTGCTTACGTCCATAAATCTGAGCGTGAAAATTCTCTATCGTATCGTAATGTAAAGCGGTTATGTTCCCCCCTTGGCCAAACCAAAGATTTGCAAAGGGCGCAAGAGGGGTAATGCCCCAAGAGGGAAAGGTAAAATCGGAAATGAGTTCAGGATAATTTTCTGCAATGGACTCTTTGAGGATGTAGTATTTTCGGTTCACATCAGAATTTTCTTGCATCCAAGCAATGGCTTGGCTCAAAGGGATCCTATCAATAAAAGAACGCCTCCATTGCCCCTCATTCTTCTCAAACACAAACACACCCGTTTGCTTTTCTCCAAAAAAATGAAGAAAATAATCAGGAGACCAAAGCTGCGTTGCTCTCCAATGTGCGGCGCCTGCCTTTAAAACGACAGGGATCTTCTGATCGTAATAGCGCTCTAAAAAGGCCGAATGGGAAAGATCTAATGCATTTTCTCTTGCAATCTCAAGCATAGGATTACGCTTCTGCCCTATCGGTTGTAAGAGAGCGCTTAGATAACACATAGGCAGCTGTCATCCCAAAGAGCGCAAACGCAATTAAAAACCAAATGGCTGACGCAGGTTTGTTCGTTGTAAAAATTAGAGCTGTAATCAAGATCGGCGAGCAGCTCATCGCAGAATAGGCTACATTATAACAGAGCGCAATTCCCGTAAAACGAACCGCTGTCGAAAAGGCGGAAGAGAGCAGAGCAAAATAACTCACAGATAAAAATGAGATCACCGTTTGGTAAAGAATCATGAACAACAACAGCGATCCCCACTGTCCCTGTCTTAAAAAAGAAAATAATCCGAATACACCCAAAACAAAAAGAACACAGGTGCCAATAAAGGTTTTGGATTGACCTAAACGATCAGAAATCCATCCGCATAAAGGAAGGGAAAGCGCAGACCAAAGCATGCCATATGTCATGGCTAAATAAATGTCTTGAGATGCAAAAGCAAAGTGGGCGGTTAAGTAAGTGGGAAGATATAACGAAAAAATCACAAGACTGGCTAAAGCCATTGTCATGAAAATCCCACAGACTAATTCCGTCTTATTAAAACGGATTAAAGAAAGCAAAGGCTCTTTTAAAGCGGGACGAGCGCGCGTTTTCTGTAATTGAGAGAACTGGGGTGTTTCTTCAAGATGTTTGCGAATAAAATAATTAGCAACTGCAAGTCCTCCTCCCAAAAGAAACGGTATTCTCCATCCCCAGCTTAAAATTTGCTCTTGTGCAACGCTTTTGGATAAAAGAAAAAGAATAAACGAGGCGAGGGTCGCGCCTATGCTCACACTCGAAATGACAAAGCCCGAATAAATCCCGTGGCGCTGTTTTTTCGTATGCTCGCTTACAACTGTCACGGCACCGGGCAGTTCAGCTCCAAAGGAGAGCCCTTGCGCCAAACGAAAAAAGAGTAACAGACAAGGGGCGGCAATCCCCACTTGCCCGTAAGTGGGTAACAGACCGATGCCGATGGTGGCAAGAGCCATGAGCAGCATGACCGCAAGAAATGTGCTTTTCCTCCCATAGGTATCCCCTATCATGCCAAAGAGGATCCCTCCAAGGGGGCGAATGGCATATCCGACAGCAAACACTCCAAAGGTTTTAAGCAAAGCCACATGCGGGCTATCTGCTGAAAAAAAGAGTGTGCTTAATGTGGAAGACATCATTCCGTAAATGATGAAATCATAATATTCCAATCCGGCTCCAAGGCTTGCGAGCAGAGTGGTTTTTTTAGCTGTATTTGACATCTCTTGCCTCTAGACCCATTTGTCTTTGATAACCTAAGCAACGATTCTAGAAGAGGGGGTTGATTTTTCCTATAAAAAACAGGACACTGCTTTTTTTCGCTAAGATCACAATAGAGCGAGAATATAATTAAAAATTTAACATCAAAGAGCCGCGTGGCGCCATATCTTGAGTGTATCTAAAGGAATGATCTCTTTTCCTTCATGTGCCGCAATGCTTTCTAAGATTTGTTTAAACATTTCCAATTCATGATCCAATCCTATCGCATTTAAACAATTGAGAATCCGGGCAATCCTCATGAAGTTGTGATTATTCGGGGTGAGCCACACCCTTTGGCGCAATCCAAAATGGGGGGCGCGCTGAATCGATCCTCTGGAAGAATCAAACCATAAACCATAAAAGCGGAGCATCCGTGCAAATGCATCCTGTAAATTTCCGACTAAAACAAGATCATTCTGGAAGGCGTGCAGAGCCTGTTCTGTTAAAACAGGAGAGATCGGATTATGCTTTGAGGGGACCAAAGTAGGAAAGAGCCATTGCATAAAGAAATGGTCGCGCTCTAATTGGGCATCATCCCAATTCAAAATTTCTTCAAAAGTCCTTCCATCGCTATTGCAACCTATTTTTCGATAAAAATCTAAAAACAGATCGTTTGGGCAAGGGGTGTTTGAAACCACCCTCGCTCCCATAGCAGGAGCTGAATTAGAGAGAGACAATTGATAAAATGGGCTAATGATCAGAGTGAATAGCTTTGAAATCAAATGTGTGATTTTTTTGCAAAGCTCTGTAGGGCCCCAATTTGAGGTCGCATTCACAGTCTCTGGAAACGGAGGATGCTTTGGATAAATTTTTGTCATAACACGTTTAAAAATACCAATAAATTGTAGCAATTCCACCTGCAAAAGCCGGTGCATTTCTTCCTAACACAGAAAACCACGCTCCTGTCGAGACGTTGAAACGTTCACTAAAATTATACTCGATGCACGGAGCCAAACTCCACTGCTCCGAAGAGGGAAGCCCTGGAATTAATCCAGTTCCTGGGCGTCCGTGAAATAAAGAATGATCGAAATGAATATAATGCAGATCCATACCTACGACCCAATTGCGTGTCAGGCTAAATTCAGCAGCCAAATTCATTTCAAACTGATTTCCCGGTTTTACCACACCCTCTGTATCGGCATTTCCCCCATATGCGTTAAACCCATGCACCTTTACTTTTGTTAGCCACGTGTAATAAAGATTGAGATTAAGGGCAATCGGATGGGTCTTTAACCAATAATACGTTTTATCGAGGACAAGAATTAGGGTCGTCTCATACGCGCCAGATCCCGAAATATCGGCTCCTTGTTTTTTGGGATTGAGATTCTGATATTTACCGGTTGGGAAACTCTCTCCGACAAGCAACCGGATATCGGGAAGCCAAGACCCTTTTTTATCTTTGGCAAGTTGAAAACCCAAATAAGCTTCTAGATCACTAAAGAGAATGGAATTGTGTCCATAGGCCTGTGTTGATTCACTCGGAACAATCAAGTTAAAGTCGATCCACTTAGTGATTCCCGTTTCTAAAAAAACAAACCATTGCTCAGAGGTGATTTTAGGAGCGTGAACGACATTCCAGTGGGAATTATAGGTGCCGTATTGGCGAAGTACATAGACATATGGCTCAACAGAAATATGCCCTGGCGGAATATTTTCTCCATAAAACTGAAGGAGGGTTCCTGCATAAAGGGGCTCAAAAGGTTCTTGAGCCTCTAAATTAAAAGAAAACAGACCCAGCAGCAATGTCGTAGTTACTAAAGAGCGCATTCTTTAATCCATTGCCTTTAATGTTAATTTTTCTCTTGCTAACAAATCAAAAAATGCACGTGATTCGATCGCAACGATGCTAGAGAGGCCAATTAACCCAATCAAGTTAGGCAGTGCCATAAGTCCGTTCATGATATCCGCAATAGGCCATACCATTTCAAAACTCATGACCGCTCCTAAAAACGCAAAAACACAAAAGAGCATTCTGTAAAGAAGTAAAGAGCGTTGTCCGACTAAAAATTCAATGCACTTTTCACCATAATAGGCCCATGCGACAATCGTCGTAAATCCAAAGAGGATAAGACAAAGGGTAATAATCCCATCCCCGCCGGGAATTACAGATCGAAAGGCTTCCATCACAAGAAGTGATCCATTGAGTGCTTTGCCATCAACGTCCACCTTGCCAAGTACGCCTGTTACAAAGATTACTAAAGCCGTGATCGTGCAGATCACAAGGCTTGATAAAAAGACGCTGCTCATCGAAATCAATGCTTGTCTTCCCGGAACATCGGTCTTAGCCGCAGCTGCCGCAATGGGAGCACTGCCAAGACCTGCTTCGTTAGAAGAGACACCGCGCGCAACGCCTAACTGAATTGCCGCCATCACAGAGGCTCCTAAAAAACCTCCAAAGGCCGCCTGTCCTGTAAATGCGTGCTTCACAATCGCGATTAACCCTGCAGGAATCCTCTCGAAATGGAAGATCAGAATGAGCAGTCCCCCTGCGATATACAACAAAGCCATAATGGGAACCAAATAGCTGCTAATCTTGCCAATGCTTTTTATCCCGCCTAAAATGACAACTGCCGTTAACAGAGCAAGAGCTGTTCCTGTCCACAAAGGAGGCACATCCATTAAACCTTCTACAGCAGCTGCAATTGAATTCGCTTGGATGAGGTTTCCTCCCGCAAGTGCTGAGAGCGAACCAAAAACTGCAAAAGCCATTGCTAGCCACTTGAGCTTGAGGCCATTTGCAATGTAGTACATCGGGCCCCCGCACATCTGCCCCTTGGCATCGAGCACGCGGTATTTGACCGCGAGAATCGCTTCGCTAAATTTTGTCACCATCCCAATGAGCGCTATGAGCCACATCCAAAATATGGCACCAAAGCCCCCTGAGACAATTGCAGTTGCAACACCGGCAATGCTTCCGATTCCCATCGTAGCGGCAAGTGCTGTCATAAGCGATTGAAACTGACTGATATCCCCTTGCGCGCCTTCATCTTTACGGGTGAATGCCAATTTAAGGGAATAACTTAAGTAACGAAATTGCATGCCCTTCAAACGAATGGTAAAGTAAAGACCAATTCCAACGAGTAAAAGAACTAAAAAATGACCCCACAGCAATTCATCTACGCAATTAAGGACATACACAATCGATGACATCTGACAGACTCCAATAAATTGCCTGCCATTTTTACTGCTTTGCGCCTTTCTTTCCAGCTGAAAAATGTCAATTCTTAAAAATACTTAAGGAATGGTCCACTCAGATAACAAAGCTCTCTGCCAGAGCGTTAGCATGTTGAGCGCTTTTTCATGGGTAGACGCTCTTGCTAAGATCTCAAGTTTATCGACATCTAAACTACCGTGGCCCAACGCATCGCCTTTTAATTGCTGCATCCCTCCCTGCTCTTCAAATGCTTCCTTGGAGAGGCGAGGATACTTCTTTTCAAGAGTTGTTTGAATCATGTGCGCAATCTGCTGAGGATGAGCCTCGACAACATCTCTTTTGAGTGTTTTGTACCATCTCAAGATACATTTTGCGGCATGTGCGTTTGAGAGCGTTTGGACTAATGCGGGTTCTTTATTGTATTGTTCACGCAATAGCTCGCTGATTTCTTCTTTACTCAACCCCTCTGCACCAAAGCCTAGGGCTGTAAATCTCTCATGTCCTGGAGTATCATCGACGCAGAGTGTCACATAGCCCGCACCATCGCCATTGGGATGCCTTTGTTGGTAACTGTCAATGTTTTTAAAAAAGACAATGTCTGCTTTTTTAACAGGAGTTTCTTCTGAATGCGGGGGTTTGATTAAACAGAGAATGGGGTTAGTCGATGCATTCATGTGAATGAAAAGCGCAGAGGGACCCTTTGCCGCAAAAATATAGTTAAAACGCTCTTCTCCCAAAGCCTTCAAAATCGCTTGATAAAAAGAGATTTGGCAGCATTCGCCGCAGCCCAAAAAACTCAGCTTCTTGTAAGCGGCTTTCAACGCATCACTAGGACGTACCAAGGGCTTTACTACAAAACTGTTAATCTCGAAGCCTGTCACAGACCCATCCTGCTTTTTCATCTCAAAATGGCGTGGAGATAGAAATCCGTGGACAAATGCCCCTTGCGCTTTGAGCATGCTGAGACGCGCTTGTATTAAAGGGAGATCTTCTTGAGCAACACAAGAGGCTGCAGGATCTACCTGTTGAACATAATTTGTTAACGCTGAGGCATAATCTCGCGGATAAAATACCCCGATGTCCAAGAGATGAGAATTTTCGAGATAATGCTCCATCCGGTGCTTGTAGCCTGCTGTAATTTTCTGGATCGTTTTGACGGCGGCAGCGCTTAAAAAGTCCCGCTTTTGCTCGCGTGTCAAAGACACAAAGGGGATCTGAACAACACAAGAGCTGCTTTGGACACTCGATGAAGCCATGTAATTACCTATAATTTTTAGTTAAACCCCAGAAACACATGCCATTATATCAAAAGCAATATTTTAACCATATAATTAATAATTTTTTATATTTGACTGCTATTAAACATTATAATACAATGATTTGCAAAAAGAGGTTATTATGTCAGCCACAACTACTATTGTTTCACCCGAGGTTACAGCACTTAGATTCATCGAAAGATTCTCTCATTCAGGTCCCCCCACCGCTTCTGCATCCTCTCCATGGCATCCGCTATTAGATGAGCCAAGCATCGCGTCTTTACAACAAGAGGTGGCGTCCCACCCAGGCCTATTTAGGGATCCCAGAAGAGTGGAAGAGCATTCTAACTTTAAATACCTCTCAAGCGGCTATCATTTTTCAGTTCTTACACACAAAGACCATCCTGATTGCGTTTTTAAATTCATGCCGAACAAGACTGCCGAAGAGCAGCATCGGACCTGTGAGAAAATTCACACATTTGCAACTTCCAAGGATAAATTCTGGGTAAGAATCCCTGTTTCGAGCCTTGTTCCTCTTCCTTGCATTCCGACGCACTCTCTTTATGTCGAAGAGCGTTTGCAATTGGGAATGGACATGGACCTGCACGCAGAATTCTGGGCGCGCATCATTCTCTACCATCAATCCGAGCAGGCAAATGAACACTTTCACGAAAATATGCGGCGTCTTGTCGACAACATAAGCGATATCGTGCTCCACTTCTCGTTTTGGGATGTTGGACTCCACAACATGCCAGAAGTTTCACTCGATGGCCATTATGTCTGCGCTGTGGATTTCGAAGAAATCAGCGATGAGCCGCAACCAGATGCAATTGCGGATGGAATGAACCGATTAATGGCCCTATTTCCTATTCCTAGCCTTCAGGATCAGTTGGTCAAAAAAGCAGCGGGTCTTAAAGGTTTTGTTTCCGACTTGAGAGCTTATCACGGGTGTCTTGTCGATCTAGAAATGAAACGCTTAAGCAGCATTTATTCTTAACCCTTTTGAATAAGAGTTGCTTAACTTAAAATAAATGTCTATATAGAGTGGGAGAAAATTAACCGATGAGAAGGATAAATGGACGATCCGGTTTTCTCCCATGTCATGAATCGGTTTTTACAGGCAGAAATCAAATCCTCGCCTTTTGTCCATTTTCACATTGAAAACATTTTCCCAGAGCACTTTTATCAAAAGCTTCTGGAACATCTTCCTGAGACAACTTGCTTTCTCTCCTTGTCTAAAACCGGAAAAGTGGATCCGAGGACCTACGCGGATCGGTTGGTTATTCCTTTAGAATTCAAAAATCTTGAGTCATTGCCTTTCTCTCAATTTGTGTTTTGGACTGAGTTCACAGCTCTTTTGAAAAGTGAAAGATGGTGTTCTTTTCTATTGGAAGCATTTGCCTTAAAAGTCCAAGAGCGGTTTGCCGAGCATTTTGCGAGGGTTAGATTTTCCTCTACGGCTGAGCTTGTCAGAGATCGAACCTACTATTCGATCGGGCCGCATACAGACCATCCGATCCGTGTTTTGACATTGCTATTTTATTTGCCACGCGCGGAGGATCAAAGGCATTTAGGAACCTCCATTTATGAGCCTCTTGACCCTGCATTCGAATGCGAAGGATTTGTTCACCATTCAGACAAGGGATTTAAAAAACTCTATACCGCTCCTTTTCTGCCTAATAGTGTTTTTGGCTTTATTAAATCCAATCGATCGTTTCATGGAAGAGAGCCTATTTTAGATACTGGAACAGAACGCAACTTAATAAACTACTACCTGCAATGGAACCACAAATAATTGATATTCTCTGCAATGAGGCCACAGGAGCGCGTTTGCGTTTTCATGGGACAAATGAAATGGTCTTATGGAGAGTCCGCTCGCTAAGGCAAAAGGAGCCTGAGACAATTGCCTGGATCGACACGTTTGATTCAAACGCTGTCTTTCTTGATATTGGGGCTAATATTGGAATCTATTGCCTATATGCAGCCCTAGCGCGAGAGTGCCAAGTGCTCGCTTTCGAACCTGAATCTTTAAATTATGCAATGCTCAACCGGAATATCTTTCTCAATCGGCTGGATCAAAGGGTGAAAGCCTACCCAATTGCTTTAAGCGACGAGAGTGCCTTCAGCGAGCTTCATGTCAATGGATTTGAAGAAGGGAGTTCCTGTCATTCGTTTAAAGATAAGCTTGATTTCAAACAAGAACAAGGCCGGTTTGACTTTAGCCAAGGCTGCTTTTCCATGACCTTAGATGAGCTGATCCAAAAAAACTATGTCCCTGTTCCTCAACACATTAAAATTGATGTCGACGGAATCGAACACAAGGTTTTAAAAGGCGCTGATCAGCTATTAGAAAATCCCTCTCTTAAATCTGTGTTAGTGGAAATTAACACAAATCTCCCTGTGCACCGCAGCCTCATCGATTTCATGAATGCAAAAGGATTTATTTTTTCACCCGATCAAGTCGATGCATTTCAATGTAAGGAAGGGGTATTTAAAGGAGTTGGAAATTACATCTTCTTTCGCAATTGCCAATCCGAATGGGAAAATTTCACTTTTGTTCAAAAAATAATGTCATCAAAAAGTTTTCATTGATTATTTATAGTTTAAAACACTATTTAGTAATAATATGAAAAGGATCATTTTTATTACCACTAGTATCATCATCCTGATTGGGATTGGTATCGGACTTTATTTCTTCTTTCGAGAGAAAGTGAATCCCAATGAAATTGTCTTATTTGGCAACGTCGATGTCAGACAAGTCGATATCGCATTCCGCGTGCCGGGAAGAGTGGCTGAAGTGTACTTTGAAGAGGGGGATTTTGTTCCAGAAGGCTCGCTAATGGCCGTTCTAGAGAAATCCCCTTATGACAGCCAAATTGAAGAGGCCGAAGCCAATTTAGCATCGATTTTAGCGAGCTTAGAAAATGCCGATATTTTATTAACCCGCCGGGAACTTGCCGTAGACACGGGTGGAGTTTCTTGGGAAGAGGTGGACAATGCCTACGCATCGCGCAGCGAACTTCTGGCAAATTATCTTGCAGCTCAAGCCGCTTTAAATATCGCAATCGATAATATGAACTATACAGAAGTATGCGCCCCAACAGATGGGATCATCCTATCGCGCATTCGAGAGCCTGGAACCGTCGTCAACGTGGCAGAGCCTGTCTACACACTATCTGTATGCTCGCCCGTCTGGATCCGCGCTTATGTGAGCGAGCCTGATCTCGGTAAGATCTTTTATGGGATGAAGGCAGAAATCCATACCGATAGCGGCAACGTTTATACTGGACAAATTGGCTTTATCTCCCCGGTTGCTGAATTCACTCCCAAAACAGTTGAAACAACCCAGCTGCGCACAGATCTTGTCTACCGCTTACGCGTCTATGCGGATAACCCCGATCACTATTTAAAACAGGGAATGCCGGTAACAGTTAAGCTTCATGTCCAAAATCGGGAGAACAAGTGAGTGAACCCCTTGTCAGCTTGCATCAGCTTTCTAAAGCGTTTTCACCTGGAACTGCTCTAGCAATTAATGAGATCAGCGCGACGCTTCCAAAAGGGAAAATCATCGGTCTTGCAGGACCTGATGGCGCAGGAAAAACAACATTAATTCGTTTGATTGCAGGACTTCTTGTTCCTTCAAAAGGAACGGTGACAATCGCAGGCTATGATTCGATCCGAGAATCTGAGCCCATCCATGATCTAATCGGATACATGCCGCAAAAATTTGGCCTTTATGAAGACCTAACGGTCATGCAAAACCTAAATCTCTATGCGGATTTGCGAGATGTTACAGGCAAAATGAGAAAAGAGACATTTGAGAAGCTCTTAACATTTACAGATCTCGGTTCTTTTACGAATCGATTAGCGGGGAACCTCTCCGGAGGAATGAAGCAAAAGCTAGGATTGGCTTGCGCTCTTATTAAAAAGCCCGTGCTACTGCTTTTAGATGAGCCAAGTGTGGGAGTTGATCCCATTTCAAGGCGAGAGCTATGGAAAATGGTGGTTTCCCTTTTAGATGAAGGGATCACAGTCTTATGGAGCACGGCTTATTTAAATGAAGTGGAACGGTGCGATAGAGTCCTGCTTCTCAATCAAGGCAAGCTGCTCTATGACGGGGCCCCTAAAGAATTGACCGAGCGTGTTGAAAGTCGTGTTTTTAAAGTGACAAACATCACAGGGGGACGGCGCAAACTGCTGTTCGAATTGTTAAATCAAAAGGCTGTCATCGATGGGGTCATACAAGGAAGCGATCTTAGAATTGTCATGCGCGAGAAGGGATTGCCTTCTCTTTGCTCTCAAGAACACACATTTGAAATCCACAAAGAAGAACCTCGATTCGAAGATGCATTTATCGATATCTTAGGAGGAGGACCAGGAGGGCGCTCTGAGCTTGCGGCATCTAGAGCTATTGTCATGGAAGAATTTGAGACTCCGGTCCAAGCAGAAAATCTAACCAAGACATTTGGTTCCTTTACAGCTGCAAACGGCATTTCCTTCACAATTAAAAAAGGGGAAATTTTCGGGCTATTAGGACCTAATGGAGCTGGAAAATCGACGACATTTAAAATGCTCTGCGGGCTGTTACAGCCCAGTTCAGGAAGAGCGCGTGTCAATGGGTTGGATCTTGCTGAAGCTCCTGGACAAGCACGTGCTCAGATCGGATATATGGCGCAAAAATTCTCGTTATACGGTTCCTTAAGTGTAAAGCAAAACCTCTCCTTCTTTGCGGGAATCTATCATGGCAACGGCAGGAAGATGGAAGAAATTGAAAAAATGATCCACATTTTTTCCCTTCAAGAGTATTTGGATGCAACGTCTGAATCTCTACCTTTGGGTTTTAAGCAGCGCCTTTCTCTTGCCTGCGCAAATATGCACAACCCGCCTGTCATCTTTCTCGATGAGCCGACATCAGGTGTGGATCCCATCACACGCAGAGAATTTTGGAATCACATCAACGGCCTTGTCGAAAAAGGGGTCACGGTGATGGTAACAACCCACTTCATGGATGAGGCAGAATACTGCGATCGGATTGCGCTCATCTACCGAGGAAAAATGATCCATATGGACACCCCCGATGCGCTTAAACACATTGCTAAAACCGATGAAAATCAAAATCCGACCTTAGAAGATGCCTTTATTCAGTTAATCGAAGAATACGACGCAAATAACACGAACAAAAAACCATGAAAAGAACAGGCTCTTATCGCCGATTAACAGCTCTGATCATTAAAGAAATCTACCAGATCATTCGCGATCCTAGCACGATCATGATTAGTGTCATTTTACCTCTTTTGCTTCTTTTTCTCTATGGATACGGCGTCTCTCTTGATTTGGATCATTTAAAAATCGGTCTTGTCATGGAAGACACAGCTCCTGACGCGCAAAGTCTTGCAAAATCATTTACCGATTCCCGTTACTTCGATGTGAAAATCACGCGCGATCGCAGAGAGCTGCTCCCTGATATCGAACGAGGAAAGATCCGAGGTTTTGTCGTCATTCCCTCCTATTTTAGCGATTTTCGAAACCGACCGGATAAGATTGCGCCCATTCAAGCCATTGCCGACGGCAGCGAAACGAATACGGCCAATTTTTTTCAGTACTATGTTCAAGGAACCTTTGGCAACTGGCTTACGCAAGAGGCTATCAGCTCAAACCTTCAAGGACTTCCTCGGATCGAGATCCAACCGAGGGTCTGGTATAACGAACAGCTCCAAAGCCGTTATTTCCTTTTATCAGGCGCCCTTGCCATCATAATGACCCTGATCGGAACCCTTCTAACTGCGCTTGTCGTCTCTAGAGAGTGGGAACGGGGAACTATGGAAGCTATGATTGCAACACCAGTTACCCCAATGGAGCTGATTGCCGGAAAAGTCATCCCTTATTTTGTTCTAGGGATGCTTTCCATGGCCATTTGCGTGTTTGTCACTGTATTTATCTTTGGCCTTCCGTTCGAGGGATCTCTTTTTGTTTTAAGTCTAATCACGAGCGCGTTTTTATGCAGCGCTTTAGGTTTAGGCCTTTACATTTCAACGGTATCCAAAAGCCAAACACTCTCCTATCAGCTTGCCGTTGTCACTGGATTTTTGCCAGCGTTTATTCTCTCTGGATTTCTTTTCGAAATCTTCAGCATGCCGTCTTGGATCCAATTTCTAACCCATTTTATTCCTGCCCGCTACTTCGTACAATGTTTACAAACGTTATTTCTTGTCGGAAACGTGTGGCCATTAATTCTATGGAACGTCTTATTTATGCTATTAATAGGACTTCTTTTTTTCGCATTGACAAGGCATAAAACAATTAAACGGTTGGAGTAGCTTTGTTTAAACGGATCTTAGCGCTCATTTGGAAAGAACTGCTCGCTGTCATGCGCGATGGGAAAAGCCGCATGTCCATCTTGGCACCTCCCATTATCCAGCTCTTAATTTTTGCCTCGGCTGCCACGCTCGATGTGAAAAATGTCCCGATCGGTATTTTAAACCGAGATAACGGAGAGAGCGCTTTTGAACTCGTACAACGTTTCCATGGATCCCCCTTTTTTAGCCGAATCGTTTATCTAAAGGGGATCGAAGAAATCAAACCTTTTATCGACAACCAAAATGGAGTGATGGTCGTTTCCATCGATGAAGAATTTTCACGGAAACTCAATCAAAATCTCCCTGCCGAAATTCAATTGATCCTAGACGGTAGAAAATCAAATACTGCACAAATCCTATCTGGCTATACAACAAACATCATCCAACAATACAATCGAGACTTCACAGCAAAAGCCGGCATTGCACAACAAAATGCGGAACTATTTCCAAGGTTTTGGTTTAATCCCAATGCCCTCTACCTATGGTTTAATATCCCCTCTCTTGTTTGTACACTGACCATGCTTACCTGCCTTGTTGTCACAACACAGTCGATCGCACGCGAACGGGAGCTTGGCACCTTCGATCAACTGCTCGTTTCTCCACTGGGAACCTTAGAAATTTTGATCGGAAAAACAGTCCCTGGCATCCTCGTGGGGATGCTAGAAGGTTTTTTTCTATTGTGGATGGGCACGCTCATCTACTCAGTGCCCTTCACAGGGTCCATTCTGCTGTTTTTTCTCACCCAATTCATTTTCGTCTCAGCGATCAGCGGCGTCGGGCTGTTCATTTCATCTCTATGCGCCACACAGCAGCAAGCAATGCTCGGCACGTTTGTGTTCATGCTCCCCTCCGTCCTCTTATCCGGATTTGCCACGCCCATTGAGAATATGCCCACCTGGCTACAGCCTCTCACCTACCTAATCCCCTTACGCTACATGCTCGTCAACACAAAAGGGATTTTCCTTAAAGCCCTATCGGCACAAACCGTATGGAGTAACGTCTGGCCCATGGCTCTTATCGCTTTATTTACTTTGACAATCGCTGCTCATTTTTTCCGAAAATTGAGATAGCACACTGTTTCTTTGACAATTTTTAAATACGCGCATAACATTTTTCCAAATACAAAATTGCCAAGGAGAAAATCATGTCCCATATCAAAACCTGCATCCATGGTTTAATCCTTGCTACAACCCCTTCACTTTTGCTTTATCCTGAAGCTCCGCCTCCTGTCATTTCCGAATCCAAAAGCCACTCTTATGACCTCACCTATGACGACATGATCGATTTCATCCATGCTATCGAA
>JAIELY010000037.1 GCA_019752555.1 Rhabdochlamydiaceae bacterium
AGCCTTGTTCGCGCGGATGGCCATTTTTAAGATGGCTTTTGTTTCCACCTCATTACTAGGAGGTAGATCGGGCAGGTCATTGTAGGGAATCGTGCGATCGTAGCTCATCGTTGCCTTTTAGGTTTTTTGATATGTCGATGAGATCGACATATTCCTTAAACATATCGAAAAATCGTGAAAATTTCGATGTGTTTTTTGCTTTAAAATCGTATCGTCTTTTTGCTCAATGAGTTGCAACTTGTTGTGTCTTGGGAAATGGACGATATGTCGATGAGATCGACATATTCCTTAAATATATCGAAAAATCGCGAAAATTTCGATATGTTCTTTGTTTGTTGTTGAGATTAAAGGGGTTGTATTAGTTCACGAACTGAGCTTCGAGACGTTTGCCATTGAGGGCGTTCCAATGGCTGGTGTGGATTGAGCCGTCGGGGTTTTGAACGACGATGCAATGAACCGGGAGGTAGACGTCGGTTGTTTTGCGGATTGAAAAGTCGGTGCCGAAGGCGGCGCGTGTGATTTTTTCAATTTGGGAAAGGGAATAGCGGCGGCGAATCCGCTCGGTATTGCTGTGGCTTTTTGTGACAAGGCGCTCTTCGAGTTTGGTCGAGGGAAGGGTTTTTAGACGGGGATTTTCCAGGTGGAGGCGGTATTTGTTGCCCGCTTGGACGATCAGTTTTTTGCGGCGGCAACTATCGATCCAGGCATCGAGAACTTCATGGTCGACGTGCAGGCTTTTTGTGAGGCCCTCACGGTCGCTCACTCCCCCTTTACGAGCAAGAAGATTGATCACTTTAAATTCTTGAGCTGAGGTGTTAGCGTTGATGCAATCGGCAAAGCCATGGGTTTTTTCCCACTGGCGTGTGTCGATCACCATTTCGCCATCGGTCATATCCCACAGCATCACTCCCTCTTTTGTTTTATCATCGCTGACAAGGTATTTCACTTCGAGAAGCAGATAGGGATAAAACTTGAGAGAGGCGTCGAGGTATTTATGACGATTGTCTTTGAGAAGGTCTTTGCGCTGCGATTCCATGATTTGGTTGGCTGTATAGCGGATCTCTAGAGTGTGGAACGTTCCTGTGTGAAGAAACTCTTCGATTTTCGTTTTCACCTCGGGACGTGTGGATCCGATGAACCAAATGCCGTAGCCGGCGATGCATAAGCTGACGAGAGAAGCAAGAAGGCGCATGAAGACTCTTATCTTTGCGTATTCTTGTGATCATAGTTCTTTTGATCTTTTTTTTCTAGAATGTGTAATTGAGGGCAATTTCAAGATGTTGTAAAAATCATGCATTCGGTATCATCCTTTTCAATCCACCAACAATTGTTGTTTAGAATCGAAATGATGAGATTTTTGTATACCGAAGCCGTTTCGAAATCTCGCTTTTGGCAAGGCTGCTGTTGGAATCTCATTTTTGCGCTCTTTTTGTTTATCTGTGTTTTTGGATGTCAGAAAAAAGATAAGCATTTGGTGCGCTTGCGAGCGATTTACGATCAACCTGTGTTTTCAGAAATTTACATGCAGGCAGCTCAGGATGAGGAAAAATTTTCTCATTTCAAATCAAACCCTCTTTTTAAACTGCTCTTTGAAAATCGCTGTTATGAAGAAGGGATAAGCGCCTTAAGCGAGATTGAAGCGAGACTGCCCGCATTTGCTGAAAAAAAAGATCTGTTTCGAGAAAACGATCGTTTTGGAAGCCCGGAGGTTTGGGAATATGGAAAGTGGGGAGCTTTCTCTCCGACAACTTTGCATTACGTTGCCTTTGCGGCGAAGATTAAATGCAATCTAGGAGATGTCTCTAACAAACACCTGCTTCAGATCGGCGCCGGCTATGGAGGTCTGTGTAAGATTATGCACGATGCATTTTCCTTCTCCAGTTACACCATTGTCGATTTTGCTCCTCAATTGCAGCTGGCGCAAGCGTATTTAAAGCATTTTGGAATCAACAATGTGCAGCTTTACACGTTTGATCAGCTTCCTTCTGAAATCTCTTATGACTGTGTATTTAGCGATGGGAATTTTTCTGAGCTTTGCAAGGAAGACCAGTCAAGATTAATTAATCGTGTTTTTAAACAGATCGACACGGGTTTTTTTTCCGGCGCGATGATTCCTCAGCATTTTGGAGTCTCTACACTTTCTGTCGATGGGATAGTAAAAGCTTTAGCAAAACAAAAAAAGAGCGTTTCGCTTACCTCACTTGAGCGAGGCGCATATGAATTTTATTGGAAAACTCAATTTTAGGAGTCTTTGAAGATATGATGTCTCTACTGCGTTTTATTTTTTTATGTTCAGTGTGTTTGTGTGCCTCTTTTGCCTCTGCAGTGAATGCAGATGAAACCGAACTCTATCAATTTAAAGGAGTGCATTTTTTGGCTAGTTATTGTGAATGCGATCTAGATGCTTTATGCGATGTAGACGCCCTCACAGACGCAATGACGCGCGCTGCAAATGAGTGCGGTGCGACTATTTTGCAATCCTCTCGTTATGTGTTTCCCCCCAATGGTCTTACGATGGTGATTTTGCTCTCTGAGAGCCATGCGAGCATCCATACGTATCCAGAGCATGGAGCCTGCTTTGTCGATCTCTTTACGTGTGGGGATAAATGTTCTTCAGAAAAATTTGATGCGGTTTTAAAAGAGTATCTAAAGCCTAAAAGTGTCGATGCGCGCACCCTTTTGCGAAACGAGGCCATTACAGAACCATGATATTCAAAGATCGTTTGGATGCAGGGCGCCAGTTAGCAAAAGAGTTGATTGCTTTTTCTGACTCTAAAAATGTCATTGTCATCGGTCTTGCCAGGGGAGGTGTTATTCTTGCTGCGGAAATTGCAGCAGCGTTGCATCTTCCCATGGATATCATTGTCGTTCGAAAAATTGGTGCCCCGGGCAACGAGGAACTGGCCCTTGGCGCCATCTGTGAGTCAGGAGAGGGAGTGTTTAATGAATCCTTGGTCTCTTTTTTAGGTGTTTCTCAAGAATATTTGGAGAAGGAAGTAGAGCGTCAACGGATTTTAATTAATGAGAGACTCGCTTTATACCGCGGTCATGGGTGCCCGCTTTCTGTTCAGGATAAAACGGTGATCTTAGTGGATGATGGGATCGCAACAGGAGCTAGTATCCGGGTGGCAATCCAATCTTTGCGCTCTTTACGAGTAAAAAAGCTTGTGCTCGCTGTGCCAGTAGCAGCGCCTGATTCTTTGCAAAAAATAGAAAAAGAAGTGGACCGGGTGGTTTGTTTGTATCGTCCTTCGTTTTTTGAGTCGGTCGGAAGTTTTTATGAGGTTTTTAATCAAACAACCGATGCCGAAATCGTTACTCTTGCCAAACGTAATTACTCGAACTGAAGATGTTAACGCAGAAAATCTCTTTAAACGCCCGTTGAAATTCTTCTTCTCCTAAACGAATAGCCTCTTTTCCGTGGTAGAGCCCTTGAAGAGCAGGAGGGATTAGAACACCGCGTTCAAGCATTTCTTTTGCTAACACCGCGTCGTGAATAATCGTATCTTCTCCAATAAACTCAACGACAGTAAAATTGGTTTTTACGTGAACGAGTTTCGCTGTCTTAGGCGCCTCAGATGTTGTGTTATCAATAGTAACAACAGTCGGAGGAGATTGCTCTGCAACAGGTGTTGGAGCTGTGAACGCTGCGATCAGGGTGCTTACAAGGAGAAAAGGTGTATAGAGCATAATTTTCCTTGGGTTTTTTCAAACTATCATGCATTGTCTTGTGTTAATTAACAATATAAAAGATTAAAATTATCTAGTGTTTTCAACCTTTTCTTTGTAGTATTTAAGTAGTTCAGGTTCACGAGTTTGCAGCCAGCTCTCTAGGGGATGAGTGATGGTTTTTAATTCATGACAAAGAGTTTCTTCTGTTTGCGCAGAAATGAATCTGCCCACATCGATCGAAAGAGCGCGCTTTCCGTCCCAGCCGTAATTTTTTTCTAGAATTGCATCCGTGTCTTTAATTCCTTTCTGGGAACGGATTGTGATTAATTCGCAGATCCCATCGATAATCCGTTTAGCTCCCTCTTCATCGTTTTGGCTTAAGGCTTCTTCAAGCGAAGGGAAAATGAGCTCTGCTTTTTTTTGTACAACGAAGCATAACGGATCTAAAGGCAGAGTATAGCGGTTGCAGGTCCGATCAATCAAAGTAATGGTTTGATTCCAATTTCCAGAAGAGGTCAAGTGGATCCAAAGTAATCCTGTTTCTTGCGGCAGCTCTTCGTATGCAAGCTTGTAGCTGTTAAAGGTGAGATCGAGTTTTTCTAAGTTGTATTCCATGATCTGTTGGCGTCGGGTGCTGAAATGCGAGGAGAGCGGATGGTTTAGCCAAGGAAAAGGGCGTAAATGGGAAGGAAAGCGGTAAAATTTGATGACATACTTGTCATCCGCGCTGACAAAGGCATAAGACTGATGCCCTCTTGCTAAATAGTGAAACTCCTGATTAAAGACTGACGAAAGATCTGTTGAGGGAGGTAGCGACGACTCCCGTTCTTGATCCGGAGGCAAAATATTTAAAATGGTCCGGATGCAAAACCCATCGTTTAGTTTGAGAAAATAACGATCCAGAAGCGAGAGGGATAAGATGAGAACAGAGACGATAAGAGCAGGAAGTAGCAGTTTTTTCATGAGCAAGAGTTTCGCTTATTTCTTTATTTCACGCAATTTGTGAATGATGTTTCCGAGCGTTGTTTTGCCATTTTGCCCACCTGTTGCAAAGGCGTTGATCTCTTGAGACTCAAATGCTGCAAGAGCGGGATTGCGCAGGTGGAGCCATGTCCGGTTAATCAGACCTAATAAAAAAGGTTCGAATGCATACTCCGTTTGTAAGATCTCATGCAACGTTTTAAAATCTGAAGAAAGGTTTGGATTCTCGAGATGGTTGGCTAATGAGATGGCAATCTTTTCTTCTGTATCTTCATGAAGAGAGAGGCGGTCGGAACAGATCCTGAGGTCCTCTTCGCTAATCCATCCGTTATCGATGGGGCCAAGAGGAAGGTCCGGATTGTTTAATTGGAGATCAAAGAATTTTGCCAGTCTCTCAGAGATCCGTGAGCTTGCAATCCAGTGAAGGTCGCTTAAAAATTGTCTTTTTAAAGGAGGAGGATCATAGAAAAAAGGGATCTTTGTTGCGATTGCCTCTAATAACGATTGATCGCCCGTACAGCCGATAAGGTGCTGTGAGAATTTCATTAAAGTGATCGCCTCGCTTTGAGAGAGCCGCTCTGTGGCATAAAGGCGCAAGAGCTTCCCCTTTTCAGCAATCGGAATATGCGTGCATTTGCCTTTTTCATAGATTTGGATTTCTTTTACAGAGCATCTTAAAAGAAATTGAGAGCCTCGACTGGCTGGCGTGGTAAAATATTTGTCTAATACAACAGAAAGATGGGGCATATGAAGCATGCAAATATCGCAATCTTTGGGAGTTTTCCGAAGCAAATGGCACAGTGTCAGAAGATAGAGATACGTGCTGCGGATTGTTTTTGTGTAGCCGCAATTAAACGTGTGCGTGTCCCAATAGCTCTTTTCATAGAGCATCGAAAATTGGCCCTCATGGAAGCATCTCTCTGTTGTAAGCTCTTTGCACAAGATTCCTGTTTCTAAAAAATGAAGCCCCATGCTGTAGGCTCCTGTACGAGGGTGGTAGGGGTAGGAGCGCAATGCGGAATGCTCTCCAATCCGAAGTGTTTTTTCCCTAGCTGCATAACGAAAAAGATCGAGAAATGGTGTAGGAGCTTCGAGAACAAGATCGGCAGCTTGAAATTGTGTGCATAGGTGTTTGGAAAACGGCTGATAGTTTATCGGTTGGTTAATCTCTCCTGAGTAGCGGAGGATGATTTCGTTCCACTCTGTTTCAGAGGGAATTTGTTTTTCTTCGTGGATCAGAGTGACAAGAGTGAGATTCAGATGAGGGTATGTGTTTGAAAGAAGGCGCGCGATATGTTTCTGGGTATAATAATCACCCCACCCATCTGCTATCACCCACGTGAATAGGATCATTGAAAACGGATTTTCTATTGGATAGCAGAGATAAAGCTGTGCTAAGGCCTTTGTGATGAGGAGGCGTTTTAGGTGGGGTAGAGATCGAAATGGGGATTTAATTCGCGTCTTTTCAGGATCTGTTTGCAGATGCATCCGAGGTAAACGGCGCAGGATCGGAAAGAGTGCGCTTTCTGCAAGCCCAAGGCTCTTTAAATCCTCTTTTGATAGCGCTTGCTCGAGGTCGTGCTCGAGGTCGGGATCAGAGGTGTGAGGGTGATATTGAGGGTTCTTCTCAAGGAAGCTTTCCAATTCGCTGAAAAAACTGGATGTCATAGCGGCGGGATGCTCCAGTTCTAGAAGATTAGAGGTGTTCGTTTTTATACTAAAAACTAAATATTAAGTCAGGTGGATAACAGAAAAGGACAGGATTTTAACCCATTTTGTCATTTTATTCAGATAGACTTAACGGCTTGATTTTATGTGGATCATATTTTGCCTTCGTCTCAGAAAATCTGGACCACATCTTGCCAAAATGGATCTCCCAATCATCTAAAGAGGGCAGAGCTCTAGGAGGATAATAACATCTTTTTCACTGCGCTTCCTTAAGGGTTAGGAAAAGTGATTTGTGAAAAGCATTTTCGATGATAATCAGAATTCGCAAAAGAAAAAAATGAGAGCGGTCAAAATGCGAAGACGGTTCGACCCCTTTTAGAAACTTTATCACTCAATTAAGTTCAAGAACTCGAAATGAATTTTTTACCACCCGCGAACAAGGTCCGCTAGAGACCACAGAGATCACAGAGAGGGTTAAATTTTAAATCAACGTATGGGGCCAGTTCACCGACATAGGTTACACGGTCCAGTTCACCAACATAGGTTGCACTTTTGCTCACTAACATGTAACCTATGTCTATGTACGATTTTTCATGGTTGAATTCACAAGAAATCCAACTGAGAAAAAGGTCATTTTTGTTACCTATGTGGGTGAATCAAAGTGTTACCTATGTCGGTGAACTGGACCTTTTTTCCGTAAGGATATTTTCTTCCTCTGTGGTCTCTGTGATCTCTAGCGAACCCTGTTCGCGGGTGGTAAAAACTTCATCCAAAGGATTGCACCTGGGTCTCTTTCTGCATCTAAAATACACTTAAAAAAAAATCGATGGTTTGCTAGCTTTTTTTCGTTTGTTTTTACAGAGGGAAAAATGGTTTTAAATCGAGTCGGTCCCCAAACGTTAAGACTGCTATCTTCTGAGACGAGTGTTATTCATCGAGTTTTAGACAGTGAGAAGTTTACACCGGCACAAGATGGCTCATGGCCGTCTGTTACCGAAGTCTTGGGTTACATGGGATACTCTGCCGATGAGTTTCCATCGGATCAGAATGTCAAACAGTCGATCCATTTAACCCGGCAGATCATGGATAATTTCAGGGAGATGAACCGCCTCTGGACCTACAGTGAACCCTCGTTTGAAGGAGTGGAATTAAAACAGCCATTGCCCAAGATTTCTTCTTTCGAGAGGCTATTTCGGAGGAGTCTAAACTTAAAAGAGCGCGTTCACTTATTAAAAGATCCTGTGTTTGTCCATACAACGGATTTGAAGGGTGCTGAAAGGATCCTTCAATCAGGAGGAGAATTTGCCGATCAGTATTTATCGACGAGTCTATTTGATCCTCAAAAGACTGCGCGAGTGTATCCTCTTCATGTGGGACTGATCCTTAAGGTGCCCCAAGATGCGATTATTCTGGCTTATCGCTCTGCTTTTGGTTGTCCGGACAATGGCGACCACAGTTTTGTTGCTTCCAGTTATCAAATTAGAGCGGTGAACAATTATGTTCATTCTGTGTTAATGAATTCGAAAATTCCCCGTTGTGATTTAGAACTCACGGATCAAATTCAGAGCCTAGGAGCGCCTGCGCTAAAGCATCTCATCTCTCATTACGAAAAGCTCGAATGTGACAAAAATGAAGAGGTAAAGAGAACAGAATTCAAAACCCTTTTTCGTAGAGAAGGGATCGGGATTATATCTGAATTGCAGCATATCCATGATGTTGCAGAAAAGCATTTCCAACAGATGCTGGGAACCTGTGATTTGCGGTATTATGGAGGGTGGCATAGAGCAGGCGAATTCCAGGATAAAGAAACTTTGGCGAGCCGAATTTCATCTCTTGATCCTGATTATAATGAAGTGGTTGTTCACACCCCATCGAGTTGTAGAAAGTTTGGTTTCATGCCTCCCAAAATTATAGGGCTTCTTAAGATTTTCCATTTTCCAAGTATTAATGCTTCGGTCTCTTCTCTTGCAAAAAAGTATCAGCTGCCCATTTTCTATCATCCGAGTTTGCAGAGAAATCTTTGAATCTACTTAATGGGTGTAATACAGCTCGCCGGAAGTGCAGAGTTTGAGGTTGCGCAGGTGGGGTTTGACAAGATAGGCGTATTCCCAGTGATAAATGGGAGCAATCGGCATCTCGTCGATGAAGATTTTCTCGGCTTGTTCTAATGTGTCAAGACGGCTTTTTCCGATTTCTTGAGTGGATTGCTCTAGCAGGCGGATGTATTCGGCGTTTTCCCATGAGGGGTAATTCTTCGCGTTGCTTTCCAATTTAAATCGCTCGAGGATGTTATAGGGATCTTTGAATTGCGCAATCCAGATGCACTGAGCGACGCTGAATTCTTTTGAGGTGAGTTTGCTCATCAGGATTTTGGCGTCGTGGCTTTGCAGTTTGACACAGATGCCAAAAGCCTTTTGCCATTGTTGCTGGATCGCCTGTGCGATATTGTGATTGAGATCGGTGTTGGAATAGGTGTAGAGGATTTCTGGAAACGCGTCTTTTTCGAGTCCTAATTCGTGAAGTCCTAAGGCAAAGAGCTCTTGAGCTTTGGCTAAATTGTTATCCTGAAACAGAGGCGTGTTTTGGTTGTTTTTAAGCACGGGAGGGATGGCATTAAGCGCGATCTGTTCATTTTGTTGAGTGATGTGTTCGACGATTTCTTGGCGGTGGATCGCATAAGAGAGTGCTTTGCGGATGTTTGCATTATTGAAGGGGAATTGCTTCGTGTTGAATGCAAGAAGGGTAGTGCAGCCGATCGATTTATGGAGCAGCTCTCCCGTTTCATTAAGCGACTGTGCGGCCTCGATGGGTAGTGGGCAAAGAGGTGTGCCGATCATGTCGAGCTTTCCGTTTTGATACATTTGCAGAACAGTATTTTCGTTCGAGACCATGCTAAAGTGAATTGAGGCGCAAGAGATCTTTTCGTTTTCCCAATAGAGCGGATTTTTTTTCAAAAGCAATTCGTTATTATGTTTCCATTCTTGAAGAGTATAGGGGCCGTTGGAAATAAAATGCTCCCCTGCGTTGTAGGCCCATTCGGGATGTTCGTGGGCATTGGCTTGATGGATCGGACAGAACGCGACAAATGAGGTGAGGTCGAGAAAATAGGGGGTTGGTGCTTCGAGAGTGACGATAAGTGTGCGCGCGTCGGGTGTCTTAATGCCAACCTCCGAGAGGGCAACGAGTCCTTTTTTAGCGGCTTCTGCATTTTTGATGGGATAAAACAGGTGTGCATTAGGTGATGGAAAATTGGGATCAAGGATGTTTTTCCAGGATTGTTCAAAGTCGTAGGCGGTAACGGGCGTGCCATCGGACCAGAGAGTGTTGCGTAAGTGAAAGGTGTAGGTCCGCTGATCTTGGGAAATTTCTAAGGCAGCGGCTTGGCCTAAATCTAAAGATCCGTCGGGATACCAGCGCATTAACCCCTCAAAGAGGAAAACTTGAAGTTCGCAAGAGAGAACATCGGCCCCTTTGCGCGGGTCTAATGTTGCAGGTTCGTTGCGCAAGTTTAATCGGACGTGTTCTAAGGGAGCGCTTGGTGGGGGCTCTTTCTTTTGACAGGAGACGGTAAGTAAGAGAAGAAGAAGGATGAGGGGGTATTTCATGCGTGCTTTAATAGAAGCAGCAGCGCATTGAAATGCGCTGCTGCTTTGGGGTATGGCTTAGTCTTTCATCGTCAATAAGAACTCGACGTTGCTATTGGTTTTTTTCAAACGTCCGAGCAAGAGGTTCATCGCATCTAGAGGAGAGAGATCTGCCAATGCTTGGCGCATCATATAGATCTTCTCAAGCTCATCGGGATGGTATAAGAGCTCCTCTTTTCGAGTGCCGCTCTTGATCAAATCGATTGCAGGGAACACTCTTCGGTCGGCAAGACGTCTGTCGAGCACGAGCTCCATGTTGCCCGTTCCCTTGAACTCCTCGAAAATGACCTCATCCATACGCGAGCCGGTATCGATCAAAGCGGTTGCGATGATGGTCAGCGAGCCGCCTTCTTCGATATTGCGGGCAGCACCAAAGAAACGTTTTGGTTTGTGCAGTGCGTTCGCATCAACACCCCCGGATAAGATTTTGCCTGAATGGGGTTGAACGGTGTTATACGCTCTAGCAAGACGTGTCAGGTTATCAAGCAGGATGACCACATCTTGGCCATATTCCACGAGGCGTCTTGCTTTTTCTAAAGCCATGTCGGCGACTTGCACGTGGCGCTCGGGGGGTTCGTCAAAGGTTGAGGAAACCACTTCCCCTTTGACGCTGCGGATCATGTCGGTCACTTCTTCGGGACGCTCGTCGATCAGAAGAACGATGAGAGTGACCTCAGGGTGATTTGTTGAAATCGCATTCGCGATGTTTTGTAACAGAATCGTCTTTCCAGAGCGAGGAGGCGCAACGATTAAAGAGCGCTGTCCTTTACCGATCGGAGCGATCAGATCGAGGACGCGAGTTGTCATCCGCTCCTTGGATGTTTCCATCACAAGACGCTTTTCAGGATAGAGGGGTGTTAGGTTTTCAAAGAGAACGCGTTCTTTAGCGCGTTCGGGCGGTTTATTATTAATTTTATCGACTTTGAGGAGAGCAAAATATTTTTCTTTCTCTTTTGGAGAGCGGAGCGTGCCGTAGACGGTGTCCCCTTTTTTTAAATCGAATCTTCTGATCTGCGCAGGAGAAACATAAATATCTTCTGCTGAAGGAAGGTAGTTGTAGTTGGGAGATCTTAAGAATCCAAATCCATCGGGTAAAACTTCGAGAACCCCTTCTCCGACTAATACTTGATCTGGTCTTTCAGAAAGGATTTTAACGATTTCGAAAACAATCTGGGATTTGGTGAGCGCAGCGAGATTTTTAAAACCTAAATTACGGGCGAAGTTGGCAAGCTGATCGATGTTCATCCGTTGCAGATCAGCGATTTTTGTGATGACTTCCTGAGAGGGGGGTCTTTGTCCTTCAGAATGTGGCGGAAGAGTGCGTTCGTGTTCCGTCTCGCTGTTGCCGTGCATTTGATCTTCTGGCTTCATTGAAAATGAAACTCCTTAAGTTGACAGTTTTGCGTTTAAGGCTTTTAGTTTTAGGCCTTCTCTTTTAATTGAGCGCTGAACTGTTTAGGTTGAAGTTAATAATGAATAGATTTTGATGACTTGATTTTTAAGTTCACTGATTGTGCTGTTGTTCTCGATTACGTAATGTGCTTTTTTGACTTTTTCTTGAGGGTTAATTTGACTTCCCATGCGAAGTTTAAACTCTTTTTCAGTGTGGTTGTCTTTTTCGATAAACCGTTTTTCACATTGTTCTAAGGGGGCGCTAACAGTTAGAACCGCGTCATAATCCTGTTCAGCATGTGCTTCATATAGCAGTGGGATCTCGGCGACAAAAAGAGCGTACTGATTCTGGTCATTTACTTCCCTGTATTTTTTTTTGATCTCCTCAAACACCGCAGGGTGGAGGATCTTCTCAAGAGCTCTTAATTGATCAGGGTTAGAAAAAACGATATCCGCGAGTTTTTTTCGGTTGATCCGTCCGTCAGTAACAAGATCTGATCCAAATTGCTGGATGACTTGCTTACCGACAGTGCTATCTGGAGATAACAATTCATGGACAATGAGATCCGCACTTACCACATAAGCGCCAAGCTCTTTTAGCATCTGGCAAACGGTGCTTTTGCCTGAGGCGAGTCCACCTGTTACAGCAATTTTCTTTAAACTTAACATTCTGCCCAATTTTTTCCAATGGAAATATCGACGACAAGAGGAACCTTTAATGAGAGGATCCCTTCCATTATTTTTTTAACGTGAGAAGAGAGTTTATCTGCTTGATCATGAGGTGTTTCAAAAATAAGTTCATCGTGAATTTGCAATATCATGGTCCCGAGGTCCGGATTTTTTTGCAAGAGTGTATCGATTTCGATCATGGCCATTTTAATTAGGTCTGCAGCGGTCCCTTGCAAGGGGGTATTAATCGCGAGCCTCTCTGCTTGTGCGCGGATCATCGGGTTTTTGCTGTGAATTTCTGGAATGGGGCGTTGCCTTCCCGTCATCGTAACGGCTTTACCGGTCTTGCGAGCGGATTGTTTGCAGAGTTCAAGGAATTCTTTTACTTTTGGGTAGCGTTCAAAATAGGCGTCGATGAAGCTTGCAGCTTCCTTATATTCGATTCCGATTTGCTGGGATAGGCCGAATGCCTGTTGCCCGTAAAGGATTCCAAAGTTAACCGCTTTTGCTAAACTTCGCATCTCGGAGGTGACCTCTTCAATGGGAATCATAAACACTAAAGAGGCGGTAAAAGCGTGGATATCTTCTCCTTGAAGAAAGGCTTGAATCAGGATGGGATCTTCTGAGAGGTGGGCAAGAAGGCGCAATTCAATTTGAGAGTAGTCGGCAGATAGAAAAAGGGTATGTGGTTTTTGAGGCTCGAACGCTCTGCGGATCTTCTTCCCCTCTTCTGAACGGACTGGAATGTTTTGTAGATTAGGGCTTTGGCACGAAAGACGGCCTGTTGCAGCGACAGATTGGTTGAATGTGCAATGGATGCGATGCGTTTTGGATGAGACCTCAAGAGGAAGGGCGTCGACGTATGTCGAGCGCAATTTTTCTAGAGCCCGGTAGTCTAGGATCTTCTTAATAATGGGATGCTCTTCTTTTAGCGATTCTAAGACGTCTGCTGCTGTCGAGTAACCGGTTGTTGTTTTTTTTGGCGGTTTAATTCCCATTTTTTCAAATAGAACCATGCTGAGTTGCTTGGGTGAATTGAGGTTAAATGTTTCTCCTGCAAGATGGGTGATGGCCCTTTCTAATTGATGCAAAGAGTGCTCTAATTCTTGGGACATCTGCTTGAGCTGTTTGAGATCGACATAGATGCCGGCGCGCTCCATTTTAGCAAGGACGTAAATCAACGGGATTTCGATTTCATTAAACAGCTTATTTAGTTCTAAATGGTCCAGCTGTTTTTCAAATAACTGTTTTAGTCGAAGGGTGTAATCGACATCTTCACAGCAATAAGCAGTTACCTGTGCGATGGGAACTTGATCCATCGTGATTTGCTTTTTTCCTTTTCCTAAAAGTTCTTCAATTGGAATTTTCACCTTCCCAAATTTCTCCAAAGAAAGCTCGTCGAGGTTGTGGCGCTGGACATGTGGAGAAATCAAGTAGGAAGCGAGTATTGTATCGAAGGCGATTTGTGAAAGAGTGATCCCTTCGTTCCAGAGCACGTGGAGGTCATATTTGATGTTATGGCCTATAAAGCTGATTTTGGGGTGCTCGAGCAGGGGTTTAAGAAGTTTAAGGACGCGCTCTTTGGGAATGTTGCCGTTGAGTGGAACGTACCAGGCCTGTCCTGGCTCAATGCCAAGACCGATCCCGACGAGTTTTGCAGACATCGGGCGCACATCTGTAGTCTCTGTATCAATGCAAATCTCTTTTTCTTTTAAGAGTTCTTGGATGAGTTCGATGAGGACATCTTCGTCGTCTACTGTTTGATAGCAGACGTTTTCCTCTTTTGCCGCTTGAGCCGTCGGATGAGATTCTGTTTCTGGATTTAGCTCGCGCAGAAGAGAGAGGAATTTCATTTCCTGATAGAACGCTTCGATCTGTTGCATCTTAGGCATTTTGAGGCTGAAAAACTCTAAATTTTTCGGGAAGTCCACCTCTTTGTTAATCGTAGCAAGCGCGCGGCTCATCAGAGCGATCGGTTTGCCTTCAATGAGTGTTTGTTGTTTTTTTCCTGGGACTTTTTCAGGATGTGCGAGGATGTTATCCAAAGTGTCAAACGAGCCAAGAAGGCTTGCTGCCGTTTTGGGACCAAACCCTTCGAGGCCGGGAATGTTGTCAGAGGCATCGCCTACGATTGCTAGATAATCGATCATTTGATCAGGACGGACGCCAAAGAGCTCTTCGACCATTTTTTTATCAATGAGCAGATTGTTCTTATGCAGATTGATCACTTTGATGTGGGAAGTGATCAGTTGGCAGAGATCTTTATCGCTAGAGCAAATATAGACATCTAATCCAAATTCCTCTGCCCAGACGGCAATGCTCCCAATCGTGTCATCGGCTTCCACTCCTGAAACAGAGAGCATCGGGATGCCAGCTAGTTCGCAAAATTTATGCGCATTTTCTAGTTGAGGCACCAAGTCTTCCGGCATTCCTGCTCTGTGGCCTTTGTAGTCTTTATAAATTTCTGTTCGTGACTTCTTATTATCGGGCCCATCAAAGACTGCGATAAAATAATCGGGAGAAAATTCTGCAATCAGTTTGTAGATCGATCGGATAAATCCATAGAGGGCATTTGTCGATTCCCCTTTGTTATTCGTCATGGGCCCTATTGCATAATAGGAGCGGAACAGGACGTTGATGGCATCGATAATGTAGAGTGTTTTCATGATGGTTTTTCAAGCGCTTCCTCGCCTCGTTGACTCAACACGAGGAAGCCGGTGATTAAATCTATGGTTGGTAGAGGTAGAGAAATTTGCCGCTTAACTCTGAATTCATGTAAGGGCTAAATTGAAATTGATGGGTGATTTTTCCTTGCAACAGTGACAACTTTGATTCTGAGAGCGCTGCAATAAAAGAGTGGGGAACTTGCAGTTGAAGAACCTGATAAAAATTAGGATCTTTAAGTCCTGCTGCGTTTACTAAATCTGTCATCACTGTGTAGTAGTTCGTATCAGCAACATCAATGTAGCCAAGCTCTTGTGCTTTTTTAGTCGCAAAGATTTGCGCGCCATATTCGTTAATGAGCTTTGCTTTGTCGAGCTTGGGACGATTAGAGGTCACAACAGAAACAAATGTTTCATAGAGATCCGCTGTAATTGCGCGGATGGAAGCATCCTCTCCAGGAACCCAAGGGCGGAAAGGGCTTAGCATATCTTTGTCTTTTCCTTCTGTAATCGAAAGGGCTTGAACCCCGTAGCGGTCCATGAGGTTAGAGACGTTGAAATTAGGTCCAAGAATCACGCCAACAGATCCGATGATGCTCGTTTCGCTCGCGTAAATTTTATCGGCAGCGCATGCGATATACATCCCCCCGGAAGCGCAGAGATTTTCAACGAATGCATAGATGGGTACTTGGTATTTTTCTTTATATGCCAAAAGAGCGCGGTAAATGCCATCTGCGTCGCTTGCAACGCCTCCTGGAGAATTAATGTTCAGCAAAATCGCTTTAACTCTTCCCTGTTGCAGAGTTCCTTCTCGAGAATCCCATAATACAGTTTGAATTTTTTCAAAAGTGAGGTCCCCTTGGCCGATGATTCCTTTAATATCGATTTTCAATATGACAGGAGCAGAATCTGGAAGGATGTCCCGTTTCCCATTGGCATCAGCAGCAACAAAGACGTCGCATTTGTCAGGTGGGATGATGGGTGTCGATATCAGCTTTAATCCAATAAAAAAGACACTGATCCCAATCAAAATGCCGAGGATGGCGGCAAAGCAGGAGAGAAAACTGCGCACGGCATTAACAAATACGGATTCTTTTTTGAAATTCATACGTCCTCTTGATTCGTAAAACTCTAGTATATACTAAATCGACTTCAAAGTTAGAGCTAATTTTGTCTCAGAATCTTCACTTTTTCTGTCGTTTCCAGAAAAAAGCAAGACCTGGTTCTTGAAGTTGCTTATGCATAGCATAAAACAGAACTATTTTTTTTTCTATACTCAATGCCGACATCCACTTTCAAGAGTGGAATTTAAAACTTAACTTCCGAGCATTTGCAATTTTTTGACCGAGAGACTATCCTCCGGGAAAACAATAAACCGATAAAAAAGGGTCTTCTATGGAAACAGAAACTGTCAATATTTTAGTGCCGATACCCATTGCTGATCACCTTTGGTTTTTGGAGATCCTTATCGGTTTGGTTGTCCTTGTAGGGATTAACTACTTGTTTAAAAAATTGGTAAAACATGTGCGCCAACGCTCTCTTTCTAAAACGCATGATTGGAGAGAAAAGCTCGATTACATTTTGTTTTTGCCCGTCCATATTTTGTTGTGGATTCTCGGTGTGATTCTTGTTTTAGAAGTCACAGCGCGCCGTTTTGAATTTTCCTTTTTCGATGGATATTTGAGCGCCTTTAGAGCAACGGGTGTTGTGTGCGTGCTCGCTTGGGTGTTGTTACGCTGGAAAAAAGAAATGCAGCATACCCTTTTGCACAAAGACCGTACTTCTCAACGTTTGGATGCGGGTTTTGTGCATGTGCTCGGAAAATTTCTCACAATCATTGTAATGATTATTGCCGCGATGATCATTTTACAATTATGGGGATTAGATATTGGTCCTCTTATTGCCTTTGGCGGCATTGGTGCAGCTGGCGTGGCTTTTGCCTCTAAAGATGTGATTGCCAATTTTTTTGGCGGATTGATGCTGTATATCACCCGTCCTTTCATGGTCGGAGATCAGATTGTACTCGGCGATCGGAAGTTAGAAGGCCATGTTGAAGAGATCGGGTGGTATTTGACGTGTGTGCGCGACAAAGAAAAACGTCCCGTCTATTTGCCCAACGCGATTTTTTCTAGCGGTCTTGTCATCAATAACTCTCGCATGACCCATCGCAGGATTGAACAAAAGATCGGCGTGCGATTTGAAGATTTTTCTAATATCGCTGTAATTGCAGAAGAGATCCGTGCTTCCATTGCAGCGCATCCTGCAATCGATCATCATTTGCCGGTGCTTGCGGTGTTCAATGGCTTCAACGAATACGCGCTCGATCTTTATATTGATGTCTACACCCTCTCAACCCGATATGATCAGTTTCTCATTGTAAAACAAGAAGTGTTGATGCTGGCATATGAGGCGATCCTTAAGAAAGGGGGAGAGGTTCCCTGTCCTTTGATGCAGATCAAAACCGAACTCTCATCGCTCTCTTAGTTTTAAGGTTCCTTCGGAGCGCGCGAGGCAGAAGTGCGTTTGTACTGAGATAGCTCGAGTGTAAGTTCAATGAAGGCGAGCAAGCCGAAAAGAATAAATGTGCAGTAGAGATACCAGGGAGAGCGGTATCCAAGAGTAAGACCAATTAAGACAAGGAATTGGAGTGCTGTTGTTGCTTTTCCCCATCGGATCGCTTTAAATGTGTAGGAGCGCCAATGGCCGGCAAAGCACAAATAGAGGCCAAAGACACATAAAAAGAAGTCGCGCGAGATCATGGCAAGCGCCTGCCATGTATCAAGTCTGTTCTCCACAAGAAGAACCGTTAACGCAAAAAAAACAAAAAATTTATCCATCGCGGGATCAAGAATTGCACCAAATTGTGTGACAGCTCTTCTGCGTCGCGCTAAATAGCCATCAATGCAATCTGTTAGCATCGCAAGCAAGATAGCCGTAACGCGGCACGTTGAACTCTCCACAAGGAATAGAAACGCCAGAGGCGCTCTTAGGAAGGATAAACTATTAGATAAACTCAGCATTGCGATGACGAACTCTTTTTTCTCTATGCAATTTCTGTGGTTGAACGGTCTTTTTTTCTTCTCTTATACCAAATAAAGCCAATTACCGTCACACTGAAAGCTGCGAAAATGACGAGATTAAATGTTTTAAGTGTCTCCCAAATGACTTGAAAGTTTTGCCCTAGCGTGTAAAACGCATAGAAGATTGTTCCGCACCAAAGCGAGCAGGCGATCGAATCTCTCAAAATAAATTTTATGAAATCCATTTTACTTAATCCCGCCGTCATGAAGATGCAGTTGCGCACCCCAAAGGGAATAAAGCGTCCGAACATGAGCGTCCAAAGACCATATTTTTCATAAAAGTGATGGATCTTGTCTATACGCGCAGGGTAAAAGATTTTAGAGAAAAATGAAATGCGCTGAAGGGTAGGTCCTAAGATTCGACCGACCCAGTAGGCGCACATAGCTGAAAGATAACACCCGATTAGAGCGCAAAAAAAGAGGTGCCAGGTGTGTTCGGGAATGATGACCGCTGCCAAAAAAGCGCTCAGTAAAATTAAAGCATCAGCGCTAAAGGGTAGATTGAATCCCGCTAAAATAAGCGCGCCAAAAATGTACCAATGGGCGGTTGGGGCGTGGCGGGTGATCAGTTCTTGGATGGCTTCATTCATAGCGCTCTATATAGCACAGGTGAGAAAATGAAGTGTAATATTTTTTGATTCACACTTCATTGCTGTGTGAGCGGTTCAGATAGATTGGGCTTCAAAGGGGGTTTGTCATCATCTGGCACATCAAGGGTTTCTTTGTGTGCGACAAGGGCGTTAAAGCGCTTGCCTAAAGAATTGACAGCAAACATCCAGGCGCAAATGACGATGAGTAGAAGTCCCGCAACGTAAGGAGTGCTTAGAGCCACCGTTCCAAAGAGCATCAGCAATCCTTGGTGGATGATTGAGCCGCCCGATTTTCCAAGACGTGAACCAACCCCGTCGATTGCGGCTTTTCCTTTTAATTTGCACTCTTTAGAAAGAGGGATGAACGCGAGCTCTTTTGTTGCATCAAATAAAGTGTATTTCGAAGCTCTGGCAAGACAGTTTTGCAACGATCCAAAGAAGCAGCAAAGAACGAGAGGAGTGGTCCCAAAAGCTGCTGCGATTCCCGCAAAACTCGAGTCTTTGAAGAAGAAGAAAAAGAAAAAGGCGATGCCTGTCACCAATAGAATAAGAGGCGAGATCATCGCGCTTGATTTCCAACTAAAACGGCGGATGACAGTGCCTGAAATGAAGATGCTAGTTACCGTTGCGACAATGCCGATGCTTGTTAAAATTTTACCCATGTAGGCATTAAAGTCCGCAGGATTGGGGTAAAGCTGTTTAACTTGGTCCTTCCAGACAACTTCAATGAGATTGATTGCGATATTATACATAACGACGATGATCGCAATGCTGATAAGATATTTGGATTTTGCAAGGTAAGAAAAGTTTTTGCGCAATCCCATTTTCACTTCAGACGTTCCGTTTTGCTCAAAATAAGAGGCGGAATTGTATCCGAAGCCGTGAGCGTGGATGTAGCGGAAAAGGCCCATGCAAACAAAGCTTGCCAGAACGATGATCGCATTTAAGAAGAAAATCGACTGTCCCCATCCGTCTACACCAAAGGGTAGATTAGGGTTAAAGGTGTATTGTGACATTGAAGTTGCCACCTGCCCCGCAGCGATCCCGGAGAAATTAATGCTAATTCCCAGAAGCCCGTAAAAGCGGCGCGCATCTTTGACAGAGGTGACGTCATTTGCAAAGCCCCAAGAGAGAACTGTCATGATGATTGTGCTCCACATCTCTGACATCACATAGAATAATGTGAAGGTCCAGTTGCGGAACATGGCGATTAGCCCTTGGCATCCGACAGGAAGCATCTGTTGAATCCGATCACATAGCGCATGGGGATGGAGTGCATCTTGATACGGGTAGAGAAAAAACATGAACAGCAAGAAGAATCCGATAAAGATTGACATCATGATGTAAAATACTTTTTCCCGTGTGACCCGATTCGAGACACGTGTAAAAATAAAGGTGAACAAGAGCGCCATGGGCAGAATCGCCCAGACTTTCAAAAAAGGAAGCGCTTCTGCTCCTGAAGAGGGAGCTGTCACGACAAGTGCATCTTTTGTAGCGCGAAGTAAGCTGTAGTTGAAACCAACAAGAAAAAAAATAAGTAGTAAAGGGACGAATTTTTTCAGTTCATGACGGTGGATCGGCCAAAGAAAGGAACGTAAGCGACTAAAATCCGTCTGTGAAGACGCAGACATAGGTTGCCTAGGTTGTTCAATTAGAGGAGGAGCTCAACAGATGTTCCGCCTCTTACTGAGATCTACAGAATTGACCTTATTATAGAGATTCCGTCTTATTTGACAACCATAATGTGCAATTCATAGTTAAAATAAAAGGTGGTAATAATTAAATTTTCATCTTGGAGAATCTGATAAGGAGTCAATTCCCGGCAGATGCCCTAGCTCAAGGTATTCTAAGGAGGCGCCTCCCCCTGTCGAGAGATGGGAAAATTGAGAGGCCAATCCGAGCTGGTTAACGGCTGAGACCGAATCTCCTCCTCCCACAATGGTGACAGCTGATAGATGAGCCAATGTTTCAGCGATCCCTGCAGTGCCTTTTGCAAAGGCGGGAATTTCAAACACTCCCAGAGGACCATTCCAAAAAATCGTGCGCGCTTTTTTTAAGTTCTCTTCCCATTTCTGTAGAGTTTTTGGTCCAATATCAACACCTTGCCAGCCGAGGGGAACCCCTTCATTGATGGAAAGGATTTTTGTCGGGGAGTCTTGGCTAATGCTTGCTGCGATGAGATGATCTGTCGGAAGATAGAGCTCCACATTTTTTTTAACAGCCAGTTCAGATAAGGACTTTGCAGTTTCGATCTGATCCGTTTCGCATAATGAGTTGCCAATTTCGATCCCTTGCGCTTTAAAAAAGGTATAAGACATTGCCCCTCCAATGAAAAGAGCGTCTACTTTGTCAAGAAGCGCGTGGAGAACGCCGATTTTAGTCGATATTTTTGAGCCGCCGATCAGCGCGTAAAAGGGGCGTTTGGGGTCTTTTACGAGGTCTCCAAGAAATGCAATTTCTTTTTGCATCAGCATCCCCGCGGCAGCGCTGTTAGGAAAGTACTGTGCAATTGCAGCTGTAGAGGAGTGTGCGCGGTGAGCTGTTCCGAAGGCATCGTTCACGTAGAGATCTCCTAAGCTGGCTAGTTCTTTAGCAAAAGAGGGGTTGATCTCTGGCTTTTCTTCTTCGGGATAAAAGCGAAGGTTTTCGAGTAGAAGAACTTGGCCCTCTTCTAATTTTTGAGCGAGCGCTTCTGTCTCTTTTCCGATGCAATCTGGGGCCATGATGACAGGCCGGCCCAAAAGATGCGATAGGCTCTTTGCGCAGGGGGCAAGGGAGAATTTAGGATCTTTTTTTCCTTTGGGTCTACCCAGGTGGCTCATGAGAATAACGCTGCCGCCTGCATTTAAAATGTGTTGAATTGTCGGTAGAGATTCTCGGATGCGCGTGTCATCGGAAATTGTTCCGTCCGGATTCATAGGGACATTGAAATCGACGCGTACTAAGACTTTTTTCCCCTTAACCTCGAGATCAGATACGTTCAGTTTCCCCATGAGAGCCTCCGGATGAATCTTGAAAGTGGTTAGGTTAGCTCTACAATTCTGAAAAAGGATTGCTAGCTTGACTAAAGTGGGCGCCTTGTTTGCGTTTTTTTAATTCCGATTTGATAGAAAAGAGCAAATCTTGATCAAAGTTTTGATGCACCATCCATCGCAAATATTCAACGGGAATGTCGGAAAAGGCGCGCCCCTTATGCTTCCCCAGCGGCATCGTACGCAAAAGGATCGGACTTTTCAAGCGATTCATGATTTCTTCTGTCGTTTTGAATTTCCGCGAGAGTTGTTTAAATACTTCGATATTGACAATCACATCGCTCATAGCGCGGTGAGCCCCCTCTTCTGCGATGTTAAAATGCTGTCTTAGGCGCTCAAGGGAATTCGTTGGGCTCTCGCCGTAGAGGCGGGCGAGTCTTAGGGTGTCGATATAAGCCTGTGTGGAAAAGGGGCAGGGGATGCTGTGTTTTTTTGCCGCTGTATCTAAAAAAGCAATGTCTGTTGTGATTCCATGGCCGACAATGATCTGTTTGCCGACAAATTTAATGAGCTCAGGAAGCACTTGGTGGATTTTGGGTTTCCCTTTAACCATATCATCAGAGATATGATGAAATTCCATTGAAGCTGGATTAATTGGCACCTGTGGATCGATAAGTGTTTCATAGGAATCGAGGATCTCCTCAAAAGTAAAGCGGACGGCTGCGACTTCGATGATCTGATCGGTTTCTGTTTCAAGACCTGTTGTTTCGCAGTCGAGACAAATAAAAACGTCTTTTTGAATATTTCCCATGAGACTATGTCGTTTGGTTGAGGGTGAGGTTGATACGATCTATTAGCTGCATTCTAGCACGCGGGTCTTTAATCGAGTAATAAAGATAGGGGATTGAGGATAGAGAGAGCGCCTCTTGGAGGGCTGAGATAGCAGTTTTTGCATGAGAATGTTTTTCGCTCTCATTTAGCTTGTCTGATTTAGTAAAGAGGATTTGGAAAGGGATTTTATTTTGCTGTGCCCACTGCAGAAGTCCAACATCATCTTCTGTCGGCAGCCGCCGCGAATCGAGAAGGACTAAGAGGATTTTGACATGATTGCGCTCTTGCAGGTAGGTTTTGAGCAGAAGAGCCCATTGTTTTTTTACGGCATCAGATACTTTTGCAAATCCAAATCCCGGCAAATCGACAAAAGCTAATGATTGATCGACTGTAAAAAAATTAAGCGACTGTGTTTTTCCTGGAGTTGAAGAGGTCTTTGCCAGTTTTTTGTTTTTAAGCAGGTGATTAATCAGTGAAGATTTGCCGACATTAGATCTTCCCACAATTGCGATTTCGGGCATAAAGTCGCCGTGGAGTGTCCGCAGCGTAGGAAATTGATCCGGCGCGAACGCAGATGCGACAAATTCTGCCTGTGCGAAAACGAATTTTTTATTCATATCTAACAATCTCAATTTTTCTGGCACCTTCATCGCAATAGGAGAGGGTGACGTGGATCCGAGCCTGTGGCAAAAGACCGTTAATGATTTCAGGCCATTCAATGCAGCATATTCCTGTGCCGCCTAGAAAGTCGGCAAAGCCTGCATTTAAAAAATCGTTTTCCCGTTTCAATCTGTAGAGGTCAAAATGGTAGATTGTCTTGTCGCCTGTGTAGATATTTAAATAAGTGAAGGTTGGGCTGCATATTTCGCGTGCTGAAGTGTTCGTTGCACTTTCAATAAGCCCTCGGATCAATGTGGTTTTGCCAGAGCCTAAGTCCCCTGAGAATGTAACGACACATCCCAAGGGGAGTTGCAAACCTAAAGAGGCTCCTATCTGATGGGTTTCTTCTGCTGAATAGCTAACAAAAACCTCATTGCTCATCGTCCCCTTCATCTCTATCTTCTTCGAGCCACTGCTCCATATAAGACGTAAATTCTTCAAATTGGGAAAGAGCTTCTACAAAAGAGGCGATTTTGCTCTCTTCTAGCTGAGTCTGGATGAAGCTCATGAAATGCTCTTCAATTTGAAAACGGTTTTGGCTTGGCACTTCTTCGAGTGGGATCTGCTTGAGTTGGTTGTGGATAAAATCATTGAGGACAGCTTCTCGGCTGTTAAATAATTTCCCGGTAACTGCAGAAGAGTACACGATTTTCGTAATCGGATCTTTTCGTTTGACAATGTAATTTTTGATTACATCGGGATCTTCCGAGACGAAGAACCGCTTTGCTTTAAGACCGCCGACGCGTTCCTTGTTTTCGGGGCATTTGGCGACCCAGTCATAAATTGCGTCCTGGGGATTAGGGTGGGTGTTATCGCCGAATACTTTTCCGGTAAAAGGGCAAATATAAATTTTCTTTGTCAGTTCGTTGACGCTTTGCTGACCATACTGGATCTTGATTTCAGTCTCGCGCCATAATTTACCTTGCTGTTCCAAGGACTTGATTAGCTCCTCTTGGCTCTGATAAATCATCTTATCGCGTACAAAAAGAACAGGTTTTAGATTAAATTTTTTTTCTAAAAAATAAAGGTAAGTAGTAACCAGGTCTGCCTTTCGGTTCTTTTTGAGAAACCTAAGTAATTCATCTTTTAGAGTTTCTGAAATAGCGAGCGTTGCCATTTTCCCCTCAAATGTGCGTTTAGTAAAGGGCTCATCATAAAATAATGTATTATCGTACCTTAAATCCCTTTAACCTTCAAGGTGAAAAAGAAGAGTTGCATTTGTGAGCTGATATTGCTATGCTGCTAAACTTTCGCCTACCAATTTTCACGGCGCTTATACAATCTTCGCGACGCAAACTAAGGGGAGGATACACATGACTCAGACATTAGAAGATACTTTGGTTCTGGAAGAAATCTTTGTGCCAGGTTACGAAAAGGTCATTTGGGCAAAAAATCCCCAAGTGGGATTGAGTGCGATTATCAGTATTCATAATAGCGCACTTGGGCCTTCACTGGGAGGGACCCGGATTTATCCTTATGCAACGTTTGAGGATGCTCTGAACGATGTGAAGCGTTTATCTCGAGGCATGACCTATAAGTCTGCTTTATCGGAAAGCGGCTGGGGCGGCGGAAAAAGTGTCATCATCGCCGATCCAAAGAAAAATAAAACGGAAGACCTTTTATTAGCATTCGGTCAGGCTGTCGACCAGTTAAAAGGGGAATATATTTGTGCTGAGGATGTAGGGTGCACCCCAGCGGACATGATGGTGATCACGCAAGCGACACCTTATGTTGTGGGCCTTCCACATGCCAAGAGCAGCGGGAATCCATCCCCTTTTACGGCTTGGGGAACATACCGCGGAATCCAATCGATTCTTAAAAAAGTGTATGGATCAGAGTCTGTTGAGGGGCGTACCATTGCCATTCAAGGTCTTGGCAGCGTAGGTCAAGCATTGGCCGAGTTCTTGTTCTGGAATGGAGCTAAGCTCGTCGTGACAGATATCGACGAAGAAAGACGCAATCGTATTGGAAAGCAATTAGATGCTCAAGTTGTAGCTCCTGAAGAGATTTTAAAAGTCTCTTGCGACGTTTTGGCTCCTTGTGCTCTTGGCGGCATTATCAATGAACAAACGATCCCAGAACTTCGCTGCATCGGCATTGGCGGCTGCGCGAACAACCAGTTGCTTAATGATCGCGACGCTGATGCTCTTATGGCGCGCGGCATTCTCTATGCTCCCGATTTTGTGATTAATGCAGGAGGTTTAATTAACGTCACGCAAGAGCTTGATCCTCTTGGATATAGCTCTTCTTCCTCCCGCAACAAGATCCACCAATTATTTGATCAGCTCATGGTCATTTATGATATTGCGGAACAAAACCGTTGCTCCACGCATCAGGCAGCGATCTCCTTGGGTGATTACCGCCTAAAGTATAAGATCGGCAAACGGCGCCAGCCTCCCTGTTTTCATCACGCTGCAGTTCAAGTCTAAAAGGATCTGATGCAGAATATTGTTACCGATTTAATCGCAAAGTTCCAGCATGCCTTGCATGCGGCGTTCGGCGCTCTTGTTCCAGCGGATTTTGATGGGTTGCGTGCGGAAGTAACGCAATCCACTCAGACGCAATTTGGGCACTATCAGTGCAATAATGCCTTAAAATTGGCAAAAGAGCTAAAAAAAAGTCCACGCGATGTTGCAGCGCTTCTGATAGCAAACGTCGATCCCAAGACATCTCTTGGAGAGCCGATGATTGCAAAGATGGAGATTGCAGGTCCTGGATTTATCAACATCACTTTAGATCTTCAATTTCTTAGCTTACAAACACAGGCGATTTTATCCGATGAAAGACTCGGCGTTCCACTGCCTGAAAAAAAACAGCGCGTTGTCGTCGAATTCTCCTCCCCTAATGTCGCAAAAGAACTCCATGTCGGCCACTTGCGCTCCACAATCATTGGCGATGCGATCGCGCGCCTCTTTGAATTTTTAGGCCACGATGTGCTGCGTTTGAATCACATTGGAGATTGGGGCACTCAATTTGGCATGTTGATCGCTTTTATGAGAGAAACAGTGCCTGATGTGTTAACAGGGGTTCAAAACACAGATCTCTCCCAGCTCATGCAATGGTACCGAGAATCAAAAAAACGATTTGATGCGGATCCCGAGTTTAAAAAGCGCTCGCAATTGCAGGTGGTCGCCCTGCAAGGGGGAGATCCTGCCGCATTGCATGCCTGGCAGATTATCTGTGATATTTCTCAAAAAGCCTTTCAAGAGATTTATGCCCTTCTCGATGTGAAGATACAAGTGCGAGGCGAGTCGTTTTACAACCCGGAACTGCCGAAGGTCATTGCTGATTTGGAGCAAAAAGGACTTATCAGCATCTCTGATGGAGCCAAATGCCTCTTTTTAGATGGGTTTACTACTCGCGAGGGCACACCCCTTCCCATGATCGTCCAAAAATCAGATGGCGGTTTTAACTATGATACGACCGATGTGGCTGCGATGCGCCATCGTGTCGATGTGGAAAAGGCTGATCGGATCATCATTTTAACCGATGCCGGTCAGAGTCTGCACTTTGCCATGCTTGCAAAAGCGTGTGAAAAGGCCGGATACCTTGACCCCAAGCGGACGCAGTTTGATCACGTTCCATTCGGCGTGGTTTTAGGTCCAGATGGCACCAAATTTAAAACCCGCTCCGGAGACACGGAAAAATTGATCGATCTGTTGCAAGGAGCCATTGCAAAGGCAAAAGAGATTCTCACAGAACGCCTGCCCGAGTATTCAGCAGATGAGATAGAAAAAATGGCGGCAGTTCTTGGGATCGATGCGCTTAAATATGCGGATCTCTCTTGCCATCGCTTGAAAGATTATGTGTTCAGCTATGAGCGGATGCTGAAATTTGAAGGAAATACCGCAGCGTTTCTTCTCTATGCGTTCGTTCGTATTCAAGGGATCAAGCGTAAAGTGGGTAAAAACATAGCAGAGCTCATTTCCCATACGAAGATCACCTTAAATCACTTGACAGAGGTTGAGCTCGCTCTGCATTTGCGTCAATTTGGCGAAACGCTCGATATGATGTCTCGAGATCTTCTCCCCAATCGCCTCTGCGAATATCTTTATGTCCTCGCAGAGAAGTTTCATGCCTTTTTCCGCGACTGCCGTGTTGAAGGCTCTCCCGAAGAAGACAGCCGCTTAGTTCTCTGTGAGGCAACCGCGCGCATCTTAGAAAAAGGGTTGCACCTCTTAGGCCTAAAAACACTAGAGCGGATGTAACTGGCGAGAAACCCACAAAAAAGAATCGCATAGAAGAGGTTGGCTTACCCAACCTCTTCTTCTAGATAGGAGTGTTTTTTAACAGTCCAGAGCGGATCGCATTTTAAACGTGCAAAAGAAGCTTGCCCAAGAGAGAAGAAGAGCGCTGAGTGGTATTGTTTTCGTTTTTTTCTAGAATTCTATCAATGGCGACTTTGATCGCATGGCTGATATTGTCCCTGTCCAGCCCCAACATTCTGAGATAGCCGTTTGTTTGAAGAGCAGCTGCAATTGCTTGAGCGCCCTCAACGCCGATATTGTTGTAACTCAGATCAAGAGAGTTAAGTGCGGTATTACTTTGAAGAGCAGCTGCAATTGCTTGAGCGCCCTCAACGCCGATCTTGTTGTAACTCAGATCAAGAGAGTTAAGTGCGGTATTACTTTGAAGAGCAGCTGCAATTGCTTGAGCGCCC
>JAIELY010000028.1 GCA_019752555.1 Rhabdochlamydiaceae bacterium
GAGTTCTTGTCTTTGAGTATCTAGAGCTGCTGTATGTTCTTGAGCAAGAGTCTGAGTAGCGAGTTGGTGTTGAGTTTCGAGTTCTTGTCTTTGAGTATCTAGAGCTGCTGTATGTTCTTGAGCAAGAGTCTGAGTAGCGAGTTGGTGTTGAGCTTCGAGCTGTTGTCTTTGAGTTTCTAGAGCAGTTGTGTGTTCTTGATTAAGAGCCTGAGTAGCGAGTTGGTGCTGTTCTCTCAATTCTTGCATTTGAGCGTCATGTCTTTGTGTTAATCCCTCAACCTGCCCCGTCAACTCAACATTAGCCAAGTTAAGCCCTTGATTCTCTGCCGTAAGTCTTTCATTCTCTTGCGTTAGGCGGGCAACCTCTTGATTGAGGTGTGCATTATAGGCCTGAATTCCTATGCCTAAAGCGACGAGGCATTCTTTTGCTTTTTTAAGACGCTCTAATAGTCCTTTCTTCTCGAATTGTTTCGGGTGTGTGTTCTTGTCATAGAGTGGGATTTCGTCACCGCGTTGCCCTTCTGGCAAGCTTTGTTGGAGCGTGCGGATGGCACGTTCGATTTCTGTGACGCGTGTTTGCAATGTTTTTAAGTCTTTTTTGGAGAGCTGTGCACCTTTGAGTTCTGCTTTTGTCGATTTGAGGTTTTGGTAGGTTTGTTGCACGGAGGAGGCTGCAGATCCCATTGTATAGGGCATGGGGGATTGTGAGAATCTGTTTGGCTTGCGTCGAGATCCTTGTCCATACAGGCTATTTGCGAGCTGGATGATCTCATTTGACTTCTTCTTGATTTTTTTGTGCTCAGCGCGCTCTGCTTTGAGGCTATTTAATCGATCGAGCGATAATGCTTGGTCAGCAAATGAGTAGGAGATCTTAGCGACACCTGCACCAGTTTTTTTGAGTACCAAGTTAACTTTGAGCTTGGTTTGTGTGACGCTGAAGTCAAGAGTGAATTTATCAGGATTGGCTGTTTTTCTTGATTTGGTGTTTTCTTTTATCGCTTTTTTGATCTGTTTTTGGAATATAGCTGTGGCAAAGATTTCTTGGATTTTTTTTGCGATGGGTTCATTGATCTGCGCTTCTTGCTTACCGGTTACACGAAGCGGAGTGGAACTACTGCCGTAAAGTGTGAGGCCTTCAACTCTTTGTGTAGTCATGATCCCTTTTATTTGTGGTTATTATTAAATAACATTATCCTGTATTTCTATTTTATATTAATTCGAATTATAAGTCAAGTATTTGCAGTAGTTGAATTTAAGTTTGAATTTTGTTGTTCTAAAATGTTGTAAACAAAGCGATTGGGTCGTTGGGTTTCTTGTCTAAGTCGGTATGTGGAGGATTTGTAATTTAAGTGGTTGATAATACGTTTGTTGGGGTTATTTAAGGAGGAGGTCTAAAAGAAATTGTTGAAATTGTTGCGTTGAGGGGGGCATCTACTGTAGGATGCGCTGAATGAGATTAAAAAATTTAAGGGCTGTTTTGTGAAAGTGCTTCGGATGTGGCTGCTTTGGTTAGTCTTTTTTTGGGGGAATGTCGGGGAGGCGGTTCCGATCGTCTATCTGACGTGGATCCATGACCCGTCGACGACGATGGTGGTGCAATGGCATTCGTCGAAGGACAAGGATGCCTCGGAGGTGTTGTTTCGGGAGGTGGGAGAGACAGAGTGGCAGAGAGCCCATGGGTTTTATGTGCGGCTGCCTAAGACAAGCGTGCTCGTGCACACGGTGGAGTTGGGGGGATTGAGGCCGGGCGGCGAATATGAATTTCAGGTGGAAGATGAGGTGTGTCGTTTTCGAACGCTGCCTCTCACGCTCGAGCGGCCGGTGCGTTTTGTGATGGGAGGGGATGCTTATCTTTATGAGAAGTTATTTCGGAAGATGAACCGGCAGATTGCTGCGCAAGATCCTGATTTTGTGGTAGTCGGCGGCGACATCGCTTACACCCATGGGAAGCCTGGGCTGTTGAGGGGAAAGAGCTGGCAGCTTAATCGGTGGCAGACGTTTTTGAAAGAATGGAAGAAGATGGTGACATCGGATGGGAGGCTGATTCCGTTGCTTGCTGTGTTGGGCAATCACGATGTGCGCTCGGGGGATTTAAATCCGTTTTCCTATCGGACTCTGTTCTATGAGTTGTTTGCGCTTCCAGAAAAGGGGAGGCCTTTTCGGACGCTGGATTGTGGCAATTATTTGTCGTTGTTTTTGCTGGATACAGGGCATAGTTATCACATCGAAGGGACGCAGACTGAATGGTTAAAGAGGGTTCTTGCAGAAAGGGAAAACAAACCATACAAGATGGCAGCCTATCACATTGGGGCATATCCTTCAGTATATCCGTTTGATGGAGATGTGCCGCGTGAAATTCGGAGTCTTTGGTGTCCGCTGTTTGAGAGGTATCATTTGACGGCAGCTTTTGAACATCATAATCATGCGTATAAGCGGACAGTTCGAATTAAGGATAATGCTCTTGATCCTCAAGGGGTTCTTTATATGGGAGATGGGTCTTGGGGAGTGAGTCCTCGTAAGGTGAAGAATCGGGGGGAGTGGTTTTTAGAACGGGCGGAGAAGGTGAATGCTGTGTGTCTGATCACATTGGATAGAGCCCATGGGGCGATCGAGGCGTTATCGAATCAGGGAGTTATCATCGATGAGGTGATGGTGCTCCCTGGAACAGCGCAGGTAGCGGTAAATGAGCGGCGTTGGCTTTTGCAGTGAGGAGGTCTGGTATACTTGAAGTCTTTGTTTTTGTCTGTATCGGTTACACCTTAACATTCTGTATATCTCAATCATTTTTTGTGTTGAGATCATGTTCTCCAAAATAGATCTTTCGATGGGGGAAATCGATGAAGATCAATTTAGAATGGATAAATTCCATCCCAATAATGGCGTCAATTTCATAAGGGGTTTTAAACTTTGTAAACGTGATGGCTCCAAAATCCTTTTTCCCAATTTTAAATACAGGCATGAGGTATTCATCATCGGGGTTAAAGAACATCAGGTCAGCATTTTTTGGATTTAAGGAGGAATGTTTGTCGATTGTAACTTGGTTAAAGATCATATGATCATTAGATCCATCTTTGATATCTTTGTTGAGCATATTCCAAGTGGATCCCGTATCTAGTAAGCAACGCAATGTCCCAGAATCGGTCATTGCTTCGAATTCAATCCGCCCTCGATCGAGCAATAACGGAACCTCGGTAAACGAGTCAACATCATATCCATGATTTTTGAGAGTATCCAAACTATCACAGAAAGCCATTAGAGAGTTTTTGCAGTTAAGAAAGAAGTTGAAATTATGAAATAACGTCCATCCTATACTTCCTTGTGGAGCAACTGAGCCGCTTTCATTTTTTACTAGCGTGGCATCCTTTTTAAACTCTAGATTGGTCTCTTTTGCGGTTGGTTCAAAAACTACCATCCTGCCGATTTTTACGTTGGATATTGAATAGATATCTGATTCATATTTTTTCCCTCGTATCCCGCAAAAAACATCTTTGCGGATCAAGGCTTTATGTTTAAGTTCTTGAACGAATTCTCTTGGAAGAGAAATGGGGGTATCGGATCCTAAATCAATCTTTACAAGTGTGGATTTTTCTTCGATTCTAAGAGAGATATAGGGAATTTCATTATGAAACTCTATAATTTCAGCAGGTATGAAGTATGGTCCTTTCAAGCATAATTGTGAATGCTCTGTTAATTTTTCTCGATGGATTTTCGAGTTTAGAAGATAAATTATAAGAGAGCAGGCTAAAATTACAGTTATGCAAATAATGCGATTTTTTTTCATACTAGTACAGCTTAACAAAAGTTTTTGGTCAAATTTTTAGCGTGAAAGTACCCGCGGTTGAAACGGGATCAACGGGGGAGCAGTGTTTATGAAGACAGCTTCCCTTGATTCCGTTTCAACCGCGGGGCCTTGACGCAAAAATTATTGCAACAACTTTTGTCAAGCTGTATTAGCTTAGTCTTTCTCGCAGATGGTCCCGCCTCGAATGCTTGTTCTTCCTTCTCCTGTGTTGAAATCATATTCACTGCTACCTGAAACATAATTCCCTTTTCCATCACGCACTTCGCCTTTGATGCTGGCCTCATAGTTAGGCCCATCGGATCCTCCGTAACTGATTGTAAATTCAGCTTCGATGCTTCCACTTGCTCCATTGTTATCATTGTTACTTCTACGAGATAAGACAGGAAGCCACGCAAACGGATTTCTTATCAAAGCATCGACCTTTTGGGCTGCCAAAGTTTGTTGTGAGTAGACTGGCGAGCCTGCATTTTGACTAATCGGTTGAATATTGGCCCGTTTGATAATGCTATGTAATGCAGTGCATTTGTTTGGCATTTCTAGCAAGGTTGTGGAGATTTTAGTTTTAGGGTTGTTTTTTGTTAAGTGGTTTCTTGGAGAGAGCATTAGAAGCGTGCAGTTAAGGATTGATTCTTTATCGTGGGTATTAAGAGTCTTTAAGATTTTTTGCGAATATTTTGATCCGATTAGGCTGTTTAATTTTCCGCATAAGATAAACGGAAGAGAGGAGTCTTCATTTTTTAAGAGATCGGCGTTCATTTTTTTGATGATTTGAATGAATTTGTGAGTAACAGCAGCCTCACTTGAATCTATCTTGGTATTCGCGGCATAAATGTGACCGAGTATTGCCTCTTCATTTTTAACGATGAAGTCAAAAAAGCCTTCGTTAATATCTTCATCGTTTTCAAAAAACAGATTAAATTGAGGTTGCTCGATATGAAATTTGCTTGCAATGAGCAGACCATTTTCGCAGCTAGACTCAGAAGGATCTAATGTCGTTGCAGCGGGAATATAAATAAAATGAGCATAATGTTTTTCTAAAATATCATATAAGTCAAACGCATGGTCGCTCGAAGAAATTTCTTGAAGACAGATGACATCAGGATCCTCAGATAAAATTGTGTTTCTGAAATTAACGAGTTCGCTATCGATTAGAAATCTGGATTCGAGAGTTAGGATGCTAAAGTCCTGAGTGGATGAGTTTAGCTCTTCCGCCGATCCTTGCAAATACACGGGTAAGTTTAAGCGTGTCGATGGTCTTATTGAGTTTTCAATGGGTTGTTCACTCACTGGTATACTCAAGATTGAAATTGTGGTTGTGTTGTTCAGCTGATCTTTGACCTCCCTTGAAAATTCTAAGGAAGACTGAGGTAGTTCTGCTGCTAAGATGTTGGATGCTAGAGAGAGAAAAAATGCTGCTCTTACAGTACAGATGAGCCTAAATGGTGCTTTCATAAGAACCTCTTGAGAAGATTAAAAAATTTAACTGATCCTTTGACTGTAACGAAGGCACTTTATTTTTTCTATTTTTTTATGTCAGGTCTTGTAGATGAAAAGTTTCTTGTTTTGATGTGTGTTATAAAATCCAAGGAGCTCTTATCGACGAGGTGATGGAGCTCCTTGCGGTCATTAGATGAGGCTTAAGTAATCGGCTTCTAGCTCTGATAATTTAAATGTGTGGGTTGTGATTTGTATGCCGTGACTCTGTTCGGAGAGGTGGAAGACAAGCTCTTGTTTGCTAAGAGAGGATCGATGATCTAATTCTAAGAGAATTTTGTAGTTCGAAGGGATGTCATCGGGGGGGATAGGTGTCATTGCTGCGCTTGTGGGATCAAATGATTCAGTCGTTAGTGTAAGACCGTCTAGAGTGAACTTCCAAGCGTTCGGTCCGAAAGCGGCTTTTAAGTCGAATCGGATAAGAGGTAAATTCTTTTGGTGGAACAGGAAAATGTCTTTTTGAGAACGGGTCGGTTTAGTGGGTAATTCTAAGTCTGTTAATAAGAGTGTAGCAGTTCCTATCTGTTCGCTTAACAGCTCGTTAATGATATTTTGGTTGCCGATTCGGCTTAACATGAGATCGATGATTTTTAAACTGAGAAGATCGATGTTTGCATCATCAATGGAGTTGAGTTGTTTTACTAGGTTAAGCCCCTCTTGTTGTTTGTAATATTCAGGGGTTGGGCTTGGAAAAGAGGTCGGGATGCACATGTGATCTGCCTTATATTGGATGGTTGTTTCGGTGGGGTTTTAGCTTTAGAAGAAATTAGGGAGCGTTAGTAACGCTCCCTTAGAGATATGTTAGGTTGCGGCATTGAGCTCGACTAAACTCTCAAGCACTTTACTCGAGCGGGTAATGAAGCTTGATAACGCACTTGGCGCGAGCTCTTTTTGCGAGAGAAGAGAGAGCTCGTAGAGATGCTGGACGATCTCTTTTGCAAGGTTGGGCTCTTTGTCTTTGAGGCCATAGAGGGATTGGATCAGTTTACTATTGGTATTCACAACGAAGGTGAGCTTCGGAGTGAATAGAGAGGCGTTGGCTTGCTGAGTGAGAGCAAATGTTTCGCGCATCCGGCGCATCTGTTCGTCGACGACGAGAATGGCCGGTACGTTGTCGGCGGCAAGGCTTTTGGCTTCCACTTCTGTTTTTTCGATGTTGAGAGTGGAGCGGATGAAGTCGGCAATGCGCGAGGCTTCCGTTTTTCCCTCGGGGTCGAGTAGGGTTTTTTCTCGAGAGGTATCGAGGATTGTCTCATCGATGGCACCGTCGATCCGTTGGAAGCGAGCTCCACTGAGTTTATCTTCTAGGAAATTCATAAGAGGGGTGTCGACAGGGGATGTGGCTTGAAGCACTTCGATCCCTTTCTCTTTGTAGAGCTCGAGGAAAGGGGAGATGTTTTTGTCATCGGAGGTATAGAAGATCTTTCCGTTATATGTGTCTTTATGGCGCTCTTGGTAATCGTGGGCTGTTGTCCACTCTCCTTGCAGGGTTTTCCAGACGAGGAACTCTTTGGAGCGCTCGTAGAATTTCTCATCTTGCAGGATGCCGAGTTTGACGATCATTTCGATGTCTGGCCAAGCGGAAAGGAAGGTCTCTTTTTCGTTGGTATATAGGGCATTGAGGCGGTCGGAGACTTTTTTTGCAAGGTGTGTCGAGAGCTGGCGTACGGTGCGGTCCATCTGGAGGTAGCTGCGAGAGACGTTGAGCGGGATATCGGGGCTGTCGATCGCGCCGCGCAAGACCATGAGGTAGTCGGGAATGAGGTCTTTGCAGTTGTCGGAGACAAAAACTCTGTTGCAAAAAAGCTTCACTTGGCTCTTGTTCCACTCAAAGCGTGAGGTGATTTTAGGAAAGTAGAGGATCCCTTTGAGATGAAAGGGGTAGTCGACATTGAGATGAACCCAGAAAATCGGATCTGGCTCGAGGGGATAGAGGGTGTGATAGAAGTCGAGATAGTCTTGTGGGGTGCATTCGGAGGCGGGCTTAATCCAGAGGGGCTCTTTTTCATTGATCTGAGAGCCGTTGAGGGTGATCGGAATAGGAAGAAAGGAGCAGTATTGCTGGAGGATTGCGCGGATGCGGGCCTCTTCGAGAAATTCATCGTTATCTTTATCGACAAAAAGCGTGATTGCGGTGCCGCGGGAGGTTCGTGTTCCAGAATCGAGCTCGTAGCTAGAGGAGCCGTCGCAAGACCACAAAACGGGTTGAGAGCCGTCTCTATAAGAGAGGGTGTCGATGGTGACTTTTTCGGCGACCATATACGCAGAATAAAAGCCGAGGCCGAAGTGGCCGATGATTTGATCTTTTTCATCTTGGGAGCTGTATTTGCCTAAGAACTCTTCTGCACCTGAAAAGGAAACCTGTGCGATGTATTTTTCAACCTCGTCAGCGCTCATGCCGATCCCTGTATCGGTAAAGGTGAGGGTGCGCGCTTGCTTGTCGATGGTGATGTCGATCCGAAATTCTGTGTCAAGGGCTTGGCATTCGTTATGCTCGCGGAGCACTTTGCATTTTTGGATGGCATCAGTGGCATTGGACACAAGCTCTCTCACAAAGATGTCTTTATCTGAGTAAAGCCATTTTTTGATAATGGGGAGGATGTTTTCTGTATGGATGCTAAGAGTTCCTTTTGCCATGGATCCGTCTCCTTGAATTGTTAAATTGGGTGGTCTCTAAGGATAAACGAGGAGGATTTTGAGTGCAATGGGGGAGGTCGGATTGGGGGGATGTTTCAATTAATTAGTTGTCATTCCTTTGGGTTTTGCCTTGAAAGCAAATGCGCTTTTCTTATATGAGACGCTAAGAATTGTCTTACATAGGCCCAGCAATGCCACTGAGGATGCTGAACATTTAACATAAGGGATTTCATGCGGATCTTAACAGCTCAGCTTAATCCGATCATCGGCGATCTAGAGGGCAACACTAGAAAAATCCTTAAGACATTGGATCGGGCACGCGAGATGAAAGTGGATATCGTATTGTTTCCTGAACTCTCTCTTTGCGGCTATCCGCCAGAAGATTTGCTGCTGCATCAGAGTTTTATCGCAGCGCAACAAGGCTATCTCGAGCAAATTGTGCGCGCATCTTCTGGGTTGATGGTTCTTGTGGGACTTGTACGGCCCAATGGTTTAAGCGGGGAGAAAGGGATTTTTAATAGTGCGGCAGTGCTCCAAGACGGGCGTTTAGTGGGATTTCAAGATAAGCGGCTTCTTCCGACGTATGATGTCTTTGATGAAAGGCGTTATTTCGAGCCGGGAAAAGAGAGCTTGATTTGGGAGTACAAGGGCAAGAGAATTGGGATTTTGATTTGCGAGGATATTTGGCAGCATGCGGGATATGTCGCAGATACCCGTTATGCGTGCGATCCTGTATTGGACTTAAAAGCGCTAAAACCTGATCTCGTATTGAATCTATCAGCCTCTCCCTACCAGTTCCAGAAGCCTGATGTGCGGGTGAATGTCTGCAAAAAATGCGCTAAAACGCTGCACTGTCCTGTGATTTTATGCTGCCAGGTGGGCGCTAACGATCAGCTTGTCTTTGATGGGTATAGTGTCTATGTCGATGCGGAAGGGGAGCTAAGAGAGGTCGGGAAGGGATTTGAAGAGGATGAGATGTTAATTGATTTAGAAAGCAAAGCGTTGTCTTGTCCTTTTTTTTACGATCCGATTCAAGATTTGTACAAGGCGCTTGTTTTGGGGGTGCGTGATTATTTTCATAAATCGGGATTTAAAAAAGGGTGTTTGGGGTTGTCCGGTGGCGTTGATTCTGCACTTGTCGCCTGCATTGCAGTGGATGCATTGGGTAAGGATAATGTTCTTGCACTTGCTTTGCCCTCTCGTTATAGCTCAGGGCTGAGTTTAAAGGATGCTGAGCTGCTAGCAGATCATTTGGGCATCGAGCTGCTGAATATTTCGATTGAAAAGCCGTTTGCTGCCTTTTTAGAAACCTTAGAGCCTGTCTTTGCACAGATGCCTGAAGATATTACGGAAGAAAATCTCCAATCGCGCATCCGCGGCACCCTCTTAATGGCGATATCCAACAAACTTGGATACATTGTCTTAAGTACGGGAAATAAAAGTGAAATGGCGATGGGATACTGCACGCTCTATGGGGATATGTGCGGAGGCTTAAGTGTGATCTCCGATGTGACTAAACAGCAAGTGTATGCTTTATGCCGTTGGATTAATCGCTCTTTGCAGGTGATCCCAGAGTCGATCTTGACAAAAGAGCCCTCAGCAGAGCTGCGTCCCAATCAGAAAGATTCCGACTCCTTGCCAGATTATTCGATTGTCGATCAGGTGCTCGGCGCTTATGTTGAGCGGTACCTCTCTCCTGAACAGATCGCAGAAGAGTTCTCTCTTCCACTCGAGCTTGTTGTGGATCTTGTCAAACGGATCCACCGCGCGGAGTATAAACGGCGGCAGTCGGCTCCAGGTATCCGTGTCAGTAAAAAAGCCTTCCGTGTGGGGCGGCGCTATCCCATTGTCCAAGGCTGGATGTAGCGCGTACCGTCTTATTCTTTTTTAAGTTGTTCATATTCAGTTGATTGTGCGTTCAATCTCTTTTTGCTTATAATCTTTATATAAAACATTATTATTTTATGTTGACTTTTGTGGTTTTTTAAAATAAAATTGTCATCACGCGAATAATATAATATAGGTAATAATATGAGTTCTAATTCTTCTGTTTCATTTAATTCAAATGCTTTGGAGCTGTTTACGCACATGAACAACAGCGAGTTTCAACGGCATTTGAAAAATGGAGAGCTCGTCGCTTGGGATCAGAATGAAGGCAAATTTGTTTTCTGTACAAAGAACTGGTTTGGTCGTTTTGTCGATTCGCTTTTTTCAACAGATCAAAATACAAATGTTCTCACAATCGCAAAGAAAATCAGTGAATTTGCTACATCTACTGAGGGAAGTAACGCTGTGAAAGGTCTTGATGCGTCGCAGATTAAAGCCATGAATAAAAATCTTGTGGACCTCGCATTAAAAATGGGCAGGTGCAAAGAGTTTATCGCTCCTCTTAAAGAGGAACTTAACATTCCAATTATGACGGGAGGTCTCTATTCTAAAGAGCGGTTTGTTAATGAATCGACTAATTATAACGTAAAGACCATCCTTGTTGCCAAGTTTAACCTTAATGTTCCTCTTGAGCATCGTAAGCGGGAAGAGAAATATCTCGAGCTTAAACGGGTCTTGGGATAACAAGAGACCCTCGAGTGAAGCTCCAATAGTGGATTAATTTAAATTTCGCTAAATGCGAGCAATCCATATTCGGAAGTTGGATATCGTAACGTAACGGTAGTCTCTTGTGTTAACGATGATGATGACGGATCTGGCGCTTCGATCCAGTTCAATGACTAAGCATTTTCCCACGTGAAGGCAAGCACATCGTTAAGATGTGCTTTTTTTTGTCTCAACAGCATCAGGCGGTCAAATCCTACCGCCACCCCGCAGCAGTCGGGAAGCCCTTTTTCTAATGCATTTAGGAAGTGTTCATCGATTTTGAGATCTGCCTTGCCAGCAGATTGTCGCGCGTTATTTGACGCTTCTAGGCGCAGGCGCTGCTCTTGGGGGTCTGTGAGCTCGTGGTAGCCGTTGGCAAGTTCGATGCCGCGGAAGTAGACTTCGAATCTGCAGGCGACGCTTTCAGTGCCTTTTTGGATTGTTTTGGAGAGTGCTGCTTGAGAGGCGGGAAAGTCAGTGAGGACAAATAGCTCGTTTTCCCCTAGACGGGGTTCGATGAGAAAGCTCATGAGAAGTTGTAGGAGGGTGTCTTTGTCCCAGGAGGCAGCAGAAGGAGGCAGATCAAGAGAGTGGGCGAGGGCAAGCAGCTCGCTTGGGGTTGCTTGAGCACTATCGATGTTGAGATACCGTTTAAAGGTCTCTCTGTAGCTTAAGCGGGATGCTGGAAGGTCTCCTAAAAAGAGGCGGATGAAAGAGAGTGTCTCTTCGATCATTTGCTCAAAGGAAAAATGGAGCCGGTACCACTCGACCATGGTGAATTCCGGGTTGTGCAAGGGGCCGATTTCTCCTTTGCGAAAGACGTGGCTCATCTGGTAGATGTCACCGCTGCCATCAGCGAGCAAACGCTTCATTCCATATTCAGGGGAGCTGTGTAGATAGCCTATTTGGTTGGATGCGACAGAGACTTCCATGATGTCGATATGCAGATCGATCGGTGCTGCTTGAGAGAGCGCCGGACAATCGACCTCTAGGATGTTTCGATCCGAGAAAAAAGTGCGCGCTGCTTTAAACAAAGCAGCGCGATCGATCAGGAGATCGATTTTAGACGCGTGAGACGTATTCACCTGTACGAGTGTCCACCTTAACTTTTTCGCCCTCTTCGATGAAGATCGGCACTTGGATTTTTGCACCGCTTTCAGTGATTGCAGGTTTTAGGACTCTGCCTGATGCGGTATCGCCGCGGACCCCGGGAGTTGTATCGACGATTTTCATTTCCATGAAGGTGGGAGGATTGAGGTCGATCGGCAATCCTTTGTAGAAGACGACATCGTAGAGCGTCTCTTCCATCAGCCACTGATCCTTATCTCCAATCAACGTAAGAGGGATGGTGATCTGCTCGAAGCTGTTGTCATCCATAAAGACGACCCCGTCACTTTCTTTATAGAGCATGCGCATTTTGTTCTCTTCGACATCGGCGAGTTCGACTTTTTCACCCGATTTGAAGGTTTTTTCAACGACTCGGCCCGTCTTGAGGTGCTTGACTTTAATCCGATTGAAGGGCTGTCCTTTGCCTGGTTTCACGAATTCATTTGAAACGACAGTGTAGGGTTCTCCTTCGATTTCAACTTTTGCGCCGCCGCGTACATCGCCTGTGCTAATTTGTGCCATGGGTCATCCTAGTGTAGGTGCTTTAAATCCAAGGGGGAATTTTCCCCCCTAGGGGTTTAATTTGCAAGCTTGATTTTGTCTGAGGGAACGAGGTTTTTTTGTTATGTTATTTCTTTAATGTAATATTTAATTTTTTATTCCCTTTTTCTGTTTGCTTCTTTTCTTAATATTTATGTTTTTATTGATGATTATTTGCGTTTTGTTGACATTAAATCGCTGTTAAAATTAAAATAGATTCATGTAAAAAACTAAACTTTATTTTGGAGGAAATCATGGCAGCTACAGCCGGAGTGTCATCATCTGAGATGACCCTACTTAAGATGGATTACGAAGCGTATAAAGAAGCGCATAATGCTTTTGCAAAAGCGGGCTCTTCTCAAGATGGCGGACTTGCGATGCGCTGTACGATTTGCTATCGATCGTTTAAAACACGAGCCAAAATGCTTCTCGAAAAAGGGCAATTTGTGTCGATGTGGTCAGACAGGATCCCTTTATCTGCACAACAAGCAAAGACTGTGACAACATTATTTGATAAAGTCAAAGGCATCCGTCACAAGCAAAAAGAGAATGTGCTCGTTGAGTCAAAATACCAAACTGCGATGATTTCTGGTGCAGCTCTAAAAGGTGTGCTCCAGATTCTTTCTTCTCGAAACGATTGGGGCTATACAAAATCTGACATGACTTTACTCGCTTCTCGAGGGATATTGGAAGCACAAAGACAGTTCGATGGAAAACTTCCTGTACGTGTCATGCATGTTTCATACGTCTTATGGCTTGCTGACGGCATCGATGCATTTGAAAGGGATTATAATGAGTTTGTTTCTTTGAAAGGAGAGATTCCATTAGAGCGTGTGAGACAATTGGGTCAGAAATTCATGGAGCTTAGACAAATTCTTCTTACTTCATCAGAGGATATGTGCGTAAGAGATGCGGGTTATCGTTGCGTACACACTGAGAGGGTTGTTCCTTTACTCGGGCAAATGGATGCGTTTATGAGCGACCTAGGTCGACAAATGGGTCTTGAAAAAGGTTGGGAATCGGATCGGAATAAAGACATCGTTTTGAAAGATGTGCAGACTCCCGCCAAAGATTTAACGCTCCCTTTACAGCCTTTAACCCACGTGCCATCATCGCTTTCTAAGCAATTGAGTACGCATGAAGTGATTGAACAAGCCTTTCCTAGTGCAAAAGGGGGAGGCCTTTCAGATCTAGAAGGTATTAAGAATGACTTGAGCTTAATGAAGAACATTTTTTGGCATTTTAGAGAGGGGAGCGCCTACAAGGGATTTCGTATTATGGATAGCACTCTTGCATGGACTGTTGAGGGCATTGAAGCGCTTCGCGGTTGCAAGGACCCGTTGATTTCGGTGGGGGCTCTAAAAGAGCTTGCGCGCCAGTTAAATTCGCACTTGAAGATCTCTCAGCATTTTGCACTATACGCCTACGAGAGAAACAAAGATAGCGGGCAAACCATGTTGATTTCTCCAAATCAGCTTCTAGCAGGAGAATTTTTTGCGAAAGTGGAATCCAACCCCGACGATCCTGATGCCTATAAGCCTCGCCGCTTGACTATATTGGAGTGCAAAGAAAGTTTCCTCGATCCTTACTTTAGGAAAATTGAAAACAGGATCAACCGCTTAGGGGAAATTGCTGGCTTGCCCGTCGGATGGCAAGAGGAGCAAGAGAAAGAGCCTCAAATGCAAAAAGACATTAAGGCTGTGAATCCAAACGCTTCTGCAGGCGCTGCTTAATCGCGCGGCTCTTAATTTGAAGGAAGGTTTTATAAAAAATTTATTTAACCTTCTTTGGTTCTCAACGCCCAGCCATTTGAAATGGCTGGGCTTTTTTATATCTGCTTCGAGTCCAAAATTAGAATCATTTCTACCTTTAGAGTGGAAGCAGTCTATGCAGTTTCTTGCTTTTTGCTGAGAAATGGGGTATGCTCGGAAAAAGCTCAAGGGGGATTTTTGAGTATGGTAGAGGCTGTCACAGAAGGTCAATTTGCTAAGGATACATTAGAGCGTTATGCGGGTTGCGACGTGGGAGATTTCCAGTCCAATCTGCTCTTGACTAACTTCCCGCGTTATGTCGATTATTTTGCAAAGACACGCGGCGTGAAGGTGATTGAAGGGTCGATGTTTAAAGTGGCTCATTCCCCAGAAGATGGGGTGAGCATTCTCGATTTTAAGATCGGATCGCCGGCGGCAGCGCTTGTGGTGGATTTGTGCTCTTTTATGCCCATTAAGACGAGCTTGTTGCTGGGGATGTGCGGAGGTCTGCGCCGCCGTTACAAGGTTGGGGATTATTTGGTTCCTGTTGCGAGCATCCGGGGCGAGGGGACATCTGATTTTTATTTTCCTCCCGAGGTGCCCGCTCTTGCGAATTTCTTGATGCAAAAGGCTGTGACCGAGGTCATGGAGCTGCAAAAGTGCGCTTATCACATTGGAATTACCTTCACGACGAATATGCGTTTTTGGGAGTTTAACGAAGAGTTTAAAACCCGTCTTAAAGCCACAAAGGCGCAAGCGATCGAAATGGAATGCGCCACTTTGTTTGCGGCAAGTTACAAGAGGAAATATACGTTAGGCGCGCTTCTTCTGATTTCAGATCTTCCCTTAAATGTCGATGGCGTGAAGACAAAGAAAAGTTCTGAGTCTGTTTACGACCGCCACATGGCGGATCATGTGGAAAAGGGGATTGCTATTCTCAAAGTGGCCCGCAAGATGCAGGAGAAGCATGTGAAAGGGGCTTATCACAGAAACATCGGGATGTGATTACTTCTTGAGTTTGAAAGCAGTCTGAAGCGCTTCGATCACCTGGCATTCGAGCTCGGCGGGCTTTTTTGTCCGTGGGAGGGGGATCGTTTTCTTTTCTGTTGTTTTGGCGGTCTGCCGTTCTGCCGTAAAGGTGTAATTCTCAAATTTCAAATGGGTGAAGTGGTGCGTTGCTGCATAAAGGCGCAGGCGTGTGAGGTGATAGAGCCAGAGCACTTCTGAGGGGGGCGTTCCAAAACGGTCTTTGAGCTCTGCTAAGATCCCATCTATTTCCTCAAATGAGGAAGCCTCTCCGAGGCGGTGGTAGATCTCCATGCGGAGCGAGGTTTCGTTGATGTAAGCATCGGGAAGAGATGCGGGGAAAGAAAACTCCATTTTAGTTTCAGTGAAAGTGGGAGCGGATTTTAAGCGCAGTGCGTCCACAGCTTTTTTGAGCAGTTTGCAGTAGAGGTGGAAGCCGATCGAAGAGACGTGGCCGGATTGTTGTGTGCCGAGGATATCGCCCGCTCCGCGGATCTCTAAATCGCGCATGGCAACTTTCATGCCGGCGCCGTAACCGGAGGATTCGATAAGGGCATAGAGGCGTTTACGGGTGAGTTCAGGGAGCTCTTTTTGTTTGGGAACAAGAAAGTAGGCGTAGGCGGGGCGGTTCCATCTGCCGACTCTTCCGCGCATTTGGTAGAGGTCTGCAAGGCCGAAGGTGTCGGATCTGTCGATCAGGATCGTATTGGCGTTGGGGATGTCGATTCCGTTTTCGATGATTGTTGTCGCAACAAAGATGTCCGCCTGTCCTGTTTTAAAGGAGTGAAAGACCGCATCGAGCTCGTCTGCGGACATTTGTCCATGGCCGGTGACGATTTTCGCTTCGGGAAGCAGTTTCTGCAATTCTTCTGTCACTTGAAAGAGGGTCTCTACCCGGTTGTGGATAAAGTAGGCTTGTCCATCGCGGGTAAGTTCGCGCAAAAGGGCATTTTGAATGAGCGCTGGGTCTTTTTCTGCGAGAATCGATTTAATGGGCAGGCGATCTTGGGGGGGCGTGTTGATAACGGAGATGTCTCTTGCGCCAATCAGCGAGAGGTAGAGTGTGCGGGGAATGGGTGTTGCAGAAAGAGTGATGCAGTCGACACCTGTTTTCAAGGCCTTTAAATGTTCTTTCGCGCGCACGCCAAAGCGCTGCTCTTCGTCGATGATGATGAGTCCTAAATCGCGGAAAATGACGTCTTTGCTCAAGATCCTGTGAGTGCCGATTAGGATGTCGATTGTTCCATCTGAGGCTTTTTTTAAGGTCTCTTTGATCTGTTTAGTACTGCAAAAACGGGAAATCACACCGATATTGACAGGGAAGTTTGCCATTCTATTGCAGAACGATTCGTAATGCTGCATGGCAAGAACTGTGGTGGGAACAAGAACTGCCACTTGTTTTTTGCCGTCGGCAACCGCTTTAAACGCAGCGCGCATGGCAACTTCTGTTTTTCCATAGCCGACATCGCCGCAAATGAGCCTGTCCATGGCTTTATTAGAGGTCATATCGGTTTTGATCGCTTGGATGGCTTGCGTTTGATCCTCAGTTTCGACAAAGGGGAAGTCCTCTTCAAAAAGCTGCATTTCTTTCGAATCGCTCCCAAAGACAAAGCCCCCTTTTACTGTTCTCTCGGCATTCATCCGAAGGATCTGATCGGCATAACCGATGATGGCTTGCTGGGCTAGGAGTCTTGTTTTTTGCCACTTGAGAGAGCCCAAAGCGCTTAATGTTGGGATCTGCTCATGGGCGCCGATGTAGCGGGAAACAAGGTGGGACTGGGCGATCGGAACGTAGAGTTTGCTCTGTTCAGCGTACTCAAGGAGCATGAATTCGGTTTCTCTTCCAGTATGATCGGGCCGTTTTTCAATGCCAAGGTATTTGGCAATCCCATTATGAAAGTGAACGACGAGATCTCCGGGATTAAGAGCGTGGAATTCCGATGCGGGAGTGTGTGCTGTAGAGCGCCATTTTTGGCGTCTTGGTTTAAGTCTGTGGGTGAGCTCTGTCATCGGGATCCAGCACTGCTCTGTTTCACTGATCACAAAGCCAGAAGAGAGGTATCCCGTTTCAAACTGGGTGTTTGGAGGAAGTGTGATGTTCTCTTCTTTAATCTTCTCTTTAAGAGCCTTTTCTTCGGCCTGGCTGGTGGAGAGAAAGTGGATCTGGAGATTGGATTTTGCAAAGCGGTGGATTCCTTGCAGGATTTCGCTCGCTGTGCCAGCTGCTTTGTTCTCTGAGAGGGAAAAAAAATCGGCAACTTCGGAAAAAGGGTGCATCCAGCGTTTGGTCTCGATCGACTGATCGAACATCTCAAAGGTAAGCGGCTGCAGAGGATCTTTGCCCGTATAAAAAGCTCTTCCAACTTTTTTTGGGATGTTGACATCGGATAGAGTTTCGAGGCTCTGTTTTACCCAATAATGCCGGATGTGCGCGTTGCAGATTTCTAAAAAGGCTTCGAAACTCAAAAGATAACGGGAGCTCGATTTCAAGGCGACGCTGCGGTCTTCCAAGCTCAATAGGTCATCTAAGATGACAAGGGTCTGTTTCCCAAGGTAATCGAATAGGGTGTTGAGTTCTTTTGCGCTTTGTAAAAGATGCAGCTCAGAAGCGGGGCAGAGGAAAAACGCGTCGACCTTTGCCATCGATTTTTGGCTGATCGGATCGTAGGTGCGGATCTGTTCGAGTGTATCGCCGAAGAATTCTAAACGATAGGGATCGGGAGTGGACAGGGGGAAAATATCGAGGATCCCGCCGCGCAGCGCAAATTCTCCTTTGTCAGAGGCGACAGGAGATCTCCGGTAGCCGAGCTCTTGAAGGAGTGCGGGAAGGGTATCGAAGGCGAGGGTATCATTGACTTTCCAGTGATGGCAGAGTTTTTTAAGGGTTGCTGGCGAGGGGAGTTTTTGCAAACAGGCTTGGAGTGATGCGAGGAGGATGACAGGTTTTTTCTTTGTGCTTAGATTGTGAAGAATTTCAAGCCGTTTTCCCACGATATCAAGTGAGGGGGGAATTTCTTCTGTCGGCAGAGTTTCCCAGGCGGGGAAGTCAAGGGGCGGTGTTTGTGTGAAATAGGCGATATCTTCAAGGAGCTGATCTTGTATCGAGCTACTGACAACAAGGATGTTTTTCCCTGTAGCCTTTGCTAAGAGCGCGATGAGTGCTGCCTTTGGAGCCTCCCAGAGCTCTTCGATGAGCAGGGAGGCCTCGTCAGGACAGAGCTTTGCAAAGGCCTGCAATGCGGGGCTTGTCAGGAGCTCTTTTAGAGGGTCGATAGCCATTGTTTTGCTCTTTGCAGGGCTGAGGGGAGCCCCTCAGGATTTTTTCCTCCAGCTTGCGCAGAGTCTGCTTTTCCGCCGCCGCTGCCGCCGACAAGAGGGGCGATCTCTTTAATGAGTTGAACTGCTTGTACCCCTTTTTGGGTTAAGTCGGAAGAGACTTTGACTAAAAGCTGACAGCGCTCTGGCATCTTAATGCCTAACACGATGACAGCCGAGCTCACGCGGTGCATCAGCTCTTCTGCGAGAGGAGCTAAATATTCTGTGTTGAGATCGACACATTCTGCGATGAGCGGAAAAGCGCCTGCCTGCTGCACTTTTTCAGCGAGGGTAGCGCTGAGCTCTTTTAACGCTTGCAGACGGAATTGTTTGAGCTCTTGTGAAAGCGCTTTATTTTCTTCGACTAAAGAGGTCATCTTTTCTTGGAGTTTATTCGGATCGACCTTCAGCAGGGCTGCGAGCTTTTCTAGGAGGTCTTCTTCGTCATAAACAAGATGTTCGGCATCAAGTCCTGTTACCGCTTCGATTCTGCGCACGCCCGCTGCGATGCTCGACTCTTTTACAATCCGGAAATAGCCGATTGTTCCAACGTGAGCCGTATGGGTTCCTCCGCAGAGCTCTTTCGAATAGCCGATGTCGACAACGCGGACCTTCGAGCCGTATTTTTCGCCGAAAAATTGCTTGATCTCGGGATGTTTTTGCGCTTCATCGAAGGAAAGCTCGTAGGTATTAACAGGCTTATCTTCTCGGATTTTCTCATTCACGAGAAGCTCGAGCTGACGCAGCTCATCTTGCGATAGGGGCTTATGGTGGTTAAAGTCAAAGCGCAGCCGTTTGGGCTCGACAAGAGAGCCTGCTTGGCGGATGTGCTCGCCTAACACTTTTTGCAGGGCAAAGTGGAGTAAGTGGGTTGCGGTATGGTTATTGGCGATCTGTTGGCGGCGGGGGGCATTGACCTGCGCATTGAGAGGCTCGCCTAAGATGAAACTTCCCTTTTCAAGACGCCCGATGTGAGCAATCACTCCCGAATAAGGCGCGTGGCAGTCCTTGACCTCGAAGTGGGCACTATGATGGACAAGAGTTCCTTGGTCTCCGATTTGCCCCCCTTTTTCTGCATAAAAAGGTGTGCGGTCAAGAAGGACCATCCCTTCATCGCCTTCATTGAGCTGATCGACAAAAATGCCGTCTTTGACAAGCGCTAAGATTGCGCCTTGCGCCTGTGTTTCACTGAATCCAACAAATTCGCATGGGCCATGCTTTGCGACGTAATCTTTAAAGAGGCTCTCCTCTGCGACTTGGGCATGTACGGTTTTTGCACTGCGCGATTTTTCACGGGCTTGCTCTTCTAAAAGCTCGTAGGCATCGAGATTGACTTGCAGGCCTGTGTCCTTTGCGATCAGCAAGATTTCTTCAAGGGGAAATCCGTAGGTGTCTTTAAGTTTAAATGCTTCTTCCCCTGTGATCTGTTTCTGCGGATGCGCTTTGGCCTGTTCAATGACCGAGCTTAGGATGTTGCCCCCGCGCTTTAGAGTGCGGATAAAAGCTTCTTCCTCGAGAGTTAAAATCTCTGTGATCCGCCCTTGGTTAACAGAGAGTTCTCGGTAGTCTGGTCCCATCACATCGACAAGACGGGGGAGGATTTTGGCAAGGAAGGGATCTTGGATGCCGAGCATCCGTCCATAGCGGACAGCTCTGCGGATGAGCTTGCGCAAAATATAGCCGCGTTCGATGTTGCTCGGCTGCGCTCCATCGGACATGGCAAAACTCAGCGAGCGGATGTGGTCTGCAATCACGTGATAGGCAGGCGCTAATTGAGGATCTTGTGCGTTATATTTTTTCCCTGAGACCTGCTCGATTTGTGCGATTAGGCTCATGAAGATATCTGTTGCAAATACGGTGTCAACGCCCATTCTCAGCGCCACAACACGCTCAAGACCTGCTCCCGTGTCGATCGACTGCTTGGGAAGAGGCTGCATGTGCCCTGTTGCATCCCGGTTGAATTGCATGAAGACAAGGTTCCAAAACTCTAAAAAACGCTCGCCTGTGAGATCTTCTTTGGGGGAGCGCGCAGTGCCGAACGCCTCGCCTCGATCGTAGAGAAGCTCAGAGCAAGGACCGCAGGGACCTGTATCTCCCATCGCCCAAAAGTTGTCTTTTTCTCCCATGCGGATGATCCGATGTTCGGGAACGATCTGTTTCCAATAGCTAAAGGCTTCTTCATCTGTTTCAAAAATGGTCGGCCAGATTTTGTCTGCATCAAAGCCAAAGACTTGTGTCGAGACTTCCCAAGCAAATAGAATGGCCTCTTTTTTGAAATAGTCGCCAAAAGAAAAGTTGCCCAGCATTTCGAAGAAGGTCAAGTGGCGCGTTGTATGGCCGACATTGTCTAAATCGTTATGTTTGCCTCCGACCCGGATGCACTTTTGAGAAGTGGACGCTCGCGTGTACTCTCTTTCGCTCTTTCCCAAAAAGACGTCTTTAAATTGGTTCATTCCCGCGTTAGTGAAAAGCAGGGTGGGATCGTCATGCGGAACAACAGGGGAAGAGGGGATGATTGCATGACCTTTGTCTTTAAAGTATTTGAGGAAATTGCGTCGGATGTCTTGAGAGTGCATAAATCTTGGGGTCCTAACGTTGGAGGATTGATTGCGAGCCTCAGCTTAGCATAGAGAGAAGGGAAAAGTCAAAGATCTCTGAAATCTCTGTTTTTCATTCGAGTTAATTTAAAATTATAATTTAACCTTTTGTAGGTGTTTGGTTTCTAGCTGTTTTGTTGTTTTAAAATATGTTCTTTTAAATAATCTAAGTGTAAAATGAATTAATAAAAATGGTTTGTTTTATGTTTTTGCACATTCAACTTAGCCCGTCTGCGATCAGGTGGATTGCGGTTTGCGATCGGCTTGCAAGCGGCGTGGGTGGGGTCATTGGAACTTTGAGCAGCGTGGCAGTAAAAGCCTCTCAAATTGCAAAAGGGGTCTTTACAGGAGTCCTCCCGCATGCGGTTGATTATTTTTTCTGGTCTACGACACGAGCTGCTCTTCCAACTCGTTTTTTTCTGCCTTTGATTGCCGGAAATTATTTGTTGCATCAAGGGGACGCCAAGTTAACCAAGCTTGTGCTCTTTAGTGGAATGGTTGTCAAGTTTATGCCTCCAGAGTTTATTCCTTATCAAGCAACAGCGCAGGTTGCATTAGAGGTAGTCGCATTAATCGCAGAGAGTTTTGGCGGTGTGCGTGCCCTGCTATATGCAAAGCGGCAATTGAGTAGGGCAAGAGCAGCGGAGACGGACACAGCTGCAAGAGTTTCGAGTTATGTTAGCGGGGCGCTTGTGATGACAATGGGAGTTGTTTCATTGGGTTCTGCAGCGAAGCGCTCGATCCATTTGTTTCAGGGTTGTCAACGGTTTGGCACTTTAGACACAACAGAGCAAGACTTTGTTTTACGAAATCAAGCGATTCCTTTATTGGCGGGTGAAAAGAGTTGTCGTGCAGTGATTATCAGTGGCGATGAAAGTAATCTGCCAGACGATCCGTTTACATCTCCTACTTACCATCAGCTCATTTATGAAAATTGCGAGACTAGGGGGTATAAAATCAACAGCTCAGAACAATTGTGCGAAGTTCTTTCTCAATCAACGCTTCTTCCAACTGAGGCTTCGATTGATCTTCTCAGTCTTTTTGGTCATAGTACGGCGCGTGAGACCTATTTGGGGCCCACATATCGTTTTACAGGGAATGCAATGGAGATGGAATGCTTGAGAAAGTATCTATCGCAAGAGGCACAGGTTGTTTTAAGTGGATGCAACACAGCTGATGCTAGATCTTATCAAAGTGGCGTAAAAAAAACACTAACGAGTCAGCTCTCTAAAGGCCTTCCAGACAGGCTCATTACTGGATTTACAAGTCAATTTTTCGTGCTCTGGACGCGTGCCGTTTATTCTGAGAGGCGCCTTCATATTCAGTCTTATAATTTTTTCGAAGGGAGCTTTAACTGCGTATCCTATCTCAATGGACAGGAGATTCAAGAACATTGATAAGCGCTCTGATTTTTTCAGAGCGCTTGGATTTAAGAAGCTCAGACCTTCAGCGCTTTTTTCACAAAATTGACAATTGCTGTCTCAGGTTGTCCAGCATTCATTTCTGTTGTGTGAACAGAAATCGGTTCTGGCTTAAGCGATGTGTCGATGTGCAAGACCTCTTGAGAGCTAAAGGGTTCCACGGGCGTGTTTAGGCCTTGGCAGCTGAGTTTTAGTGAGAGAAGGGGGCTTGGAGCTGATGCGGGGTAAATCCATTTTCTTGGGTGCTCAAACCCGCGGTCAGAAATGACAGGAGGGGCGACTTGATATTTGTCATAAATGTGGGAGCAAGCTTTTAGTGAAAGATGCGCTCCTAAAGATCTTCCGTAGAGAAGAATCTCATCATGCCCTTTGTGTTTAAGAAAAGCATACGCGGAATAAAGGTCCATTGCCCAGTGCTCGAGAGACGCTGCGCCTTCGCTTGAACCAATTTCACCGTAGTTGATGATGAGAAGCGCTGCGGTCTCTTTAAACTCTTTGCGTAGCAGTTGAAACATAGGTGCGTCGGGATGTGCGGGATCGGCGATTTTTTCAAATGCAGCTCCTTCTCCGAGCGCAAATAAAATCGCTTTTTTGGAGTCCTTCGCAGGATAGAAAACACCTTCGATCTCTGTGCCATGGGGGGTATAAAAGCGGACGAGCTGGTTGCTTTCATCCTTGAGTAACTGCATTTTGCTGACATGAAGGTCGTAGGGCGTTTCGCTTAAGGCGGGATTTAAGCAAGACATTGTCTTTTTTGCCAAATGTGCAGAGACAGTGGAGATAATTGTGTCTGGAATGCTCTCGCAAGGGTGTGTAGGTGCAGGGTGTTCAGCTTTAAATGGGCTGTAATGTGTGGGTCGAATTGACATGTGTTTTACCGTAGTTTGGTTGTGAGCTGAAATAATATATAGTTTGGTTTTGTTTTTGTCGATTAATCTTGTCTTTGGATTTTATTTTTATTTGTATTGAGTTTTTTGGTTCGCTTCGGCCAGCTTGCCTTTTGATTTGCAATTCATCCATACACTTTGCTAAGCTCGACGATTATTTAACTTGTAGGAGCTACGCAATGGATGCGGAACTTAAGAAGCAACTGACGAAAATCGCAAATACGATTCGAGAGCTCTCAATTGAAGCTGTCCAAAAGGCAAATTCCGGGCATCCCGGACTCCCGATGGGCTGTGCTGAATTTGGCGCCTATCTTTATGGAGTGGCCATGCGCCATAACCCCAAAAATCCCAAATGGCTCAACCGGGATCGGTTTGTTCTCTCTGCGGGGCATGGTTCGATGTGGCTCTATTCTTTGCTGCACCTTGCAGGATTTGGTTTATCGATGGATGAAATCAAGCGCTTTCGGCAATTGCACTCGAAAACTCCAGGACATCCGGAATACCACATCACACAAGGAGTGGAAGCAACAACTGGACCTCTGGGACAAGGTGTGGGTAACGCGGTGGGACAAGCACTTGGTTTAAAGATGCTTGTTAACCGGTTCAACAGCGAAGGATTTTCTCTTTTTTCGAATAAGGTGTTTTGTTTAGCAGGCGATGGCTGTCTCATGGAAGGAGTTTCCGCAGAGGCCTCGGCGCTAGCGGGACATTTGGGCTTGGATAATCTTGTTTTAATCCATGATGCCAACAAGATCACTCTCGATGGATTTTTATCCGAATCGGGATCGGAAGATACGAAAATGCGCTACAAAGCTTATGGCTGGGATGTGTATGAGCTAGATGGGTATGATTTTGATGCGATGGACCGCATTTTTACAGAAATCCGCGAGTCGCAGAAAAAACCTGTGTTTATCGAAATGACAACCGTGATCGGCAAAGGCTCTCCCAACAAAGCGGGAACGCATAAAGTGCATGGCTCGCCCCTTGGCGTAGAAGAGGTGGAGGCGACGAAAAAAGCGCTCGGACTTCCCGAAGAGGAGTTTTATGTCCCACAGGCTGTCTATACGTTTTTCGAACAGAAACTGATAAAAGATGCAGCGATCGAACAGAAGTGGAAAGAGATGTTCCGCGTGTTTTCCGAATCGCGGCCTGATCAATATAAGCTGTTCATGCAGATGGTTGAGAAAAAACTTCCCGATCACTTGGAAGACCAATTACGAGCCATTGAGATGAAGAGCTCTCTTGCGACACGCACCTCTTCTCAAAACGTGCTCAATGTCTTAGGCGATCTGTTGCCGCAGCTCATCGGCGGCTCTGCAGATCTTTCGGGATCGGATATGACCATGATGAAAAAATTCCCCATCATTGCAAAAGGCAATTTCTCCGGCCGCAATATTAAGTATGGCATCCGAGAGTTCGGGATGGCGACTGCAGCAACAGGTCTTGCGCAAACAGATATGATTGTGCCTTACATCGGCACATTTTTGACGTTTTCCGATTACATGCGCAATGCGGTCCGTTTAGCGGCTCTTTCTAAAGTGCAGGTGATCTATCAATTTACGCATGATTCGATCTTTTTAGGAGAAGATGGCCCAACGCACCAACCTGTGGAACATTATGCGGCGCTGCGCGCGATTCCCAATCTCCATGTGATCCGTCCAGCGGATAACAATGAAGTGAAAATGGCGTGGCTAGCTGCGCTGCGCTACCGCGGGCCTACAGCGATTATTCTCTCCCGTCAAAATCTTCCGGAACTTAGCTATTGCAATGTCTCTTATGAGCAAGGGATGGGAAAAGGGGCTTATCTCTTGAAGAAAGAGGAGAAAAAAATCGACTTTACATTGATTGCAACAGGCTCCGAGGTCTCTTTAGCCATCGATGTCGCAGCAGCCTTAGAAAAAATTGGTAAGGGAGTGCGTGTCATCTCGATGCCATGCTGGGAACTTTTTGAAGAACAGAGCGATGCCTATAAGCACAGCCTTTTAGGTGGAGACATTGGCCGCAGGGTCAGTATCGAAGCGGGTGTGAGCTTCGGTTGGGCGAAGTGGATTGGCTTGGATGGCATTGCAATTAGCATTGAAACATTTGGCGAATCTGCACCCCAGAGCGATTTAGCAGCTGAATTTGGCTTTAATGTGGATTCGATCCTCGATAGGCTTCTTGCATGAACTCTTTGATGCTCGATGCGCTCCATTGCCGTAATACGGCTCGTCCTCCTGTCTGGCTGATGCGGCAAGCGGGGCGTTACATGCCCCATTACCGGGCTTTGCGTGAAAAGCATACGCTTTGGCAGCTCTTTCATGAGCCGGAGCTTGCAGCTCAGGTGAGTTTATTGCCCATCGATCTTTTAGGGGTTGATGCGGCAATTCTTTTTTCTGACATTCTTGTCATTGCCGAATTATTAGGACTCTCTGTGCAGTTTCCTGAAAAGGGGGGCCCGCGTGTCGAGCCTGCGATTCGCACGAGCGATGCGGTAGATGCCCTGCCGCTGTTGCACGTTGACGAGGCCCTGTTTTATGTGATGAAGACCATCCGCCTGTTAAAGCCCCTGTTGCAGGTTCCCTTGCTTGGGTTTTGCGGCGGGCCGTTTACGGTTGCAAGTTACTTCATCGATTCGGGAAGTAAACAGGAGTTTGAGCACACTAAGGCCTGGATGGAGCGCGATCCCGATAGTTTCCATCGGCTTCTTGAAAAACTCACTCAAGCATCGATTGCCTATCTTCTTGCGCAAGTAGAGGCGGGAGTGAACGCCGTGCAGATTTTTGATTCCTGGGCGAGCATTTTAACTTATGCTCAGTTTCAAGCGTTTTGCCTACCCTATCTCAAGCGGATGGTAGACGCTCTTAAACCCACAGGAACGCCTGTCATCGTTTTTTGCCGCAACTCGAGTTTGTATCCTGCCGAGCTCTCTTCTTTAGAGCCGCGCTGCATCAGCTTCGACTGGCACCGTCCGATGCACGAGCTGCGTCATTCTGTGCCTGCGGAGATTGCCATCCAGGGCAATATCGATCCCACATTTCTTAGGAATCCAACGTCTCAAATTACAGAAGCTGTGCGGACGTTAGTTGCCTCGATGCACGGGGATCGTGGATTCATCGTTAACTTAGGCCATGGCGTTTTACCTGATATTCCGATGGAGCATGTGCAGTGCTTTGTGGATGCTGTGAAAAGCAGTTGAAGGATCTAAAAGTGGTTTCAATTTGAAGGTCATTATGAAAAGACTGATGATGGTTACTGGACCAAATGGAGCTGGTAAAACTTCGCCTTTGCAACTACGCGTAGAAGATAGCGAAATTTGGGAAATCATGCGAGGA
>JAIELY010000041.1 GCA_019752555.1 Rhabdochlamydiaceae bacterium
TGCTCGAAGTGCTGCTCGAGGGGGAGCTCAAGGTAGAGGCACCGCTGGAGCTGCTGCCGATGCTCGAAGTGCTGCTCGAGGGGGAGCTCACGGTAACAGTGCGGCCTACAATAGTTCGAGAAAAGGGCGCATTAAAATCAAAGTCTGGCTCAGACATTTGAGCTAGGGGCCAAGCGGGAAACGCCGCTGTTCTAGGTTTTTTCGCAGCATCACCTTCTGAAGGTGTTTCTGAAGTTGTTAATGAAGCTGAGTTTTCAATTCGATTAATAGACATAACTTTATCCCCTATTTTTTTGATTTATTATATTGATTTGTTTTATTTAGATCAATTACTGGTTTTAATTGTTTTGTTTAGGTGGTTGTGGTTTTTAAATTAAAAATTTCATTTGTCTTGTGGCGTCTTATTTTAAGCGCTAATTAAAAATGAGGATGCATTTCTTTCGTGGATATAGGCGATTTCTGTTAAAAAATACTTGAAGTTGAGCGCGTTGCTGTCTTTCTAGAAATCCATAGGTTGAAAAATAATTTTATGTTAGAAGAAGTAGAGCAGCAGGGTTGAAATTCAAGGAAATTCTTTATGGCTACGTCTTCCAAACGAGGTTCTCTTAAGACTCCCCAATCGCGCGTTTCCAAGTTGCATTCAACGCGGATCTCTGAGTTGCAAGACAAAATGCGAAAGGAAAAAATCGATCTTTGCTTGGTGAATCATCCTCTTGATTTATATTATTTTACAGGGCTTCAGCTGTCTTTAGGGCAATTGTTTGTGCATCGCACCTCTGCCAAGTTGTTTGTGGATGGGCGCTATCTTGCAGTAGCTGAAAAAGATTCTCCTGTTTCTGTTGGATTGCCGCAGGAATCTGCAATTCTCGAATTTCTTCTGCAATGCAAGGCTAAAAAGCTCATTTTTGATAGCGGCCATAGCTCTTATGATCACTATCTCGCATTGAAGACCCTATTAAGGAAATTAAAGACTTCTTGCGAACTTAAACCGCTCTCCTCGTTCTTCAATAGATTGCGAAGGATCAAAGACCCACAAGAGGTGAAATGGATGCAGGCATCGGCGGAGCTTCTTTACAAGGGATTTGAGCATGTGCGCACGTTATTAAAGGTCGGGGTTTCGGAGTTGGAAGTGGCGCGTGGTTTTGAGATTTTTTGCTTGGAGCATGGCGCAGAAAAAATGGCATTTGATCCGATCATCGCCTTTGGGGCTAATAGCGCGCTGCCCCATCACCGTGCGAGCAGCACGCGTCTTGCTAAAGCAGATGTGGTGTTGATCGATATTGGAGTCGTATTAAACAAATACCATTCTGATATGACGCGGATGTTGTTTTTCAAATCGATCGATCCTTTTATGGGCACAGTCTATGAGGTTGTGCGCGCTGCGCAAAAGGCTGCGTTGAAATTGGCAAAACCAGGTGTTGCAGTGGGCAAGCTGGATGAAGCTGCGCGCTTAGTGATGCGTCGCCATAAGATGGAATCGCATTTTGTGCACAGTTTAGGTCACGGTATCGGACTCGAAACGCATGAATCGCCAAGAATTAAATTCGATGGGGATGAAAAAGGATTAATCTTGGAGCCGGGGATGGTGATCACCATTGAACCTGGGCTTTATTACCCTGGAAAAGGGGGGGTGCGCTATGAGGATACCGTCGTGATTACAAAGAAAGGTTATCAAAATTTTTTCCCCGACATGAACAAACGTCAACTGCTTATTTAATAGGACGACATGAACTTACGCACCCGTTTATTTTTATGGATTTCTCTTACATTTGCTGTCGCAGGTGGAATTGACTACGCTCTTGAAGAGTACACAACCACAAATAAAATTACTGCAGCAGAGGGGCGACTAAGGCAGAAGATTATTGAGACGAGTGAAGAAAAGCGAAAGGGGATCGAAAATTATCTGGCCTCTGCAATCGCTGAAAAACAATCGATGCTCGATTTCATGTTAAGGCAGCTTACGAATTTTTTCCTTCAAGTGGAACATTTTGCGCCGATTACCGAAAATGAGGAGTCGGGAACTTGGGGAGATACGGCGACGGTGCTTGCGAATAATAAGTGGATCGATTTGATTCAAAACACCATTGAAGGCAAAGTGGCTTCATGTATCGTTCCTCGCCCTGAATCATTAGACTTCTCTTACACAGTGCCGATCAACGATGATTGCGCATGGGTGGTGATGGCAGATGAGCTCAAAGAAAAATTGCCGCTCATTGGCGTTAGAATCCCAATTGCTTACAAACCGGGATACCAGCAGCCCGAGTCGGAGCAGATTGTGATCCGAAAAGGGACCTTGCCAGAGGGGTATCTTCTTTTTTCTGTCGAAGAGTTGCTTCTTCCTTCTTCTGAAAGCAGCAAGGCTCCCATTTTTCAACCTGAGATTCTCTCGAAACAAGGAAGTGTCTTATTGCCCTGGACAGAGGGGTTTACCTTAGATCTCAATGGATTTTATCACGCATTTACAAATGCGCGTAATTACTTAAAGCAGGGACTGGGTAAGCCAACGGATGTGCAAAAAGATGAAATCCGCGCCTGGATCGAAAAGGAGCTTGCTGCGAAGGGAAAGAATTTGGATAACATTCCGCTTTATCCTGAAGGGTATTCTAGCTTTTCCTCAGGATATATTCAGCAGCGCTTGGGAAAGCTCACGATGCAATACAATCAGATCTACATGATTTGGGTCTTGGCATCTTTGTTTGATAGCGGAGTCTTTGGCAGCGATATGTTTAAATCGCCAGCTCCTCTTGGCATTTCCGTGAATCGTTTGGGTGAGGCGCAAGGAACAGGTATTCATACGGTCGATTGTTTCTACCCTCAGCCCTTTTTAGATGATGCGGCATATTATCAGAAGAACCATGACCCTGATAGCATTTCGAACTTAGGCTCTAGTATTGCCGTCTTCCGCGGTCCGGATCACCATGTTTTTTTAGGGAATACCGCGCAGCTTTTGGCGGTTGAAAAAAATATAGAGAAAGCGGGTTATCTGACGCTTGCTGTCGATGCAGATTTAATTTTGCAAAAGCTTGTGCAAACGATGAGTCAAATGGCTCTCATCGTTCATAACAATGAAGTGTTTGGCGCGTATACAAAAAGTGGTGAGCGTGTGGATTTTGCAGAACAAAAGGCGCTTCCTTTACCTCAGTTGCTGGCAAATAAAACAGGAACGATTCATTGGAATAATGAAGATTATTTTTTTAGTCAGATGACCCCTTTTCCTGGGATCGATTTGCACTTTATTATGCTCAATCCGGTGTCTGTAGAGTTTGCGTTTACAAAATACGTTGTGGATGGGGCGATCAGCGTTGTGAATTCGATTTTATTCAATGTGCACCTGATCGGATTTTCCACGATTCTTTTAGTGTTGATTTTGTTGCACAATATTGCATTGCGCATTACTCGACCTGTAACGAGATTAGCTCAAGCGACAAAAGCGATTGGCGAAGGTCATCTAGAGTCGGTGGACCTGCCTAAGCCTTTGCATCCTGGCAGAGGGGATGAAGTGGAAATTTTGTGTACGGCATTCGAGCAGATGGTGACAGGTTTAAAAGAAAAGGAAAAGGTGAAGGCGGTTTTAAATAAGGTTGTTTCTCAAGAAATTGCTCAGGAGATTTTGAAAGGAAATATTCATCTCGGAGGAGAAGAGATGAAGGTAACGGTGCTTTTTGCCGACATTCGCAATTTTACCCATATGACGCAGAATATGAAACCCCAAGAAGTGGTTGATCTTCTCAACGCCTGTATGACGAAAATTTCTAATATTATCGATCATAACGGAGGGGTCATTGATAAATATGTGGGTGACTCGACGATGGCTCTTTTCGGCGCGCCGATTCCTGATCCTAATAGTGCCATGCAGGCGATCACAAGTGCTCTTAAAATTGTTGAGGAGATCACGCGCTGGAATGTTGAGCGTAAAGACAAGGGCTTACCCTTAATCGAAATGGGGATTGGGATCCATACCGGAAATGTGCTCGCTGGAAATATGGGAGCGGAAAATCGTCTAAACTATACGGTAATCGGCAGTAATGTTAACCTAGCTTCGCGCTTATGCTCTTCGGCGCAAGGGATGGAGATTCGGATTACTAAAGAGACGCTGCATGAGCCTCACGTCCAAGAGAAAACCGTCTCAGAAAGTCTTGGCCCCATCACCCTTAAAGGATTCGATCAACCGATCGAGGTGTTCTCTATCCGAGGAGGAAGATAAGCTGTTTTAGGAGCCATAATGGAGCGAAAAATCAAGTTTGGTCGTAAGATTCTTCTTTTGCAAATTTTATTTTTCGCATCTTTTCTGGGCGCTGCAGTTTTTTTCTTTCAAAAGGCGGTATCTCATACTCTTCAAACTGAGATGGAACAGTTGATGTTGAGTGCTGCTGAGTTTTCATATCAGCATGTGCAAGAATTCATCCGTCAGTTCCAAGTATGGTTTCTCATTTTTTGCGCGTTTGCCTTTGTTTTTTTTGCACTTGTGACCTGGACTGCTGTGTATCGGATGAGAGCTCCTATTGCGCAAATGATTCGAGCGATTAAACCCTTTCAAGAGGGCAAAGAGGAGGTTCTTTCTCCTATTGCGCTGCACCCTTCGATCGATCCGAGAGATCCTTTGTTTCAACTGGCGGAAGTTCTTAACTCTCTTTCTGATCGGGTGCGCCTGCATATCTCCAGCTTAGTCGATGAGCGCAACGAAAAGGAGGCGATTCTAGAGTCCCTTGGAGAAGGAGTGATTGCTGTCGATGCTGAGATGGGAATCCGCTATGTCAATTTTATTGGCAGCCGTATGCTGGGTTTTGCTAAACGGCATCTTATTGGTAAGCCCTTTCCTGTCGTTTTAGATAAGGCGATCACCCCGCTTCTTGAAAAATGTCAATTTCTTCTTACAGCCTGTCAAGAAAAGCGGTCGATTGTGACCGATTCGATCTCTTTTGGCGATGCCAAAAAAGTTTACTTCGATCTGATTGCAGCTCCCAAAATGCATAAGAGCGGTGCGATTATTGTCCTTCAAGATAAATCGAGCCACTACCGAGTGCTTGAGATGGGAAAAGACTTTGTTGCCAATGCCTCTCATGAGTTGCGCACTCCCATTACGATCATAAAGGGGTTTGCAGAAACGCTTCAAGACATGCCCGAGCTTCCTCCCGAAATGCTCTCAGAGATCATCGAAAAAATTGTGCGCAACTGCCAACGGATGGATAATCTTGTTAAAAACCTTCTTACGCTCGCCGATATTGAAAATCTTCCCGAATCCCGGTTTCAAGAATGCGATCTCATTGTGCTTGTTGAAACGTGCCGCCAGGTTGTGCTGACAGTCTTTCAAGAGGCTCATATCGTTATCGAAAAAAAACAAGATCCCGTGAGTGTTTGCGCGGATCCTGAAATTTTAGAACTTGCCATTCTTAATCTCATGAACAATGCGGCTAAGTATTCTAATCCCCCTGCTCATCTCACTATTACTATCGATCAAATGGGAGAGGAAGCTTTGATTGCGATTTCTGATAAGGGCATTGGGATCCCAGAACAGGATCTTGAGCATATCTTCGACCGCTTCTACACTGTAAATAAGGCCAGGTCACGCAGGCATGGCGGTGCAGGCCTTGGGCTTTCGATTGTGAAGACGATCATCGAAAAGCATGAGGGAACAATCAGCGTTGCCTCTGTCTTGGGGCAGGGGACCACGTTTACCGTGCTTTTGCCTAATCAGCGCGTGATTCGCAATGCTTAAGCAGTTGATTATTAGTTGCATGTGTTTGGTTGGTGCAATTTCAAGATTTAATCTTGAAATTGCACCTTAACGAATTTCCCGTAAAAAAATGTGCGTTATTAAATCTGCGTCAAGAAAAGCACCCTTTTTCAAATGGCGTCACTGCGATCCATTGGAGCTTGGCTTAAGAGGAGCATTTGCGAGAGATGCGCATCCCGGTTTGCTTATCAGTGCCGCTTAACATTTCTTTCGGAGGGATTTTTTTCGCAAAACTCAGATAGGGCTCAAAGAGAGAGAGGCTGCCCTCCGGGCCGTTTTGCTTAAACAGCAGATCTTGCAGCTCTTGTTTATCGAGGAGATGATAGGTCTTCTCTTCTTTTAAATTTTTCTTTTCCAACGCAAGAATCTCTGCCGAGACTTTTGTTCCAAAGAGGGCTTTGAGAACAATTGGTGGTGCGAAATAGAAATTAAAAGCGTCTTTTTCAGCCTCTTCGCCTAACGTGAAAAAATCGCGAAGAGGGGGAATGCCTTGAGATGTTTCGATCGAGTAGTGATTTGTTCCTTTGAGCATCTGATAATAGAGGTGGGCAAGCTCGGGATCTTTAGGAGAGAATTCTCTGAGATCATCATAGGCGTTCATTGTTTTTTCTTGAGCGATTAGGGCATTTAAGATCTGTGTTTCCCACCCTTTTTTAGGGGGAGTAGAGAAAAGAGATGTGTTTTCATAGAGAAGAACAAGGAGGCGGGCAGCTACTTGATAGACGATGTGGGAAGAGGGGTCGGCCATCGGTTCGAATAAGGGGGTTAGGCTGACCTTCGAGATGTTTGGAAAAGGGGAAATTGCCCGTAGGTAAATGGTCGAGCCTTGTGTTTTTTCCTCTTTAGGTTTTGAAGAGGTTTTCTTCTCTTTTGCAGTAGCTGCAGGGGCTTTTTTAAATTTGCGCATTTCTAGGCGGTTATTGACGGCGCGTTCAGTGCGAGCTGCTGCTGTCAGGCTCCACTCGATAATCGAAAGGGATTTTGCATCGCGAAAAAATGTGAAGGCTAAAGTAGAAAAAATAAAGAGAAGGCCGCAGACTAAAGGAAGAATATTCATAGGATGCTCATTGGCCTCTCATAAGTGATTTTTGCATCTGCATTAGGAAAAAAGAACGCGCATGACTGGGTGGTTTTGGGATTGTCTCTTGTCGTCCAAAGAAGTTTAAAAAACGGGGGGCGGGGATCTTTTTTATCCCAGGAGGTTTTCCATTGTTTTTTCTTGGGATCAAAAAACGAGAAAGAGAGGGAGTCGATTGATTCTAAGAAAATCTCTTGGCGCGTTTTACTTCCACCCCAGGTGACAAGACAGAGCTGGTGCCGATCGTTGAGATAGAGCATTCCTTTTACAAGGCCTGAGATGTCAGGATCGGGGTCCACACCGTAATCATAGGAGAAAAAGAGCGCTGAGCCTAGGGCATCGCTATGGGGCAGGGTTGTGAAGATCTGGGTGTGGTTATTTAATTCTGCATGAGCAAAGAGATGATTTAACCGTTGGCGCATTTTTTCGACGGGAAGAACAGACTGTTTAAGCTCGATCAGCTCGAGCTTTTTTCTGGAAATTTGACTGTAAAAGGTCAAAAGGCTGCTGAGGAGCGCACCTGCAAGGATGAGTGCGATCATTACCTCCAGAAGCGTAAGGCTATGTTTTTTTCTCATTGCAAACATTTTTTTGTGCGTTCAGAAGAGATCATGAGGGATTCCTGCTGTTTAAGCTGTTAGAGGCACGATTTGCGCAGTTGGGGTGGGCATAGAGGGTTTGGGTTCTTCGAGGCCGCTTTTTTGAGAGACGAGGGCTTTGTAGTAGAAGGAAAGGGTATTGCGCCGTTTTTTGTTAAAAACAAAAAAATTTTTTGCTTTTGGGGTGGTTAATTTAATTTCGATCTCAACGAGTCGGTGCTGGTCTTGGTTTTTCCCCTTTTTACGTGACGAGGAGAAAATATAGCCTGTTCTCTCAATGCTCCGCGCTCCTAACCCTTTTAAATCCAATGTCACGCTGTCTTGAAAGATGAGGGATTTATTATTTTTATATACGTCGAGTTTTTCCCAGGGGATCTCATTTTTAAAAAGCTGCGCCTTCACCTCTGCCATTGCCTCGTCGCTAATCCGATGGAGCTGAAGCCGTTGATAGGTTTTGAGCTCTTCTTCGAAAGCTTTCATAGGGATATGGGTTAGGGGGAGGATGCACGAGGCAAAGAGAGTAAAGGCAATTAGGAGCTCGAGTAAAAGAAAATGATAACAGCGTCGTCTATTCATGACCTCAAAGATAGCCCAAGAGAGGGGTTTTCTTCGATGAGTATTTGACGAGATATCTCAAGGGGGAGTATCCTGTTACCCAATTTCAATTCTTTTTGTGTGAGGATATGGAACTCAAGGGCAAAGCTCTCTATAATCTTTTACGGATCAGTTTGCAGGAAGACCCTTCAATGGAGGTCAAAGCATGGCAGGTGGAGGATTATCGTCAGTTAGACGAAAAATCCCTTTTCTCTCGACTTAGTCGCCTTGGGATTGTTCTGGATGAAGAGAGTTTTCTTGTTTATGCAGAAAATTGCGAATCTCCGGAAGAATTGGTCGAATGCCTTTGCTGCGATGAGGAAAACCTTGAGTTGCGCGATGAGACGTTTCTCATCGTCTGCGAGCTGTGGCGGCGCCTTTTGCCAGATAAACCCTCTTTGTCTTTATTCTGCGATGAGCTGGATCAGCTCTTTGAGCAGTACGATAATGGAACGATGCAAGATGAAGAGTCTTTACAAGAGGCTTTGAGCGATTTAGAAGATATTTTGGATTTGGCAGTCGATCATGGCACCTCTCCTCAAGAGGCATTTCGAGATGTTTCGCAATACTGTGCCCATGATCTTGAAGGGTTTATCTCGGATTATATCGCTGATCTCATCGAAACGGAAAATGATCTTGCAGCCTCAGAACTTCTTGATTCGTTCTATGAATACATCGGGAATCAAAAACGGTTTGATTTTTTGCGCGCCCGTATTTTTGCTGAAAGCGACATTGCCGAAGGGAATTTACTGATTGGAAGGTTGCTTGAATTGCTCTCGGAAGAACCAGACCTTTCTTTGCTTCTTGAAATGGCCGATTACCTGGTGAATCGAGGGGATGTTCATCTCTTCATGCAAGCGGTGCGGCAAGCGATCCCTCTTCTTCAACAAGAGGACGATTTACAAAATCTGCTCCGTCAAATCGCCTCTTATTTCCGGTGCCTGGATCGAGAGGATGAAGAGAAAATGGTGGCAAGCCTTCTCGATAAGCGTAAACATTTAAAACTCGATCAACAGATCGATCCGTCTGATATGGCGTTAAATCATATCGTTCAGATCTTTAATCACTCTTAAGTTATTTTTCGACGTACGGACTTCGACCATTTTACGATGTGTCGTAAAATGGTCGTGACTTTTTTACGATATATCGTAAAACGGTCATCAGGAGAAGGTGCAGAGAATTAATCTAAATTACATCACTTTAAGAGGAACGAAGTTGAGGTAGTCGCACGAGGTGAACAGGTACTTTACGCCGCGCGCCGAGCCGAAGGGGAGCGTATTGGCTCTTACACTATGCAGATGCCCAAAAACACAGAGATCGATTTTATTCTCTTCGAGAATTGCAGAGGCGCGCGAGGGATGCAAATCGGGGCCAATCGGGGGATAGTGGGTCAGGGCGATTCGGGTCGTAGCTGTTTTATCAAGCTGACTTAAGGAAAGTTTTAAGCGCTCAAGTTCTCTTTGAAACAGGCGCTCTTCATCTTCTTTTTCTTTGGCGCGCTGTTCAGGGGTTTTGATGCGGGCTTTGGGATTTTCTCGGAATTCGATATAGGCATCAAACGTATATTCGGCAGTGTCCCAGAGGCGCGCTCCTCCAATTGTGACAGAGTTCCAGTTGAAGATATTATTCTGAATGAAATGGATCGAGGAGGGCAATGCTTCTGTCAGTTTTTTAGAAGAGCCCCACCAGTGATCATGATTGCCTTTGAGGATCACTTTTGTCCCGGGAAGGGCATGGATCCATTCTAGATCTACAAGGGCCTCTTTTAAATGCATCGCCCAGGAGATGTCTCCGGGTATCAGCACGAGATCTTCCTCTTTAATGAGCTTTCGCCAATTGCCTGCGATTTTATCGGTGTAGTTTTCCCAAAGAGGCCCAAAGGCTTCCATCGTTTTTCCAGGCACAGCGAAGGCTAGGTGGGGATCAGAAAGTGCCCAGATGCTCATGGTATTCCTTATTAGAGAGAGAAGTGATCGGGAACGCGAGTGCCCGTAGTGACAATAATAATGCCGTCGCGGATATAAATGCCATCTCCGTCATAGGTTTTAAGCTGATTTTTGTTGGTCAGCTGGACGTTGTTGCCGATCGAGCAATGCTCGTCTAAGATTGCTTTTTCGATGAGGCAGTTTTCTCCGATATGCAGGTGAGAAGGGCGATTCTGTGCTGCGCTGTAGTGGTTTCCTAAGACAATTGAATTGCGGATGATTGTTCCTTTTTTGATGTGGGCGCGGATCCCTATGATGCTTTTTGTAATCTCTTGAGCTTCGATGACAGCGCCTTGACTGATGATCGAATCGTGGATCACCGTATCTGTCACAAGGGGGCTTGGCAAATTGTGGGGGCGGGTAAAAATGGGATGGGCCTCGTCGTAAGTATTTAGGCATTCTTTTCGTTGCGTGAGTGCCAAATTTGCGTGGTAATACGAGTCGATCGTTCCGATGTCTTCCCAGTATCCAGGGTAGATAAATGCGGATGTTTTTCCTAATTGGATTTGAGCGGGGATGAGGTCTTTTCCAAAATCGTTGCCTTGTTTTTTGAGAAGAGAGAAGAGCGCCTCTCTTTTAAAGAGATAAATGCCCATCGAGCCTAAGTAATGGGGTACTTTTGGATTTTTCTGTGGATAGTTGTGGAGCATTTCAAGAGGTACGGCAAAGGGTTTTAAGAGGTGTGGATCTTGAGGTTTTTCAAGGAAGTCGATGACGTGATTTTTTCCATCAATCTCTAAAAGACCCATCCGTTTGGCTTCTTTCTCTTCGACAGGAAGAGATGCGATGACAAGATCGTCATCTCTTTCTAGGCCATAGAGAAGCAATTTGTGCAGATCCATATTATAGAGTTGATCGCCGGATAAAATGAGAAAATATTCTGCAGAGCAAGCTTCTATGTGTTCTAAATTTTGCCGGACGGCATCTGCGGTGCCCTGATACCAGACTTTTTGATGTGCCGTTTCTTCTGGGCTGAGCAAGATAAGGCGTGCATTGTGGATCAAGTCGAGCTGATAGCTTTCTAAGATGTGTTGGTGAAGGCTTGTGGCAAGGTATTGCGAGATGACGTAAATGTGGGGGATTTGGGCGTTAAGAGCATGCGATAAAGGGATGTCGATGAGGCGGTATCTACTTCCAAAAGAGACGGCTGGCTTGCAGCGATTTTGCGTTAAGGGAAAAAGGCGTGTTCCTTGCCCGCCTGCCAGAATGATGCAAGCAACTTTATCTACGCAGGTGGTTTCTTTTTTATTTCGAGAACCCATAAACAGCCTTGATGCCTTTTAAAACTATCATTATCATAATAATTAATTATGTGGCAATAAGTGGCTGTTTAATTATTTAACTTTCTTCTTTTCTCCACTTTGAAATGACGATATCCATTTCGTATTTTAAATCGCGAGAAAGATGGGGGTGCTGAGAAAGGGCGATGAATGCCTCTTGTTCTTTTGGCGCTTTTAAAGCTGGGCAGCAAAGCACAAGATAAGCAGCAAATGTGGGCTTTTGAAGAGTTTGTTCTTGTTGGAGCATATGCAGACAGGCTCTTGCAATGTGGACATCTTCTTTAAATCCAGCTAGCGCGATAGCTGCATGTTCATTTTCTTTTGTGATCGGCATCCGGATGAGTGTGTTAACGAGAAATTCTTGGGCGTTTTCTCCAAGCACGCGGAGGGCTTCCAAAATGGCCTCTTCGGTGAAAAAGTCTTGTTTGCCTAGAGCGTGGAATAATGGGATGATCGCGCGTTCATCTCCGATAAGGCCAAGGGCTCTTGCTGCAAGCGCTGGCGCTTCCCCATAACCGGGAAAAAGAGGGTTGTAAAAATCATCGTTTTTAATGAGAGAGACAAGGGATCCTACCGCTTTTTCGCCAAAGAGAACAACGGCTGCAATTTCTTGGGAAGGATCATCTTCTTCAGAGAGGATGAGATCTGCTATAGCTTGGACAAGCGTGCCTGCAGATTGGGGATTTTCATAAATTTGTCTTAAGGAGAGATATTTTTGCTTTGCGCGCTCAACCTCTTCTTTTTCTCCTTCAGAGAGGCTCTCAAAGAGGTTTTGCTGTGATTCTTGTTCGAGTTTTTCTAGAGCATCGATCCTGAAGAGCTCGAATTCGGGCTGAATTCCTTTGCCCTCTTTTTCATAGTAGTCGCGCATGATAGAAAAACTGCCGCCGAAATGCGCATCTCTGTGCTTGATGATTTCAAAATCAACCGGGTCTTCTAAAGGGAAGCTATCCATGGGAGTTTTGTACCGAAGTTTGGATCTCATCGGCGTGGTAGCTGGAGCGGACAAAGGGGCCGCAATACATCTGTTTGACGCCAAGAGAATAACCGTGTGTTTCGTAGGCTTTAAACTGTTCTGGGGTGATGAAGGCTTTGACAAGAAGTTTGCGTCTATCTGCCTGTAAGTATTGTCCGATGGTGATGATGTCGCAGCCTGCTTGTGAGAGATCTTCAATGGTTTGCAGGACTTGGGTGTCAGTTTCGCCAAGACCTACCATGATTCCTGATTTAACATGGCATGTGGAGTTCTTTTTAACATAAGAAAGCACCTTCAAGGTTCTTTCATAGGTGGCTTTATTGCGCACGCGCGGGGTGAGCTCTCGAACAGTCTCGATATTATGGTTAAAAATGTCGGGTTTTGCTTCGAGAACGAGGTCGAGCAATTTTTCTTCTCCGGAAAAATCAGACGTGAGCACTTCGATCGTCACACCGGGGCATTCGCCTCTTACGGTGGTGATAATGGAGGCGATTCCAGAGGCTCCTTGATCGGGAAGATCATCTCGTGCAACCATAGTGATCACGACGTGTTTGAGCCCGAGCTCTTTGACAGATAGCGCGATTCTTAACGGTTCATCGGCCTCAGGGGCTTTAGGGGTTTTTGAGAAGTCAATATCGCAAAAGCCACAGTTGCGCGTGCATTCTTTTCCAAGAGCGAGAAAAGTGGCTGTCTTTCTTCCATAGCACTCAAGCCGATTTGGGCATTTTGCTTCTTCACAGACAGTATTCAGGCGGTATTTCTCGAGGATTGCATTTGTTTTAAACAGATTGCCGCCAGAGGGAAGCTTGCGGTGCAGCCAGGAGGGGAACCTCCCAAGCTTGACCGCTTTTGCTTCATCGGAGGACTCGGGATTTTCCGGCAGCTTGTTGGGCTGGAAAAGCTTTAATCTGTCAATTGCCATCACAATCACGCTTTTTTGGGTTTGGGCGGTAGGTGCAGCGGTGTGTCATTTGCAAGTAGTGCTGCTTCCATCCAAGCTTCTGCCACTGTCGGGTGTGCGTGGATGGTGTCGGAAACGCACTCTACCGTGAGTTCATTGGCAATTGCAAGGCCCATTTCAGCAATGAGAGTCGAAGCTTCGTGTCCCACCACTTGCGCACCGAGAATTTTTCCAGTTTTTCGGTCGACGATCATTTGGGCAAACCCTTCTGTTTCTAGGGTTGCAACCGCTTTTCCAAGAGCTTGGAAGGGGAATTTTCCAATAGCAGCAGAATAGCCCGCTTCTTGGGCTTGTTCTAATGTCATTCCGACGGTTGCAATCTCCGGCATCGTGAAAATGACAGAGGGCACTGCGTTGTAATGCATCTTCACTCCCTGGCCCATCGCATTGGATGCTGCAATGATCCCTTGGTGAGAGGCAACATGCGCGAGCATGAACTTTCCTGTGACATCGCCGATGGCATAAATTCCCGGAACATTAGTTTCCATCTTGTCGTTAACGAGGATTGCTCCTTTGTTATCTGTGAGGACGCCTGCTTTTTCGAGGCCCATGTTAGAGGAGACGATTTTGCGGCCGACAGAAACAAGAGCTGCATCGCATGCAACAGGAGATTTATCCTTAAGGCGAATGCTCAGTCCATCGGCTACGTTGTCAATGCCTTCGACTAAAACGCCTGTCTGCACATCGATTCCTTTCTTTTGAAAGGCGCGAGTGAGCGTTTCTGCAATGGTTTTCCCTTGCGCCATTAAAATTGTGGGAAGCGCTTCTAAGATGATGACTTTACAGCCGAGCTCTGCATAAAGAGAAGCAAACTCACAGCCGATGTAGCCGCCGCCGATGATGGCAAGCGTTTTTGGCACAATGGTTTGATCGAGCATCGATGAGGAGTTAAAAATGCGTTTGTGGTCGCAGGGGAATGCGGGGATGTCGAGGGGTTCTGAGCCTGTTGCGATAATGGTTTGATCTGCTACGATAAGGACGCTATTTTCTCCTTTGACCTTGATCTCCCGCGGCGAGAGGAATTCTGCATCGCCTCGAATGATGGTAAGGCCGTTGGAAAGGAGCAACCCTTCTAAGCTTTTGCGCATTTTTTCAAGAACGCCATCTTTACGGGCCTTCATCTTGGCATAGTCAAAGCTGACAGGTCCTGTTGTGATCCCAAACTCTTCGGCTCTTGCGATATGATGGTAGATCGCTGCATTGGCAAGAAGTGTTTTCGTGGGGATGCATCCGACGTTTAAGCAAGAGCCTCCGAGAAAACCTCGTTCAATCAGACAGACTTTGCGTCCTTCCTGAGCTGCCTTGATTGCGGCGACGTAGCCCCCAGGTCCTGCACCGATGACTGCGATTTCGTATTGTTGTCGTTCCATGAATCTTCACCCACTCTAAATTGTAATTGTCCGAAGTATATCCGATGCTCCCTAAATCTTTCTATGGTTTTGGAGGGGATCAGGGCTGTTTTGCGTGAATTATAAATTTAATTATATTAAGAATGCCGTTAAGCGATGAGGCATGAAGAAGTGGGTTCCTCCAGTGGGTCTGGCAAAATCTCTTTGAATAAGTCGATGAGCGGCCGATCGGGAGGGATTGTCTCGACGGGATAGGGGATCGTAGCAAGCTGTAAAAAATCGCTCTCTTGTGTCGTATCAAATGAGGTAAATAATTTGCCTCGATTTCTGTCGATGACAATCAGCTGTTTGCCTTCTAACATCTTAGTGATGTCTTCTCGAAACATCTGGGCGTGCACTTGCGTATAAGGTTCATGGGACACATAGCGCTCCTCTGAAGAAAGAAGACACCACGCCCTTGGGTTAGGCGGTTGTGTCGTATATAGATCTGCGATTGTGTAAGCGGCGTAGGTTGTATTGTGTCGCATCTCTTGAAAGAATTTGTCGACGGACATCTCAATCTCCTCGTTTTTCCTTAAGACTATTTCAAATGCGACCTCTTTTGATCAAGTGTGGGATGAAAAACAGTGGCGGATTTTGGATGCCTGTGAGAAGATGAGGGGGATAGGGCTTTGCCCAACGGAGGATTGCGATGAAACAAAAAGAACGTCAAAAGTTGTGTGTTAATTGTGATGGGCGCATCCCTCTCGAAGCCATCGTTTGTCCTTATTGTGCTGCTGAGGCAACCCCTCAAGCGTCTGTCCAGGAAGCGGAGTATCGCAAGCAGCAATCGTTCAACGACAGTCTGGCAGCTCTTTATCCTCCTCCGTACGCAGCCAAGAATACAGAGTCGAGCCGCAAAGAAGAATATAAGAGTGCAGCCCCGATGAAACAAGCGGATCCTTTTAAAGATGTCTCTGAAAAACGGTTTTCTTCGGTATCTGGATTAGGCATTCCTTCTATTCCAGCTCATGAGCAGGAAGAGGCGCATGCCGTTGATGAGAAAAGTAGCTTCTGGCCTCTTCTATTTCTTTCCGTGGGAGCGAATCTTTTGATGCTGGGTTTCCTGCAGCTCTTCTTCTCTGATAATGGGATGCTTAAGCTCGAATGGGACAGCAGCTATTGGTATGTCTATTGTCTTGCGGCAGCGCCTCTTGTACTCTTAGGGTATAAAAAAGCAAATCTGTTGAAATAAAACTAATTCAGTTTTTTCCTGCGCGCTTCGTTTTCATCGATGCCTGTTTTGAGCTCTTCGAGCTAAACTGATTTTAGATTTAAATGATAGCGCGTGTGGCGCAGCTGTCCTGTTTTTATAAGCGCTCTTTTTTTTATCAGGTCATTTAAATCTCGGGTTGCGGTGGCGCGTGTTGTTTTTGCGATGGTAATGTAATTCTCTGCGCTTAACCCTCCTTTAAAGCCGTTTAGACCTTCGGCAAGCATTCTCAGTAAGACTTTTTCTTGCCGTTCGTTGAGTTGTCCTTCGAGGCGTTGGAGCAATTTTGATTTTTCTATGATAAAATGGATGAGAGCGATCGATTCTTCTTGGGCTTGCAGAGTGATCTCTGAAAAAAATATGACCCAATCTTGTGCGTCAAGGGAACGATTGCAGGCTTCCAATGCGGCGTAATATTCCTTTTTTCTTTTTTCGAGTCGTTCTGATAGCGCGATCAGTAGGGGGCGGCCGACTCCCTGAGAAAGTGCTTTTTCTGCGATCACGCGTCCAATTCTGCCATTGCCATCTTCGAAGGGGTGGATGTTTTCAAAATAGAGGTGGGCGATAGCGGCTCTAGCAAGGATGGGAAGAGAAATGCTTGTCGTATTAAACCAGGTGATAAATTGTGTCATTTCTTCTTGTACTTTTGCTGACGGGGGTGCTTCGAAAAAAACAGTGTTGGCTGTGGATTGATTAGAAACGATCTGCATGGGTTCTGGATGAGTGCGGTAGGAGCCGCAAGCCTCGATATGTGCTGCGCCTTTAAAGAGTAATGCGTGCCATTTGAAAAGCATTTCGTGAGAAAGTGGAGTGTCGTAGCTTTCATAAACAGAACAAAGAAGCTCCGCCATGCCCGCCTCTTTATCCGGTACGCGTTTAGTTGTGCTTGTGAGTCCAAAATGTTTTTTAATCGAGGATTGCAGGCTTGCGCTTTCGAGCAGTTCTCCTTCGATGCGAGCGCTCTTTTCCCCTTCGATACTGAGGATCTCTACGACAAGATGTTTGTATTCTCTGTCCTCAATGGACTTTAGGTTGGCAGCGGAGCTTCCCGCATTTAAAAGAAATTGCTTTTCCTGGGTCACAGTTAAGGCGGGATCAAAGTTGAATCTGGGCCACTCGGGCAATTGCCAGTTCCAGGGCATCATATGGGTTATAGACTCCATTTCTATAACTCATATTATGGCATAAAAATGAGTTATAGAACAAGGCTCTATAACTCATTTTAAGCGATTAGCGTTCCTAAGTAATTGGCGCTTAAGAAGCTGTGTCTATAGTAGCCTGATCGAGCTCGTGTTGTTAATGGTGGGTTTTCTGTGTAAATTAATCTGTCAGAATTTTATACTTCTGCTCCTTTTAATTTTTTTGGAGCATTATGTCATCTTCTTCAAGCGCTGCGAGCCCTTCTTCTATATCTGGCGTCAATGCAGGGTTTCTTTGGCAAATCGGAAAATCGGGCTCTCTCTATTTTACAAATGACCATGGGTTACGTTCTCCTTTGGACAATCCCAAGTTTGTCGAGACGTTTAATGCGGCCCAGGTGATTGCGTTCACAACTTTGATGGAACCGGAACACAAAGAGTCTTGCTTTACAGCGATGGAGCGGGTTTTCTGCAAAATCGCAATTGCTTCAAAAAAATATATTTCAGATGACAAGTTAGAAGAGCTCAACACAAGACTTGAGGAATTGTGCGCGCAGATACCTTCTCACCCTACCGTTGGCAAATGGCAGTTTCGTGCATATGATGATCCGCGGATGCAATTTCTGATGAGGTTCTTTCAGTACCTTGGCGTTCTCGAGAATCCAAAAAAGGAGCTTTCCTTACTTTGCTCTGAGAGTCTGAAAACACAAGCGCTTGACGCCGGAAAGCAAGTTCTTTCTTTAATGCCTGTTGAGAAATATATCGCTCATCAGCTCAAAGGATTGAAGTATTTGTTTAAGATACCTTTGTTCTACAAGCTTGTCGAACACTGGATTCTTAGTCCAGAATGGGAACAGAAAACACAGGATCTAAACACGCGGCGAGCCAGGGCTTGGGACTTGGGGTGCTCGCGCTTTTGGGATAACGATGCTGCAAACAGGATCTCTGCAGAAGAAGACAAACAGCTTGTGAAAGCGTGCAAAAAAGAATTTGGCAAGAAGCGTTATCAAATCATGGATAACATCAGTTCTCTGTACTTAGATGGAATCACAAGTCAGGAAAACTTAACGTTGCTCGATTGTGCAGATAAGATTGGGGAGCTTGAAAAAACAAAGCTGCCTTACATGGTGATTTCACCTGATACACATTATAAAAGGCTCTATTACATACTTACGCAGTGCGGAATGAAAGTGAAAGGTCCGTTGAGAGAGTCGATGAAGCCCATCGGATTTCTTTGGGAGATTTACAAGGCAAATAAGGTGATGGGCTATTTTCTGGGTTCGATTCATGTTGTTCCTCAGTGGATTCTTGACAACTTTAACTCTAAAACGCTCGAGGCTTTTGAAGGTTGCGATGTATTAGGGGTAGAGGTGGATGTAACTAGAGAGGAGCTGTCGGGCTCGTTTGGTAATATGTTGGACTATTTTTTTTCAGGATATCGTGATGATGAAACAAGAATGGGAAATGTGCGTAGAATTGTGAGAGAGGGGCTCATTGTGCATCAGCTTGAATGCGATGAGTCGGATCCAGACTATCTTCAAAAGGGGATGGAGCTCGTTTTAAAGGCTCTTTGTGCTAAATATGGAATAGGTGGAGGGATTGATTCTCATTTCATTAAGAAAGCAAAAGAGAGGCCCATTGAGATAGTTGATTTGGAGCCGGTAGAAATGCACAAGGAATATGGTGAGCTTATGGATAAGGAGGGAAAGAAGGATTTTTCTCCATCAAGCTACGCTATGTTCAAAAAAATGTGGAAAAACGTTGTCTGTCGTAATTATCCAGAGATCTTAGAAATGGGGATGATCGATTTACTAGGAGAAAGGAAGCTGAGTAAAGAGCGTAAGATGGCGATGGAAATGCGCAACATGCAAATGGTGACGACGACACACCGTTTGATTACCGAGGGGAAAAAACCCTTTTCGATTGCAGGAGTAGGTCATTTTGCAGGAAAACGGGGGATGAAGCAGCTCATGGAGGCTCTCGGATATACTGTGCGGCAGGTGTTCTGCGAGGAGCCGCGACAGGCAGCTGCTATTTTGAGCGCGTCTTCTACAAGCTCTTCGATATAAGTTAAATGAGTTATAGAACAAGGTTCTATAACTCATTTTAAAGGAATGGGTGGTTAAAGGGATGGTTCTGTGTTGTTCTCGGCGTCGATCGCAACCGGCTCGAGCTCTGGAATGAGCGAGAGGTTGATGAGGGGTCGGCGGCGCTCTTGTGGAGGCGGGATCATCTGTGGGGGCGCTTCGGGCAGAACCATTTCAAACTTAAATAGAGCGTGCGCGATCTCTTGCTTAATGCGTAGACTCAAAGAGTCGAAAAGAGCAAACGCTTCGTGTTTAAATTCGAGAAGTGGGTCTTTTTGCCCAACGGAGCGTAGGTGAACCTCTGTGCGTAGGTGGTCGATGTGAAGCAAGTGTTCTTGCCAGAGTCGGTCGATGTTGCGGATAAGTAGGCTGCGGATCACCTCATTTAAGATGGATTCAGGGTCCATCCGTTGAGGTAGATGAGGCATCATCGCTTGCGCTTTTCCAATTTTTTCTGCTTCGTGTTGGATTTTGTGGTCGAAGGCTGAGAGCACTTTATCTGTCGAGATTTGTTCGATGTCTTCGATCTTCAGATAGTCATTATCAAATTCAGAGGCGTCGAAGGTGAGTGGGAAGTGGGTGACAAGCCACTCTTGGAAGCCTTGTGGATTCCAGCCGCCGGTTTGGGTTTTGCTAGAGAAGTGCTTATGGCACATCTGTAGAAGGATACTCTCTAGGATTTCGCGAGCCAGCGGGAGGGTGTGTTCACAATGGAGCACTTCATTGCGGAACGAGTAGATTTCAGCGCGTTGTTTGTTCATCACATCGTCGTATTCGAGGGTGTGTTTACGCATTGTATAGTTGCGTTGTTCCACTCGCTTTTGAGCGGTTTCGATTGATTTATTGAGTACCTTTGCTGAGATCGCTTCTCCTTCAGGAGGGCGGAACTTTTGCAAGAAGGATGTGATGCGCGGCGAGGTGAAAAGGCGCATGAGCGCATCTTCAAAGGAGACGAAAAATTTTGAAGAGCCAGGGTCTCCTTGGCGTGCGCTTCTTCCGCGCAGCTGCCGATCGATCCTGCGGGATTGGTGGCGTGTTGTTCCAATCACATGAAGTCCGCCAACATCTGCGACGCCGGGCTTGAGTTTAATATCGGTTCCGCGTCCTGCCATGTTGGTGGCAACGGTAATTGCTCCAAGCTGTCCGGCTTCTGCGATGATTTCCGCTTCTTGTGCGTGATTCCTCGCATTAAGCACAGTGTGCTCGAGTTTATTCTGTTTTAAAATGCGCGAGAGTTTTTCTGAAACCTCGACCGACTCTGTTCCGATGAGGATCGGACGTTTTTTGCCGTGTTCTTGTTGAATGTCGCGCAGGATTGCATTGTATTTTTCCCGCTCTGTCATGTAGATCTCGTCATCCGAGTCTTTGCGGATGCAGGGACGGTGAGTGGGAATCGCTAAGACCTCGAGCTTGTAGATCTCTTTAAATTCGTTGGCCTCTGTCATCGCAGTTCCAGTCATTCCTGCTAGCTTTGTATAAAGGCGGAAGTAGTTTTGCAGGGTGATGGTCGCATATGTTTGGGTTTCGGCTTGGATGGCAACGCCCTCTTTAGCTTCGATCGCCTGGTGCAATCCGTCGGAAAATCTGCGCCCTGGCTGGGGACGTCCTGTGTTTTCATCGATGATGACGACTTTATTTTCTGCAATGATATAGTCGACATCTTTTTCCATGAGAAGATGGGCGCGGAGCATCTGGCGTAAGTTATGTGCGCGCTCTTTGCGGCGAGAGTCCGCTTCGCGTAAAATCACTTTTTTCTGCAGCTTGGTTTGCTCGTCTGTATCGGGATCTTGGTCGATAAGAGCATATTCATGGCCGAGATCAAGCATCACAAAATCATCGGATGTCGCGCTGTTCTTCGCGTCTTGGATCCATTGGTGGATCCCTTTGTCGGTAAGCTCAAACTCGTTAGCTTTTTCATCGACGATGATGAAGAGCTCAGAGAGGGCTGTATGGCGCTCTTCTTTATTGGGATCGGCGTAAAAATAGATGTCCCATTTGTCAATTTGCGAGCGCATGTCGGGATTTTCGCGCACGCGTTTTAAGATTTTATTTTCTGGGGTGCCTTTACTTACGAGCCAAAGTTTGCGGTAAGCTTCTTTTTCCTCTGTTTCTTCTTCTTTTGAAAAGGAGCGCTTTTCAGGGGTTTCTGCAAAGAGGCCGAGTTTGTCAAGGATTTTGCGCGCGTCGGTAGCGAGGCGGTTGCATAAGTCGCGCTGGTGGCGTACGAGGTTGGAAACATCTTCTTTGAGCTCATCATACATTTGACGAGATCCTGCAGAAGGGCCTGAAATAATGAGCGGTGTGCGCGCTTCGTCGATCAGGATCGAATCCACTTCATCGATGATGGCAAAATAATAGCCCCGCTGGCATTGCTCTTCTTTACTTTGCGCCATTGAATTATCGCGCAGGTAATCGAAGCCAAATTCAGATGCGGTGCCATAGACGATATCCGCGGCATAGACGGCTTTGCGCTGGTGGTGGGGTGTGCTGCTTGTAAGAGCTGCGACAGTCAGTCCAAGCCAGCGGAGAATCGCTCCTGTCCATTCGCAGTCGCGCTGGGCTAGGTAATCGTTAACAGTGACAAGGTGAACGGGTTTTCCTGTGAGAGCGTTTAAGTACAGGGGCATCGCGGCTGTGAGTGTTTTTCCCTCGCCTGTCATCATTTCGGTGATAGCGCCATAGTGTAACGAGATCGCTCCAAGGATTTGGACATCGTAGGGGACCATATCCCACTGTTGGCTGTAGCCGGAAACATCGACGTGAGTGCCGCATAAACGTCTGCAGACGTTTTTGACAACGGCATAAGCCTCTAAAAGGATCTGATCGACCGTCTCGCCTTGCTCTAGACGTTTGCGAAATTCAACTGTTTTATGGCGCACTTCTTCATCGGATAGGGGTTGCAGACGCTCTTCTAATCTGCTGACCTCTGCTGCCATTTTTGCATATTTTTTAACAAGGCGTCCTTGTGCTGTGCCAAAAACTTTCTTTAACAAGCCAAACATGTTGAATTTCCTATGGTTTTAGAGGATAACACTAGGTCATTACAGTATTTCTTTCAAGGGATCGAAGCTATAATAGCACGAAAAGGAGATTGACAACACCACAAAATGGGAAGATAATGTATAAAATTAATTTTTCTTTTTACAGGAGGGGGAGAAATGTGGAAAAACGTATTGAGTCTGTTTATTTGCATTTTTTGTGCAGGGCATTTGCATGGCGTTGATGAATCTAAGGGATGCGGGAAAACCCACAGGGTGCTTCAGTTTGAAAATGAGCATGTGAAGGTATGGAAAACGGTCATTATGCCGGATCAACCGCTTAACATGCACCGGCACGACTGCTCCCGGGTTGTAGTGGGCTTAAAAGGGGGCTCGCTTACAAAAATTGAAAAGAGCGGTGAGCAGTCGGAATTAATTTTTGAAACTGGTAAGGCATATTGGCTTACTGAGGACCCGCCGGGGACCTTGCATGCGGACATTAATGAATCGGAAGAGCCGATTGAGGTGATGGTGATCGAGCTTAAGTAGGCTTTTGCCGTCCTAGCCACAGAAATCCACTGACGAGAATGCAAATGTTGGCCACCTTGGGAGCATAGCCGTAGGTAAATCCGCGCCAGCCTTTTAATGCCAGGGATCGGGCAAGTGTCAAAAGGGGTGTGGTCTTTAACGGCCTTCGACCAGAATCTCTCCGCAGGGCGATACATCTGCCGGGACGACTACTTTGAATTAACGAGATCACCCTGTTTGAAGTCTTTGAGAGCTGCAAAGCAGCGACTTTGTTAAAATTTTATTTTTGTGGTTTTTTCTGCCAAACAGTGGCCCTTCCTTTTCCTTTGGATGAAAGGAGTCCTTTTTTCTTTAGCTTAGCTAAATAATAATGGATCATTCTTTCGGAAAGAGCAGATTTGGTTTTTTTTGAAATCTCTCGAAAGGGAAGGCACTTACTTTGTTTGAAAAGGCTTAAAAGCTCGATTTCTGCTTCCAGAAGTTCAGGTTTGTGTCGAAAAGGACGTTTTTTGTTTGAAGGTGGGAGATTTCGATGAGTGTGGATTATGTCGTCTGTTGATGCGCGAGGGAGCTGCGTTTGTGGATGGGGGTAGAAAGTCACACGAATACAGTTGCCCAATTCTTCCCATTTAGGTTCTGAATAGCCACCTTCATGACAAGTTTCGAGGATTCTTTTGTAACCACTTCCCCATTCTTCCATTAGTTCCAATTCATGAAAGACTCTTGCGATCACTCGGTTTCTCACTCGGCTCACCCCTGCTTTTAAGTCTTCGAGAGTAAATCCAAAGGGGAGCATGCCAGGGCTTTGAATTTCCAGTCGGTTACTGTAAATAGCAATTTGTATGTGGGATCCTTTTAAAGAATAGTCGCTATGTGCGAGCGCATTGATTAAGGCTTCTCGGATTGCAACAGGAGGGTATTCAGGAACATCTTTGCGCCGCATCCCATTTATTTGTGCGGCCAATCGCGTATTGCGGGAAATGAATTTGGGCACTTCATGAATGGCATCTAAGATAGGTCCCTCAAGTTCAAGCCGATCCAAAATGATTGTTTTGCTATCTCCTTGAAATCGGGCGCAACGGATGCGTGTATCGAGAAGTGCTTTTTCTCTTTCTGATTTTTTTCCAAATAAGATCATTCCCCCGATCGAGGGAACGACTCGATGCGCGGCGGTGGTGAGGGCTCCTAATGTTCTCAATTTTTCTTCGTTGATTTTTTTCCCTACATTTCTAAATGCATCGGCAGCAAGTTCAAGGTCTAGAGCTTCTTTGGGTAAGTCGGGAAGGGGATTCTGATCGAAAGAAAGTGCAATCATGGATCTTTGTAGCTCTGCGATGAGTTCGGGGCCGGCAGGGCGGCTTGTAGACCCTAGTCGGATGTAAACGCCGTTGGGGATTCCTTCGCTTTTGAGGTAAAAGGGAGCTCTCCAATGAGGGACCTTCACGATGATGAGGTCTTTCCCTTCTTTAGTGGCTATCTCAATTTCAGGAAGAATTGAAGGTCGGATACTGTCAGAAATTGAATTTGCTAGAGTCTCTTCTGATTTGAACACATCTTTTATTCCAGAAATAACACCTTCCGCAGAACGTCCAATAATGAGAATTCCCCCTGCTGTATTTGCAAAAGCTACGATTGTTTTTAAGATGGGAGTCAAGGAAGATAGGTCTCTTTTGAATTCTAACGTTTTGGATTCGGGTTGGTTAAGTAGAGTGTCTAAATCCATGCGGGGCTCCTTTTTTAATCTTAATCCTGCAAAATCCTGCAAAATCCTGCAATCATAATTGCAGGATTAGAGGTTTTTTTTAGTCTAAATGTTTGATGAAAAGTGTTTTAAAAAATTTTCGAGTTGGTCGCTTGCGGTGATCGAGCTTAAGTAGGCTTTTGCCGTCCTAGCCACAGAAATCCACTGACGAGAATGCAAATGTTGGCCACCTT
>JAIELY010000042.1 GCA_019752555.1 Rhabdochlamydiaceae bacterium
TGCTGTATCTTTCAAGAATATGCTGAAGCTCTGACATGACACGCTAGGCGGGATCTCCTCGAAAATAGGAAATCCCTTGTTTAGAAAATCTAACTTAATTTCTCTGCTGATTGAGCTCGAAGTGCAACCCAGCTTACGGACTCTGCGTTTTTCGAGCTTCTGAGTAATGAAATGCCTTTAACACCTCTTTGGCCATTTCAGTAATCTCATTCCATTGATGGGTATTAATAAATTCCTGGGGCCAGTTGTTGTTATCTGAAAACATTCTGAATTTATCTCGAAAATTCTTCAAAATTTGATATTGACTCTCTGAGACACCAAAATCTTGATAATGCTCTAAGATTGGATCGCCATCATCAAAAAAACGACAACATGTTTCATCAAAATCATCACATTCAGGACCTTCTCCCCGAATCCACACTCTATTTTGATACTCCTTACTTGAAATACCATAAATGGTTCCTAAATGCTGATTAAGGATATATTTTCTATCTTCATTTGTTAGCATGTATCAATCTTGACCTTGACCCTTCTTTATGTCCAATCTAAATTAGAGGTTCCTGACTTTCTGCTTCCTTTTTCAAATCGTCAGGTTGCCCCGCGTTTTTAAACTGGGACATCTCCTAGCAGTGGCGTCACAACCCTCTTGAAGAAATATCAAGTTCAAGATTAAATTGTCTCACGTCGGTGCAGCGAAAAACAATCTTAAGCTGCAACGTCATCCAAGCAAATGGGAACCCAAACAAGAAATAGCGATGCATCCAACCAAAGATGATATTGCCAAGGCGTCCAAGCAGATCGGCCTAACAAGTTCTCAGGCAGACAGCTTGTGGCAAGCTTTGGAAGAAATTCAAACAAACAAGCCTAAGTCTGGCTTTTTGACTGCTTTGCTCTATGTTGGTGCAATAACCGCCTTTTTATCGATGAGTTGGTTTTACACGGCCCATCTGCAAAATAGCTATTCCTTGCTCATTTCTACTGCCTATGCCCTCATCTTTTTGGGCGCAGGTTTCTATTTCTGGAAAAGGAAGAAACTAAAGATTCCTGGAGGAGTTCTTGCTTGTTTGGGTATCGTCATGGTTCCCCTAATTGTTTATTCTCTGCAAAATGTAATGCATTGGCGTCCAACATCCCCAGCAAATCATTACACCAGTTTTTATCACTGGATAAATGGCTATTTTGTGCCAATGGAAATTTGTACGCTTAGCGTGGCTTGCCTTGTCCTGTACTTCATTCGATTTCCATTTATAACCGTTCCGATTTATTTCACTCTGACATTCATGTCTATGGATGCTATCCATCTATTTGCTGATCCCAAAGTGGACCACTGGCCCTATTATTGTACCGCTTCGATAGCAATTGGGAGTCTTCTTAATATTCTGGGACTGGCTTTATGTAGAAAAGACCAAAAAGATTTCGGTTTTTGGAGTTTGCTTTTTGGGATGTTCTTGTGTTGGAGTGGGCTCACCTTCTGGAATATAGAGACCGAGTGGGGACATTTTACTTATTTTCTGATCCACTTCGCGTTTATCCTGCTATCGAGCCTTTTACACCGGAAAATTTTCATCTTCTTCGGCTCTTTAGGGATCATTTGCTACATAGGCCATCTCGCCTATGTCTTCTCAGATACCCTTATGTTTTCGTACGCTCTCGGAGCAATAGGATTTTCTATTATTATGCTTGCGACTTTCCTGATGCGGTCACGAAAAAGCAGAAACATCAGCTGAAAAGGTCCTTAACAAGTCAATTAGCTATCGCAGACTGTACATCTTGCAGGACCATCTATATCTGGATGGACAAATCACTAAGAGATTGACCTAACATGCCGCTAGCTCGTTGTTGTAGATCTAAAAATTTTTCCCTATCCTTAGCAAGAGTTCATTCGTCCAATAACTAGAACCAAATTCCCCTTCATAACCTAAGTCGATTGTAACGGGCTTGTGTTTTCCTATCGCTATCAGAAAGTTGATTCCTATAGCGGCTAAATTGAGATTCTGATTGATTGCCGTAACGGTGAACGCTCCTGGAGTTCCTACAAATGCAGTATTCACAGTACCTGTAGAAAAGGGTTTTTCAAATACGTAACTGGCTTTTTCTCTTAAGAAAAACGCGCCCCACGTAAATTGCCATTTTTCGCAGAACTTCAATCCGGTTTCACTGCGCATCATGGAACTGTTTTTTGCGCGGCTAACAGCATTAAAAGGACCGGCGCCCTGTTCTTGATACCCTCTTTGCCATGTAATCGCCCAGTCAAGGGAGGTAAAGGGAATCATCTTCCCCCAAGAGAACTCCCCCTCGTATCCCACTTCTAGGTGGGGAAGGAGTTGCCAAGAAAAAATATTCGCTTTGGCAGTTTTTGAAAACCCAGGAAAAGAAATGGAGCGCGTATTTGTATTTTCATCAAAAAAGCCCCATAAGGCAGGGGAAAAATAGAATTTATCTTTAAAAATCTTTCCATAAAGGCTAGCGAAGTAGTAATTGATGCTCGCATGCCCGAATTTGTGATCTTGATTGAGATGGGTATGCGCATAACCTAAAGCACCTCCTACAAGACTCCTATTCTCCCCCTGATAATCCAATCCGCTCAATAGAGCTTCTGAAAGATAATGAAAAGTAGGGTTTTGATTTTTTCCCTTTTGATGAGCATATTGCGCAAATCCAGAGATCCATGCAGAAAACTTATCTTTTGATTTTCTATTCTTTTTAGGCGTTTTAAAGGTTTCTGATGCATCGGCAACTAGGTTTGCCGCAAAAGCTTCTTGAGACGAAACCTCTTCTTCCCTACTAAGACCATCGATATGATCTGTAACAAGTCCGCTTAGAGAAAAAGCTGTTTGCTGAGCCGTATAAGTTCCTAAGGCGTTTCTCGAGGGAGAAACGCTCATTAAAGCGCTTTGCAATTGAGATTCATTTAAGTTTTTAAAGAGAGAAAGAGTGGAAGATGAACCATTTTGATTGAGAGCATGGGCAATGATCGAACTATTGCCGGAAAGCTGGCTTGTCGGAATCAGATAAGAGGGAGAAGGGGGCTTTGCGAACAAAAGATAAATCAAATTAGAATCATAAAGCAGCTTAAAGTCATAACCCGGAAGACCTCCTGTGACCGTCGGACTGAACGCTCCGGTATAAGAGCCGTCTAAAATGAGATATTGCTGATCCAAGGAATAAGTGCCCGCTTGTTGCACCACATTCACTGTACCGTCAAGAGCAACATGGCCGCCGCCTACAATTACAATCTTCGATGCGTCGGTTGGATCGATCTCAATTGTTGTGATTGAACCGCTATCCAAAGAAAGGTTGCCGCCTGAGGTATCAAAAGTAATTGTCCCTATCGAATTTCCAGGAGAGAGTGTTCCTAAAATCGTCCCACCTCCGAAAATCGTTCCGGTTCCACCGAGAATGGCTCCAGAATTCACAGTGACCCCTCCCGCTATTTGCCCATTCACAGAAAGTCTTCCTGCAGAAACTGTCGTTCCTCCCATATAGCCGTTTGTTCCGCTAAGTGTCAGCGTTCCCGCGCCTTTTTTTACAATGCTGCCGGCGCCTGAAATATTAGTTGCAATGGTCATGTCGTGGCCATTTGTATCAATTCCAGAACTCATGGATGATGTTGTCATCGGTCGAGAAGAGGGGATCGTAATTGAATCTACTGCAGCTTGCAACGTCCCTCCTGAAAGAACAAGAGAGCTCGTTGTTTTTCCTAAGGCGGAGTCAGCAGATATATTGATTACACCATCGCTGATGGTTGTGGTTCCGCTGTAAGTATTTGCATTTGCAAGAACAAGAGTTCCAGCACCACTCATTAAAAGAGATGCGCCTGATCCCACTCCTGCCGTCCAAGTAGATCCTGAAGGAATAGAATTGGAACTATCATCTGCAATTGTTCCAGCCAATGTAATTGTATTACCACTTGCAGGCTGAAAATTAGTAGTTGCACCAGTAAATATAAAAAGATCCGTTCCTGCTGACACTCCAGCGCCGCCATTACTCGATACAGTATTGCCCGAAGTGGAACAAATACCAGAAAAATTTAAAGTACCACCTGCGTTTACAAATACTGCTCCTCCTAAACCTGCTCCATCTCCTCCTGAGCTTACAGTTGCATCGCTTCCCCCAACACCTCCACTTCCTCCAACACCTCCATTACCTCCACCGCCTCCAAAGCCACCGCTACCTCCGGAACCTCCTGCACTCGCATACCCGCCGCCGCCTCCAAAGCCACCGTTTCCAAGTCCAGAGGTTTGATTACATCCTCCTCCTCCGCCAAAATCTCCATTTCCATCATAGGATCCACCTCCACCGCCATAACCTCCTACGCCTCCCGTGCCGACTCCACTGCCGCCTCCACCTCCGCCAATCCCGCCATCTCCTCCGCCATTAGCACTTCCTCCACCCCCTCCGCCAACGCCGCCATTTCCTCCAAATGAAGAACCATCAGATCCATTATATCCTCCCCCTCCTCCTCCAGACACACCTGCACTTCCACCGCCGGTTCCGCCACCGGATCCACTACTGCCTCCGCCTCCAAACACATAACTTCCAGTAGAGCTGCCATTTCCACCTCCACCATTTGCACCGATGATGGCTCCGCCCCCGCCTCCGCCATTAAAGCCCCCATCTCCTCCATTTCCAAAAGCTCCTCCGCCCCCATTATTTGACCCTCCACTTCCTACAATTCCTCCTCCTCCTCCAAAACTGGTACCGCCATCACCGCCGAGTCCCCCGCCGCCGCCGCCAAATCCAGAAACGAGAGCTCCCCTTCCTGCACTTGCACTATTTGAAGAAAATGTCACATTATTGAAGTTCACTATTGCAGCATCAACAAAAACAGCGCCTCCCGCTCCCATACCGCCGCCACCTCCCTCCACACCATTGCCTCCTTGAGCTGTGCAGTCGGCAAAATCTAAGTTTTGTAAAGTAACGGTTCCTTGACGAATAAAAAAAGGTCTCATCCCGCCGCCATTAATTGTCACTGAACTCGAATCATTTCCAATTGTAATTGTGTCAAAAGTAGGAAATAAATTAATCGGCGGCATAATGGCCCCCAAGGTCACTGTAGGCACACTAAAGGTGATCGTATGCGCCCCTGCAGAAATCCCCTGAGCTTGGTTATTCAAGATCTGATTGAGTACATAACGGAGATCTCCGCTTGTAGCTCCACTCGAAGCGCCTCCCGAACTAATCGAGCTATCTGTGCCTAAATTGACCACATAGTCCACACTCCAAAGAGGCAAGACAAACAAACTGCAAATCGTAAAAAATTGGCATCGCATAGGTAAATAGATCCTTTCTGTTCTGCGCTCAAGATAGAAAAAAAAATGTTTACCCACACTAAATTTAAGACTTTTGCGCGAAAAAGCGCGCATGTCCTATTTTCGATTTCACGATCTGCGCGCTAGGGGTGTTTGGAAGAAGAGCTTATTTAATAGAGACAATAGAATGTTTTTTCTGCTTTAATTTTCCGAGTAAAAACTCAATCAACGAATAGATTGCAGGACTATCGTTACTATTTTGCCTGATTAAGGAAACGTGAATATCAGGCAATTCTGGCAAAAGAGCGTCAATTCTGATGAGTTTCTCAGGTATCATTGTAATCGGAAGTACTGTCACTCCCATATTGGCTCGTACAGCGGCAATGATTCCTGCATAGCTTGGGCTTGAATAAACGATCCTGGATCGAATCCCATTTTGTTCAAGAGCTGCAATCGCTCTAGATCGATAGACGCAAGGTTCAGGCGCCAAAACAAGTGGAAGAGGCATTCCTGAATTTTGTTTGTAAGTCATCCCCTCTTTACCCACCCATACAAGAGGCTCCGCCCAGATTTCAACGCCAAATGGAAAGTTTTCAGGGGAGGTCATCTTTACCAAAACTAGATCGAGCATCTTATTTTTAAACTGCTCGTAGAGATTTAGCGAAAGACCGCATTGGACATTTAAAAAGATCCTCGGGTGTATACGAGAAAAATCGGTTAAAACATCGGCCAAAAATCGATCTGCGAAATCTTCCGGTATCCCAACGCGCACCTCTCCATCTAGTTCGGGATTTTTGAATCGATCCATTATTTCGTGATGAATCGCAAGCATTCTCAAAGCGTAATGCAAAAAAACGTCCCCGTCGCGGGTAAGGCTCCCCTTTTTATCCCTGTCGATGAGACGCGTCTCCAGCTGTTTTTCCAAATTAGAGATTTGCTGAGTGATTGCCGATTGGGTTCTTTTCATTCTAATGCCAGCCTTTGTAAAGCTCCCTGTTTCAGCTACAGCTACAAAGCACTCGAGAGAGAACATATCCATAAGAAAACCTTATGCAAAACATAAAATTAATGAATTTCCCTAATATTACAGGAGTTTCCTATGCTGATCAATAGAAAAATAGAGCTTTTCTGCGCTCTTGAATGAGGATTGATTTGATATGGAAATTTTTACTTACTTGGCATTGATGATGATTCCTGCATTGATTGCGGCAGGACTTTTCTTTTCAAAGGGCTTGATTTCGGCCAAAATCCCAACGATTGGTGTTTGGTCGACCCTTATTGGGATTTTATTGTTGGGTTGGAAAACAACCGCAACGGGATTGATTCCCATTAATGGGTGGGGATTTAGAATCGAGCCGCTTTGCCTGATGCTTTGTTTGTTTATTTTATTTGTTACAGGAATTGTACATCTTTTTTCAGTCAGGTACATGGCGGGAGACCGAAATTTTAATTATTTTTTCATCAAACTTGGGTTCCTAACATCCAGCCTCTTATTAATGATGGGAGCAGACCACCTGATTCTGATGCTTGTTTTTTGGACGTCGAGCAACCTTCTCTTAGCGAGCCTAATGATTCATAAACAGGATTGGGTAGCCTCTCGCAATAGCGGACTTTTAATGTGTCAATTATCAGCTGTAGGATCGGGGTCTATTGCGCTAGCAATAGTGATACTATTCCAATCTTTCGGAACCTTTTCATTGCATGAAATATTACAAAATAAAAGTCTGATTGCCTATCCTGTTAAATGTGTCGTGCTTCTGCTTTTAATTCTAGCAGCTTTGGTTCAATCAGGCTGCTGGCCGTTTCATAAATGGCTCCTGAGCTCGTTAAATTCCCCCACACCGGTAAGCGGTTTGATGCATGCGGGATTGGTAAATGGGGGCGGCTTTCTATTAACCCGCTTTGCTCCTCTTTTTTCCGATGCCAATACAACGCTTGATCTTCTTTTTGTGCTTGGACTGATCTCTGTTGTTTTGGGAACTGGATGCAAACTGATGCAAAGCAACATCAAAGGGATGCTCGCCTGCTCGACAATGGCACAAATGGGATTCATGTTGATGCAAGCCGGCCTTGGCCTTTTTTCTGCGGTAATCGCCCATCTTATTTGGCACGGGCTTTTCAAATGTTATCTTTTTCTCAATTCTGGGTCTGCGATTTTGGAAAATCGCCATTCGGAGTTTAAAAGAAGTGGATGGAAGTCTCTTGTAGCCCTTTTAACTGGTTTACCAGGGGCGTATGGATTCGCCTTGATGATCGGATTTTCCCTCGAAAATTGGACGACGCAGACGGTTCTAGTAGGATTTTCATGGTTAGCCTCAGCCCAAATAGCCTATTCGATTCTAGATAAGGGTTCGTTATGGGCGAGGATCTTAGTAAGCTCTATTGCCGCATCTTTGTTTGGAATGATCTATGGCTGGGCCGTTCATCTGATCAAATTCATTGTTTCTCCACTTGAAATTGATCTGGTTATGCCACTCGAGCCAATACATGCGATTGGTTTTGGAATTGTCTTGCTGATCTCTATCGGAGTTAACTTCAACCTCTTCTCGCTCCTCTCTTCAAGACGGCTCTATATGAAAATGCTCAACTTCTCTCAAAGTCATCCAAAAACAATGACCCCCATTCGCAGTGAATACAAATATTAAAATAGGTAAATAAAATGAATGCATCATCCACTCTTCTCAAACCCTTTAAGCCTAAGTCCAAAAAGTCTCTGAGCATCAGAGAGCTTGTCAGAGAAGCTTCTGCCTTTATTGGTCCGGTTTGGCCTCTTAAAAATGGGATTGCCTGTAATCCGCTTTTAGGTTTGGAGCACAAAGAATTCTGGAAGGCTATTGAAGAGACAGAATCGTTATTTTCTCATTCAAAGCCAGTTACAAGTTTGAAGGAAGAAAAAGTAAACAGACATTTTATTAAGTGGATTCAAGCGTTTTTAGATCAAGGGCAAGCGACTTGGAAAATGCCAGATAAACATCTAGGTTTCTATCGCTGCTGGCATTTATTGGCTCCTTATGACCATTTGCTCATCACAACAGATCAAGATAAAAACACATTAGCCTCATTTCCTAAGGATCCAGAAGATGCCATTGAGTTGGGCATGAAACGATTGGGGATTCCAAATCAAGATCGAGTTAACTATCTAAGAGGACAGCTCTTTCAACTGCCTGGTTGGGCAGGCTATGTAAAATGGCAAACAGAATGGCAGTCTCAACCCGCTGGCGATCCAATGGATTTAGTGCAGTTTTTGGCTGTTCGAATAGTCATTTCTTGTCTCGTTGAAAAGCAAATGGAAGGAACAACAGAAATTGAGAAAAAACCATTGAACAAACCCCGATGGACAAAGGAAACGATTGAGCATGAGGAAGAGGCTTACAAAATTGACTTGATTGAAAAATTGCGTAATGAGGCAAAAAAAGAGTCCTTTTCTTTTCGAAAAGAGAATCCTCTTGGCCAGTTGGTATTCTGCATTGACGTACGTTCAGAATCATTCAGGAAACAACTCGAAGCCCAAGGCTGTTGGGAAACTTTTGGATTCGCTGGATTCTTTGGTATCCCTATTTCTTTAAAACAACAAGGAGCGTCCGAAAAATATCCCTCTTGTCCAGTATTGCTAAAACCACGACATGATGTTCAGGAAATATCTGGCGATTCTATTTTTTTAAAATCGATCAGTAAAATAAAGTCGATTTTAATTGGATTATACAAAGATCTCAAATATCAATTTGGAACTCCCTTTGCACTCGCTGAGGCCATAGGGCCCTGGTCTGGAATCTGGATGGCGCTCAAATCATGGAATCCTAAAACAGCATACGCGCTAGAAGAATTTCATGAGAAAAAACGCACTTATAACTTTTGCAACTTAGAAGAGAGCATTCCCTTGACAGATCAAATTGAATATGCCCAATCAGCTCTTTCTATGATTGGCTTAACCCAAGATTTTGCGCCAATCGTCATTTTTTCCGGTCACGGAGCGAGAGTTCAAAATAATCCCCATGCATCAACACTCAATTGCGGTGCATGTGGAGGGAATGCAGGAGGTCCGAATGCCAGACTCATTGCCTCTATCCTGAACTCTTATCCAGTCCGCCTTGCCTTGAACAAAAGAGGGATACGGATTCCAGAAGCCACTCTGTTTTTAGGAGCAGAACATGACACAACAACGGACAACATGACACTTTTTTTGGATAGGACTGATATTTCAAGACACGCCAATTTAATCCAAAAGCTCCAGGAGGATCTAAAAAAGGCACAGCTTGCAAATACATCCGTTCGAATGTCCCTCTTCGGATCGTCTAAAGGAGCCAAAGAAGCTCTTAAGAAAAGTGTAGACTGGTCCGAAACGCGTCCTGAATGGGGATTAGCCAAAAATGCAGCATTTGTTGTCGGACCAAGAACACTCACTGAAAACTTAGATCTCAAAAACCGCTGTTTTTTACATTCATATGACTGGAGGTCCGATTCTGACGGAGCTGTTTTGGAAACCATTCTTACAGCTCCAATGGTTGTGGCAGAATGGATCAATACCCAATACTTTTTCTCTGTTTTCAATCCAGTGGCATTCGGAAGCGGCAGCAAAATAACGCACAATGTTGTTGGAAAAATGGGAGTGATGCAAGGCAATGGAAGCGATTTAATGCATGGACTACCGCTTCAATCGATCTATTCTAACGATAGGGAACCCTATCATATTCCTATGAGACTTCTTACGGTCGTCTTAGCTCCTAAAACCAGAATCGATACGATCATTGAAAAACACTCAAATCTTCAACATTTATTCTTGAATCAATGGATCAAACTGGTCGCTATAGATCCAAGCAACTTAAAATCATATCAATTTATAGAACAAGGAGTTTGGAATGAGATACCGGGCTAAAACATCCTTTCTGCTAGTGTTGTTTGCCAGAAATCCACATGACTGTGGCTAGCGACGAAGCTCCCGGGATTGGACCCCTAGCCACAGTGGCAGGGATTTGTGAGAAATAACACTAGAACGCTTTGGAGAACGTGAGAGCGATTTCGTTAGAAAAATAGTTAGAGCCGAATTCTCCGTCGTAGGAAAGAGTGAGCCCATAAGGTGAAGAGGTGCCGATTTCAGCAAAGAGCTCTAGACCAATCGACCCAAGGTTAAGATTTTGGTTAAGAGCAGTAACAGCCAAGCCTGTAGGAAGACCTGTAAGAAAAGCTGTCACTTGAGTTCCAAAAGGTTTCTCGAAAATGTAGCTTGCCTTTTCTTTGACAAAGAGGGTCCAAGAAGAAAAAGCGAAGGATTCTATGAATTTGAGTCCTGTCTCAGCCCGCAAAAGGGAACTCATCTTAGAACTTTGGGATGCATTAAAAGGCCCGGCACCTTTTTCGGTGTAACCACGCTGCCAGTTCATCGCGTAGTCTAAAGAAGCAAATGGGATGATATCTGCCCAGTTCTTACAAATCTCATAACCGAGTTCAAGATGGGGTGCAAATTGCCATGAATTGAGATCCGCATGAGCTCTTGCAGAAAAGCCGGGAAAAGAGATGTGCCGCTTGTTGCTATTGGAATTGTAAATACCAAGAACCGCTGGCTCGAAATAAAATGAACCTGCAGAGAGATTCGCATAGAGCGAGAGAAATCCTGACTGGGTAGTGGAATGACCCGCATTCTCATCCTCGTTGAGATGTGTATGCAGGTATCCTAGAGAAAAGCCAATGAGGTTCGAAGAGGCTGTCCGATAGTCCAATCCCACAAGAAGGGATTGAGACCTAAACCCAAAAGAGGGATTTTGATCAGAGGCAGACACATGGGAAAAATCAGCAAATCCAGAAACCCAAGTGGAATAAGAGGAATTTTTTCCAGGCGGCTTCCGGATATTTCCGCAAGCATCCGCCATGAGTGCAGAGAGGAACTCGTTTTCAGGAGAGACTTTGTCCATCGAGCGAAGGGTATCGAGGTGAGAGCTCGTAAGACGAAAAAGAGAAAATACATTTTGGTTATTCGCAAATCCAATGAAAGCATTTCGCGCCGGAGAAACACTGTTTAAAGCATGGCAAAGAGCTCCGCTGCTTAAGTCATTAAAGAGATCGAGCGTAGACATAGGGGCGTATTCATTAAGATAATTTGCTACTCTAAGAGCATTGCCAGAGAGACTGGGCAGATTGTTGCGATAGAGAAGAAAAAGAGCTGTATCGGTCTGTTCCAGATTGATTTGAAAGCCGATCGGGGTGTGAGTCGTGATCGACGTAAAGGCACCACTTAACCCACTAGTTGTCTGGATTAAAGGATATTGGCCGTTAGCAGGATAAGAGCCTGCATCTTGGGTGATCTCTAAAGCTCCATTAAGAACTGCCGTGCCGTTTACATTGAGAGAGGTGGCTGCTGTCGCGTCAAATTCAACAAGGTAACGAGATGTATTTGTAAAAGTAACCGAGTCGGAAAACAGCGTTCCTATGGAGTTGCCCGGAGCTAACGTACCATCGCAAGTGATCGCTCCCACAGTTCCCGTCCCACTCAATGTCCCGCCTGTTGAGATGTTGAGGTTGGAGCCTAGAATACCGTTGACCTTCAGCTCTCCTGTTGAGACCGTAACAGCTGATGTATACGACGCATTATTTCCGATGAGAGAAAGAATGCCGCTGCCGGTTTTGGTAAATCCTCCCCCACCTGAAAGAGAACCAGAGAGTGTACCCGTGCCAGCGGCAACTTGTAAGTTTGCCGCTGCAGCCAAGCTGATGTTATTCGAAGCTATAATCGAAGTTCCTACATCAAGGGTGGTTCCACTTTGCATGGCAAGAGATCCTGTTCCAAGCGCTGCATTGGCCCGCACCGCGATCGTTCCTGCCGACAAGGTCGTTGTCCCGGTATATGTATTATCGCTGTAAAGATAAAGGGTGCCTCCCCCATCTTTTGTCCACGCTCCATCGCTGTGAAGCGTTCCATGGATGTTGACATCGCCCAATGTTGTGAGAGTCGATAACGCTTGAACAAAGAGATCACTCCCGTAGGCAGATCCGTTTGTAGCACCGCCAGTTCCTGCTGTCACACCCCCTGCAACAGAGTTATTCTCGAATGTGCAATCGCTTAAAATGAGAGTGCCTCCATAGCGATAAAAAATCGCTCCCCCAAGTCCGGCTCCCCCGCCGCCGCAGCCTCCAGTGCCCGTTCCCCCTGTTCCACCGGCATATCCACTTACGCCTCCCACATAACCGTGGTCGCTACGCTGGGCATTGCCTCCCCCGCCTCCAAATCCTCCTGCGCCTCCATTGCCACCGCTTAACGGCACACCATCAATACCGCCTCCAGCTCCACCGCCGCCGCCGCCAAATCCTCCTGCGCCTCCATTGGATCCGGAATTATTTCCTATACTCCCACCGCCGCCTCCAAAATCGTTGCCTGCACCCCCTGCTAAAGCCCCCGTTCCACCCCCTCCGCCTCCAAATCCCCCGGCGCCCCCGGATCCACGGCTTTGTCCCCCGCCGCCGCCGCCAGCTCCATACCCCCCTGTTTTAACAGGTGCGGAAGAACTAAAACCACTGCCCCCAGTTCCTCCGATAGGACTTCCATTAATACTGCCAGTTCCGCCGCCGCCGCCCGCGGAAGCATTCTGCCCACTGCCTCCTATGGCTCCACCTCCCCCAGCAACAGGAGTTCCGGAGGTCATATCATAATTGCCTCCATCACAAAAAACTCCTTTTCCAGGAAGCATGTTGGCGCCCCCGCCACCGCCACCTTCAATCGAGCTTATAGTAGCTGTAGCCGATCCTCCAGAACTTCCAAAGCCCCCTCCACCGCCTGCCCCATGACTTGTTGGAGTATTGCTCGCATGCGCTGCGCCCCCTATACCTCCGCGCGCGCCTCCACCGCCGCCACCGCTCTTAGTCGAAATATTGATCTGACTGCCTCCTCCCACAGCAGAGCAATTGCTAAAGATAAGAGACGATCCTGTCACTGTTGCATTGTTATCAACGAAGATTGCGCCGCCCGCCCCCATACCGCCGCCGCCGCCATCTTGTCCATCTCCACCGGTTACAGAGCAGTTACTGAATGTGAGGTTGCTGATCGCACCTGAAATCATCCCTGTAGGTATCGTGAGATCATTATTTGTGGGTGTCACAAAAAACGCCTGATACAACCCCCCGCCATCGATACTATTGCCCACTCCGCCATCCACTGTGAAAGTGACATTCGAAGATTGGTAGCTGGAGAGCACAGGCAGATGGTCGACAAGCGTGATTGTCCCTAGATTGTCTTGAAAATGGATCGTAAAGGAAGAATCACTATCGAAAAAAGCATTCAGCATTGCCTCTCGTAAAGATCCGGGAGGAACGCTTGATGTCGAGTCTTCTGTTGTCGTTACTGTATAAGTAGCAGCAGAAAGCGCTGTTTCAATCCACAATGCAAGCGAGAGGAATTTCTTTTTTTCAAATAATGGCAAGCTAGCTCCAGAATTATCAAATTTTTATCGCAAATAAAAGAGACCTATTCCTTACCAGCTTTTAACAATCTTAGAATTTATGTGCGAATACAAAAGCGTCTCTTTTGTCCAAAAATGTCTTTTTTCCGTGGATCAATCGCGCATAAAAATAACGCTAGAGCGCAGCAGTTGAAAAGGACCACTTTCCTCGATAATTGAGGCGATCGCTCCTGTCATAGACCTTTATATAAGTCATTAAAAATAAGATATTAAAATTATAGTTTAATAAGAGCAAGCGCTCGTAAAAAACTGACTAAAATAAAATACATATTACTTTCAGACATACAATGTGACAATATTCAACAAAATTGATATAATCTAATTACCAAACAGAAATTAATTTAATAAAAAGGAATACATATGAGTGCTTCTAGCAGCATGCCTATAATGGGATCCCCGTATGAGAGATATTCCGCTCTTTTATCTCAAACAGGTCAGTTGTCTGATGCTACTGGGAGCGGCTTGTATGAAAAGTTAGAAAGGGCGATTGATCATAATGATATTGAGTCGATTAAACAGATCCTTCATCCATTAAGCGCCGATGAAAAAATCGAAATTCTGAATCGATTAGGGAAGTACAATGAGAACCTTCTGTCTAAAGCAATTGAAAACCTCTTTCCAGAAGTCATGCGCTTGCTTCTTACGGAGGGAGCTAAGCTCACAGATCGAAATGTAATCTCAGCCATCGAAAAAATGTCAGTCTTCCAAAACAAGCATAAAGAGATTCTTACTGTCATCCTTCAACGGATCGACAATCCAAATTTTCTTCGACTCTATGATCAGATGACAAGAGCATGCAAGGGGTCGCTTGTGCATATCGAAATGATCGCAGCACACAGGGCGCAAATTATACTAGATCCTCATTCAGTACTACGTAATGAGTTAGAGCTTCGCTCGCCTGAATTACGTGAAAAAGATGCTAGATTGTGGAAATGTGTGGGAGCCTCGAAAACTGAAGAAGGTTGCATCTACCGATTTGTCTTCTTTCCCAACGGAAACCCAAAACCATTTCCCGCTGTCGAACCGACCCCCGAGCTTGCTGCCGTATATTTTCCAGATGAACTCATTGCATTAAAATTAGGATATCATCGTGAAGTGCACAATGGACATGTTTACGTAGAATTGCCCGACGAAAATGTGTTAAGAAATCGAGGCATAGCAGGCATCGTTTCAGCCCCTGGAATCCTTGATGACATCGTCTTTGCCGACTTGGTGTCCGGAGGATACGTCCCTCTTTCTACGGGAGCAGATTTCTTTCACGATCATGCGGCTCACGTCGTCCGACGCATTCTAAATGTAGCCGAAGGATATAGCGAGAGAATCCAACAGATTGAAAAGGGCATCGGCCACCTGGTAAGAGTAGCAAGACAAGTAGAGACAATATTGGAACAGTCGCCTAATGGAATTTGCGACTATACACAAGCTCTCTCTTTTTCTGAAAAATTAGAAGGCTTGCACCTAAAAGCTTCATCTATAGAAGAGAGCATAGCATTGAATCAGGCGATGCTCAAACGATTACAAATCACAATAGGTATGTTGGCCGATCTGATTTCGTCAGCAGTTCTTTCTAAACAATCTCGGATAGATTACTTGATCCCACTCATTGAATTTGACGTAGTTGTTGTTCTAAAAAAAATGTGGAGTATCTGTAAAATCAACGAATATTTGAATCAACGCTCCAGAGAAGACCTACTTGGATACTGGTCCATTAGTAAACAGCCGGAATTCGATCGGTTTCTAACGAAAGTTCTAGATAAAATAAAAGACACAGATCCTGTAAGCGTCTAGTATTGTTTCCCTGAAATCCCTGTTACTTTGGCTGTGTGAATGCCACATTGGCAGGGATTTCTGGCCAACCAAACACTCAAACAATGAGATTGGAACTATAGCATCCATTTTCAAACGCAAACAGCGCCACCTTCTGCCGCGCAGTCGTCCGCATCAAAGGCAATCTCACAGTCCGCCAATCACTTCGTGCGCAAGAAAGAAGCTAACAACGCTCCTTTTGATAAAATGAAAATTAATTCGTTTAAGCAGTATCATCCTCAATCCTTTTTGCTCACAAATCAGCAATATCGATGATACGGTAAAAATATCGACTACTTAATAGAGCATCAGAAACTGGACCCAAATGAAACAGAACAGGCGAAATCCCAAAGCCTTTTGGAAGAGCAAGAGATTCTATTTTTGTTTTCATTGCATCGATCACTTCTGTTCCCAATTCACGACGGCGCATTTTGACTTCGCATACAAAAAGGGTGTTAGAATGCATTTGAACCAAATAATCTATTTGGCAGCCCTTTTTGCGACCTGAGGCTTTTTGAACATAGGGATTATCAATAACGACATCCTGAGCATGAATTCCAAGCGCCTGATAGAGAAGAGATCTATGTTTCAGCAAAAGGTTTTCGAGTTGGAAGCCGAGCATAGGTTCCCATCCAGGCAAACTAGAAAGCGGGACTTCTAAAAACGCCCCTTGTCCAATTTTCATAAGATTAGGTTCGATGTAATGGATGTAGAAGCGAAGATAATTATCGGAAAGCCGATATAGGGTCAGTTTTCCAGGCTTTCCTGTTTTTAAAGACCAGTCTGGATGTTTGCTGACAAATCCACAGATTTCAAGAGCTTTAAGATGATGGCTCAGTGTGCCGCTCGGCGAATAAGCCATTGTTTTTTGTAGAGTAACCCGGTCTTTCATGCCTTGGCTTAGCATTGTAATAATCTTTTTATATATCTCTCCTCTAGAACTGAAAAGATCATTAAAAATCCGATCAAATTCATGCACCAAAAGGCCATTTTTTTCAAAACAGAGACGTTTAATATTTTCATCAGCGCTTTGATGAGTTTGAATCTGCTCAAGATACCAAGGCACTCCGCCTGTTACACTTAAAATCTTAAAAAAATCGAGATCTGACCCTTTAAAGCCTTGTAGATTCAGTAAATCCCGGCATTGTGGAATTGAGAGTTCTGTAAGTTCCAGATAGAGAGAAACCCGACCAAAAAAAGCCGTGCTATTGATGATATTTTTATCAATCCAAGTCGAAATAGAACCGCACAAAATAAGGATAATCGATGGATGGTTTTGCAAGACAAGATCCCACCAAACTTTCAGCTTAGAAAGGAATGTCGGATCTTTTGACCCCATCCACGAAATCTCATCAAAGAGAATGACGGTAGGTTTTGCGGTAAGATGTCTTGATAGATGTGCAAAAGCATCACTCCAATCCGCGAAAGTAAAAGGAGGAAGATTAAATAAAGTTGCAAGTTCACGAGCGAAGGCGTCACGCTGATCCTGCGCTGTCACCCCTTTAACTGGAGCCAGCCCACTAAAAGGCAAAAAAACCTTACCTTTTCCGAATTCTTCGGCAAGACGGCTTTTCCCTATTCGACGACGACCTTTAATGACAACAAGACAGGCTCGACCTGACTTTGATAGATCTTCCAGCCTTTGTAACTCGTTATCCCTTCCGACAAATGGTTTCATATAGCCTATGATAAATAAGCATGATGTTTACGTCAATCTATTATGCTCAAAATTGACATTTGTTATTTTTGAGCATACAACATACCTTAAGCTACTGGTTATAAGCTGACAAGAAAAGTAAATAAATTATTTAATTTCGACATTTCTTGCAAATGCGTTATAGTTTTAGAGCTCTTAATGAGTTAAGAAAACATGCGGCCATTCGGAAATTACGAACAGCTCAAAAGTCGTATCACGCTACGGCAATTTCCGCAGAGCATTTGTGTGGAACACAGGGATCCAAAAAAGTGCGATAACTGCCGGTAGATCGCGGTAGCTCGAAAGGGCTCTTTCCGCTATGATTTTGAGATATGGCTTTTAAATAATGACAGAACAAGCTTTAGAGAGGAAAATCCAATGGGAAGATGCGAGGATGTTCAGAGACCTGCCAGATTAGTGATCGGAATCAATTGCAGAACATCCAACGCAAAAGAAGCTGGGCCCCAAGACATTCCCAAACTGTGGGAAAGATTTTACAGCGAAGATATCATCAGCCGGATCCCAAACAAAATTTCGAACGAAGTGATCGCTTTATACTGCGACTACGAGTCTGACCACTCTCAAGCGTATACGGTAGTCATCGGTTGTCCTGTTAGCTCGATCGATACAGTCCCTCAAGGGATGGTAGCAAAAACCATTCCACCAAGTTTTTATGCTGTGTTTCGTGCGATTGGAGACCATCCTAAAGCCTTGATTGAAACTTGGGGCAAGATTTGGCACGAGCCAGATTTAGAACGCACCTACAGCGGAGATTATGAATCGTACAATGAAAAGTTCTTTTCCAATTCTCCTCAGGAAATTGATGTTTACGTTGCGATTCAGAAAAGCACCCCCTTCGCTAGAGCCAATAAATTAAAGTTCAATGCGATTAAATCGCTTCACCTACCCATTGACCAATATGCAATAACAGGCAGCGGCGCACTTGGGATTCGAAATTTAAAAGGTATTGGCGACATTGACATTATCGTAACTGCCGAATTATGGGATATGCTGGCAATAAAGCATGGAATTACAGATGAAAATAACGTCAAAAAAATTGTATTTCCTAATGGAATTGTAGAGGCCTTTGGGGAAGAATCATTTCATGATGAAAAACAAGAGAGAAATACCCCCTCGATTAAGGATCGCATTGCTAGTGCTGAAATAATTGAAGAGTTGCCTTTTGAATCGTTGGAACATGTTCTCTACTATAAACGCAAGATGAATAGAGAAAAAGACAAGCAAGATATAGAAATAATAGAAGCATTAATGAACGAAAATGACAGCATTAAAAACAGAACGTTTAATCCTTCGACCTTGGTGTGAGCAAGATCTCGAACCATTAGTCGAACTTAATTCCGACCCTCGTGTCATGCAATATTTGCCAAATCCTTTAACTCGAGAAGAGAGCGTTGCCCGCCTCGAGGTCTACACTCAGCACATCCAGAATTTTGGATGGGGTCTTTGGGCTGTCTCACTTCCAGAGATAGCAGCATTTATTGGTTGGATTGGACTTTGGCCCATTGGCTTTGAGGCTCACTTTACTCCAGCCATTGAAGTCGGTTGGCGGCTACTTCCCGAATTTTGGGGCCATGGATACGCTACTGAAGGAGCAAGTGCTGCCATTCAATATGGTTTTGAAATATTGATGCTGAAGGAAATCATATCGATTACAGTCCCAGCAAACATCCGCTCAAGGCGTGTCATGGAAAAACTGGGTATGCATCACGATCCCAAAGAGGATTTTAACCACCCAAAGTTTCCAGAGGATCATAGACTAAAAAGACATGTCCTCTATCGCATTCAGCAAAATGAATGGAAAAAACCAAGCTTTATCCCTCGGCATTAATGCGATCACATATTCGCGTTTAATTGCTTCGATCCTTTTTCAAGATCTCGATTTCCTTCTGAAGAGCTTCAATCATCGCCTGCTGCTCTTGGACTGCCTTGATTAGGGGAACCACAAAGGAAGAGTAGGTCAGTCTATAATGATCATTTTCATGTTGCGGCTTAACAACTCCATCAAAATCGTAGCCTACATCAAGTGCAGCGCTCTCCACTTCTTGCGCGATTAAACCGGTCTTTACAATATGACCTTGCATGGATTCATTGGTTTTAGAATGACATTTTTCTGATGAATGCGTCAGTGTTGCTAATTTCTCCATGTCAAGTTGGTATGTCACTGGGCGGAGCTTCTTGATGAAGGCAAGACCCGATACATTTTCCTGAACTGCAGTCTTGTATTCTCCATCTGAGAAATTGGACCAATTCGCAAATCCTCCAATTGAGAGTATGCTCGAATTGCCTATAACAATTTGGTTACTTCCAGAGACGATAGCTCCATTACCAAAGGCTGACGCATTGTCAAGACCGTCGATCGCGACATCTGCTCCATATCCTACGCAAGTGATGTTAGTGCCAGAGATATTCGTGTTAAGAGTTTGAGCCCCAATTGCCGTGTTTTGCAGGCCTGTTATATCATTGAACATCGATTGATATCCGACACAAGTGTTGCTGGAGCCAGATACATTCACTACAAGGGTTTGAGAGCCAATTGCAGTGTTTTGCTCCCCTTCAAAATTCGATTGTAAAGAATTAGTTCCAATGGCCGTAGAATCAGAATTTTGATTCGACCTTAAAGAAAAGTAGCCTATAGAAACATTGTTGTTTCCACTGCGATTAAAAAGAAGAGCACTCTGGCCGAACGCACAGTTTTGAGAGCCGCCTTCATTTAAAAGCATAGAGGAAGAGCCAACCGCAGTGTTACTCCCGCCGCTATTGTTACTAGAGAGCGCGCTATTGCCTATCGCAACATTTTCTCCAGCGACATTTCCCAATCCAGCTGATAACCCTAAAAATATATTAGAATTAGGATTGATAAATTCTAACACCCCATCCTGCGTAAAACGGAAAAATGTGCTGGTGGAATTATCTAAACGCACTTCTAAATTTTCAGCATCCGTTGTGCCGATGAAATTAATTCCAGCAGTAGAGGAGCCGGCGATACCAGATACCGTGCCCGCATTGCCGGTAAGTTCCCAACCAGATACTGCAGGAGCAGTCGAGGAGCTTTCGATGGTTTGAACAGTCTGTTCATTGCGGCTGGGTTTGGGATTTGGTCCAGCATGTAGAGTGTCCAGCATTAACACTGTCAAAAGAAGAGAAGGGAGAGCTGTTTTCACAATGACTCCTTAATTTTAGGTTAATAATCGACCTTAAGGGAAGCTACCCCTCCATTAAAGGATAAGTCTCCGCGGTTCACTCCAAGATAGGATTGATTAAAATAATCGTGATTTTCAAAGGCGATCTTAAGTTCAACTCCGATTTTTTCGGCAATACACGTGCGCCAATAAAAACCCACCGCGAGATCTAAATTGCAATTGAATCGATGTAAATGCTGATGAGTTATAAATCGCAACTTTTTTGAAAAGGGAGGTGTAAAGGAATCCGTATCGTCAAAATCGAGCTTATAATCCCCATAGAGCAACCCAAAGCTAGCTAATCCGTAAACTCCAAATCCGCGACCAAATCCATAATCTCCTGTAAATCCTAAGATCGGGCCAATTCCCTTAAAATGCTGATGATCGTCGAAGCGGCGGGTTTCGGTAGCTAAAGTGCTTGGCAGGACGGTAATGCTTGTGATCACTTTCGCGCTGAGGTTCTCTTTAATCTGTGCTAGGCGCATACCCAAAAAAGGTTTGATGTGAGTGCACTGGTTGCCATATCTATAAGCCAGCGCTAGATCCACTTGATCGAGGGAAACATGACATGAACCTGAATTAGTAATGCCATGAGCCCCGTGACTTGTCGTTGTTCCTTTGTTTCGAAAGTCTGTCCAAGCAGCAGACAACTCTAAACAACTGCATTCAAAAAGCGCACCTGCAGCAATGCGAAAGCCCGATGTCCACTCAAAAGAGGGATCGATATTAGTTTCCTTAGACTTTGTAACAGCCACACTGCCCGTATTATCAATAAGAATTGTGGAATTTCCAAAATCAGATTCTAATCCCCCTAGATGCGCTTGCCAACATAGGTAATCTCCTTCCAGAAAAAAGCTGACGGCTGTTTCTCCATACCCTGCCAAAGGCAAAGCGCAAATCACTGCTGTAGCAGCCCTCTTGAAAGATCTAAGCATAAGATTCTGTTCCTAAAAAGTGTTAAGGTGTATTTGTTTTGCTCTCTCTGTGTGACCGTCCGATTTCGTGAAATCATTTTTACCAAATCATCACTTTATGTAAAAGACTTAACATCAATTGCAGCATGCTCAACAGCCAAGGAAGGATAACCCTATGTCAGTAAAACGTTTCGAAGTGGAAAAACTCATTCGCGATCATTTACCCGATATCCTGCGGAACAAAGGGATAATCGTCGATGAACAGATCCTCGATCAGAATGAATACATTGTGAAACTCAAGGACAAGCTTCAAGAAGAAGCTAAAGAAGTGCAGCATGCTGAAGATGAAAACGAGCTCACCGAAGAACTGGCTGATCTGCTTGAGGTCGTCTATGCCCTCTCTAGAGCCGCTGGGATAACTATGGAACAGATCGAAAAGACACGCCTTGCAAAACAAAAGGCAAAGGGCGGTTTTGACAAAAAAATTTACAGTTCCTATGTAGAGATGGAAGAAAGCAATCCCTCAATAGAATATTACCTTAAAAAACCAAAGACTTCTAGAACCTGATGTCAAGGCCGATGTTAGCAGCTTGGTTATAATATTTGCTGCCGAATTGTCCATCATAACGCACTGTTACCGCTAAGGCATTGCCGCAATTAAGATACGTGAATCCTACCGAAACGGCTCCTAGATTACGTAAGAAATGCAATCCTTGTACTGTAAATTGACAATCAGAATCCACAAAGCTTGCATCTAAACGGCGATTGCCTATAGGCGCATCGTTAATGTAACTCAATTTGACGCTAGGCGCAAACGTGCCCAATTTCTCATAGACATAACGTCCGGTCCAAATAAAGCCCAGCTCGCTTTGTATGACTTGGTCATGATGGCTGCCTACCTTAAGATTTAAACTCTTCGCGCCATGCTCTACAAAATTTTGTCTCGATAAATAGATATAGTCTATGCTGACAAAGGGGATTATTTCCATCTGCGCTCCACAGGCAAAATTAAGCCCAGCTTCTACCCCCGCCAGCCCCTGCCACCCATGATGCGAAGATTTTGCATGGCGATGGATCGCAGCAAAATGTAAGTGACGCTCTGTTTGGTAATCGCTATACGCTCCTAATATGGCTGCATTGACATAACCACGCGCATTCGACCAATTTCCATAAAAACCTCCATAGAAACTGTTCGTATGAGCATGTCCTGCAGATTGGCTCCAATTCAAATGTGAATAGGTATAGCTGGCAGCTACACCAAATCTAAATGGATTGCGGCATACAGCATCAACACCAAGACTCACTCCCCCTGTCGCATCAGTATATCCAAATTGCTGCCCCTCGGAATGTTGCTTTTGCCACGCCCCCATCACTTCTGTCCAGACTTGAAGACCATCGCAGCAATTCGAGGATAGATTGGCTTCTTGAAGATGCTGAGAATAGCTAGAACGAACCAACAAAGCATTTTCAATTTGACTCCAAGCCAACCCGGAAAATTGAGAAGGCTGCATCTGATTAAAGCTATCGTTAATTTGATCTGCATTTAATGTTAGTAGCGCCGCGCTAACTGCCTCAATATCCGACCCTGGAGTAAATCCATCTGCTAAATAACATGAAGCAGCTGCTGCTGCATTGCGTTTCATCCCAAGTGCTCGCACAGGAAGGACCTCCACCAGGACACCAGTAGGCTCATAAATGACTTCTAACAAGCTAGGCTCGCTGCTCACGACTGTGGAAAAAAAACCTGTGCTTCCCCCTGCTGCGGTGATGATCGAATAAGACTGTGTCGTTTGATAGGTTCCTGGCAAGGGAATGACCTCTAACGTTCCATTGACCTCTGCCGTCCCTGTCGCAGCAATCAGATCGCTAGCACCATTAGACGCCACCTCCATTTTTAATCTGCTAGAGGAAGTCAACACGAGATTTGTTGTATGGATCGTTCCAATCGAATTGCCAGGAGCCAAGATCCCTGAGTTAGTAAGATCACCGGACACTGTGGCATTTCCTGAAAGAGAGCCTCCCTCTGCCACAACAGCACTTCCTATCACGCTTCCATTTAAATTAAGAGCGCCTCCCTCAACTCTCGTCGAGCCTGAATAAGTATTAGCTCCATTGAGCATCAGGGTGCCAGGTCCAATCTTATTAAGTCCTCCTACAGTGTCAGGTCCGCTTGTTTGATCCCCTTCAATCGGAGTTGCAATTGTTAAGAGATTACTTAAATTAAAAGTAATGGATCCCTGTTCCCGCACAAAAATATCGTAGCCCATAGCAGCCCCATTTCCCGCAGGAACATACCCTGGATCGCTTGAGTTTGTTGAATCACCGCCAACTCCTGCAATGGCAGTATTGCCAGAAATTTGCGGCGCATCTACGATAGTTAGGCTTCCGCCGCTTTGAATGAAAATAGCGCCTCCAAGTCCCGAACCACCGCCGCCGCCGCCATTAGCACTCGGGTCTGATCCTCCATTGCCCCCTCCCGCTCCAAAACCACCACCACCTTGTTTTTTCGGTACGTGATATTTTGGAATTAAAAATGTATTTTTGGCACTATCATTTTATGCCAAACTTTTCACCAG
>JAIELY010000020.1 GCA_019752555.1 Rhabdochlamydiaceae bacterium
AATCCAACTGAGAAAAAGGTCATTTTTGTTACCTATGTGGGTGAATCAAAGTGTTACCTATGTCGGTGAACTGGACCATAGGTCCGATTTAATAGTTAATTCTCTCTGTGAACTCTGTGGGCTCGAGCGAACTTGTTCGCGGGTGGTGGAATAATTTGCTTTAATGTATTTATAATGAGTGTGTTGTGAGCAAGATTTTTACCCAGCACATTCTTTATTCAACAGTGGTATATTCAGCAGACTAATCAGTTCCTCTTGTTTTAATTTAATGATTTTTTTTTAGTTGTATCTCTTCATTTATCTGAATTAATTGGCACTATTTCTGTTGAAATTGGTTGTTTTGATTGTTTTTTCAGAGTTTATTTTTCATGTTTATTAAAATTTTTTAAATTTTTTTTCTCCAGCAAAACTGCCTCTAGAATATCGTTTGAAAGCAGTTTTTAAACTATGAGAGTTATTATAAGATACTTAAATAAAAAAAATTTTTTTTAAATTAATTCAAGATTTTGTATATTGGAGTTTGTAAGAGATAAATGATTAGTTGGTCTAGTTAGTGAGTTTAGATTAACAAAGGGGTCATTTGCCTTACATATCCAAACAAGGAGTATATCATGGCTAAGAAAAGAGCTTCAAAAAAATCAGCTCGTAAAACAAAAACGAAAGCAAAAAGAAGTACTGCTAAGAAAACTCGCAAGACTTCTGCTCGTCGTACAAAAAGAGCTTCTGCTCGCAAGTAATTTAACCCTGAGTAATGGGTAGGCTACGACGCTAGAAGTGCCTACTGAGTAATAGTTTTTATCGAGCAAGTTCAGGGCTTGCTCGATTTTTTTTCTCTTCAAGCGACTTTTGAGGTTTTTCCCGCTTTAAATTTTCCTTCTATCGCAATTTCTTCTAGTGTTTTACGAGTGCTAGGCTTTTCTCTTTCTTTAAGATGGGAAGGGAGAAGATCGATCGGTCCACGTTTGCCAATGGCTGCCATGGCCTCGATCTGGTAGTCCTCTGGAATTTCGAGAGTGCGCGCTGCAAGTTCCCAATCAAACCCTTCCATTCCGTGAACGACAAAGCCGCGAGAGGCTCCTTCTAATGCCATTGCCATCCATGCGGCGCCTGTATCAAAACTATGCGTTCTACATGGCTTGTTGTTGTGGTCGAATCGCTTTTTAGAAACGATGCAGACAAGAGCTGCAGCGTTTTTACACCACTCTTGATTTGGCTCAACAAGAAGATTGAAAAAAATGGGCCAAAGGGGTGTGTTGCGCTTGGCGTAAAAAAAGCGCCAGGGCTGATTGTTATAAGAAGAAGGAGACCAGCGCGCGGCTTCAAATAGGGGAAGCAGCTCTTCATCGCTCAAGGATTCTGCTGTCATCGAACGGGGAGACCATCTATTTAAGATAAAGGGTTGGATAGGGAAATTAGGGTTTCTCTCCAATTTTGTCTCTTTTTCAAAAGGGTATTCCATGGTCATTGCTCCTCAGGCTCTGTCTTTTCCTTAGTTTTATGCAATTTAATAAATATTTTAATTGTCTGCTAGAAAAAAGAGGTTCCTATTCCATTTTTCGGTAAACCCATTCAGCGACAAGGGTTCCTAAAAACACTCCCCCGATGATATCGCTCAAGAAATGTTCGCCAAGAATAATACGAGTGAGTGAGAGCATCAACGCAAGCCCTAAAAATAAGGGGATGCGGCGGGGATAGATGCACCCGAGCGCTCCTGCAATGGCGCCTGCAGTAGTTGCATGTCCTGAGGGCAGCGAGTGGTAGAGATCGCTCGCATTAAAAAGGCTAAATCCATAGAGCTGATGGGTTAAAAACAACTCAGGGCGCATTCTTCCAAAAGCCCATTTCAACGTTTCTGATGCTGCATTTGCAAGAGCAATTGAGATCAATATAAACAAGGCAAAATGGGCCAACTCTGATTTTTTTAAGACGTATCGGAAAAAGAAGTAAAGGATAGGCCAAATTCCAAAATGAACTCTAGCGAAGATGAGTTCTGTGAGAAAGACACTTAATTGATATAAAGAGGAAGAAGCATGGGTAAACCATTGAGCAATCGCTCGGTCTAAGAAAAAGTAGCTTAACACCATCACAAGAAGAACAAGAAGAGATGCTTTTTTTAAGTGATGAATCAGGAAGAGGGGATCTTTCTTGCTGCGGAAGGGAATGATCATGGCAAGCTCCATTTGTTTATCATTTTCAATTATTCTTATAAGGCCAGATCTTTACAACATCTGCTTTTATCCACATACTGCAAATGGAAGAGGATAAACAATTGAAAGCGGGGAATCGGATGAAAATTGCTGTGATAGGTTGTGGAGTGATGGGGGGAGCCTTTGCGCGCCATTTTGCGAAAAAGCACCCGGTCATCTTATATGATCGCTCCTTTGAGCAAACCCAGAATTTGGCTGCAGAATGCCAGGGGGTTGTAGCAGAAAGCATTGAGGAGGCTGCAAAACAAGCGGACATCATTTTGCTAGGGATCAAACCCAAGGACCTTTTAGGTGTGGCAGAAGCCCTTTCCGAACCGCTTGTCAAAGATAAGTTGGTGATCAGTATGTTAGCAGGAGTGCCCCTTTCAGCCTTAAAAACACATTTTCCCCATTCCAAACTCTTAAGAGTGATGCCAAACCTTGCCTTAACTTGCGGTCAAGGTGTTGTTGGAATGGTCGATCAGGGCCAACTCTCTAAGGAAATCATGAGACAGATCGATGAGTTATTTGATGGAATGGGACTGAATGCTTGGATGCCCGAATCAAAGCTTGAGGCTTTAACTGCCCTTGCTGCGTCGGGAATAGGGTTTGTTTTTTTAATGCTAGAAGCGATGATGGAAGGAGGCATCTCGATGGGGTTCACGTCGCAGGAATCCAAAGATTTTGTGCTCAAAACCATGGAAGGGGCCGTAGCTCTTGTGAGAGAAACAGGAAAACATCCCGCCGAGCTCAAGCTTAATATTTCTTCACCTGGCGGAACGACGATTGCAGGATTAATCGAAATGGAGAATCGAGGGGTGCGCTCAGGGATTATTAATGCCCTTCTTACTGCATACCATAAGGCGATTGCAAAATAGATGTAATAAATTTTTAACTTTATATATACTCAGATTTAGGGTCTCTAAAGTTAAGGAGCTTTATGCAGGTCAAAATCGAAAACGATCGCGTCCATCAAAACGTTCTTATTTTTCTCGAATTGGTTTCTCGGCATAAAGCGTCAGCGGAAAAGGAAAATATCCGTAACAAAATGCATACGGCATTTGTCAATCGGATCAATGGTGAGATCTATTTTCTCGATCTTTTGCCCAATTCCCATGCCTTAAATGGCAAAGACTGGAAGAGAGTTCAGCTTTGCTGCCTTTCTGATTCTCAAGATCAGCACCTCACGGTTGAGCTTCAAGAAAAAGAGGGCCAAGCCTCGTTTCAATATGAAGATCTCACCCCGCTTGCCTATAAAGTCATGACAGAGACACTGAGAACTCTTAATCATATCACTCAATCGTTTAAGAAGAATCAGGGGTGGGAGCGTTCATTTGATGAATGGGAGGATTTGGAAATTCAGTTTTTTCCGATCGATATGATCGAAGCGACGTGGCATGATGTGGATCGTTGGGAGGCGGAGACCATTTTAGAAAAACATCCTTATGGATCTTACCTTTTTCGAAAGGACGAATACGCCAGCCTTCTTGCCGAAAATCTCCAAAGACAACTCAAGCGCAAGATTGTTTGCTATACCCTGACATTTAGCGAGCCGCATCGCAAAATCTCAGATCTTACCATTGTTCAAGATGGAAATGAATGGTTGATCTATAACGATGATCCCAGCTTAGCTGGTAAAAAATACCCCACCCTAGAGCCTCTTTTAAACGAGCTCAAAGAGCGTTGCCGCATTCCGTTGTTTCATTGACGCTTAGCGCAACCATCGGAAAAACTGGAGCGGCGTTTGAAGAAGGGTCCGTATCGAGCTTGAGATCGGATCCCAACACCTGTTCCATTTAAATTCCCACCCGAGATCAAGGCATGTTCCGCGTAGATAGATCCAACGGGACATACTAACAACACCTGCTAAGATTCCAAAGGCAAGTCCAACGTAGGGGAATGCAATTCCAATCCCTATGCCTAACGCTGTCAATCCCACAGCGGCATATCCCATTGCGTGATACCTTAGTTTTTTCTTCGCTTGGATTTTCAGATCTTTAAGAAGTTTATTCGCTGCGGACCGCGCCTCTGCTTGAGATTCTATCTCTTTAATAGTAAGAGATTTGGGTTTTTTTCTTTTTCTATCTCCTGAAGGTAGCTTGGGATTGAGCTCTTCTAGAAGATTAGGAAGTTTGCTCGTCACTTCAAAAACTCCACAGGGCATAACGCGTCCCGCAAGTCGATTTTTGTTTTGTTGGAGCATAGAAGACTCAAGTTCATCTCTTTCGGAGAGAGAGGCGCAGTCATTAAGTCGTTTTTGTTGGTCGGGTGTCATATCTAACCATAAGTTCCGTAATTGTGTTAGTTTTTTTGCGGCAATGCTGTTTTCGACTTGGTGTTCGATCTCGTCGAGGTAGTTGTTTGCGTAGATGTAGTTGTATTTAAATGCAATTGGTTTAGATCCGATGTGTTTATTGCAAAAATCTAAAACTGCTTTAGCCTGCTTTGCGCTCAAGTGCTCATGGAGAAATTCAGATTGATCTAAGAACTTTTGGAGCCGATTGCGAGCCTCATCGATGGGCGATGCCCCGTATTTGAGCTGAAAATCAGGTTTATGTGTTTTTGCCCGCTTTAGAAAAGTGAGTGTTCGATAGAAGCTCGGGGTTTCAAAAGCGGCTTCTAAGGCGCAACTGACGAGACCTAAGGCAGCAGAAGCTTTTAATAAATTATTTGTAAGAACAGCTGCTGTTTGGAATAGACCTGAGGCTCTTGCTGCATTCATTACATTAAGAGCGGCTCCTGTTAATCCTTGTGTAAACAGAACGGGGGCTTGAAGTAAGCGTATTCCGGCATCAAGGATCATTTCATGAGAGCCTGGCAGCAGTTTTGTGGCAATGAGTGTCTTGGTGCTTTTCCAAAGCTCTAGAGGGGCAAAGACCACGTTCCACATACTCGGAAGATTGGTGTAGGTATGGCCTTCATATTCTGAACTGATTTCAGACGGGGATGCAGAAATGGGCAATAAAGGTGAGCTTGAGGTAATTGCTTTTACGCTTGTTCCCATAACCTTATCTTTCGTTCTAAAGGTTTAAAATGAACGCCTCTTAGCATCAATTGGTTTGGCTGCAGTCTCATTAAAATACCAACGCCAAGTTTTTTTTACGATTTCAGGAATGCATATATCCGCATTAAATCGCCACCCCTCGCTATCAGAAACCCCTTTGTTAAATAGATAGCGGGCAATTCCGAAGCCAGCGCCTGAGAAGAGTGCAACGGTCATGATGATATAGGCCGTTACAGCGGATGCCAGCGCAAGGCCTGTAATCGTAAGAGAGATTGCCGCATACCCAAGAACATGGCCGATGACTTTTTTTATGGCTTGAGTCTTAATCTTCTTTAAAAGCTCCTTTGCCTCGATTTGAGCCAGCTCTTTTTCTTGTGGTGTCCCATTGCGCAAGGCATCGAGAAGATTGGGGAGTGTTTCATCGATTTGTTGTGCAAGCCATGGACGGACGCGGATTGCAAGATCCCGATTTTTGGACTCGATCAAAGAATCGGTGAGAGCTTTTTGTATTGGGACTAACGCAACTGATTTTAATTTTTGGAATAGATGATTTGCTTTTCCAATAGCATCTTTTTGGGCTCTTAGAGATGGACTTGTTAATCCTTGAATGATCTCTTCTCTTTGGATCTTTACCAATGAAGAGCAGGTTGGATACAACTCTTTACAATGCGTCTTAATCTCTTGAAGAATCGCATCGGTACGGGACGAGAATCTAGCAGTGGAGCTTTCAGCCTGTGTATCAAGAGGGTCAAAGAGATTTTCTTTCCCCATGACTTTAAATTCCTCTCGATCTGTGAGCGAGATGTATCTACGATCGAGTTGAGAGAGTTTGTAAATAAGTGGATCACTTTCGGGATTTTTAGCAATTATGGTTTGAAAGATTTTGGGGATGTTTCCCTTTTCATGATCAGAATTTAGACTGAAAAGCAGAGGAAGCGTATGAAAAATTAAATCTTTTGTCTCAATTAAGGCTTCAAATCCAAGAAGGATAAGACCACCGATGATCGAAGCTTGAATGGCAGAAGCAAATCCGTCCAATGCAGGTTTACAAGCTCCTAACAGGCGTCCTATTTTATGAACGACAGGGATTGCGGATGCGAGCGATTCGGTAATAATGAAAGGAGATTGAATGACCCGTATTGCCGCATCGCATTTCGCTTCGGTTATTCCCGGTCCTTTTGAGCTCCATAGCTCCATCATCGGCTCGATGAGCGCGATAGGCTCTGAGAGAGCGTTTGTCGATCCAGGGAGCATGACAAAGTCATCGCGGAGATACACATCATCCCAGAGGCTATAGGCGCGCGAGCGACTGTCCTCAGAGGCGCAAGCAGCGCCGCTTTGAGCAAGCCGATGGGCCGATGGGATCGGCGATGATAATGCGACCTTTGTGCAGCTCATTTTATCTAATTATTTTAAGTTAGAGTTCAACCATAGTTATTTTAGCACGTTTGGAGCTAATTAATCTATTTTAAATAATATTTTATTGTTTTGATCTAATTCAATTTCTTGAATAAGCGGGTGTTTTAAGGCGTGAAGTAAAATTTAGAGTGAGATGCTTTAGTAAGAGATTAAGAATTAATTAGTTAGCGCTTAATCGTGATCCCCTGGATAAAACGGCTCCACGTGGACGATGACATCGCGGACCGCCGGCCATGATTTTTGGATTTCTGCCCGAACCTCTTGGGTGATCTTGTGGGCCAAATCGACAGAGAGACTAGGATCGACCTCGATATCGAGGCTGACATGGGCATCTGGGCCGTAGATCTGAAGAAGAAGCTTCTCAGTGGCTAAAACCCCGGGAACTTTTAAAGCAGCAGTTTTGACTTTTTCAAAGAACTCAGCAGAGGGCGCTCTATCTAATAGCTGGTTTAGGTTGTTTCGAGCTGCGTAAAGACCGACTCCAATCATGAGAAAAGCAATCAATGTTGCACCCATGTGGTCGAATTTAGCTCCCCATTTTGGATAGTAGGCTGCAAGAAGCAAGGCAATCATCGCAAAAAAGCTGTTAATCCCATCGATGCGGTAATGAACAGCATCTGCGAGTAATGCGGGGCTGTTTTCCTTTTTAGCTGTGTTTTTCAAATGGCGATAGGAGATCTCTAATAATACCATGGCTCCTAAGGGGATTAGCCAGGTGAAGGGGGAGATCGTCGATCCCATTTTTTCACGTGAAAGCAAAGAGAGCTGTTGGAAAGCAAGTCCACCTCCCATGACTGCAAGCAGAATTCCCAGTTGCAGGCCGCCAATCGGTTCAAAGCGTCCATGTCCAAAGGGATGGTTCCGGTCGGGAGGTTTATCCGCAAAACGGATACAGAAGATGAGAAAAAGGCTTGAAGCGACATCGGCAAGACTTGAAATGGCATCTAAAAGAAGAGCAGAACTATTGAGAAATACATAGCCGAGAAGCTCTGCCGCGATGATTACAGAGCGCAAGTAGACGCCGCGGCGCGCTGTTTTGACCATCTGGCGCCGCCGCTCTTTGCGTATTTTATGAACGCTATCAGGAAGGGGGATCGAAGCTGGAAATTTGGTCATGCGAGCTTTATGCCCAACTTAAGGTTTTAAAAGATTACTGCATTGAAGAGGTTCTCACTGAATCTTGATACCGTTTGGCCACCTTGGACCATTGGATATTATCGAAAAAGGCATTGATGTATTTGGCCCGATCCAATCCATATTGAGTGATATAGGCATGTTCGAAAACATCCATCACAAGAAGTGGATCTCCCCCTGCAAGGTGGCCGAGATCATGTTCATTGATCCAGACGTTAAAGACTCTTCCTGTTTGCCGATCACGATAAAGAACGCTCCATCCGATCCCCCGGATCATGCCTGTTGAAATGAAGTTCTTTTTCCAGGACTCATACGATCCGAACTCTTTCACAAGAGCTTGGTACAAAGAACTCGATTTTTCCAAAGGCTCCGAAGCGCCTAAATTTTCGAAGTAAAACTCATGCAAGCGCATCCCATCCCATTCCCAGCTAAGGCGTCTTTTTAGAGCGCCGTAGTCGTAAGTCTGATCTCGATCCTGCAGTTCTAGCTCTTTGAGCCGCGCAAGCAATTGATTGGTATTTTTGACATATCCTTGATACAACTGGAAGTGCATTTTAAGCTGAGCGTCAGAAAAGCCGGGCATGCCAAAGAGGTAGGAATAATCCTTAGCCGTGTATTCTACAGGCGTTTTTCTTGCAACGGCAGCTGTTTGTTCGGCTTGCAGAGGTGCTGTGAAAAGGGAGAGAACAAGAAAACCTGTCATTAAAGCAGCGTGCATAATTACCTTAGCGGATTTTTTGGGTTTTGCGGATTTTTAGCGCAACGACAATGAGGACGGCAAGGCTTAATAAACTCATCATCCCTGCAGGAAAAAAGGCGAGCGTTTTTGCAAATCGATAGGTGAAGAAACCATCGAGGATAAAGATCAGGATGAGTGTGGCGAATTGTGCGAATTTTTTCCCGGCGGCAATGCCCCAAGCGCACAAGAGCATTAAGGTGCCGAAAATCAACCCGCTAATTAAAGAGGCCATGCTGGCAGCCTTTACGTGGCCCATCCAACCGCCAACTAGAAGAAGGATCGCATAGATAAGAACAATTGTCGCAGTCACTTTCATTGTCATCCTCTCAAGGGTAAGTTATTTAAAGATTATAGTTGAAAGGGGATTTGGCATCCATTGTTCTTTTCAACATTGATTTTTTAGAGCTTTTTGTATAGCATCGGTGGCTAAAATCCAAGGATACTTTCCGAATGAAGACTCTGCATTTGCAGTCAGATCAAGTGGATCTGGCAGCCTCTTTGCTTTCCAATGGCGAGCTTGTCGCTTTTCCCACAGAAACAGTGTATGGACTAGGAGCGCCGATTTTCTCTCAAGAGGCTGTTGCTAAAATTTTTACTGCAAAAGGAAGGCCCAGTGACAATCCGCTCATTGCCCATCTTAGTCATTTGGAGCAAGCCGCTGCTATTGCAATTGATATCCCAAAGAATTTTTTTAAGCTTGCAGAAGCCTTTTTTCCAGGACCCTTGACTGTTGTTCTCAAGCGCCATCCCGATGTCCCCTCGATCGTCTCAGCAGGTTTAGAGACAATCGCCTTGAGAATTCCCGCACACCCACTCGCTTTAGAGTTGATTGCACGAGTAGGCCAGCCTTTAGTAGCGCCGTCTGCCAATTTATCTGGAAAACCCAGTCCAACACAGAGTTCCCATGTTCTAGAGGATTTCGACGGGAAGATTGCTGCAGTTCTTGAAGGGGGCAAGACCCGGTATGGGATCGAATCGACCGTGGTTAGCTTGCTCGAATCTCAACCGATTATCCTGCGTCCAGGGGCAATTACTTTAGAGCAAATTTCAGAGGTTTTAGGATGCGAGGTTACGATCGTCTCAAAAGCTAAGCAAACCCGCATTATTTCACCCGGCATGAAATACAGGCATTATGCCCCACGTACCCCGGTGAGGTTTTTTGAACAACTGACGTCGTTATTAGAGTATGCAACAAAAAACAGAGCGCAGCGTTTTTTGATCCTTAGTCGAGAACATGTCGGAATAGAGCAGGATCATGCAAAGCTCTGTTGTGAGGAGCTCTATGCCGCCCTGCGGCAAGCAGACGAGAGGGGATACTCTGAGATTTTGTTATACTGCGACAGTACCATTAGCAAAGATCCTGCTTTAATGAATCGCGTGAATCGTATCGTTGAGAGAGAAGATTCTCAGTAATTGCAGAGTGAATTTGGGTCCGTATGCAGCAATTTCTCTGAGAATTTCATGTAAATCAGACGTAAGTGGATCTTGCTCGCTAAAGTTTAAGGCAGCTGTTGCTAATGTTGTTTTGGCAACAAACGGAGCTCCCAAAGGCGTTGTTAGAAAATGTTCGATTTGTTCTGCATTAACAGCTTGGTCCTTAAACGTTTTAGCCTGTTTTGCGCAATAGGCGATCTCAAGAATGCTCAGCGCAATTCGACGTAAAAATTTAGGTTGATTTGCAAGTTCTGGGGAGACGAGTAGGTTGTCGATCTCTTTTTTTAAAATAATGAGGTTTTTTTTAAGATTTGTTTCAGATTTTGTTTTGATGTTATGTTTCAATGCGATTGATATTTTCCTTCTAGTCTTGGTTTTTTCATAGAACATCGTTCAATTCCTGTTTTTGTTGTGTAAGATTTTATATAGATTTGTTTTTTATTTTTGTCATTAATTTATTAAAATTCGGAGTTTTTAATGTCTTCAGCTTGTGGTAGGAGAAATCATTATAATGAATTAATAAGACCTAAGATTTTGGTGTCTCCTGTTCCTTTGTCTCCAAAATTAGGTTCTTTAGAACATATTTTAGAATCAGTTCTTTCAAAAGTATTTCAAGAAAACACTGAATGTGATTTTTTAAAACCCGGTATTTTTCATTACCGCCACCTTCTAGCCAACTATGAATGTGCTTATGCTGCTTTGAAAAGCAGGGTGTCTTCCGAATCTAGTTCTTCTGCTGCACAACAGTATGTAGCAACGCAACTCGATGGATTTCGGCAAGCCGTTACAGCGATGGGAGATAGATATGGAGATCATGAAAAAAAGCTAAAAAGCGCTATTATTCAGATGCAACTCGCTTCTAATGCGCTTACTTTACCCGTGAAACAAGGGTATGTCCAAGCTCAGTTGACAAAGCGTATCTCTGAATTTCAATCTCAATTGGCTAAAATTTCATCTTTGATGAAAATCATTAAGAAGGATTCACAGATCATTCAAAATCTCATTGCAGACTATGCTCCTATTGCAAAACATGTTAAGCAAAAGGATTCTAAAAAACTCCCTGCAATCTTGCGATTTCCCAATCTTTTTAAACCAGGGGGACATACCATTTTTTGTTCCCATCCTGAAGCTCAAGAAGAATTGAGATGCGTACGTGAATTTTATCGGGGATTTAAGGTTCAACACCCCGTGCATTCTGAGATGACGTATAAGTATCAAGGTTACATTCAGGTGATAGAAAACAATAGAGAGTATTTAGAACACTGGATGACGAATTTAGTCATCGTAAAAAACCTCTGCAGCTTCGTGATTAAATCCCTTGAAGATGAGAAGAAAAAACAAACCCTTGATTTATCCTATCAAATTGAAAATCTATCAGCTCTTCAGCTCCCTCAATTGTCAAAGGATCCCTCTTTCACTGTCAGTGAAACAGGGGCAGGTCCTGATTTTGAGCAATTTCTTAAAAAACAAGCCTCTTATCTGTGCTACACATTAGATAGAGTCGATGCGCAGATTAATGAAGTAAAAGAGATTATCGGAGCATATAATGCAGAACTTTTGCGCATAAGTACAGCGGATTATCCCGGTCGTTTGGCTTCAAAAATACAAGAGACGATTCCGCACATTGAAACTTATTATCATACACTTGTATCTAAAACTGAGCAGATTTCTTTGCAGTTAGATTTGGTGATTTCGGTGTCTGCTTATTTAGAAACGATTCAATATACAAAAGAGAATAGTGAAGATCTGGTTTCGATTAAAAGTGTAAACGGAGATTCTGAGTTTTTGTTGACTCCTAATTCTATCATGTTTGAGAAGAATTTAGATGCATTTTGTGATTTTCAGAAAAAATACAAGCCCTTATTTGAGACGATGATTCCAGCTTTACAATCAGTGTATGATTTCATGTATGAAGCTCAATCGAGTATGTCTCGAGCTTGCAAGGTCTGTCATCAGCAGGTTGAAGAATCGAAGCTACTCAAGTTTGATTTTAATCGACTTGGGCGATTGATGCCAAAAGTTAAAGCCTGAGCGCGTTCAATTATTTAAAATAAATTGTTTATGCATTCGATATCATTGAATGCATAAACTCCTTGTGTAAATCATTATAATAATTTGTAAGTTGCTTTGTTTTAGCGCTTTGCGAATTTTAATTAAATTAATTGTTTTTTCTTTTTTTATTTTTATGTATAATTAGTTTAAATTAAAATAGTTTTGAGGTTTTTTATGTCATTATCAGTTTCTTTTCCTACTACAAGTTCTTACTGTCCTAATGAGATACCAGAATTGAATGGCCTCAAAACCTCCACTTATTTTATTCCGACACCACGTCTTAAAATGATACGGACCCTTGTGATCCATGTCTTATCGCAAGTATTTTATGTTCCTAGAGAAGGAGAGGTCAAAAAGCAATTTTTTGAAAGAATTGGAATTTCTGCTCATGCAGAAATCCGGAGCCAATTCTTAGGAATTTATACACATATCAAGAGCAGTATCCCAGATCCAATGACTGCTGCACAAAAGTATGTAGTGGAGCAAGCGGAAGGATTTCAGCAATCTCTTGAGGTGATGGGTAAAACCTATGATGTTTGCGAGGAAGAATTTTTTAACTTAGTTAACTATGCCTATCAATTCGATTTTACAAAAGAAGTGGCAATCCACGATACAAGAAGGGAGATCGGAGAGCGCATTCTGCATTTTTCCTGCAAGCTCATGGCGATAGGAAAGCGGTTGCTTAAGCTAAAAAGAGATGCTGATCTCATTGAAAAACGCACTATGGAAAATAGTTCTGTTGCTACATATTTGGCCAGTTCAATCCTTCCTCCTGTGATGAGATTTCCCCATTTATTTAGAGAAGGGGAGTGTACTTTATCTCAGAATTATCCAGGCTGGAAAGCTGATTTTCAGAAGATTGCATTTTTTTACCAAGGCACTAAAACACGTTTTGGATATTTTTCAACTCTAAAAAGTCTTAGAGACTATCTAAATAACTCGATGACAACACTTGTTATTGTAAAGAATCTCTTCGAGGATGTGATCCAGACCCTCGATAAAGAAAGACAAATCGATACGTTTTTGCCGCCTTTACCCATAACACAAGTGCAAGCGGGATTATTTGACATCCATCTATCGAATCGAGATCTTTTAAGCGGCAATGATGCAAAAACTTCAGAAACAGTTAAAACATTCATCCGTCAAGAGGCGAGCTTTATTTATACAAGGCTCTCTTCAGAAGAAAAGAGGCTTTTGAACATAGGTGAAACTGTGATCCGGATGATTGATTCATTTAATCGCGATGCACAGTTATTGTCAGAGCCCAGCTGTCCGGAAATTTGGTATCAACGCTTCAAAAGGATTGTCCCTGAAATGGATGGTTGTTTTTTTTGCGTTCATCAAATGTCAGCAGAATTAAATCATATGGCGTTTGCTTTGAATGAATTATATTTTTCTCAACTGAATATTGTAAGAATTTTGGATCTGATTGATTTTGACCATCAAAGAGCTAATCCAAATGCATCGGATTTAGAAAAAATAGACCTCACGGAAGAAATCGATTCCCTTACCATTTCTAGTCTATCTGGAAAGACAAAGCTGGCATTGTCTTCTTCTTTTGATGATAGGGATGCGATTAAAGAGTTTAAGCTCAAGTGTCTTGATCTCTATACAGAGATTCTTAATACCTTAAACTGTGTTAAGCAGCGTGTCTTAACTGTTGATCAAGAGATGCTACATGTGATTAAAAGCTTTGAGCTTCATGCTCAGGAATTAAACGATCTTGCAATTGATCTCGACCGTTTTGGGAGATTTTTCCCAGTTCCAGATAAGATGCGTGCTCAAGAAGAGGTCTATCAAGAGCAAGCGGTTGTTTCCTCTCTTACTAGCTCTTCATCGAGTGTGTTCTCTGATGAGGTTCGATCAGAGAGCTCTTCATTTTTAGAGGTTCCGTCAGCTTCAAGCCTCCTTGGCCCTGATTCTCCGCCAAGAGAAGAAAAGAACGCTTAAAGGCTTGAGAGCCCGCCTGACGAAATAATTAAATGAAAGCTTCCTTGATAAGGGTGTTTTGCTGCATCGATCAGTGGAAAGTAACACGATTCCCATGTTGCGCTCTTGATCCATTTTGATGTGTAATGATCGGAAAAGGCCCTCTTCCAGGCATTCCAAAATAGATGCTGACACGGAAGAAATGTTGTTTCTGGATCAGAATAAGGAATTGCTTCTACAGGAAATTCAGCATATCCTTCTGCTGTGCGGTAGCCATTGTAGACTGTGTCGATTTGATAGAGGTTTTTAAATCCGAGCTTATTGAACAAAGGATGCAAGCGCAGAACGCGCGCGCGTATAGCACAGAGGTCCCCATAGAGATAAAGTGTGGAAAGGCAAGAGCCATTTTCTCTTAAGAGAATAACCTCATAGCATGTCAAGAGCTCTTTTTTTAACTTCCCAGTAGGCGTTTTCCATTCTACCCACTTTTCACACGTATTTCCCGTCATCGTTATCTTTAAAATTGCAAGATCATCCGTGAGATGAAATAGCTGGGAATAGACATATAACCCAAGGCTTACGGCAATAATCCCTACGCATCCCAATATTCTAAAAAGGTATTTCACGATTAGTCAACATGAGCGAGTTTTAATCCGATAATCCCGATGATGATCAAAAAGATCGAAATCAGTCGAATGATATGGTAGGAATCCCCGAAAAATACGATTCCGCAGACGACAGTTCCTGCAGCACCTATTCCCGCCCATACAGCATAAGCCGTTCCAATGGGAATGGTTTTCATCGATTGGGAGACGGAAAAAAAGCTTAAAACGATGAAAATAATCGTAATGATACTTGGGACAAGACGGGTAAATCCTTGGCTGTACTTAAGGGCAATTGTAAAACAGATTTCAAAAAATCCAGCTAGCAATAGAAAAATCCAAGCGATCGACATAGGTATCCATATTCAAATTGGTTCAAGTAGTCAGTAAACTAAGTCCCTTCTGTTTAGGCTTTGACACAGCCGAAGCTGCAGAAGCTTTGTTTACAAACTACCAGGATAATGATCTTCTCATTTAAAACAATAGTTTAACGCAATCTTGCTAAATCGGCAATAGAGATGATGCGGTAGGCCAAGAGGGGATTCGATTCCCAAACTAATGGTTTGTCCCAGGGTCCTCTTGGGCAATCACAAAGCTGCCTTCTTTTAGAAAAAAAGCAAGTCGTTGCTCTTTCTCGTAAATTCCTTTTTCCCCAATTGTTTGCCCGCACTGACGGCAGCAGAGTAACTGCGGAGTGCTGTTTTGAATCGCTTTTTTTAAGTCATTAGGAGAGTGAATCCGATCGCAGTAGCAACGAAGAAGAGGGCCCGGCCCATCCTTTTGATAATCGCATAAAAACTCATTACAGCTAGAGCAGAGGATTTTAAGCATGGAAGGCTCTCCTCTCGACTCTGTATATTGATCATAAATGAAGTTGTCTTGCATAGATACTTCCTTTGCGTTTATGTTGGAATCAACTATAAATTATTTTTGTTTTTTTGTCTTAGAATTGGCCTAGTCTTGTTTCTCAGAAACAGCTTGGCAAAGGAGGAGGACGACAATGTTTCTCGATGCGCAATTACAGTGGATTCGAAAGATGCAACACCTTCTTAGATCTCCCTGGTTAGATGCCTTGTTTAAAGCATGGGATTATGTGGATAAGTTTTTTTTTGCGGTCATTGTCATTTCCCTCATTATGTACCTCTGGGACAGACAAAAGGGGATCCGTCTTTTGTATCTCCTCTTGCTCAGTATGATATGCAATAAACTTCTCAAATCTTTGTTTCATGACCCAAGGCCTTGCCAAATCGATCCTTCTGTTGGACTTATTTGCCACTCTTCCTATGGCTTGCCAAGTGGAGCTGCTCAATCCGCTACCCTCTATTTCGGATTTATCTGCCTGGAATGCAAAAGACCCCTTTACCGTTATCTTGCCTTTGTATTTGCATTGCTATTGTGTTTTTCCCGTATTTATCTAGGAGTTCACTATCCCACCGACATTTTAGGCGGAATTATTGTGGGATCAATTCTGCTGTTGATCTATTGCAAGGTCTTTCCCCTTTTTCAAAACTACTGGAAAATTGCAGCCTTTACCTTTCCTTTCGTTGTATTTTTGGTCGGAAGACCCCTATCTGAGGGGTGGGCTTGGTATTTGCTCTTTTCCACTATGGGATTAGCGTGCGGCCTTTTAAGTGAGGATAGGATGAAGCTGCCTGTGGAAAAACGTCTTAAGATACGCATCCTTCAGGTTGTTGCTGTCATCGGAGGGTTGTCTTTACTCCAAACCGCAAAGGATTCTTTTCCTTGCTTTAATCCTATATGGAATTTTGGAGTGGGATATTGGCTATCGTTTCTAGGCGGCTGGATGGTGCAAAAAATCGCGCTCATTCAACGGAGACCTTGACTTCTATTTCACTTCATTCTTATGGTTCAATTGGGGGGTTAGCATGGGTTTTTCTTTTGGTTTTTCACTCATTCCTTCATGGGCTATCTTTTTAATTACCGTCGGCGTTTCATTTTGTGCCTATGAAATTGGATTTCGCTGGGGAAAATATAAAGGAGAAAGATCTGAACAAGAGCGCACAGCGCCTATTTCTTCAACAATCGGGGCAACTTTAGGTCTTCTCGCTTTTATTCTTGCATTTACTTTTGGGCTTGCTGCTACCCGATTTGAAGAAAGAAGAGAGCTTGTATTAAAAGATGCGAATGCTATCGAAACAACTTACAGAAGAGCGCAATATCTTCCCGATCCCAGCCGCAGGGAAATTCAAACTCTACTGCAGGAATATGTCAGAATACGCACTCCAAGTGCAGATCCCATTGCCCTGCAACACACCATTCAACAATCTGAAGAGTTGCAAGAAGAGCTCTGGAAAAGAGCTGTTCTTGTTGCTGAGCAAAATCCCACATCTGTCATGGCTGGATTGTTTATCTCCTCGTTAAATGAGGTATTAGATATTCACAGCGAGCGGATTATGGTAGGTGCAAGGACGCGTATCCCGGAAATCATTTGGCTCGCATTGTATTTTATTACGATTCTTTCGATGGCTGCGATGGGGTTTCATTCAGGTCTTGCCGGATTCAGGAGTTTGTTTATTCATACCGTTATGATCCTCACTTTTTCTGGAGTCATCTTTCTCATCGGCGATCTTGATTTTTCCCAAGGGGGATTTTTAAGAGTCAGCCAGCAGCCTATGTTAGACGTTCTGCAAAAAATTCAAAAGATGGGATCTTCAACATGAGTGAGACCCCAGAAAAGGCTCGGATGAAGCTCTCTTCCAGCATCCCATGGAAAAAGTGGGGGCCCTATCTTAGCGAAAGACAATGGGGCACTGTTCGAGAAGATTATAGTGAATCAGGCGATGCATGGAACTATTTCACTCATGACCAAGCCCGCTCCCGTGCATACCGTTGGGGCGAAGATGGAATTGCAGGGGTTTCTGATGATAAACAACGCCTGTGTTTTTCCATTGCTTTGTGGAATGGAAAAGATCCGATTTTAAAAGAGCGGCTTTTTGGCTTATCGAATAGCGAAGGAAATCATGGGGAAGATGTCAAAGAATACTATTTTTATCTCGATAGTACTCCAACGCACTCCTATATGAAGTACCTGTATAAATACCCTCAAAATGCATACCCTTATAACGATCTTGTTCAAACCAATGCAAAACGATCGCGTCATGAAAGAGAATATGAGCTCATGGATACGGGCGTATTTGCTGATAAGCGGTATTTTGATGTGATCGTTCATTATGCAAAAGCATCCCCTGAGGATCTTTTAATCCAGATCGACATTGTCAATCGGGCAGATCAGCCTTATTTGCTTCATCTGCTTCCCACCCTTTTGTTTCGCAACACGTGGAGTTGGGATCAAAATGTTTGCAGACCTCAACTTCATGAGATCAAAGGACCGATCACTCAAATTTTAGCTCATGCTGAAGAATTAGGAGATTATTATTTCTATTGCGACCAAACGCCAGAGCTTCTTTTTACAGAAAATGAAACAAATGAAGAGAGACTCTTCCGAAAGCCAAATCGATCTCCTTATGTCAAAGATGCGTTTCATCATTATCTCATCGAAGGAAAAAAAGAAGCTGTCTCTTTAGAAAAGAAGGGAACAAAAGCAGCAGCCCACTATCCTCTTAACTTGGCAGCTCATGAAACAAAGTCCATCCGCCTGCGTCTTTCTTCTCGTGCGCAAAATGAGCCGTTCTCAGAAGAATTCGGACAAGTTTTAAAAGATAGAATTAAGGAAGCCGATCAGTTTTATGCAGACCTTACCCCAAAGACACTCTCCCTTGATGCAGCTCGAATCTTGCGTCAAGCCATGTCAGGGATGCTTTGGAGCAAACAATACTATTATTTTGATGCAGATCGTTGGTTAAGAGAGCACAAAGCGCATCCCTTTGAGCCCCACAGCCGCTTTTCCCGCAATAAGGAATGGTTTCACATGGTCAATGATGAGATCATCTCAATGCCGGATAAATGGGAGTATCCTTGGTATGCGGCATGGGATTTAGATTTTCATGCCATTGCTCTATCTGTCGTGGATCTTGATTTTTCCAAAGAGCAGCTCGAATTGATTTTGCGTGAATTTTATCTACATCCAAGTGGACAGATCCCCGCCTATGAATGGAATTTCAGCGATGTGAATCCCCCTGTGCATTCTTGGGCAACGGTATTTCTCAGCCGATTAGAAGAAGCTGTGGCAAAAAAGCCTGATTTCCCTTTTCTAAAACGGATTTTCACAAAGCTGCTTTTAAATTTTACGTGGTGGGTGAACCGAAAAGATAGGTTCGGAAAAAACGTCTTCGAAGGAGGTTTTTTAGGCTTAGATAATATTGGTGTTTTTGACAGAAGCTCCCCTTTGCCTACAGGAGGCACTCTAGAACAGGCAGATGGAACCGCATGGATGTCTCTTTTTTGTCAGAATATGTTGGAAATTAGTTTGATTCTTGTTGAATCAGATCCTCTTTATGAAGACCTTGCCCTAAAATTTGGAGAGCATTTTCTTTGGATTGCAAGTGCAATTAACAAAGCAGGGGAAGAGGGGATGTGGGATGAGGAAGATGGCTTTTATTATGATCTTTTACGCACTCCTGATGGAAAGGCCTCCCGCCTTAAAGTAAGATCGATCGTCGGGATTTTACCTTTATGCGCTGTCACAGTCATTGAGCCTGCAGAACGAAAGAGAGTCTCTCGTGTAAGAGAACATTTTCTCGATCGGATGAAAAAGATGCCCGAGCTTTTAAAGAGCATTCATTTGACAGGACCTGGACATCTGGGTGCTGAAGACAGAGGCATTATCGCCCTTGTCAATGAAGAGCGTTTAAGACGTATTTTGTCGATCCTTCTTGATGAACAGGAGTTCTTAAGCCCCTATGGAATCCGTTCACTTTCAAAATATCATGAGAAACATCCTTACAGTTTTTTTGTCGGCAGCCAAGAGTATAAGGTTAGTTATTTACCTGCCGATTCCGACTCTGGCATGTTTGGAGGAAATTCCAATTGGCGCGGGCCGATTTGGATGCCTATCAATACGTTGTTAATCCGCGCTCTATTGCAGTACTATCTCTATTACGGTGATAGCTTTAAGATAGAATGTCCTACTGGCTCTGGCAAATGGATGAACCTCTTTGAAGTCGCTCATGAGATCCAACGGCGCCTTTCCCAGATTTTTTTAAAAGATGCCAATGGTAAAAGACCTGTTTTTGGAAATAATGAGACTTTCCAGAATGATCCAGACTGGGAAGATAACCTTCTTTTCTACGAGTATTTTCATGGAGATACAGGAGAGGGAATTGGCGCTAGCCACCAAACAGGCTGGACGGGGATGATTGGAAAATTGATCCAACTCTTCGCCCAGCTAGACCCAGAGCAACTTCTTAAGCAAGGCAAACGCGGCGCGTTCACCGATCCTCAATCCACTTGAACCGGAGCTTTTCGACCTGCATCTTGATCCGAAATCCAAGACTTTTTCTCTAAGACAGTCTGAATCTGTAGGTGAGCTATGGTTTCATCCAGTTTAGCATTGGGTTTTTCAAGGAGATATCCTTGAAAAGGGAT
>JAIELY010000013.1 GCA_019752555.1 Rhabdochlamydiaceae bacterium
TCGATCCTCTTGTAGGCGAAAATGCCTGTCAAATTCGAGCTGTTAAGATTGCTCTAATTCTGAGAAATAATCCGAATCTATATCAAGAACGTCTGGACAGTATCCAATTTGTAAAAAATAAAGTAAAAGGCCTGCTTGCAACATCTTCTAATTTTCGTGACTGTGATTTGACATTGAAAGATGTGTTGAATAAATGTGAATTAAATGTCAGGCTGACTGATGACGATAAATATTTAATCAATTCTTATATTCTTACTACAACTAAGGTGGTGCAGCCGTTTTTTAAACCTGACATGCCGCTTGTTGAAAATGCGTATACTGATTACAAGAAAATTAAGGAAATTATTGAAGTTGGATCCTCCTTTTCTTGTGAACTAATTAAAAAACTTAGAAAGGATCTAGCTGAACATTCTTCGAATTATGTCACTGATGTTGCGAATAATTCCTCATGTCAAAAACAATCGCACTTGCTGTCTGAGGAATATTTATTTGTTCACAATGGCCTAAAATGCCTTCCGTACTACTGGGCTACAAGAGCATTAATGCTTCATGCAAAGAAAAATCAACTCCCTATAGTTATGCTTGCTCAGCAGCTTGCAAAGGACCAAGATTATAAAGTAGTTAAAAATACTCAGCTGTTTTTCATTTCAACACCCAGTGGATATCAGAAAACATGTCGCTCTAAAATAAATCCAAACGATCCTGTAATTGTGTTAGTCGGAAGCACTTGTAGAGAGCTATCCGAATTACCCGACTTAGAGACTTGGGAAAATGAGCTTTTAGAACAATGTCCGTTAGATCTTGTTTTGTCTTATGCTGCAGCACATAGACAATATCCCAATGAATCTCACATGCTATCGTCTATTCATTTGTCGGATGCTGATTATGAATACCATAAAGCTAAGGCAAAAGAATGGGGCTGTTCTATGATTAACCCCTCTCGTTTTTTCTTAACTCATACATTTTGTGACAAAATAAAAAATATTAAAGCGACGAGTATTTGATGTTTTTCGAAATAGTGCATAATAATTTCTTTAGCTAGAGACTCTTTAGAATAAATGTTAAAAAATGAGGGTTTTCATGAAAAATCTAAATAAAACAACTGAGCTTTATGGTATTCTCGGTCGAGTAATTGTTGCTTGCGGAGTAGGAATTTTGGGTTTTGTTCTAGGTGGTCTGATTCTTGCCTTAATCGGTGTATTTGCTGGAATAATTTCAGGTCATTACATCGAAAAAGGTTTGATTACTAAGGTTTACTAGAACAAAAAAATAAAGGGGAGGGGGTATGTCAGTTGAAGTTACTTCTATTCATCATCTCAGCGAAGTCTTATGTTATAATACATCTGAAAAAAAACACGGTAATTTAGAGAAGGCACTTAGAGAATATCAATTTTTGATCAATCTTATTATTGAAGCAAATCAAAAATTGCAAGAAGGTGAGCTTGAGCAATTTGATAGTTTAGTTGGGGAAAACGCTTGCCAAATTAGAGCTTTAAAAATAGCGAAAATTTTCAAGAGAAAATCAGTAGATTTTTATAGCTTAAAAGAAAAAGCTGAAAAGTCAAATAATCGAGTCAATGAAATTCTAAATTCCAAGACAATTGAAATATTAAAGCGTAAGGGTGATTCTCTTCAAAAAGTTCTTTTTGATGAAGAAATAGATGTTGAGTTAACGAGTGACGAACTATTCATGTTGTATTCCTTTGTTTTGACAAAAATGAAAGAAAATACGACTTTAGCAAAGGAAGAATCAAAGGAAACTCTTAGATCTTTAACTCTCTTAGAAAAAACATCCCCTCAGAAAATTCTGCCTTGGAAATCGAACATTTCTGGTGCGTTTGTAAAAAATCTAGCTATCCATATCAAAAAACAGCTCTCTGAGGCATCAGTTCGATTCATTCAAGAAGAGGCCGAAAAGTTAGATGATCCTACAATAGCAAAAATGGTTTCTAGCGACTTTGTGTATAAACATCAAGCTTCTCTTGAGTGCATTCCACTTTTTTGGACCATGAAAACAATCCTGCAATCGGCAAGTGCGGATTCGATCCCATTTCTCATTCATGCTAAATTAGTAGAAAAAGAATTAGATGGTTACAAGGTCGCACATCATGAATATGTCCCATTTGAAGTAGATGCTTCTGGGACATTCTCAAGCGTAAAGTTGATTAGTGAGAAAATTGAAAGGACACCTGTATTTATCATTGAAGGGGTTGCATTACAAGACCATCATTTGGATGAATCTACATTACAGTCTTGGCGATCACGTTTTCATTCCTATTCATTTGTTGATCTAATCTTGTTTAATGCAGCTGCACACCGTCAATACCCAGACCCAAGTCTCGATGCTAAACTTCAAACAGTTGAAGATCTAGATTACGAAACTTACAGAGCAGGCTCAAGTTGTAGAGGATTTTCATTGGATAACCCTACGACGTTCATGATCAATCATATCTATGTCAAGAGTGTTCACAGGGTATAACAAATCATTGGTAACTTTAGAAAGTTTCACGTTCTGCTTCGATAGAGCGAATATCGAAAAATGGTATTAAACAGAACCGAAAAAACAATCGAAAGACTTGATATTTGTTCAACCTATCTTATTCGCTGCCACTAATGGAGCATCCTTCGATTTATGAGGATTTTCAAGCTTTTTAGTCACGCCCAGGTCGGTCGTTAAAACCTTAGGTCTCGAGCCTGGTTGTCTTATTTATTCTGGATTTTTTCTACAAATATAATAACTCTAAACGCCCAAATTTTATAGAGAACTAGATTGAATTTGGTCGCAATCAGGTAGTAAGATTAACTCTTCAGAAAATTGGAAGGTAAAGCTGTGCTTTTTATTTATTTTGACAATGAGAGATTGAATCGTCTATGAAAGAGTTGTGATGCTAGGGGGGATAGATGAGATTAACAACGAAGAGGTTTAACTATTTTCAACTAGCGTGCATTTTTTCTGTTCCTCTGCTATTTCCAAGTTTTGATAAGAGGGAATTTATACAGGTATTTCAGATTGAATCCTCATTGTTTTCGATTTTGGTGGGGAATTTGTTTTTATGGTTGATTGGGCTGGGTATTATCTCGATGTCCTCGATTGAAAGGTTGAACGCTATAGAGAATACGCAAAACCATTTTGGGGGTCATGGAAAAACAGTAGTGGCTCTTCTTTTTTTTGTAACGTTTGTTATGTGGTTTTATTTCCGAATTAACACCGCTGTTGATGATATTTGTCGGTTATGGGGGATTGAAACAAAATGGATTGGAGTTCTGTTGGGTCTAGCTTCGACGGGATTGTCTGTTTTCGGATTGCGACTCTTAAAGTGGGTAACCACTCTTTTTTTTCCTTTTTTTGTCGTGTATAACCTTTATATTTTCTATTCATCTGAACGAATGAACGGAATTTTGTTGCAAGAATGGTCTCTTTCTTTTCCGATAGTGATTTCGACAATTTTGGTTGCTTTGCCAGGAGTTGTTAACCTTCCTACTATTTTTCGTCATGCTAAATCAAGGATAGAGTCTTATCTTGGGCTGACATTGTTGGTGTTTCTAATTTGTTTTTTCGAAGTTTCAATGTTATTCGTTACAACGAAAAAAGAGGTTTTCATCAACACCGCCTTTTCTTGGGTAGTATATGTTGCATTTATTTTCTTTAATATCATCTGCTCTAACATCTTAAATTTAATCTTTGCTTCCGCTTGCCTTGAGCAGTGGTGGCGATGGCGTAGATCGTTACTTAGTTTACTGATTGGCTTAATTGCTTCCGGGTTTTATTACATCTTTCATTTGTCTTCTCAGGTTAATCTAATTCTAGGGCTTTTAAATGTTTATATTTCTTGTGTTGGAGTTGTTTTAATTGCTTCTTATTTGATTAAGATTGCATTTAAAAAGACGTTTAAATGGATGAATTTGATGGGTTTGATTCTTTCTTGTTTAGTTGTTACATTAAATCACTTTAAATATGGAGAGGATCAAATTTCTTCTTTTACTTCTGCGATTGGGATTTGTGCTCTTTTTTACCTCTGTATGGTCTTTTTAAAAGAGAGTATTTGGTCTTTTCGTGGAATTTTTCTAGAGAAAAAGTAATTTCCCTGGGCAAAAGCTATTTGAGAGGAGCCTCTAATTTAGATTGGATCTAAAGAAGGGGCAAGGTCACTTGCCGTCAAGACTTGTTTTTAAATCGAGAAGGATCATTTTGTTTCGGTAGTCTATATATAGGGAGTATTTAAGCAGAAAATCCATTCCTAAGTATCCATCGTATTCAAATCTCTCATCTAAGTTAATTGGGGTAAGGGAATGAGCCCCGAAATCATATTCCAGAATTTTAAATTTAGAGGTGAAATTTGGATGCGGACTTCGTAGCGCTGTGTTTGTAGCTGCGGTATCAAGGATCAGCCTTTGACTTCCTTCATCTGTTTCTATATTAAGTAGGATGCCATCTGAATGAAGGGTAAAGGGGATAACAAGTAGTTCGTCTGAGAGAAGGTTTTTCTTTTGCAAGTCTATATAATTGCTGCATGCATAAATTGCTGCATGTTGGAAATCTAAAAACAAGTTGTGTTTTTCTAGAAAAGGTAACCCGAGCATTCCTTGATAATTCGCTGGTCCTGCGTCGATGCTGACATTTTCATGAAAATCATCTCGATCTTGTTTCACGATGACGTTCTTTAAAGTGAAGTTGCCGACTTGAATTTTAGAAATAGTATAGGCGCGGGACTCGTATAGATTCCCTTTATAATCCCTCCAGGAAGCTGTACCATAGTCTGATTTCTGGATTTGATCTAGAATCTCTTTATTTAAAGAACATAAAAAACTACTGCCGAGGTCTAGTTGCAGAGCGTAAGTGTTTCCTTCGATGGCTGCATTGATAGCAGGGATCATGCACGGATCAAATGTGACCGGGAGCCTTTCGAAATACGTTCGAGGAGGCTCGATGTAGGCAATTTTTTTTGAATAATCAAGATAGAGACTATGGTTTTGAAGAAAATCCATCCCTATGAAACCGTCAATTTCATGTAAATCGTCAGAAATCTCTAAAGATTTAAAAGTCATTGGCCCAAAGTTTTGTTTGTTAATAGTAAATGATGAGGAGGTATGTGGTTGGTTTACAGGGACAAGGCTGGATTTTATAACTGTTTCAGTTGAAGTTGTGCTTAATGAAAGACGAAGAATACCGAGATCGGTTTGGACTTTCAGTATAATTCCCCCACGGTTCATCTCAAATGGAGTTTGTACCCAGTGGTCATATTCAATATTATGAGTCTTAAGTTTCGATATTGAATCGCAGGCAATGATACGCGAATGAGAAAAGTCTAGATACACGTTATACTCTCCTCCCAAGAGTTTTCCAACCGTCCCAGTATTTTCCTCTAGAGTTTCAGTAGCAGTGACATTGGTTAGATTTAAATTTCCAATTTTTAGCGTAGGAATAAGATACGTTGGAGATTCGTAATATTGACCTTGCAGATCTTGCCACTGTGCTTTTCCATGTGAGCGTTTATTGAGTTTATCTAGAACTTTTTTGTTTAAAAAAAGAGGAAATTTAGATCCCAACCGAAATTCAAGGGGATACCTAGAGTTTTCAAGTTCTACTTCAATAAAAGGATGCTGATACTGATTATAAGCAATAGGAATTGTACTGTAATATTCATGTTTGTTTGAAAGTCTTAGAAATCCACCACCACAAATAAGAGCACTTGTGAGAACACATAGAATTAGTTTCTTTCGATTTAAAATGGCCATGAAACGCGTCCTTCAATTTTAGCTTCTCCTCTGGTATTTCCATCTCCATCTTGCCTTATAGTTCCTTCTGCTCGTCCTTCATATTTTGCGCCACTGTCTGTTTCTTTGGAAATATCTATACTGCCTGAGACTTCTCGATTTCCATCCGTATCTTTGCCTCCGCCGACTCCAATACTCACTTCTCCTCTACCTTGGCAGATGCCGTAATCTAAGAAGTTCGTTCTCGAGTTTAAAAGTGAGGGTATGGTGGCGTAGATAGCAGAATCTGTCGACGGGTAGTTAAGATTTAGTTTATCGAATAATACGATTTGGAGCCAATCAATGGCTTTGTTTCGATGCTCAAAAATTTCCAATTCTATTTCACCGCTTGATTGGTTAATTTGAAGGCTTTCAAAAAGGCAGTTAGTACCCGCAGTTTCCATTCCAGTTTTATGCCAGGAAAGTTGGGTTTCTTCATGCTGATAGGTTTTCACTGCTAGGTCATTTTCTAAGGGCAAGGGGCTTTGATCGTTTAGAGAAAACGATATGAGAGCTGCTGTTCTTGGTTCGAGCTGTGCTAAGCTTGACGCAATCCAATTGCCATCAAATTCTCCCCAAAAAACTAAGTTACTATCCCATTCTGGATTAATCATTTCTAAATGGCTTAAACACAAGGTGTGATCAAAAAAGCGGACAGATTGATTCCACTCATACATTTTTAGGTTCTCAGGAATAAGTTTAGGATTTTCAAGAACGATTAGACCTAATCCCAATGTGCTTAATTGATCATATAGCCTTGTATGCCACTCTAATACATTTTGACAGTCTGAACCCTGAATAGCGACGACGATAGGAGTTCTAGCCGATTCTGGAGGAGAATAGAAACCTTCCAGATAAGTTCCATCATCGCGTGGCAAGAAGAATGGATATATTTCTGCAGTATTTCCAATGTTTAGGCAAATGAGGCAAGCAAGAAACAGACAATGGTTGAGTAAGGACTTTAGCATAATGACCTTCCTGGCTGATAAATTCAAAACTTAGCTACTAAGTAAACTGAAGTTTTAATTTTAATGCAAGCATTATCAGAATCATGCATATGCTGTGATGGAATTCCAGGATTCGGCAGTTAATTGGATGGATTGGGTAAAAATGGCAAGGCAAAAGATCCATTTGCAGAACTTGCTCATTTTCAAGAGTGGATGGAAAGTGGTTCTGTGGCTGTTGCAAGCGAGAAGAGATCCCATGATGCGCTCCTTTTGGATAACCGGAAATCGTGTAACGAGATTATTTTAATGCGCAGAAGAGTTTTTTGAAAGATTTTGCTGTAAGCGACTTAAATCTTTTTTGCTTTTGTCTTTCTAGATTTTGTTTCGTGTGTTACGGTTTTAAAAAAAAATGAGGTTTTCTGAAAACCAGAGGTTTTCATAGGCATTTGAGAAGCGGCTCATCATCTCTATCATTAGCTAAGGCGTGCACTAATGCAAATCATAACATTCTATCTGAGGGAGTGTACCAATGAGATTTTCTGATATTTTAAAGAGGAGCAGAATGAGGTTGTTTAGTGTTTTCATAACTATCGCAATCATCTGTTTCGCATTTGCGAATTGCTCGTCATCTACCTCTGTTCCATATCTTAAAGACCCTCGATTGTATGAACTTGCTAATGAGGTTACGGTTAAGGCTGGACAGAAGTTGAAGGAAGATCGGCCCATCTATTTGATTGGAAAGGGGGGGGACACGATGTCCGATATAAAAATGATGACAGCGTGTTTTCAATATTATCAAGAAGTCGATCTTCAACAAGCACGAGAGCTTATTTTGGGAGTAGTGGATGACTACTTAGCGGTCATCAACAATAGTGCTGAAATACGGCCCTACTTACATCAATATCCCTTTACTGCAAAAAATCTGCTAATCCAAATTTGGACCTATAAACCGGATGGGCACCGGCTCCCACCTGATCAAATTCAAGCAATTGATGTGATTAATGGAGTCATAACATATTATCAGCATCTTCCAGAGACGTACGCTCGTAGAGCTATTTGCAAAGAGACTTATGAAAAGGCAGTGGAGTTGATTGCTGCACAAAGTAATGCAGAAACGGATCAAAAATTAGGACAGTACAAAAAAAGTTCTTCTGAAAGTGCCTCTTCTTCGGAAAGTTATAAATTTAGAAGTTTGCAGGGGGAGATTTCTAAAGGACGTTATTATGCTCCACATGGCATTTTTTCTTGTCAAGCCTTTGATTTCGGCGAAGTTGAGTATAAATTCCAAGATGTGCTTATTGATGGAGCCGCGAGTGTTGGGTTTTATGACTCAGCTGGGAATTTTAAAAAGGCTAAAGTGCTTTTTGATCTTGGGCTCGAAAAGAAGAGTTTTGATGAAGAAACGCATAAGCTTGTATGTAATCGTTTGAGGACAGGAATTCTTGATGCTGAAGAGGCTCTTGAAGGGGTAGATGTTTTGGCAGAAGAAATGATTAACGGCTATATGTATTTTGTGGCGATTTCGATTAAAAAGGTGTTGGCCTTAACATCTTCAAACGGTGAACATATGTCTTCTACTAGAGGTTATTTAACCTTTGTGGATAAGGATAAGTATGTTCTCTTAAGCAACCAAGAGGTCTCTCTTCCAGGGAAGCGCCATAACCCTAAAAACCAGATAAAAAAGCTTAAGCGTGAAATTCTTGAATTTAGAAAGACTTTTGAATTCGGTTCTATGCCAGTTGTTTTATCGGATGATAAAAATAAGACGGATTAGAAATCAATAGATTATGCTGACCATGATTAAAAATTAAATTGAGTGATATGATGAAAAAAAAGATTTCCGTTTTAATTGTTGCAGTTCTCACCTTGATCGTTGGTGGTCTACATGCCCTTGAATCTTTAGGTGATTTTCCCCTTGAAACTGTCATTCTGAGTTTATTTGACCATAGCGAATCAAATTGGAAAGAGATTTCGCGACATGTTGAAAAAAAATATGGTATAATTGAAACCATTCCTGTCAGCCAAACAGTTGAGAATTGGTCGGATTTAATTTGTATTCAGTATTTTGACAGCTCTGAGTGGGATAAGAAAGCAAAAAATTCGATTAGTTATATTCTTGATAAGCTTCGAAAAGAAACTTTTAGATCTTATCCTGAAAATACAGTGACTTGGAAAATCATTGAAAAAGACAAGCGCAGTGCCATTTTTGAATGGATCTTACTTAAACCCTATCATAATATTCCAGTGCAGCATGAGATAGCGCGAGGATTTTTAACGAAAACAGGTTTTCACCGTTTGGGATATACTAAGAAAAATAAACAGATGAATTCTGAAGAAAGAGAAAAATGGATTAAACTGCTAAAAAACAATAGTTCCGTCGTCAGTTTTCGAGAAGCGGCCTATAATGAGGGATTATCAATGGTCGATAAGCTTAAAGATTTAGTAGCTTTAGGTCCTAATTTTCAAAATTGGAAAATAGTTGATAGCTTTGCCTACGCAAATGGATGCGCACTCACTACCTATATTCCTCCAATGGAAGATTGCATATGTGTAACAGAAGGTCTTGAGACTTTTACAATGCCTACCAGTGTTATTTCTTCTGTTACTAAATTCTTTGAGGTAGAAAAAAAAGGCCTTAAAAGCAAGGTGGGAGTAGATGTTGAATGTCATATTATTGAACAATCTCCATCGGAAATAATTTATAGCTATTGTCATCCTAAAGATCATCTTCACTGCAACGCTGTAGTTAGAACATTTCTTACCGATCGTGGGTATTACTCCATAAGCTACAAACATGGTCTTATGGGGAAAATGTCGATGGAGGAAATTTCAGATTGGAAAGAGAAGCTGAAAACAATTCTTGTGGAAGTTCCTGAGGAAGCAGGATTATTTAAGGACCGAGGTTAGCATTGTTTAAAAAGGTCTTTTAGTTCTACTTGGTTTGTCACGAGTTCTTTACTCCACAGATTTTTTTTCACGCCGTTGACTGTGATGAGTGCTAGGAATAATTGCTTGGATATTTTGGTTTTGAATTGGAAGACATCTAGTTTGCGTTGTAGGTCTTTTGCATAGCTCTTATCGATCTCATATTTATGAGTGCTGTATTTGATTTCGCATAGAGTCAGAGCATCGTCTTGTCGGTCAAAAAGAAGATCAATCTGCGCTCCAGATTCTTTACTTCCCTTTGAAGGGATAAAGCGCCAGCTTCCAATCTCACAGGCTATCGATTCTAAACGGAGTGCGCGAAGGATTTGGGGAAGGTGTTTTAGGCAGATACTTTCAAATGCATAGCCCGACCAAGAAAGCCAACGAGGGGTTCGCGTACACAGTTTCCAATAATTCGGCTGAGGAAATCCTTTTTCGGCAATAGGATCGATCCAGGTGAGGTAAAAGGATGAGTACTCATCGATAACCCGGAAATAGTGTTCTTTTTTTTTATATCGATAGGGGATAAAGCCTTGGATGAATCCTGCGGCCTGTAGCTCATTTAATCGTTTGTTAAATGTTCCCCCTGAAGAAATGTTAAGCTTTTTCAGTAGGTCTTCTCTAGAAATGCCCTCTCGTTTATTGGCAATTTCACGGACGATGCGTAAATTGAGTTCTGCATTTTGGAAAAGAGATTCAAACAGACGTTTGAATTCAGTAAATAAAACGCCATTGGTGTCAAAGCAGATTTCCTGAATGTTCTGTTCTGCAGATTTTCCTGGTTCTACGTAGTTCAAGTAATAAGGAATGCCTCCTATGCTCATATAGAGATCGAGGAGTTGTTTTTCATTGAGCCGTACTTTTCTAGAAAGCAGATATTCTTGAGTTTCATAGAGATTCAGCGGCTGAAGCTGAATTGTCCGTGTCAGACGATTATGAAGTCCCCCTCGGGCGTTAATTAAGTGTTCTAGCATCCAGCTAGCCGCAGAACCGCATAGAATGACTTTAGTATTGGGCATCCGGCTCCAATAGGAATTCCAGAAATAATCGAGAGCTTGGATAAATCCGGATTTATGTGTTGCTAGCCAGGGGAGTTCATCAAAAAAAAGAAGGTGTTTTTTCGTGGGGCTTTTTTCTATTTCTCGCGTGAGGAGCGTGAGAGCATCTCGCCAACTTTTGGGAGGGAGTAATTCGACCCCTGAGTAGAAGGTTCTAGAAAAACTTTCTGCAAAGTTTTTTAGTTGTTCGGTTGGGGGAGCGTCTTTTTTTCCAGTGAGTTCAAAGTATTTGCCTTGAGATTCGAAAAATTCCCGGACTAAAAACGTTTTTCCGACGCGTCGCCTACCATAAATTGCAACGAGTTCAGCTCCTTTGGAGTTCCAGATTTTTTTCAGAGACTCGAGCTCTTTTTTTCGGCCGACGATTTTTTTCATGGAGAGGCCTATGCGATTTGGCTGATTATAACGAGATTATATTCAGCCAAATCTTTTTTGGCGATAGAGATTTGGCCGAGTATAGCATGTCTATACTCGGCCAAATCTCTATTGTAACAGGAGGAATCATTCCAGCATGACTTAAAAGGAGGTCTTCTGTCATAGTCTTCGTCTTGATTGCTTCTTCGACTTGCTAAAAAGCGTGTCTTGAATTTCTCGTTGTACCGTGGTAGATTCGAGTGCTCGTGCCGCGCGTTTTTTAATTTCTTTTATTTGGGGGTAAGCAGATGTCGCACAAAAAAATTTGTCTTGCTAGTGATAATTGGACCCCAGCCCATCCTTTAATCTTGAAGGCTGTTGTGGAAGCTAATGAGGGCAATGCTCCTTCCTATGGTTCTGATCCATGGACTGAGGAGGCTAAGCAATTAATGCAGCAAGCGTTTAAGCGCCCCTGCGAGGTATTCATGGTGCCGTCGGGCACGGGAGCTAATGTTTTTGCACTTAAACTCTCTTGTCGTGCTTTTGAATCGATTATTTGTACGGATATTGCCCATATCCACTATCAAGAATCTGGGGCTGCCGAAGCGGTTGTGGGCTGTAAGCTGTTAACTGTTCCTCATCAAGGAGGGAAGTTGACAGAAGAGAGCGTATTAAAAAAATTAAGATCTGAGAGGGCTTTCGGAAAACATTCTACTTCTGCGCGGGTTTTATCCATTACGCAGCCTACTGAAGTGGGAACTGTCTATAGTCTTAAAGAACTTCAGTCCTTATCCAAATTATGCAAGGAGGAGGGGTTGCTTCTTCATATCGATGGGAGCCGCCTTTATAACGCAGCCGTATTTCTTAATGTCCATTTGAATGAACTTGTTGATGCTTCATCTGTAGATATTCTTTCTTTGGGAGGAACTAAAAATGGGTTGTTAGGTGCTGAGTCCCTCATCATCTTTAATTCTGATCTGCAAGAGGGGAGTGATCATCTTCAAAAACAAACGCTGCAGTTGCTCTCAAAAATGCGTTATCTTTCTGCGCAATACATTCCTTTTTTTAAAACGGACTTGTGGCGCACCCTTGCTACACATGCTAATAGTAAAGCAGAACAAATTGCATCTATTATACAAAGCATTCCACAGCTCTCTTTAAGCTATCCTGTTGAAACGAATCAGATTTTTTTCAAAGCCCCAGCTTCCTGGATTCCACTCATCCAAGAGAGTGTTTTTTGCTATCTCTGGGATAAGGAAAAAAATGAAATTCGATTCATTGCTTCTTGGAATACCTCAGAGCAGGATCTGATCGAATTGAGATCGATTCTTTTGAAGATCTCGCAAACGTTATCTTAGTTCATTTTAAACTGGTGTCAGTCTTTTCGCTGAAGATCTTTTTAATGTGGTCTTGGTTGAGCCAGCTGTGGAGGAGTGGAAGCTGTGTGTGTTCTACGAGCTTGAACGTAAAGTGTGGTTGAAGACCTTTATGAGTTGTCATTTAAAGCTGTTGATTTTAAGAAAATCGAGGAGGTTTGTGAGCTGAGGGATGGCTTTTGCGGTGTGTTTTTCGAATTCTTCCTGTGTGATAAGGCCTGTGGCGACTCCGAGGAAGTGGAAGCCGGCTCCTCGGGCTGCGATTAGGTCGTTGAGGTGGTCGCCGACGTAGAGGACTTCATGGGGGAGGATGTTTTGGGTGGAGAGCCACTGGAGGGTGGGATTGAAGACTTGGGGGTCGGGTTTGTGGACGGGCGTATCGTCTTCTGTTTGGAGGTAATCGAAGAGGGTGGAGGAGATGCCTAGGGTTTCGAAGTCGTGCAGGAGGTTGGATCGAGTGGAGCCGGTGACAAGACCGAGGCGCAGGTGGGTGTTGCGAAGTGTTCCGAGAGTTTCTAGTGTGCCAGACAAAAGCTGCTTGGGAAATTGGGTGCGGTGGGCGGTGTTGTAGACGAAGGCTTGGTCCATGTCGTCTGTTTCGTAGAGGACTTGCATGATGGAGCTGAGGGATTTTCCCCAGTGGCAGCGGAGCTGCTCGTCTGTGATGGTTTTGTTGTAGAAGGTCTTTGCGACGTGTTTATGTTGAGCCCATTTTGCTTGGATCGTGCCGACGAGGGTGTCATCGTGATCGAAAAAGATGGCTTTTAGAGTCATGGTTATGCCTTTTGCTCTATTTTGAAATTACGGGTCATGTTGTGCATGCAAGGAACTTCATGATCAGCTAGATGCAGATCATAGAGGTGGCCGTACTGTATGATTTTTCCATTTTCTCTTCTTACTTCATAAACGCGCACTTCAACCTCACCTTGTTGGTAAAAAGGATCTACTTTTTTTTCTCGTAGATACCTGGATAGAGGGTGTGGGATAGGTCGTGTGTTCAGGGCATTATAGCAAGCGCGAGGAAAGAGGGTGAGAAGACGTAGCGGAATGCTCCATAAGTCGCAAACGAGGGCTATAAACTGTGCGAAATGATGCGTTTTCTTTGTTAAGGAGTGATAAAAAGAATAATTCAGATGGGATACGGGAAATAAGACGTCGGAGATAAAATGGGTCAAATCTGTGCGGATGGGCATCGCGAATGCTTTCCACTTCCCTGCCATGTTATAATCGTCTCTGCATAGAAGATTCGCAAGCTCGCAGTCTTCTTTGTTGGCAAGAGGAAGGACATAGCAAGAGCGTTCATTAGTGTTGCTTTGAGTTTTGGTAATGGAAAGATTGTATGTCATATGAACCTGATTTTTTAAAGGAGAGAAGATAGCAAGAAAAGAAGTGCGAAAGCAAAGGTTATTTAATGGGTGATTTAGGTGTTATGTGAGAAAATTTAATATTGTCTCTAAATTTTTTTGAAAGGAGCGGACAGGCCATCCAACCGAAAGAGGTGTGCAGCTTCACTAGAAGCTGGTCAAAACAGCTATCCCTGGTTCGAGGTCCCCGATGAGCTCAACGGAGAGATCCCTTTGGTTTTTTCAGCTGTCTCTCGATTAGGATCATCTTCTACAAATGCTGAGCATAGGAGTTTGCTTATTTTTATGTGTGGCATTTCTGATGTACACCGAAAATGTTTTAAGTTGCAAACCTAGTGCGGATTTTTGAGTTGTCCCAAGGTGAATGCACGCCTGCTGGATGTATTAAGGTAAACCCGGTATGAAACCTTGAGAAGGGGACCTCTTGCGTTCCGAGATGTAATTCGTACTCATGACCTTCCTGTGATAAGTCGAATTTTTTGTTTTCCATATATGCTTTTACAATAACTTCCCCACTTAAATAGACGGGATCGACGCCCTTTTCTTTAAGAAAGAGAACGAGAGGATGTTCTCGAGAAGACACACAGGTATTATAGAAAATGCGTGGGATTAATGTCAGAAAACGTGAGGGGAGTGTGACTAAATCCCAAAGGATGGTGAGGATGGCAAAACAGCAGCTGGAGGCTTGTTTTGTTTTGATGAGGGTGCGCGTGATGTTGGGAATCAATAAATCGGGAAGGATATTTGCGCTGTCTGTGCGGATGGGAATGAGGGAGGCTTTGAGAGGTCCTGCCATGTTGGTTGTGTCATTGCAAAGTGTAGAGACTAATGTGTATTCATCTTTGTTTTTGAGCAGGATCTTTTGAGAGGGATGAACTTGATCATGATTTGGCTGACAGCTAAGGGCTTTGCTGATAGTGAGATAATAGCTCAAGTTAAAACTCCGTTATTGTCTTATGTGAGAGGTTTATCGGGAAGGAACCCGCCGGCTTGCATTTGCCACATGCGGGCGTAATGGCCATTGCTGTTAAGGAGGTTTTGGTGGGAGCCTTCTTCGACGATTTTTCCTTGGTCGAAGACGAGGATCCGATCCATTTTGGCAAGAGTGGAGAGTCGGTGTGCTACGACGATCGTGGTGCGGTTGTGCATCAGCTTTTCTAAGCTGTCTTGAATATAGTTTTCTGTTACTGAATCCAGCGCTGATGTGGCTTCATCAAGGATGAGGATAGGAGCTGTAGATAGCATCGCGCGTGCGATCGCAATTCTTTGTCGTTCTCCTCCGGAGAGTTTCGTGCCGCGCTCTCCAACGAGCGAGTCGTACCCTGCTGGGCATTTTTTGATGAACTCATCGCAGTGAGCTAGTTTTGCTGCATGGAGGATTTCATCCTCTGTCGCGTTGGGCTGCCCGTATCGGATGTTGTCTTTGAGGGTTCGATGGAAAAGGATCGGATCTTGTGGGATTAGAGCGACTTGGTTGCGCAGAGAAGAAAGGGTAACTTGAGAGATGTCTTGTCCATCTACGAGAATTTTTCCTTTTTCGAGGGTGTGGAAGCGGAGGATGAGATTGACGAAGGTGGATTTTCCAGCGCCGGAATAACCGACTAGGCCGACTTTTTCTCCCCCTTTGATATGGACGTTTTTATTTTCGAAAAGGATCTTTGCTCCGTAGCGGAAGGAAACGTTGTCAAAGAGGATTTCGCCTTGAGAGAGGGTAAGGGGCTTTGCGTTGGGGATATCGAGGATGTCTTGAGGATCTTGCATGACGCTGAGCGCTTGTGTGGCAAGCCCGACGGATTTAAAAAATTGAGGGATTTGCTCTCCAGAAAACCAGATGGAAAAGACAACATACCAGGTGGTGTTGAAGATTTGAATGACCTCGCCTGTGGAGATTTTATTTTTTATCCAGTAGAGGATCATGAAGCCGTTAATGGCAACAATTCCAATGAGAAACGCAATGGAGAGGAAAGTGAACATGAGCGCGATGATGTATTGGGCTCTTGAGTTTTTTTGCTGTTCTTCTTGTTGATAGGGAAGAAGGCGCTGTTTTTCAAATGGAAAACGGTAGAAGAGATTAACGGCAAAGTTATTAGTGAGGCTGTCGACAATTTTTCCCGCTAGTGTGCTTCTGGCAACGCCATGTGCATTTGAGTAGTGGATGCATTTAGGTGTAAAGGCAAAGCAGAGGGAAAAGTGCATGACAATCATTGCAGCAAGGAGCAGTGCGAACAGGGTGTTTACTTGAAAGAAGAAAATGATGGCGAGAATGCAGGTCGCAAATGCGGGGAAGAAGAGAATTAGGTTTTGAATCATCGACGTGACCTGCGTTGTCATGTCGCTAATTTTATTGGCTAGGTCTCCTGCGAAGTGCTCATTGAAATACTTGGGAGAATGGGCCTGGATATGATCAAACATGGCGATTCGCATGTCAGCTTCTAGCTTTGGAAAGGCTTTTGCTTGGATAAACGTTCGGGTTCGAAATCCCGCTTCAACTAAGACCCACAGTGAGACTCCCGCGACAAGAAACCATTTTAATGCAGGAAGTGCGGCTTCACGATGGGTGTCGAATTGGGTGAAGATGTCCACGATGCGTCTTAGTATATAGGGCCAGATCGTGGCATCGCATGACCATGTCAGCGAGAGCAGGAACATAAAGAAAAATTTCCAGCGCTGAAGCTTGGCATATTTCCAGATGAATGAAATGAGGAGTTTTGTGGAGGGCTTTGTCATTAAATGTAATTTTGCCATATAAAGAAGGTCTTATTTTTTGCTTTTTTGAATTTACTGTCAATGATTTGTGTGGGATCTGTTGCTTAATTTTTTAGCGTAGATTAAACAAATAATTATTATGTTTTTTTGTTTTCTTTAAAGCTTTATGTTTTGTTATAGTTTTAATGGTTTAAAATTTGGTGTTTTATGCAGTTGCTATCTCGTGAAAGAATTAATGCTATGAATTTAGTTCCACAACGATTTGGATGGTGGACCTTCGATCCATGCATTAAGCTTTGTGGCTCTTATCACAAGTTAGTTATGGATGCGATCCATACGGGTCTTTCGAATGAAAGACCTATTCGAGATTTATTGGGACGGATAGCCATTATTGGGTCTGCTCCATTGGGTTATGTTGCAGCTGGTTTTTTGGCGGGTATTGGGGTGATTTTTAACACGGTGCTAAGGATTGATCTTGGGCATGCAGAGAGGTGTGATATTTTAAATACAGCTGCCTATGCTGGGCGCAAAGATATTATTCGAGGGATTCTTGATTTGAATCGGCATGAGAATATCGATTTAGTGACTCCAATAAAAAATGCGGGAACCTATGGTGAGCGTGCAATTGTGGAATTGCTTTTGGAAAGGATCGATGTAAATGCGCCTTTGGATGCCAATAGCGGCATCGGGATGCTGCTTGGGATTGAGCTCGCAAAGCGCAATGGGTGGCAAGAGGTTTCAGATTTAATCGAAAATAAGTATCTTACGTGGCGTAACTTTGCTAAGTAAACGGATCGGAATGCACTTTAAGTGTTATCTCTCACTGAGATAAAGGGTGCTATTAAAATAGTCGATGTAGATTTGATGAAGGCCTAAAAAATCCATTCCTAGTACACCATCGATGTCGGAAATTTCTTCAGATAGCTCGAAAGCATATAAAAGGCTTTTTCCTAAATCGACCCCGGAGATCGCAAATTTTTGGGTTTCAAAGGCAGTCACCAAGGGTTTTGTCGGATTTCTTGAATTTTGAAAAGCTTCTCCCTCATTTGTCATTTGGTCTAGAGAACTGTCTTTTTTGTCAGGGTTAAGTTGTAAGGGTTTTACTCGATTCTTAGTGTCCCAATCGCTTCTTTGCACATGATTTTCAAGTAGGGAAGCTCGAATCAAAGTTAGTGTTGTTCCTGTATCTAGAAGGAATCGAAGTTCTCCTAGATCAGTCTTGATGGAAAACACAATGCCAGACTGTGATTTAATAAAAGGGACCTTTATCATCTTCTCCAAGCAAATCCCACAATCTTTTAGGGAGTGATTATCCTGAAGGAGGTAGAATCGCTTGTGTGGGAAGTCTAAGAGCAGATTTTTGCGCTTAAGAATTGGCCGTCCAATTGCTCCCATGGTGGCGTTCCCTTCTACACTCATCTGTTGAGTGTAATCCATAGGTTCATTATTGATCGTTTTACTTTTCTCAGTTTTTATTTTTTGAATTGTGTTTGGTATGAAAAAAAACGTGTTTTGAGAAAATTCAACAGGTTGTTCTTCTAATAACACATCATTAAAAACGGTGCGTCCAATTTTAATTTTAGAAGCGAGGTACCGTGGAGTTTGATATGCATTTCCTCGGAGATCTATCCATTTTGTTGAGCCGTATTTTGTTAGATCGATTTTAGAGATAAGGCTTTGATCTAGCATGAGGAAGGCTTTAGCACCAAGATCAAGTTTCAAGGGGTATTTTTCCCCTTGAATTTCGATCATCGCTAATGGAGTTCCCTTATTGCTTGTTACAATTGGGATTGCTTCAGGAGTCGTGGATCCAAACCAACTCACACAAAGCAGTCCGCAAAGCAGAACAAGAAAAAAAGAATGCATAGTTTTACTCAAGGTAAGCAATCTGATGGTTATAATCGAGATAGATAGCATGTCTCCTTAAAAAATCCACTCCTATGCTTCCGTCCATTTCCTGTAACTCTTCTGTAATGGGATAAGAATGTAGGTGTATTTTTCCTAAATCAGTCTGTTGGAGATGAAAATTTAAACTAAATTGCGAATCGTTTGCGTCAGCAAAGTGAGTTTTTGCAAAAGTTGACCGGATGACCGAGATCGGACAACCTGTTCCTAGTCCAAGCCTGACTTTTTGATCTTGCAAAGTTCCTTCGAGGACAATTCCAGCTCGTTCTAAATGAATCGGAGCTTTTGCCCATTTTTTGACCTCATATCCAACGGTTTTTAATTTATTTAAGTCATTGCAGATGATTATTGTTGAATTAGCAAAATCGATAAGAAGGTTGGACTCTGTTAATAAAGCTCTTCCTATTTCTCCATAGCAGGTCTTAGACGAATCAATAGTTTCTACTGCGATTACATTTCGATACGTTTTAGTCCCTATTTGAACTTGTTTCAAACAATAGGCGTGTAACATTTTTTCTTCGCCTAGTAAATCACGTGAAGAAACGAAACCGGCATCTGTTTTTTCAAGTCTTTGCAAGATTTCTTTTGACAAATGTAAGGGAAACTTATTTCCCAAATTAATCACAAATGAATACTCTTTACCCTGGATTTTCATTGAGGTTAGTGGGCAGTTTTCTTCATTGAAATCTACGTATAATCTAACCATTTTCTCATTAGGATGGGAAAAAAAATACTTTGCTCCTCCTAGAATCAGTAGGCTGAGACCAATACAAAGTAGGAGCTTTATATTTTTCAATCCAATTACCATGAATATGTGCCTCTTGCTTCGACGGTGCCAGTTGTGTTCCCTTGATTATCTCTATCGATTGTTCCCACGA
>JAIELY010000030.1 GCA_019752555.1 Rhabdochlamydiaceae bacterium
ATATCGCGTTTGGAAAGAATGCTAAAAATCGCGCTTAGCTTTTCGATGCAATTAGCCACTTTTTTCATGTGGCTCTGCAGAGGAGCAAAAGGAGACTTTCCAAAAAGGCGTGCAATATTGAGCATTTTATCAGGATCCGTCTAATGTTTCGATCAATATAGATTAGTAAATACTTCTTGTCAATCGTCGAGCCGTCAAAGGAAATATTTGATGTGTTTTGTGTTTTTGGGTATGAGGTTGACTAAAGTATAGACAAATGAAAACAACGGAGTTTAGCGATGTCCAACATGCCAATAAATCCATCTGATTCAGATCCTTCTATCAATCCTTTTCCCATTTCAGGCAGTACTCCTTCAGGGGATGCATCCCTTCCTCCTCCTGCAAACTCTTCTGTAGTAGATGCAGGAATGGATCTTGTGTGCGTATTGGGAGATATGATTAATGAAAATCTTGGTGGAGGGCAAAATACAAGTGTGAATCCTTTGGAAGCCAATGTATTAGCTCAGGCTGTTCTCAATTTTAATAATGCATACACTTCTCAATACGGAGCGCCTCCTAGCTCTGGATCTTCATCCAATTGGGCTCAACAGATGGAGTATGACATCACTCAGCCTCCAGGAAATTCTCTTTTATCCCTTGCTCAAGCCGGCAATACGAGCGGGATCATTGCGTTTTGCCAGAGCAATAGTCAAGCGATGCTCTCTGACACAATGAGTTTAAGGCAGCAAATGGCGCAGCAATCAGGTCCTCTTCCTGGAACGATTCAAGCTCCTGCTAGTCTTTCTACCGATGTTCTCAATCTCATTAATGCCATTGGACAGGCAGCTCCGACATCATCGCAAGGGTTGAATGGAGTTGCAACTGCGATTAATAATATCGTTACAGGTCTAGATGCTATGGGATCGCCGCTTGATCCAGCGGAGCAGATCCTGCTTTGGACATTGACATTGCCAACAGATCCGTCTGATCCTAGCAGCAGCCTTGAGAATGCGGCTCAAGCAGCGCTAGAAGGGAATCCTGCGGAGCTCACAGCGGTTCTCAATCAAATGGCAGGTGGAGGTGCGGGAAGCGAGGCTCAGTGGGTTAACATGGCGGCTCAAAATTTTTATAATGAGCAATTGCCTTATACGATGTAATGTCTTAAAAAGTTTGTTGATCTTTTTCTAATCGTTTCAGTAGCCTTCTTGGCAGCGGTGCCGTTTCCTCTTCAAAATGGGGAAGCGGTGCTTTTTTAAACACCTTCTGTAGATTTAATGAGGTCATCTTATGGCAGTTTTTCTTCGCTCTCCACTTTATGCTTGCCAGCGCTTTTTCAGTTCGACTCCCGTTCCTCTGCCCACAGACAAAAATGAGTCCTCTTTGCCTGTACAGGGTCAGGGAACAAAAGCCGATGAGAATGAGCGATTGAAGCAAAGAGTAGACTGTATTCTGAAGAATATTGACGCTAAATTGGGGCGTATATCCTCCGACTTTAGAAAAGCGATTGACTCTGATTGCTGGGAATTAGTGGAGCTGATTGAAATGTCTCCAAGCTTACGAGACATGCTTCCCCCTAAACTTGCTAAATATGTGGATAATTTTTCTGAGAATCAAACAAAGGCGACAACCGAGTTCTATTCTTTAAGATTTGATTTAAATGAAGCTGAGAGTGGGGACGATTAGGTTCGTAGAGAGTCTCTTAAGCAGTCTTTGGGTCCGCTTCTTGGGTGTGCAAGGTTTAATCTTGGAAAATCCCAAGAAGCGGGCAGTTGCTTATGCGCTTTACTGAAAGATCACTTGTTTGTCTTGTTCTGTCATTTCCCGAAAAGAGCCTTCAGGAATAGGTCCAAGATGTAGTCCGCCGATTCGGATGCGCGAGAGTTCGAGGATTTGCAATCCAGCATTTTCCACGAGAAGACGCACTTCCCGTTTTTTTCCTTCCTTGACAACTACCTTAATTGTTCCTTTGCGCACTTTGCTCACTCGAACAGGTTTGATCCAGCTGTTTTCGATATACGTGCCTTTAGAGATCGCTTTCAAATGCTCGTCAGTAATCTCTTGTGCTGTTTTAACAACATATTCTTTCGTCAAATTTGCGGAAGGGTGGATGACTTGCTGAGAGAAGTGTCCATCATTGGTCACGATGAGAAGCCCTGTTGTATCGCGGTCTAAGCGTCCAACGGTAAATAGACGCGCTTGTACGGGTCGAAATAGGTCGATCACGAGTTTTTTTGTGCCAATGCGCGTGTTAGAGCAGATGTAGCCATGAGGCTTGTTGAGGATAAAATAATATTTTTTCTCCTCTCCCCGTAAGGGTACCTCGTCCACTCGGATATCATCGGTTTCCCAAGAGACTAGGGTCTGAGGCACGACGACGATCTTGCCGTTAACGGTAACCTTGCCCTGAAAAATGAGTTCTTCGCATGCGCGCCTCGATGCGACGCCTGCTGCAGCTAATGCTTTACTTAAACGTTTTTTTGTTTCCATAGCCAATGAGGATACAGGATCATAGGGTCAAAAGACAAGGATAAAAGTAGGTTGAGTCTTTCGATGTAAAATATTTAATGTGTTTTTTCAAATCGGCATTTGATGGTAAAAAGTTGACCCTACTTAAACTTGAGACAGGTTATAATGCATGACAGCCGAGTTTAACAACGTATATTAATTACTTGAGAGGGGCTATGACACAGCGTGCCAAATTGATTCTCATGCGCCACGGACAATCGGAATGGAACAAGCTTAATTTGTTCACCGGATGGGTCGACATTCCGTTAAGCATGCAGGGGATCCAAGAGGCGTTGGAGGGAGGTAAAAAAATTGCTGAGATTCCAATCGATGTCATTTTCGTCTCATCGCTCATCCGCTCAGTAATGACGGCGATGCTTGCCATGGCCTTGCATACAAGTAAGAAAGTGCCCTGCATTCAGCATCCGCAAGGGGGAAAGCTGGAAAATTGGGGGCAAATCTATAGTCAGGCGGCAAAAGATCAATGTATTCCCGTCATTGAAGCATGGGAACTCAACGAGCGGATGTATGGAAAGCTCCAAGGGATGAATAAGCAAGAAATTCGAGAGCAATTTGGTGAAGAGCAATTTAAAACATGGCGGCGCAGCTACGAAGGGAGGCCTCCTGAAGGGGAGAGTTTAGAAATGACAGCTGAGCGTGCTGTTCCCTATTTTAAACAGACGATTCTCCCTTTGTTGCAACTTGGAAAAAATGTGTTTATTTCGGCGCATGGCAATTCACTGCGTGCGATTAAAATGTTTTTGGATGATTTAAGCCATGAAGAGGTTGTGCACTTAGAAATTGCGACAGGAGAGCCGCTTATTTATGAATTTTTCGATGGGACCTGGGAGAAATTATGACAGAGTCTTGTTACCTAGACCATCATAGCGCCAGCTGTCCTCATGTTCGAGCTGTTGAACAGATGGCCTCGTTTTTTCAGATGCATTGGGGCGCAATGCATGCGCCGCATAAACGCGGGCAGGAGGTTCATGCTCTTTATCAATCAGCGTTGAGTGTCTTATTAGATCATTTGGGCGCTAACGATGCAGATCATTTTCATTTCTGCCATAGCGGCGCTGAAGCGATCAACGCGGTGCTCCATTCGCATTATTTCGATTTTATACGAGAGACGGGGAAAAATCATATTTTAACGACCAATATTGAAGAAGCTGCCGTTTTATCTTCTTTAAAACGGCTCGAAAAATTGGGTTGTAAAGAAAAAGTTGTTTCTGTCAATGCGCGCTGCCAGATCACAAAGGAAATCCTTATAGAGCACCTAGGTGAGAGAACATCGTTGTTTTCTCTTTCGTGGGCAAATGGATTGACCGGTGTGATCCATCCGATTGCCGATTTAATAGAGGCTTGTCATGAGCGAGGGGTGCGTATTCATGTTGATGTGAGCACAGTCCTCGGAAAGTTGTTTTTTAGGTTTAGCGATCTACCTGTTGATTACATCACCTTTGAAGGGCAGCTGATCCATGCGCCTCAGGGAACGGGAGGTTTGCTTGTTAAATCAGGTGTGCACTTTTCTCCATTAATTACAGGCGCTAATACGATTTTTGCTCCGGGAGTGGCAGCACTTTCCGTGGCATTCCAAGAAAATGAGAGGTATTTTGATCATCTCAATCTGGAAACAGTGCGGCTTCGCGATAAGTTTGAACATGCAATTTCTTCTCAAATTTTGAATGCAGTTGTGTTTTTTCAACATGTAGAACGGCTTCCTAATTGCTGTGCAATCGCGTTTCCTGGCGTCCATGCCGAAGCTCTTCTTTACTTGCTCAATCGCAGAGGTGTTTATGCAACTTTGGGAGGAGGGCAATGCCAAACGCTAGCGCATGTGCTCATTGCAACAGGGATAGATCCGCTTTTGGCTCAATGTGCTTTAAGTTTTAGTTTGTCTTATGAGACAACAGAGGCGGAAATCGATTACGCGATTAATACAGTCATCGAGTGTGTAAATCAGTTAAAACGCGCATCCATCCATCTTCTTGAGGAATCCACATGACTCATCGTAAATTTCTGTCTTCTTTTGCTTGGGTAAATTACAGCCGTAAATTCATTTCAAAAATCGAGCGCCCCCGCTACGTCGGTTTCTTTTCGAAAGAAGAGGCAGATGAGAGACAAATGCGTTTAGCAGTAGGAAGAGAGGGAGATGCTCTAGAGGGCGCTCTTATTGAATTCTATTGGCTTGTAGATGAAAGTGATGGCGTGATTGCCGATGCGAAATTTCAAGTTTTTGGTCCTTCTGCATTGATTGGTGTAGCCGAAGCTGCATGTGAGCTTCTTTTGCGTAAAAATTATGATCAAGCATTAAAAATGACTGCTGAGCAAATAGAGAAGCCCCTTCGGGATAAGCCCTCTGTCCAGGCCATCGCCGCTGAGCATTGGGGATATCTCAATTTAACTCTTGGGGCGATTGCTGAAGCTGCTAAGGGGTGCATGGATATTGCTCTTGCAGAAAATTATGTTCCAACACCTGTGAATACAGACCTTTCTGAGTCAAATGGTTCATATCCTGGATGGAAAACTCTCACATTGGATCAGAAACTTGCAGTGATTGAACAAGTGATCGCAGAAGATATCCGCCCTTATATCGAGCTTGATGCGGGCGGAGTGCGTGTGATAGGACTTGTGGACGATCGAGAATTAACCATTGCTTATGAAGGCGCTTGCACTTCCTGTTATTCTGCAACTGGCGCAACTCTCGACGCCATCCAAAGGATCCTCCGAGCAAAAATCGATCCTGAAATTGTCGTCATCCCCGATAGCTCCTTCCTTCAGATTTAACCGTAATTCTTCATGAATCAGCTCCCATCGCTCTGAAGGGATCTCAGAGCCAATCACCTGAACAACATGCGATGCTAGAAGTGAGCCGATCCAAGCACAAGTCTCAAGGGAGTAATTTCTGAGATACCCATTTAAAAATCCTCCGATAAATAGATCTCCTGCGCCTGTTGTATCCATCGCAGGAACAATAAAGGCGGGATGAAAGAGCTGCAATTGCTTTTGCTGAACTAAAGAGCCCTTCTCTCCCAGTGTGACGACAACAGTAGAACAATATTGGCTTAAATGGTTGCAGGCAAGAGAGGGTTCCATTCCGGTTAGCGCGCGCGCTTCATCTTTGTTTGCAAAAAGAAGGTCGATCTGTTTGTCCATTAAAAGATCCCAGATAAAATCTCGATGGGCGCGGACAGTTTCAAAGGATGCCAAATCCATAGAGATTGTAGCGCCAGCTTCTTTTGCAAGCGCAATGGCCTGTTTAATGAACGCGTAATGCTGCAGCTGATAGCCTTCGATATGAAAAAGCGTTAAATCATCAAACTGCGAAGCAGATAGCTTAAGTTCAGCATTAGCTGTACAGGTTCCGAGATAGGTGCGCATCGTTCTCTCGCCATTTGGAGTTACCATGCTGATGCATTTACCTGTTGGAGTCGGAGCTCGATCCAGCAAAAGATTTAAGCCGTTTTTTCTTACAGCATTTAGAAAAAAATCTCCCGCTTGATCTTCGCCGACAGACACCATGAGTGTGCACTCATGTCCGAGTGTCGCAAGGCCTTTTAACATGTTGACAGCGCTGCCGCCTGGCACTTGGTGCGGTTTTGTTTGACTGTGATTAAGGATGTGAAGAATTGTCTCGTGATCCACAAGAGCAGAGCCTCCTTTTTTTCCGGGAAGCTCATTGAGAAAAGGTTCATCGACAAACAGAATGAAATCGACAATAGCATCGCTAATGGTCATGACAGGTTTTGCTAAGATGTGAGAAAATGGCAAAAGGAGAATAAAGAGAAGAAGAGGGAGAAGATGCATGTTCTATCCTAAGTTAATTAATCTTGGAAACGAATTTCACCTGCCGTTAACTTGACGACATGTCCATCATCGAGCCTTAAGTTAAGTCTTCCCTCAGCATCGATCGACTCGCAAATTCCATGAAGGGAATTCTTGCCGTCGTGACAGGCAATTTGTTGTCCTTTGTATGCCAGAAGAGCCTCATAAGCGGGTACAAAGATTTTAAATCCTTGCTTTTCAACAATTTTTAAATCTTTAAGAAACTGCTGTACGAGAGGCTCTAAAATCTGCTCTAGTGTCCAGGGATGACCGCTCAGTTGTGCTAATGAGGTTGCGGGTTGGTCGATTGTATCGAGAAGATCTTGGGACATGTTGATATTAATGCCGATGCTTAGGATAATGCCGATCCGATCGCTAAAATTCACAGTTTCACATAAAATCCCAGCGACTTTTTTTCCTTCGAGAAGCAGGTCATTGGGCCATTTGATTTGGGGATGAAACCCTTTTTCTTTCAAAACGGTTGAGCAGGAAAGCGAGAGGATTTGGCCGAGATTGGGAAGGTAGGGACAATCGAGATTCAAGCAAAAATAAAGTGTTGCGTAGATGTTTTGTCCTCGAGGAGAAATCCATTTGCGCGACCATCTACCGCGGCCAGATGTTTGCTCCACTGCTGTCACGCATGTCAACTGAGTTTGTTCCAATGTGTGCGCATTGTTTCTCGTCCAAAGACATGTGGAGTCGAGCGTGTCAAAATGAAGGTAGTAAATGTTCTTGTAGTTTTCTAGCATTGTATTACACTCGAGTTTAACTGGCCAAATACTGTATAACTTATACTTGATTAAAATCTACTTTTTGTTTTCATGTGGGATGTATCTATGTGGGACCATCGTTTTTTAAACCGGATCGATTTTCGCGCGATTGCAATTCTGCTTGTGTTAATGGTCATTAGCCTGATGGTGATTTCAGCAACGACTGCAGACTCAACAGATTTTGCAGAAGAAATCATCATTACGCCCTTAGTTAAAAGTCAAATCCGTTGGTTTGCTATTGGATGGGTTGTTTACTTTTTTTTTGCAGGCTTTGATTATCGGAAGCTCAAAGAGTTTACATGGGTCATGTATGTCGGGATGCTGATTTTGCTCTTTGGCCTCTTTTTTGTGCCTGCGATTCAAAATGTCCATAGATGGTATCGGATTCCGATTGTGAATTTTGCATTTCAACCTTCTGAATATGCAAAGCTCATCGTGGTGATGACACTAAGTCTTTTTTTGGAAAATAAAGCAGATGAGATCTCTTTAAAACGAGCGACGCTTAAGGCAATTTTAATTGTCTTAGTTCCTTTTTTACTGATTTTAAAACAGCCTGATCTAGGCACGGCGCTGGTCCTCTATCCGATTGCTTTAGTGATGTTCTATTTTGGAGGGATCAGTAAAAAAGTGATTTCTATCATGAGCGCACTTGCGATCGGGGGCCTTGTTTTTGTCAGCATGATGTTTTTAGGATTTATTTCTCATGAAGAATTCCGCCCTTATGCGACCAAGGTAATCAAGGAATACCAATATGAGCGGTTAAATCCCAATACGTATCACCAAACAGCCTCGCAGACGGCAATCGCCCTCGGCGGGATGACAGGAAGCGGGTGGCGCGCTTCTGAGTTTACAGGCCGGCAATGGCTGCCAGCGGCTCATACGGACTCTGTCTTTGCAGCCTACAGCGAAGAGTTTGGATTAGTAGGTGTTTTTTTCTTGCTCCTCTTTTTTTGCGGATTGATTTATTTTAGTTTTCAGGTCACTGCTTTGGCCAAAGATCGTTTTGGGCGGCTTTTATCCGCCGGCATCACGACGTATCTTGCCATGCATATGATCGTGAACATGGGGATGATGTGCGGATTTTTGCCCATCACCGGAGTGCCCTTAATGTTAATCACCTACGGTGGCTCCTCTGTGCTCTCTACAATGAGCGCGCTCGGGATTTTACAAAGTATCTATAGCAGAAGGTTTATGTTTTAATGTATCAACACCCATTCATACTCACCCCAGGAACATGGCTCGGACAGGGCAAGATCCAACTCAATATGGTCTCCGAAGAGCTAGCCTTTTTCACTCGTTGGACGATAGGCACGCCCGATTCTGATGGCAGGATCGAATGTTTTCAAGAAATCCAAGTCAAGGGTTTAGCCGATGTGATGCATAATCAATTTACCATTTCCGGCATCAATCAAGGAGAATTTCAGATTGAACTTGAAAACCAAGCGTTAGGAAAGATCTCTGGAAAAGGAATTATAAACGAAAAACTCATCGCTTGGGAATTTCGTGTTGAGGAGATTGGATTTGAAGGATTTGAATTTTATGAAAAGCAAGAAGATCAGACATATACCATGCGCGCAGAATATGCCACTAGCGATCAGTTCCGCACGCTAATTCAAGGAAGTGTATGGAAACAACATCAACCTGCAAAAGAAGAGCTCGCATGAAACATTCCTATTTGATTTTGGGCCTCGCCCTTCTTTGTTCTTGTTTTAGTTCAGGACCCCGTCTAACGAGCAGTACTTATGATAGTATTCAATTAGGAACGCCTATTGTAAGTGTTGAGAAAGAGTATGGCAAGCCCTACGCCGTGCATTCCAAAGGGGGCGTTAAAGAGTATGAGTATATTGAGCGGATCGATCTCGGCTATAACGTTGTCACAGAAAACCATTATTTTATTGTTGTGACCGATGGGAAAGTCGTCGGTAAGTATACGAAGCGAGAAAAGCCGCCCGCTTACAACTTGATCTATCAAGAAGATCCGAACTGGACGCCTTAAATTTAGCCAGTTTTAACAGTACAAGATAATCAATGTCTGTTGAGAGTCTGGATGCCACCCTATGCTTTTGAAGTGCCAGTTGATTAGGGTGGCTTCACTCCGTAGAGACTCTAATAGTTGTGTCAGAAGTTCTTTAGACCAAAGTGAAGAGTGCTTGGTTCCGAAGTCAACACCAGCGATTAACCTGACGCAACGGGATTTTGTAAAACATTTGAGCGGTATTGCTTTTTCTGTAAGACGCTTATTGATTTTATCTATGATTTCAATGAGATTTGGATCGGTGAGTTTTGTCGATACAGTAGCACAATGAGAAGTTTCTTCTAGCGTCCATCCTTTGCTATCCCAGACACAAAGAGCTTTCGCTTTAAGCGAATGCATCAGCTCTAATTCGTTTAATTTTTTGAGTTCATTTTTAGATAAAGTGTTTAGCTTAGGAAAGATAGAGATTAGAGATTCTTTGACTTTTTCAAGAGGAAATAGCTCGAGTAAAGAGTTAAGAGGCGAGGCGTGATGCAGTAGCCCATCTTCTTGCTGCTCAAAATCGGTGAAGAGAAACTCGGCACCAGTCTCACTGTCTAAAAGAGGTCCATTATGAGGGCCCACATCCCAATAGCCCGATTTTTTGATTAATACAGCTGCTTGCCGGATCATGCTTAGAAAATTTGAGCGAAACGTTTCTGTTGCATTGTTTGAAAAATAGGAAAGAAGCCTGTCATAGAGCTCTTCGTATTCTAATTCAGAAAAGGCAATGGGGAGGCGCTCTTCGATGTAGAGCGTTTCTATGTTTGTTTGATAAGAGCTGGGTTCTTCAAGGGGAAGTTTTTTTCCGGGAGGAATCCGAACAAAATGCAGGTTCAAGCGATCCACAAGGGAGATTGCTTTGCCGACAAAAGCAGCTTGTTGATCTGCTGCTCTAGCGCGCATCGGCTTAAAAACCCATTTTGGAAATTCTTCATGAGTAAAAACAAGGTGGGAGCTTCCCTTGGAAAGATAACTAAATTTTCCAGCTGATTTTTTCTTTAATAAAGAATGTCTATGGAGTCTCCACTCTTCTCGGATCTCATGCTCCTGTCTTGAGGAAAGCGAAATTTCTGTTTGCTGGGGACAGATCCTCTCGGAAATGGGTTTTTCTTCTAAGTAGGCAATTGTTTTGTCTGCAAGAGAGCGGATTTGGATAGAAGGATGGACAAATGTTTTTGGGGTTGAATAGGAGCTAACACAAGATGAGGCCATAGGCACATAAAAAAAGATGGCAGAGTCGAATTAGGCCTCTGCCATCTTAGGATGATTACAACAATTAAGCCTTAATCTTAATATCGACACCTGCAGCAACAGGAAGCACTTTCAGCTTGTCGATTGTTTCAGGCGTTGGGTTCAGAATATCGAGCATCCGAATGTGAGTTCGGATTTCGAATTGTTCGCGCGACTTGCGGTCGACGTGAGGAGAGCGTAGAACGGTATAGATCTCTCTTCTTGTAGGAAGAGGGATCGGGCCTACAACTCTAGCTCCTGTTCGAATCGCTGTCTCCAAAATATCCGCAGTGGAACGATCCAGCACGCGCTGATCGTAGCCTTTAAGGCGGATACGGATTTTTTGTCTACTTTGCTTTGCCATAATGGGATTTCCTTATTTCTTAACAATTTCGTCTTGGATCTTATTGGGGACCCGCTCAAAGTGGCTAGGTTCCATGACGTAGGTCGCACGACCTGAGCTCAACGAGCGCAGCTGTGTCGAGTAACCAAACATCTCAGAGAGGGGAACCTCAGCTTCGATGATCACAGCGGTTCTTGTCGTTGTCTGGTTCAAGATTTTACCGCGTCTGCGGTTGATGTCGCCGATCACATCACCCATGAACTGCTCAGGTGTTGTGACGACCACTTTCATGATCGGTTCGAGCAGGATTGGAGCCGCTTTGCGCGCTGCATCCTTAATTGCCATCGATCCGCAAATCTTAAACGCCATCTCGCTTGAATCGACCTCGTGGTACGATCCATAAACGATTGCGACTTTGACATCGACTAAGCTGAAACCAGCGAGGACGCCCGTCGAAAGACCTTCGGTAATCCCTTTAATGACAGGGGAGATGTATTCTTTTGGAATAGATCCTCCCACAATCTTGCTGACAACTTCGTTTCCTTTTCCTTTCTCGTTCGGCTCGATTTCCAAGACCACGTGAGCATACTGACCGCGACCACCAGATTGTTTGACGTATTTCGTCTCCATTTTGGCAGGGATCGTAATTGTCTCTTTGTAGGAAACCTCTGGTTTACCGACGTTCGCATCGACGTTAAACTCGCGGAACATCCGGTCGCGAAGAATCTCCAGGTGGAGCTCTCCCATCCCTGCGATGATCGTTTGTCCAGTCTCCTCGTTCGTCGTAACGCGGAATGTGGGATCTTCTTCAGACAGAGAGCCTAAAGCAACAGCGAGCTTTTCTCGATCGGCTTTAGACTTCGGCTCGATTGCCATCGAGATAACAGGCTCCGGGAACTCCATTTTCTCGAGAAGAAGAGGATTATCTTCACTGCACAAGGTGTCGCCTGTGCTTGTGTATTTTAGCCCGATGCATGCCGCGATGTCGCCCGTGAAGAACTCATCTCGGTCTTTGCGCTGGTTCGCGTGCATTTCGAGCAAGCGGGAAACGCGTTCTTTCTTGTCTTTTGTGGTGTTGATCAGGTTGGTGCCCTTGGAAAGGGTGCCTGAGTAGACGCGCACGAAAGTCAATCGGCCCACATAAGGGTCAGACATGATTTTAAACGCTAATGCTGCAAGAGGTCCATCATCTTTTGGCTCTAAAGACATCTCTTCGTTTGTAGAAATGTTGATCCCTTTGATGGTTCCGCGATCAAGAGGGGAAGGCATCCAGTTGACAACTGCATCTAGTAAAGGCTGAACCCCTTTGTTTTTAAACGCCGTACCGCAGAGAACAGGGTTGATTTTGTTTGTGCAAACCCCTTTGCGAATGGCAGCGTGAATTTCCTCTGGAGTGACCGATTCTGGGTTCTCAAGAACCTTCATCATGAAAGATTCATTTTCCTCGTCGATCGTCGCGAGCTCTTCTAGAAGAGCCTGGCGCATTTCTTTGCACTTATCCAGCAAGTCAGCAGGAATTTCGACTGTGTCGAATTTCGCGCCGAGCGTTTCATCGAGGAAGAGGTAGGCTCTCATTTCGACAAGGTCGACCATCCCTTTAAATTCGCTCTCAGCACCGATCGGGCACTGGACAGGGATTGCATTTGCGCCGAGTTTTTCTTTCATCGACTCAACAGCCATGAAGAAGTCAGCGCCGACGCGGTCCATCTTATTGACGAACGCGATACGCGGTACGCGGTAGCGCTCCGCTTGACGCCAAACCGTTTCTGACTGCGGCTGAACACCTGCCACCGCATCAAACACAGCGACAGCTCCATCCAGAACGCGCAATGAGCGCTCTACTTCAATGGTAAAGTCGACGTGGCCAGGGGTGTCAATGATGTTGATTTTGTGGTCTTTCCAATAGACTGTCGTAGAAGCCGAGGTGATCGTGATCCCACGTTCGCGCTCTTGCTCCATAAAGTCCATTGTCGCAGCGCCCTCGTGAACTTCACCGATTCGGTGGAGTCTTCCTGAATAGTAGAGGATACGCTCGGTACAAGTGGTTTTTCCGGCATCAATGTGTGCCATGATGCCAATATTTCTGACGTCTTCTAACTTGTCCGTCTCAGATCGTTTTGCCATAAGCGTCCTTCCTTACCATTTGTAGTGGGCAAAGGCGCGGTTAGCCTCAGCCATGCGGTGTGTATCGTCTTTCTTCTTAATCGTTGCGCCTTGGTTTTGGTAGCAATCGATGAATTCCGAGGAGAGAGCATCTTCCATAGAGCGCCCTGCCTTTTCTCGGGAGTACTTGATGATCCACTGCATCGCCATGGATGTTCTTCTGTCTGGGGCGATTTCAACGGGGACCTGATAGGTAGCGCCGCCGATCCTGCGAGACTTTACTTCAAGAGCTGGTTTCGCATTTTCGAGAGCTTGTTCAAAAGCGGCTAAGGGGTCTTCGGCTTTAACTTTCTTTGCAAACTTATCAATAGCGTTATAGACAATGCGGCGGGCTGTAGATTTCTTTCCATCAACCATCAGCTTGTTGATGAATTTTGCCAATACATAGCTGTTAAAAAGGGGATCTGGTGCAATTTCCCGCTTTCCAGCTCGTCTTCTGCGTGACATGTTAATTTTCCTTGTAAATCTATTGTTCTAGTTTAGATCCGTTTCACTTGGAATGGGAATGCTCCCCATGTCCGGCCCGCGATTGACTCTACTGTTTCAAAAAAGCCAATTGTGAGCCAGGATACCTATGAATTTGAGCAGGTATCCTAAGATTACTTAGGACGTTTCGCTCCGTACTTGGATCTGGATTTTTTGCGATCTTTTACTGCAGCGCAGTCTAATGTGCCGCGAACGATGTGATAGCGAACACCCGGCAAGTCTTTCACTCTACCGCCTCGAACGAGAACGATGCTGTGCTCTTGCAGGTTGTGGCCTTCACCGCCGATGTAGGCGATCACTTCCTGGCCATTAGAGAGACGAACCCAAGCGACCTTTCTCAACGCTGAGTTAGGTTTTTTAGGGGTCTTTGTTTTGACTTGCAAGCATACGCCACGTTTTTGTGGGCATTTTTGCAAGGCAGGGGATTTTTTTCGTTTCGTCTTTGGACGTCGGCCAAATCGAACCAGTTGACTCATTGTCGGCATGTTGCCTTTCTCCTTACCAATTGTTCACTGTAATAAAAGTCCATAGCCCCATTGACCAAGAGCTTAAGAACTTTGGAGCAATATAGCTTATGCGAGGATTAATTTGCAAAAACAATTCAGAGGGTCTGTTGTTCTCGTTTTCTGAGCTCATTTTATTTCATTGTTAATTTGGTTTAATTTAATAAATAAGTTTTAATTTAATTATAGTTATGCGAATAATAAATAAAAGAAGCTTCTTAATTTAAAAGGCTATGGTAATGGTTATGAATAGAATGCGCTGGGTGCTGTTTTTCTTCTGTTTTCTGCAGTTTTCTTTTACCGGGCCGAGCCCCTTAAAAAAGACCGACGTGCGCAAGACGATGAGCGAAATGTTGAGTTATCACGTTGAGTATAAGGAGTTTAGTCCATTTCTTGCCAGGCGTTCTATGAAAGTTTACCTCGAGCAATTTGATCCGGATAAATTGTATCTGCTTGCCAGCGAAGTAAAGCCTTTTCTTGATATGCGCGAAGAGCAGCTGAATCGGGTTGTTGCAAAATACAATAGTGATGATCTTTCAGATTTTGAGGCCTTGAATGCTGTAGTCCAAAAGGGGATTGCCCGTCAACAGCAGTGGCGAGAGGAGCTGGAAAAGCAGATGATTGTCGATGGGAATGTCGATTTGGGCATTGGAGAGTCCTATTTTGACTACGCCAAATCAGAAAGTGAGCTTAAGGAGCGTGTTAGAAAGCAGCTCGTACGTGTTCTACTCTTAGAAAAAAGCTTAAGCACCACGCAGAAATGGACCCCGCAGCATAGACAAAAAGTCTTTGCTCTTTGGGAAAGACGGTTCCGGCGTATGGAGAACCCTTATATGAACCTGGATTCCAAGGGAGCTGCTATTCCAGCGGCTCAAAGCGAACATTTTCTTGCTATGCATATGCTCAAGGCCATGGCTAAAAGTTTAGATGCCCATACATCCTACTTCAGCCCCGTGGAAGCGCATGAGATGCGTGCTAGTTTGGAAAAGCAATTTGAGGGGATAGGCGTCGTTTTGCGCGAAGGGGTCGATGGAGTCATGATCTCTGACTTGATAAAGGGGGGGCCAGCGGACAATTCGGGCAAGATCACTTCGGGAGATTTATTAATTCAGATCGATGGGGTCTCAGTTGAAAATGCCCCTTACGAAGAAGTGTTGGCTAAGCTGCAAGGTTCCTCTTCAAGAAAGCTCAAGCTCGGCTTGAAGAGAATGGCTGTCGATGGAACTCCTGTTTTCATTAATGTCGAGCTTCAGAGAGAAAAAATCGTGATGCAAGATGAGAGGCTCCAGTATACCACAGAGCCCTTTGCCGATGGGTATATAGCGAAGATTACCCTGCCTTCGTTTTATGAGAGCGGCGATGACTCGAGTTGTGAAAAAGATATGCGAGAGGCGCTGCGCGAGCTCAAATTAAAAGGGAAGATCTATGGCATTGTCCTCGATATGCGTGAGAACTCGGGGGGGTTTTTAAACCAAGCCGTTAAATTAGCAGGGCTCTTTATTACCTCTGGTGTTGTCGTCGTGTCGAAGTATGCGCAGGGGGAAGTGCAGTATCTAAGGGACATCGACGGTAGAAGATACTATGATGGCCCAATGATCATATTAACCTCCCGAGCTTCCGCTTCCGCAGCTGAGATTGTAGCTCAGGCTCTGCAAGATTACGGAGTTGCCCTAGTTGTTGGCGACGAGAGAACCTACGGGAAGGGAACGATCCAGTATCAAACGGTCACAGATGATGAGGCAAATGCCTTTTTTAAGGTGACAGTCGGCAGGTACTACACCGTGTCAGGGCGCTCGACTCAAATCGAAGGGGTGAAAGCGGATCTTGTCGTTCCCACGTTCTATAGCGCCTTTAATATCGGCGAGCGCTATTTAGAGTACCCTTTGAAGAGCGATCGGATCCCCTCTGCTTATAATGACCCTCTTCTCGATGTTGACCCTCGCAATATGCGCTGGTTTCAGAGGAATTACATCCCAATGCTTCAAAAAAAGGTTTCCGTATGGAACCAGATGCTTCCCGATCTCAAAGGCAATAGCGCCTATCGGTTGCGCAATGACAAAGATTATCAAATCTTTCTCCAGACCCTCTATGCTCAAGCCTCCCGCCAATACGCTCCCACTTTTAAAAACAATTTTGGTTCCGATGATCTGCAGATGACCGAGGCTGTAAAAATCCTCAAAGACATGATCCTCATCAATGTGGAGTCTTCCTCTTCTGTTTCCAATAGCTCTGCTACCGCAGAGCTCTCCGAGTAACACTCAGATTCCGGCAGGTCCACTGCCGGAATTCCTCTTTTTCTCATCAGGCGTCTTAAAAAACCTTGCAAAAAAAGCGCAAGATTTTTATCTTCTGTACTTTCGCAAAAGTTATCCAATGGCCGGATAGCTCAGTCGGTAGAGCAGAGGACTGAAAATCCTTGTGTCGCTGGTTCGATTCCAGTTCCGGCCACCATTTTCCTTACTGGAGAATGCCGTAATAT
>JAIELY010000033.1 GCA_019752555.1 Rhabdochlamydiaceae bacterium
TCCAACATCCCGTTACTCACTGTGAAACCTACAGAGCTGCCGATCTGTCTTATCGCTTCTGTTAAATCGGTCCGCGATGGATGATAAAGAGCTATTTGCAACACATCTCCATCGTTGATCGTGTCTTGGTAATCCTCGAGTAAGTCGGGGGTTAATTCCTCGTTGGATTTACCCTCCATCTGAAGGATCGAGAATTTTCCTTCACGAATCTGATAGGAGTCCATTACAAATTCATCGGCTCCTAGAACATCGCTTCCTCGATAAGGAGCATTAGTGCAGGCGCTTAATGCCAAAACAAAAAGAGCAATAAAAAAAAGCCTCAACACTGCTGCTGACAAGAGGGTCGAAACGCGTTGCAGATGATTTTTAATCCATGATGGATGCAAGAAAAAAAGGAGGGGTCTCTCTTTAAAAAAGCAGTTTTGCCGGGGGCTAAAGTTTTGCAACTGGCTCATAAACTCAACATTTTGTTAAATTGGAAATCATCGACACCGGATGGTAATTTTTCAAGCAAATACTTAATGAGACAGCATTAATGTCTTCAAAACGCGTTCTTGTCACCGGCGCTGCCGGATTTATTGGATTCCATTCCGCTTTAGCTCTAAAAGCGAGAGGCGACTTTGTCATTGGCTGCGATCTTTTTAACGACTATTACGATCCTAATTTAAAAAAAGCGCGCGCCGAGCTTCTTTACCAAGAAGGGATCGAAATTCAAAAACTCGATATTTGCCATCCTCTTGCGATCGAAACTCTGCTTAACTCTTATCAAATCACTCACGTCTTGCATTTGGCTGCACAGGCAGGAGTGCGTCATTCGATGGAACATCCGGAATGCTATGTCCATAGCAACTTAAACGGTTTTATCCATCTGTTAGAAGCGTTGAAGAGATTTCCAGAGGTCAAACTCATTTACGCCTCTTCTTCTTCTGTCTACGGAACAAATTCCAAAATTCCCTTTGCAGAATCGGATCTTACGGATCATCCCGCAAGTTTTTATGGCGCGACAAAAAAATGCAATGAGATCACAGCAGCTTCTTATCACCACGTTTACGGCATCTCTTGTACTGGATTGCGTTATTTTACTGTTTATGGTCCTTGGGGAAGGCCTGACATGGCTTACTTTTCGTTTACAAGAGCGATCCTTGAAGGCATTCCGATTACTGTTTACGGCGAAGGAAAACTCAAAAGAGACTTTACGTACATCGATGACATCGTTGCCGGAACCCTTTCCGCAATCGATCTTGGCGCTCCCCTAGAGATCTTTAATCTCGGCAATTGCCATCCGCACAGTGTGACCGAGTTAATTGAGCATTTAGAAGACTTATTAGAAAAAAAAGCCATCCTCAACTTTGAACCGATGCCGCGCGGCGATGTCCCGATGACATACGCAGACATTTCTAAAAGCAAGAATCAAATTAACTTTGAGCCCAAGGTAAACTTGAAAGACGGATTAACTCATTTTATTAACTGGTACCTTTCACACTACCCATCCGCAAAGAAAGGAGCTTCACTCCATTCACTGCGATAAATGCAAGCGCTGCTGTGATCACAAGATACAAAGCAGGAGCAAATGCCCATCCTGTTTTTTGGAAAATCCATAAACCGACAGCGGGACCTGGCGAGCCAATCAGTTGAGATCCGATCGCAGTTCCCAAAGAAATCACCGTATAGCGATGCTCACGCGCTACCAATTCCTGCACCCACGCATGCCAGGGCGCTGCAAAAGCAACGCCTAAAACAATCAAAGCAACGCGCACAGCAATGATTGTTACAAATGCTGCATTGGGAAGCATGAGAAAAAGAGGAACGGCCAAGAGACCGCTTAAAAATGCAGCGACCCGCATTAGACTCTCTTTGGAAAAACGCGCTGCGAGATACCCAAAACAGGGTAACAAACACAGATCTAATAAGAGCAAATAGGTATTCCAATGCATGACGTCTGCTTTTGAATAAGATGTGATAAGAGGAATATATCCATGCATCAAGGTCATTGCCTGACAATAGGTCGTGGAAGAGAATCCCGCAGTGCATGCGATCGCGCAAAGCACAGGAAAATACAAGCGCAGCACTTGTGTGATTTGCCGAAAATTCCTTGCTGTGCGGCAAGACAGAGAGCGATTGCAAGAGACCACCCCCATACGCAAAACTAGTCCGACTAAAGCTGTTAAGGATCCTAAGAAATATAAATAACGCCACCCCTCTTCAATCCTACCGCACCCTGCCATCCAAGCGACGCTTCCGCATGCGAGCAAAATCCCCGCGATCGACGAGGCGCTATAAAGACTACTGATCAGGCTCTTATTCAACGTGCGGATCTCTTCTAAAATGAAAATGGCTCCCCCGGAGCTCTCGCCTGCAATACAAAAACCTTGCAAGGCGCGAAGCAGTGCTAAGAGGATAGGCGCCCAATAACCTACTGTTGCAAAAGTGGGCAAAAGACCCATTAAAGCAGTAACAAGAGCCATAAATCCCAAGGAGAAGCAAAGCGCTCTCTTACGTCCATGCGCATCTCCGATCCATCCAAAAAATAAAGCCCCAAGCGGACGTGCTAAAATGCCAAGGGGCAATAGCGCATAGGTTAATATCAGACCTGTTAAGTGATCATAGCTGCTAAAAAAAAGAGGTGAAAGAAAAGGAGCAAGAAAACCAAATAATGCGATGTCATAGTGCTCTAAGACATTTCCAACGATCCCAGCATAGTAATGCCGCTGTGAAAAAACAGATGCAGCTTTCATAGGCGCCTATCAAAAAAATTATAAGGATCACCTAAAAAGCACGAGAGCAAAAGCCCGCAGCTTCACACTCCATACGCTGGTATTATCCAGATCATGTAATGAGGGTTAAACTCAAGTTGAGTTTTTTCAGCCGTAAACGGCACCCCTGGTGACTGGCTGGAAGAATAATCGGTCCCCGATCTTTCTCTCAACTCAAAAATTGTCTTGTCAAAATAAGAAAAATTTTAGACCTTGAGAAACAACTCAATACATTCTTCAGGATTCTATGTTACGCAAAACCCTCCTTCTTGCTCTTGTCTCATTTTTGCCCTTTGTTCTTTTTAGCAAAGACAAAGAACAAGGCCCGGATCATTTGATGGTAGGGCCAGGTATTTTCGATGTGGATAAAGATTACCCCAAATTTTTAGCGCATCTCGAATACCGCTGGGATGTGAATTGCCACAATGTCCGGCCTCTTGTCGCATTCTTCATCACGACAAACCAAGGTGTTTTTGCCTGCGGCGGTGTGGCCTACGACATTTTTATTGGACCACATTTTGTCATCACACCCAGTTTTGCACCGGGCGTTTTTGCCCATGGATGGGGAAAAAATCTGGGCTTTCCGATCAACTTTCGCTCTGCGATGGAAATGGCCTATGTGTTCAAAGATAAGGGAAGAGTCGGCGCGCAATTTAATCACATCTCCAATGCGGGCATGCTGCATAGAAACCCAGGGGCCAATTCCCTCATTTTCTACTTTGCCGTTCCTTTTTCCAACGTGAAAAGTGCGAAAAAGTAAGACATGGCAACAACAAAAAATCATCACTGGAAGTTGCGTTTATCGATTGCTCTTCTAATGCTCATTCTCGCATTCGTTGGGGTCATTGTTACTGACATCTATCAAGACGGCGCATGGCGCTACTGGCAAATCATCTCAATTGTCTACGCAGTCCTCAGCCTAACCTTAAGCTTCTATCTCAAAAAAATGGGATGGAGTAAAGCGATTTGGACCCTTTGGCACGAGCTCTTTCATTGGATAGGACTCATGCTCGCTATTTTCATTATCTCCTATTTTGTAAAGACTGGAATCATGGGCAGATTTCAAAGCGGTCTTGTCGTGCTCACTCTGCTTGCATTTGCAACGTATCTCGCTGGAATCTACATCGAAGCCACCTACATTCCAATTGGTGTGCTTCTCGGATTTTTCGCAGCAGGCACAGCGCTGTTTCAAGCATATATCTATTCGGTGATTCTGCCGCTTACAATTGTAGGAGCTCTCATCGTCGGCTGGATCGTCTATCGGAGCCGACAGATAGAATAGTACTTGATTCTAATCAAGGTCAAAGCCAGCGGCTTAAACTTCTTCTTTTATCGAGCAATTAATACGGCTCGCGATGAACGATCCGATCATTTGCATGACTCATCTCCGCATAAAGCAAAATTTTATTTACAATTGACAGCAAATAAATCTTACAATACAATTTCCATATTAAAAAAATCGGAGCTTATTAACATGCCAAAAGTAGATCCTAATTATTTAAAAAATGCAGTTTTAGAATGCAGACAGAAACTCAAACATAAGGGACGCGATGAACAAGGTCGCTGCTATGTTGCATCGCTTGAGAAGCGGATAATTCTAGATGTTCTTAAAAAATCTCATACGCTGGCAGTGGAGACCGCAACTAATCTCGACGCTTTTATAGAAAAAAAACGCCTTAAAAAGATCACTCACAAGTTAACACGCATCACGCAACACTCTTTCAAGACACAACATTCTCAATTGTCTCGTTCAGAACGCAAAAAGAAAGCAAAATCCTGTTCTACCGAGTTACTTAAAACATATCGCAGAACGTGCGATTATCATATAAAATTGCTAGATTCTCAACAGCGTGCCATTCATGAAATTCTCATGAAGTATAACGGAAGCAAAAGACCCATCACTTTTTCAGAAAAACGAGAAATACGGCATGTACAAAAAACACTATGCCAACTCAACTCATATACAGTCCCCTTATCTAATCGGTTAGTGCAAGAGTTTATATTGTTCTCTAAAACGGTGAAGCAGAACAGACGAGCAATGCGGAATCATGAACCTCTCAACCTTCAGGGAATCTCGAAATTTCATGAATGGATTCAAATGCAAGCACGTCAAATTTCCGAGACACCCGCATAGGCTTATTCGGCGTCTCCAATTGCAAAACATTAATAAAAATTTTAATTACTAATTGACGACAACTAAATATAATGATATAATCATTTTGTCCAAAAAAGGAGATCTATTAATATGCCAAAAGTCGATCCTAATTATTTAAAAAATGCAGTTTTAGAATGCAGACAGAAAATCAAACAAAAGGGACGCGATACGCAAGGGCGCTCCTATCTCTCATCGCCCGAACAACGTATGTTAACGGCTTTTATAGAAGAGACTTTTGATGAAGGGAAAGCGGTATTAAACAAAATCGCAGTGTCTGGAGATCCTAAAAATTTAGAACTTTTAATTGACAGATTAAAACCTCTTATCGCTTACGATTTACAACACCGAAACCCTGAAGTATCCGCAGAACAGATTGAAAAAAAGGCAGAATCTTTTACAACAAATTTAGCAAGAAATTATAGCGACACTTGTTATCATTACAAAAAAATAATAGATCCTAAAATCGAAGAACTTTTTTGGATACGAGATAAATTCATCTGTTGCAAAGAACCGTTAACGTATTCAGAAAAAAGAAACATACGTGAACTGCGCTCCAAAACACTCCCATTATGTCATCGGCTCATCAGTGTGTGGAAACAATTCAATGAATCAATTCATTGGAGCCAGCAAGCCATGCGAGAAGGTAAACCCATTGATCGACTTACAATCGTGAGATTTAATGACCTGGTACAACAGGAAGCTCGTAAAATTTGGGAGCACTAAAGGATAGGCCTCATCCTTCCTTTCCAAAGGCAAGCGGCAAATAGGTCAGTAGATCGGAGGCGGTCATACAATAAGAGGTGAGCTCTCTCGCGGCGAGCTCACCTGCTTTGCCATGGAGAGCGACAGCAAGAATTGCGCCTTCCCAAGGGTCCATCCCCTGGGCGATTAAGCCTGCCACCATGCCGGTAAGCACGTCGCCAGAGCCGGCTGTTGCCATGCCGGGATCGCCGCATGTGACAATCATCGGTTTTTTTCCTGGGTAGAAGATCAGAGTGGGTGCGCCTTTTAAAATGAGAGTCACCCGGCTTTTCTCCACATATTCTTGAACATCTGAAAAGGTAAAGGGATCGCGCCCTTTCAAGCCGCTCAATAGTTGCTTCATCTCTCCATGATGGGGCGTAAGCACAGAGTGCTCAGGCAATTTCCACGAGGGAGACTCTCCAAGGAAATAGAGAGCATCTGCATCGATTACACACGGAATTTTTAAATGCGACAAGAGCATTTTGATCGCTTTTTTCGATTCTTTATCGCGCCCCATTCCTGGGCCAATAAAGGCAGCCTTCGCTCGGGCGGCCTCTTGCTGAATCCTCCCATCATCTTCTCGATCCCAAGCTTCGCGGATAAGCTCATAGGGAGCTGCACTTAACTCTACTTCCATCCCCTGGGGATAAAAAAGACGGACAATTCCAGCGCCGCTCTTTAATGCAGCCGTGCTGGCAAGAAGCGCAGCGCCTGGCATCTCTAAAGATCCCGCAATGCCAAGCACATAGCCAGATTCGTATTTATGCCGCGTGCGGTGCATTGGAGGGAGCATGTCGTGGATCATTTCTTCAGGAAACAGATAACCTTCGGCCTTCGCGCTTTCAATGTAAGAGTCTTTGAGGCCAAAACATGCGCCTTGCAACTGTCCGATATAATTCCACCCGTCTCCGATAAAAAAACCAATTTTAGGAAGGCCAAGATAAATGGTGAGATCCGCGTGGATGGCAACCGTTTCGACAGCTCCCGTATTTCCATTGACACCAGAGGGGATATCGATAGCAATGATCGGCAAATGGCATTCATTGGCAGCAACGATTGCTTGCGCTAAAACTCCTTCTGCTTTTCCATGAAAACCTGTGCCTACAAGGCCATCGAGAATCATTCCCTGAGGCTCAAAATGAAAAGCCTGTTCGTTACGAACAAAATGCACTTTGCCGCCTGCTTGAGTAAAGCGCTCGTGCATGGCACGGCAAAGCGGCCCGCAAGTATCAAGAGAGTAGATATGATAAGCAAAAACGGTATGGCCCCGTTCAATCAAATGACGGCCTGCGACGTAAGCATCTCCTCCATTATTGCCTTTACCGACAAGAAGGGTGACAACTTTGGGAAGCCCGTTTACGCGTAAGAAATCTTCTGTAATCTGAGCAATCGCCTTGCCAGCATTCTCCATGAACTCGGTCTCGACAGCTCCCTCTGCATAAGCCATCCCTTCAATGCGAGACATCTCAAGGGCGGTAACAACTTTAATCCCTTCGATCATAAATGCTCTTCCTTAATCGCACGCTGCAACAGCGATTTTACTGCGTCTTTTGGATCAAGCGCTTCATAAAGAATGGAATAGATTGCCTGAGTAATGGGAACGGGAATCTTGGCTTTTTGGGCAAGCTGCAATGCAGATACGCATGTGTAGGCGCCCTCAACTACCATCCCGATTTTTTCTTGGGCGGAGCGCGGATCAAGGCCTTCTGCGATACATCTGCCAAATGTATAATTACGGCTTAATTTCGAAAGGCATGTGACGCAGAGATCTCCCATGCCCGAAAGTCCATTTAATGTTTCAGGATTACAGCCTTTGGTCACAGAGAGTTTGCGGATCTCGTGCAAGCCTCGTGTCATAAGAGCAGCTTTTGTATTATCCCCAAAGCCGAGTCCATCAGAAATGCCGCACGCGATTGCAATGATGTTCTTCATTGCGCCTCCAAAAGCCACTCCATTGACGTCGGCATTAGGATAGATTCTAAAATAGGGAGTTGTGAAAATATCAACAACCTTATGCATAAGAGCAGGATCGTAGGAAGCACAGATCACAGCTGTGGGCAACTTATTAATGACCTCTTCCGCGTGGCTTGGACCGCTCAAGCAACAGATCTGTTTTCTCATCTCTTCGCCTAACACCTGGGTCACAACGTCGGGAAGAAGAAGTCCGCTATTTTGTTCAATGCCCTTGGATGTGATGACAATAGGACACTGCACACTTCCAAATGCTAGCACTTGTTCAAAAACCGGACGGATCCCTTTCGAGGTGACAGATTCGACAAGAAGTTCCGCTTGGTCGAGCGCCTCTTTGAGATCGCTTGTGAATTCCAGTCGATCATCTGCTTTTGACCGGAGAAGTTTGGGATGCTCCCTTTTTTTCTTTAAAGTCTTTGCAAATTCAGGATTTGCTGTCCACAACATGACCTGATGTCCATTGGATGCCAATAGATTTGCCAAGCAATAGCCCCAAGTTCCAGCTCCCAGATATGCAATACGCATGCGTCTTCCTCGTTTTATTCACAGCATAACAGAAGGGCGTGGGATCGATCAAGGATCGATATGGGGATTCACCCATCTTCAAAAGGAAACATAAAATTCAGCTTAACCCCCCTTTAGAACAAACTCTGCAAAGCACTCTAAATCAACCTGCTAGAAAATCTTCAGTCACCAAATCACATTTTCTTGATTTAGTGACTGAAAAAAGCGATAATAAACACATCACCAAATAAGGATCAAAATGCAGCATTCATTTGTTGGACGGAAAAGAGAACTTCAGATGCTAAGAGACCTTTTTAAAAAGAAATCAGCTAGCCTTGTGGTCATCCGAGGCAGACGCCGAATTGGAAAGAGCCGTCTAGCACAAGAATTTGCTCAGAAAATCCCTCATTATATTTTTTCTGGCCTTCCCCCAACAAGCGGTATTTCAGCTGCCGACCAAAAGGAAGAATTTGCTCGCCAACTACAACGTGAAATGAAAATCCCTCTTCCTAGGGCTGACGACTGGGGTGATTTATTTTGGCATTTAGCCCAGCAGGCGCAAAAGGGCAAATGCGTTCTTGTGTTAGATGAAATAAGCTGGATGGGTTCAAAAGATCCTACCTTTCTAGGGAAACTCAAAACTGCTTGGGATCTGTATTTCAAAAATAATCCTCAGCTAGTTTTAATTCTGTGCGGATCCATTTCAAGCTGGATTGAAGAAAACATTCTTAGCAGCACTGGATTTATGGGAAGAATTTCCTTAGATATCGCTTTGGAAGAACTGCCGTTATATGAATGTAATGAATTTTGGAATAATGAACAAAACAGAGTATCGGCTTTCGACAAGTTTAAAGTGCTTTCCGTCATGGGAGGTGTTCCTCGATATCTTGAAGAAATTTTACCCAACCAAAGCGCTGAAACAAACATCGAAAGACTGTGCTTTCGAAAAGAAGGATTTCTTTTTAGCGAGTTTGAACGGATCTTTTCAGACTTATTCTCATCAAGAAGCACTACTTACAAGATTATCGTTGAAAGGCTATCTGAGGGAGCTTGCGAACTTAAAGATATCTATGCCGCATTGGATCTAGAGAAAAACAGCTTAGTTTCTAAATACATGGATGAACTCATTACAGCAGGTTTTGTTTCTCGGGATTTTACCTGGCATCTTAAAACAGGCGCGGATTCGAAACTAAGTCATTATCGGCTTAAAGATAATTATCTAAGATTCTACCTCAAATATATCGAACCCAATAAAAAGAAGATCGAAAAACAAGGCTTGAAGCTCTTACCTCAATGGCAATCTGCGATGGGATTACAATTTGAAAACCTTGTTCTGGGGAACCGGAAAACAATCCAAAAAATCCTAGGCATAGACCCTTCTGAAATCATAAATGACAATCCATTTTTTCAACGCAAAGCAAGCGGCCATCAGGGATGTCAGATTGATTACATGATTCAAACAAAATTTGGAACGTGCTATTTATGCGAAATCAAATTTAAAGCTCGGGAAGTTTCAAAAAGCGTCATCGACGATGTGAAACAAAAAATCAAACATTTAGCTCTTCCCAAGAACATGTCCATTCGACCTATTTTGATTCATGTGAATGGTGTCGATGAATCTGTATCAGAAAGCAACTTCTTCTCCTCCATTATCGATTTTAATGATCTTCTGAAAAAACACTGAAGTTAAAGTCTCACTCAAGGGCATTATTCCCTTACAATAAAATCACAAAAAAACTAACCCCCTTCTTAAATAGACAAAAAAAATGCAATTTTATATCATCCTGCATTGATTAATTTTAAAATAAAATCAGAAACCTTCCATTTCCAAACTCAACAATAAAAAATGTTCAAAAACATAGAGAACGAACCATTTAATATTATTTTTTTATTAATCACACTGACTATGGGTCTCATAATCGGCTGTAAAATAGGAAGACGTTTGAAACAAAGTGCCGCAAGCTGGAGTCTTGAAAATAGGGGTGAAGCTCTGGTTAGGGAATCTTTGGAAGAGTATTGTAATAATAACGATGCGCATGTTTTAAATTGTGTTACTTTGCGTTTAGAAGATGGTTCCACTACTCAGATTGATCACATTTTAATAAGCACGAAAGGCATATTCGTAATCGAAACTAAACATTATCAAGGATGGATCTTAGGACATTCTAGAGCAAAATTTTGGGCTCAAATTATTTATAAGAACAAATACTTTTTTCAAAATCCAACTTTTCAGAACCACAAACACACCAAGGAGATTCAACGCATTCTTGATTTTTTGGAACCTCAACTAATCCATAATTTCGTTGTTTTTAGTGGAGACTCCATATTTAAAAGAAAAAAAATCGAAAGAGTATTTCACAAAGAAGAATTAACTCGAGAAATAGATAAATACCCAGACGGAAAAATAAGTTTGAATCGAGTTCAGTTTTGTGTTGGACGGTTAGAATATATGCGTTTAAAAATAAGCAGAAAAACCGATGTGGAGCACCAGGCATATTTAATGCAAAAGTTTGGTCGATAGTCTTATGGCTCGATATAATCTAGATCGGGAAGCTCTTTTCCCTGCCACTGTTGCTTTAGCTCACAAGTGGGATAATAAAAAGCGGGATCGAGTTCGAAGGCGCGCTGGGGGATCTGCGTTCCTGACAACGCTTGGAATATGGAGTGATCAAAAGCGTTTAAAGCCGCTCGTACCGTAGTTAAGCTTTTATCTCCTTGTGCATTTTTTAAAGGAGCGTAGGTATTCGCGCGCGGGCATAACAGAACCTGTGCATTCTGCGCGTTTTGCAGATGATCGAAGATAAAGGTTTCAAATTTCCAAATCGGAACTCTGTCGTTAAAATGTCGAGCCGTCTTACGAGCAAGATGCAAAGGTAAGGGAGTTTGTGCTGTGCGCAAAATGAAATCAGAGTGAAAACAAAAAAGATTGGCATTGGCAAGCGGGTATTTAAAAGATCCATCCTCTGTCTTGGCCTCTGCATCGTCTAGAGAGAGCTCTGTATACTCCACAATACCGATCCGATCTTGCATTTGAACCACGACGCCCATGTTTTCATTGGAAACAAGCCGCGGCACCGCCTTTAATACAACGTCTGCCTTTGTTCTTGCTTGGAATCCGATCATTTCTGCATCAAAGGGATCGGCTAAAGGGTTGTCGATAGGAATCACAGAAAATAACTCGATCCCTTGCAAGCGCCAAGCATTCAAGAGCCCGCTTGCAGAAAATGCAGAAAAAACGTGCCCATTGCCATCAGGGCCAACAGCTAGTTTCCCTTCTTCTTCTAAGATCCAATTGCCCTCATCATCGCAAAAGGGAAGCACGGGCTGGATAAAAAAGCTCACTTGAGATGGGTCTAGCCCGAAGCATTTGTTTTCATGAAAGAACTGGCGCGTCTCTTGATCATTTAAAGGAGATGTCATGATGCTTAAGTGCAAAGGGGATCTTGCTCTTTGAGAAGCACACTTCGTTCTTTCTGCAAAAAGCTGAAAAAGACTTTTTCCTCTAACGGTAGAGACTGAAACTTTTCCTTTGGGCCCGGAGAATCCCAATCGAGTGCCCTGTCCTCCTGCCAAAATGATGCAGCCCACTTTTCCTTGAGCAAGGAGTCTTTTGCCATATTCTTTGTCTTCGCAATTTCCTGAGCGCGCATAGTGATTAAGTGGAGAGAATGGAGGGTGGGGGGGCTGTCGAAATGCTTTCAATTGACGCTCGAGCAAACTGCGGTCAAAAGAGCGTAATTGCTGCAAGAAAGCGCTGAGTTTCTCTTCTGATAACAGCTCTAATCCTGCGCCCAAATGAGGCTGCCCTAGGGTTTTAAGGTATTTGAGGATTTCATCCTTTAGCACGCTCTTACCTCTTGCAGGACCTGTTCAACGGTGAGTTTGCGTAAATCTTTCTCTGGGGCTCGCAGGGGAACATGAATCAGTAATGGATTAGGAGAGGCGACATTTTGCTTGAGGACGCCCTGATTTGGATCTGCCCATAAAGAGACAATTTTAAGGGGAAACTCTGCATCAAGAAAATAAACGAGAGACAGAACGCCAGAATCGGGAACGACAAGGGTCTGACAGGTGTTTTTTAATAGAGAGAGCATCTCAGCTAGCGTTGTTTTCCCACGAAGATCGATCACCCCTTCTAAAGGAAAAAGCGGCGTTGGAGTATGGCCAAATAGGAGAATTTGCACCTGGCCATCGCGTGTGATTTCATTAAAAAATTCTTGCCAATAGGCATGCGGCCAATTCTTTTCATAACCATAAGAAGTTTCTGAATGGACGTGGACGCCAATGCAGCGTTTTGCAGGATTAATCGCAAAGAGTTGATGCAACGCATCCCATTCGGGAAGAAAATGCAGGCGCGGCACGAGTGTGCCAAGCTGCCATTTAAGCCAATAGGTCGGGTCGGGATGCTCGAGGATCACATCGAAATCAGAGCGTTTAAGGCCATTGGACTCTAAAGCGGCATCGAGATCAAAGGGTTGTTTTCTTTTCATCGCAGGATCGATGAGAAGGGTGATGTTTTCAAGCAGACGAAACCCCTCTGCAAGATCAGAGCGGGTAACAAAAGTGATGTTCGCATCAGGGATGAAATGGCGGATCCGATAGACGAGGGCATACATGCCTAAGGCAATATCGCCCAGGCCTCGATTCCAACAGAGGAGGAATTTCGTTTGATTGCGTTTCACCGCTTTTTTAAGGAGGCGGTCGAGGGGGTTAATCCCGAACTTTCTCCATAATTGCTTAATCATAGAACCTCACGATGCCGTGATATGCAACTTAGAGCGCTTAGCACTAATAATCTTTTGAATAGCGGCATAGACCTCATCAGCCTCGATCCGTTTCATACAGCGAAAATCGATGGGACAAGTCCTTTGATAGCAGGGAGAGCAATCGACATGTTTGTGAATCACAGTCCCTGAACGGTAAGGACCTGTGACAATCTCGCTTGTCGATCCAAATAAAGCGACAATGGGGGTGCCAAGCGCATCGGCAATGTGCATAGGTCCACTGTCATTAGTCAACAGCACATCGCAAAGGCTAATTAAACTAGCGAGCTGGCGCAAGGAGGTCATGCCCGCTAAATTCACAACCCGTGAAGTAAAGCCTGAGCTAATCTCGCGCACCAAGCTAAAGGTACCTTGATCTCCAAAAAACACGAGATATGTATCGGGATCTTTTAACAATCGTTCTGCAACCTCTCGAAATCTTTCAGGAAGCCAACATTTTGCAGACCCGTAAGTGGCTCCTGGATTAACGCCGACAATGATTGCCCCAGGAGGAATCCCTTGCTGTTTCAAAAGGGTTTTTGCCTCTTCGATTTCAGCATTTGCCAGATACAGACGCGGAGGGGTCTCAGACATCGGAATGCCCGCTAACTCAAGCAGCATCTTATAGGTAACAACGAGGTGCTGATTTTGAATATCATCTGGAAGAGGGATACTATCGGTAAGAAGTAATTTACGTCCGTTGCATTCATAACCCAAACGACGCGCGATTCTGCCCTGCCAAAACCACCACGCTGAAGAAAACGAGTGGGTCAGTAAAATACCAAGATCGTATTTTCCTTGGCGCAATTTTTCGATGATATTGCGCTTTTCACTACGGCGGCCAAAACCGCTGGCTTTGCTGAAGCAAAACAGCTCATCGATTTCAGGAGCCTCTTTAAGAAGCTCGCAAATCGGAGAGCGGCACATGGCTGTGATGTGAGCCTTCGGGAACGCTTTGCGCAGATCGGAAAGAATGGGGGTAGCCATGACCAAATCCCCGATCCAATTCGGCATACGCACAATAATATTTTGCGGCGGACGGCTTTCCAGGGATCCCATCACTCACACATTAAGTTCATAAACATCCTTCACAACTTAAGCTGAGGGATCCTTCCCCCTTCAAGCTCAAAATTCAACTTTGAAGCAAGCCCCTATTTCTGATCAACAGGCAACACAAAATATAGTCCTTGCTTACGATTTTGTACACCGAAAGATCTGGCTTGACAAAGGAAGAAAATTATTTACTATTAACATTAGCCAAAAAACAGCCTGTTAATCACCACCACCTGAAATCTAAAATGAAAAACAAATCTTTCATCTTAAGTCTTCTTCTTTGCGGGATCGCCCTTTCCTTAGAGGCAGCTCCAAGAACTCTTTGTTCTCAAGCGCAAGGAATCGTCCTCTATGGGGAATCGGCACCTCATTTAAAAACAAAAGAACTCTCTCAAGTCCGCGGGCTGCAAATCATAGATCTCAAACTTCCAGGTCCTATTGACCCTTTGAAAAAAGAATTATATGCGATCCTCGATGCAGGACCGATCACCGTCGATACCATCAGCCAACTCCAGGAGAGCATTAAACAATACTACGCCGACTACTCACATCCGTTTGTTGTCGTGCAAATTCCAAAGCAAGATGTCACAGATTGCGTCCTGCAAATGGATGTAATCGAAAGCCATGTGGGGGCGGTAAGCGTCGTAGGCAACGAATGGTTTTCTAGCAACCTGATGAAAACGTTTGTGGGATTAAAGCCAGGCGACGAAATTGATCAAGCCAAGCTCGCTCAAAACCTTTACTTCATTAATCAAGATCCCTTTGTACAAGCAGACCTTATCTTTGCACCTGGAACGACAAAATACACGACCGATGTGACCATCGCCGTCAAAGAACGCAGGTCGATTCGCCTCTACGCCGGTGTAGATAACACAGGGATCGAATCGGTGGGAAGAAACCGCTGGTTTATGGGAGTCAACTGGGGCAATGCGTTTGGCTTAGGCCACCTTCTCTCTTATCAATACACAGCCTCGTTTAACAGAGATCAGTTTGAAGGGATTACCGCGCAGTATCAAGCTCCGTTGACATGGCACCATATCCTGAATATCTACGGAGGCTACTCGAGAGTCCACCCCCATCTTCATATCCCCACCGTCCGAAACACAGGATGGAGTTGGCAAGCCAGCCTGCGGTATCAGATCCCTCTATGCGTCTCTAACCATCTTCAGCATGATTTTTTTGTCGGAGGCGATTTTAAAAGGACGAATAACACATTTGAATTCTCGGATGAAACTCCCACATCAGGAAGAACTGTCAACCTCACTCAAGTGATGGCAGAATATAAGGGCAACTATGTCAACAATGATTACGCCTTAGATTTTGATGGAAGCCTCTTCTACTCTCCCGGTTCATGGATTCCCGATCAGAGTAATGCAGACTACCGCTCGTTAAGAGCTGGGGCTAAACACACATGGGTCTATTTCCGTGGAGCTTTCTCTTATTTTCAAAAAATGCCTCGCGATTGGTCCTTCTATATGTTAACGCGCGGTCAAATCTCCTCACAAAATCTTCTTCCCAGCGAGCAATATGGGATCGGGGGCTACGACACTGTCCGCGGTTATGAAGAAAGGCAGCTAAATAAAGACACAGCAGTTCTTGCCACAATTGAATTCCGCTCACCGCGTCTTCCTGTTATCGGATCCTGGTGCTCTAAATGCAAAGATGGCATTCAATTCCTGGCGTTTGCGGATTACGGCTGGGGAACAAATCATAAAGCAGATCTTCCCACCTTTAAAGCCAATTACCTAGCGGGCGTAGGTCCCGGGATCCGCTACTTCTATAACTCTTATCTCACTGCGCGTTTAGATGTGGGCTATAAGCTGCGGAAAAAATCCTACTACAACGGCGGCCCTGCAATGGTCCATTTTAGCGTTATCGGAAGCTACTAAAAGATACAATGAACACTAAAGCAAAACTGCTCATCCTTCTCAGCTCTTTGGCATTTTCGCCTTATGTGCTATCTGGAGATTACCAAGTCATCTCTGGCACTGCGACCTCCAGCACCTCGGGCTCAAAAACCACAATCGAAAATTCTCTTCATGCCATTTTGCATTGGGATGACTTTTCCATTGCAGAAAAGAACCATCTGCACTTTGCACAAGTTAATGCTGCCTCAACAGTGTTAAACCGCGTCACGGGAAACTCTCTCAGCGCCCTCATGGGGACACTCACCTC
>JAIELY010000032.1 GCA_019752555.1 Rhabdochlamydiaceae bacterium
GGGATTCAGTATGAAGCTGAAATCAAAGGTAGCGTTTCTGATGGAAAAGGCAATTATGTTGAAGCAAAAGCCGAACATAATTTTAATACTGGGGAAGGCAGAGGAAGTGTCTCCGCTGGAACAGTTTGTGAAAGAGATTGATCTTTTGCATAAACATGCTCAAAGTGATTGAACAGGATGATTTCACAAAATGTCTAAGTTTGGCAGAAGAACCAGTGGAATCGCACTACTAACGGCTGTTTTGCTTTCATTTTTTTGTTTTTTTAACTCTCGTCAAAAACAAAATAATGAACACTCTATCTCGTGGATTAAAAGACCTTATTTTGAACCAATTAAAATCACTCAATTTTATTCCAATCTGCCCTATGTCGAGATTGACATTGATGGGCAACTCATGCCGGCAAAGCTGGACCTTGGGTTTGACGGGGAACTTTGCGTTCCCCATCAGTTCATGCAAGCCATCCACAATAAATCATTCCTGCATCCTGTTTGTTATTTAGGAATTCGCGGAAAAAAATATCATTCTGAACTCTATGCGCTACCTAAAATCAAAATCGGGCGATTGAATCTTTTTAAGACCAAAGCACAGCTGACAAGTCCTGAATTTGAACATGACACAATCCTTTACACAGAAGATGGTGTTGATGGAAGCCCCTCGCCCTATGATTATTCCAGTGGAGGAACTATTGGATGGAAGCTGTTTCAACATATGAACCTCTTTCTCGATTTCAATCATGCGATTGCGGCTTTCTGCGATAGTTTAAATACGTTGATTCTTAGGGGGTATCCTATTGAATCCTTCAGTGAGGCGCCTCTGTTGATTAATAGAAATCTGATTGAATTCGAAGCAGTCACTGAAGAGGGGCCGCTAAGATGCGTTCTTGATACTGGAGCAAGTTATAGTTATTTAAATACTTACCGTTGCTCAACAGAGCGGATCAGTCCCAAAGAAATGGATTTCCAGCCACGCCTTAACCCAAACAATGCAGATCTAATGGCAGCTAATCAAAATGACAGAATTGAATTCAAATCATTTGAATGCGGTCAAAAAGAGTTTGGCCCTATTTTATTTCGTCATCTCGATACTCCACTCGACATCCAAGCGATTATTGGAATGGACTTTATTGCATCGAAGCTCATTTTTGTCGATTTCGCCAATCAAAAAATCTATTTTTCGGATGCTCCCTCTTGCCCCAAAGTCAATATCCAATTAAGCAAATCAAATAAATGAATAAAAAGACTGCTCTTATTTTACTTCTGGGAATAATTTCCTGTTTATTTTCAATATTCCTAAAAAACCCATCCTCAAACTCTCAGTTAGTCCTTCATGGATCCTATTTCGAGCCTATTCATATCATTGATTTTGAATCTGAAGTTCCTTGCATAGAGCTTAAAATAGAAGACACACGCATTCTTGCAAAAATCGCTTTGGGATTCAATGGACAGCTAAGTCTACCTGGAAGTTATCTTGAAAAACTGACGCATAAAACTTTTTTGCATGAGGTCTTTTATTCAGGCATCAACGGAGAAAAATATCGTACATCTCTCTACACAATACCAGAAATCCAAACGGATAGACTGAATCTCTATAACGCCGAAAGTGCAGAAGACAAGTCATCTTCAGAAAGGCTTGTAGTTGGTAAAATAGGATGGAGTTTTTTTGAGCATCTTAACTTCTTTCTGGATTGCAATCTTTGGCTCATCGCAATTTCTGATAGTCTTGAAACCCTTTCTCAGCGCGGTTACTCTATTCAATCATTTGTAGAATGTCCTTTTCTTCTGAATCGAAAGTTCATCGAATTTGAAGCAATTACAGAAAAGGGACCACTAAGATGTCTTTTGGATACAGGTACAACGAATAATCTGATTAACACAAAAACACTTCAAAACTCTGGCTTAAATTCCGAAAGTTCCTACTGCTTCCAAAATTTCAAAATTGGGTCAAGGGATTTTGGGAAAGTCTCATTCCACGCTATCGATTCTCTCTCTGAATTTGATCTAATTATCGGGATGGAATTTTTACATTCAAAACAGCTTTTTGTCGATTTTCCAAATCGAAAACTCTATCTATCCGACGCAAGAGATTAAATTCTCAAAATTGCAACTCTCTATGAAAACTATAGTCTATTTGTACGCAGCATGATTCGACTCACTCAATGGGTTGAAGCCTGCATTGGGGCAAGAGAGCCACAGCATCCTGCGGCAAATTGATGGCGCAAGTCATGGAAATGGAGAGGGCGTATGCGCCCTGGCGTTCTTGCAATAATCGAACTGTGTGCGGGATAGAAATTTGAGACTTGATGGACTCGAACCATCGACCCTCTCATTAAAAGTGAGATGCTCTACCGACTGAGCTAAAGTCTCGTAAAGGAAGCAAGTGCTCTCGGTTAGGAACACTTGCTAATGTTGACCCCAAGGGGATTCGAACCCCTGTTATCAGAATGAAAATCTGGTGTCCTAGGCCAGGCTAGACGATGGGGCCAGTTTTCATTTTTGTGCCATAAATATAAACGAGTCGCCGATTTTTTGGCAACCGCATTTTTTCTAAGCGGCGAAAACTTGTCTAAACTGTTAGGATCTCTTTCTCCTTAGCTGTAAACAAGTCATCGATTTCTTTGCAAAACTTATCGGTGAATTCTTGAATACTTTTTTCATCTTTCTTCATAATGTCTTCTGTAATCTCGCCATCGGCTTTCAATTTGCGGACAAGTTCATTGTTCTTCCGGCGGATCTCTCGGATCGTAATTTTTGCCTCTTCGGCTTTTTGCTTGCCTTGTTTGACGATTAACTTACGGGTTGATTCGTCCATCGGAGGAATGTTAATGCGGATAGACCCACCTTCTGAAATAGGCTGCAGATTAAGGTTGGCACGCTCAATCCCTTTGACGATGGGACCTACTGTTTGCGGATCAAAGGGAGAAACAAGAAGTTGTCGAGGTTCAGGAACTGAAACGGTGGCAAGCTCTTTTAAACGCATTTGAGATCCATAAACCTCAACCTGAACGTTATCGAGAACCCCCGGATTTGCGCGGTTGGTCCGTAGATTTTTTAGCTCTGTCTTAAAATGATCAACAGTAGCTTGCATTTTTGTCTTTGTTTGATCAGGTACGCTCATCGATTATCCTCCAGTCACAAGGGAACCTACGCTCTGTCCACAGACAGCTCGCAGGAGATTTCCCGGTTCAAATAGATTAAAGACGCAAATCGGAATGTGATTTTCACGACATAAAGCAATTGCCGTCGCATCCATGACGTTTAATTTTTGAGTCAGAGCGTCGGAATAACTTAATGTTGGATATTTAACAGCTTTGGGATTTTTAAAAGGATCATCGCTGTAAACGCCATCGACTTTGGTGGCTTTGAGTAAAATTTCGGCGTTGATTTCGCTAGCGCGCAGCGCTGCTGCCGAATCGGTGGTAAAATAGGGATTGCCTGTTCCTCCGACAAAAATGACGGGGATCCCTTTTTGTAAGCAGTGTTGGGCATGTCCCCAGTTATAGCGCTCAACGCAGCGATCCATGTCAAGAGCGCTCATCACTCTAGTTTCAACATTTAAGGTGGAGAGTGTTTGTTGAAGAATGAGACCATTAATGGTAGTGGCAAGCATCCCAATGTGATCGGAAGGTGTTCGGGAAAATCCAAACGCTTCCGACTCAGCACCGCGGAAAATGTTACCACCACCAACAACAATACCGATCTGCACTCCAAGATCAAACACATCCTTAATCGCTTCCGCGATCTTTTGACAGGCAGAGTGTTCAATCCCAAACTTGAGATTACCCATCAGCGCCTCGCCTGAGAGTTTGATCATCACCCGTTTATAAGCAGGTTTGGAGTGGGTCACGCTTTAGCCTCCGACATTCCAGCGGACAAATGATTGAATCGTCATAGGTTTTCCATGGCGCTTGCTTTCATTTTCAAGAAGACCTGTGATCGTAACGGAATTATCACGTACATATTTTTGGCAAATCAAGCAAACTTGTTCACAGAAAGCTTTGATTTTACCTTCAACGATCTTATCCACGATATTCTCAGGTTTTCCTTGAACTTGTCCACGTGCAATTTCAGCTTCTTTATCGCGCACCTCTTGAGGGACATCATCTGGTCGCAAATAATCAGGAGATTCCGCAGCCACATGCATCGCAATATCTCTTGCTAAAGCTTCATTGCCGCTTCCTCCGGTTAACACAACCGCACTCAAGATCTTGCCTCCCATGTGGGAATAGGTGCCAACAGAGAGCTCTTGCGATTTTGGGATCACAAGAAAACGGCGCACTTGGATGTTTTCCCCCAAACTCTGAATGACAAGGGCTCGGTATTGGTCGATTGTCATCGAAGGGTCTTTACGATAAGGCTGTTGCATAAATGCTTCTAAAGTTGCAGGTTTTGTCTCTGCAGCCTCAAGAGCGACATCTGCCATGAATAGCTTAAACTTCTCATTTTGCGTGACAAAATCGGTTTCTGCATTCACTTCAACTAAAGCAAGCGCATCTTTACCTTCAGCCGCAGCAATGAGCCCTTCGTTAGTCTCGCGCCCTTCTTTTTTGACAGCCGAGGCCATGCCCGCTTTGCGCAAAATATCAATCGCATCATCGATGTTGCCACCCGCTTGGTCAAGAGCCTCTTTGCACTTGCCCATACCAACGCCTGTACGCTCACGTAATTGTTTGACCATTTCTGGTGTGACTTTACCGCTCATTCTTTTCCTCTTCTTCGTCTTCGTCTTTTTGGCTGGCTGCGTCTTCTTTTTCATCGCCTTTTGCGACGCCGATATTCATCTCATTTTTGCGATCGATAGCAGCTTGCGTAAGCGCTTGCAAGATGAGCTTAATGCTCTTGAGCGCATCGTCGTTGCAGGCAATGACGTAGTCAATCGGGTCTGGATCGCAATTGGTATCCACAAGCGCCATCACAGGAATTCCGAGTTTGCGCGCTTCTGCAACGGCAATGTGCTCGCGGCTTGGATCAACAATAATGATCAAGCCAGGAGGCTTGCGCATTGCGCGGATACCAGAGAGGTTGCGATCGAGTTTAATCTGATCTTTACCGAGGACAGAAAGCTCTTTCTTTGTGAGGCCGTCTCCGCCGGAGGTGATCTTTTTTTCGATTTTTTCTAAAGTTTTTACAGATTGGCGGATCGTCTGGAGATTTGTAAGCATTCCACCGAGCCAGCGCTCGCAGATATAAAACTCGCCGCAGCTCTCAGCGCACTCGCGCACGACGCTTTTGGCTTGTTTTTTTGTTCCGACAAAGAGGATCGATTTGCGTTTAGAAACCATTTCGCGCACAACTTGAACTGCGCTGCGGATCTGTTGCATGGTTTTTGCTAAATCGATAATGTAAATTCCGTTGCGCTCTTCGAAAATGAAACGTTTCATTTTCGGGTTCCAACGGTGTCTTTGGTGGCCAAAATGCGCACCGCTTTCGAGCAAATCCTTAATTGTTACTTCTACTGCGTTTGCCAAGCCTTGTCCCTTCTTTTTAGTGTTGACTACAGCATCCCCCTTTATTCATTCTAGACGACCCAGAACGGCACAGGAGGATTTCGGTCTTGGTTAAAATTAACAGAATCTCAGAGAAGAGCCATTTTTTTGAAATGACCTCGGCCGAGGTCCTGCATGATAACGAAGCGCCTGATCAGAATCGAACTGACACAAGTAGCTTGGAAGGCTACGGTTCTACCATTGAACTACAGGCGCTTAAAAAAATCTGAACCAGTTTTAACCGATATGCCCTTTTTTTCCAAGTGCTAAATTCGGTTTTAGATTAAATTTAGGCCAGCAACATCTTGGCGCCTAGACTATGGACCCCAGCATCCCCTCTAAAGCAAACCGCGTTCTGAACGTGATTATCTTAAGTCTGCTCCTGATTCTGATTCGGGTGTGGTACCTTGCGATCATCCAACATGACCATCACGTAGCTGCAGCGCGCAAGCCGCAGAGACGCTCTACAATTGAAAAGGTCGAACGGGCCACCATTCGCGATCGATTTAATATCCCATTGGCTATCAATAAGATACAATATAATGCGGCTGTTTGCTATTCCGACATCCGGCAAATTCCAAGCATCCGCTGGGTAAAATCCCCCGATGGCGCTCGAACCAAAACCTATCTGCGCTCTAATTATATTAAGGAACTTTCCGAGCTGCTCGCGACAACATTAGAGATGGAAGCTCAAGTGATTGAAGATACCATCCATGGAAAGGCTTCTTTATTTCCTCACACTCCGTTTGTCATCAAAGAAAATTTGACTGAAGAGCAATTTTTTCGATTAAAACTTTTAGAAAAAGACTGGGTGGGAATCCGTACGGAGCAAGGTTCGGTGCGCTCATATCCTCAAGGAAGAACTGGATGTGATCTGATTGGCTATCTGGGAGCCATCAGTTCAAAGGAATATTTGGATGTCGCCCAAGAAATCAAGGTTCTGCAGTCCTATCTTACAGAGCGGGAAGCAGGTGAAATGCCCGTTTTGCCTAAAGGATTTCAAAATCCGCTTGAAGTGAGAGAGCGTCTAAAACTGCTTCAAGAAAAGTCTTATACAATTCACGATCTTGTAGGAAAAACGGGTGTCGAAAGTTATTTCGATGAGGAGTTGCGCGGATATTTCGGAAAAAGGATCCATGAAATTGACATCAAAGGAAATTTGATCCGCGAACTTCCAGGTTCGCGCAAAGCTGTCTCAGGACAGCGCCTTTTGCTTTCGATCTCTTCTGAGCTTCAAGAATTTGCCGAGCAACTTCTGGCTCATAATGAGCAATTTAGAGAAATCCACAACGCAGATGGCTCTTGCGATTTAAGTGAACCGTGGATCCGTGGAGGAGCAATTGTTGCAATGGATCCAAATACGGGGGAAATTGTGGCGATGGCTTCCTACCCTCGCTTCGATCCTAACGACTTTATCCCCACAAAATCTTTGGAACTGAGAAAAGAAAAACACAAAAATATGCTGCGCTGGCTAGAAAATGAAGAGTATGTCAGCCAGATCTGGGATGGAAAAAGACCTTTAGAAAGGGAGAGGATTCATTTAAAAACTCAGCAATTTTACGATGAAACACTTGAGCTGAGTTGGAATTCTTACTTAGAAATGATCCTTCCCAAAGGGTCTCAGCTCTTAAAAAGTCTGCACCAAATCCATACGGTGGGAGCCGCGCTTGCCTTACAAAGAAAATGGCAAATGCTGCTTAGCTTGTCTGAGCAGTCGAATCCAAGGGTTCTTTTAGCAGCGCTCTATCCTGAAGAATCACACATCCCCTCGCGCGCTGAGATTTCTACAGAAGAAAAAAATGCGGCAAGAGCCTGTTTAAATGAGCATCTCACTGAAGTTTTTGAAGCTAGGAAAATGATCGATCCTTATTTGCAAGAAGTGGCTCATCATGATGACAAACTACTTGTGATCGATTTATGCCGTATGATGGTTCGCCCTGAAGACTTTTCTTCAGAGCTCGAACAATGCGTTGGCCAAATGTCGCTATCTGCTTATAGAACATTATGTCAATCTTCGGCGACGCTGCGAAGCTATTTGCAAGAACAGGCCCGGACCTGGTTTCACAACATCGATTTTCAGTCATGGCGCTCTACCCATTTTAAAGAGTATTTAAAATCCAAGCGGAAAGAAGAAAAAGATAAAAAGCAATACACTAAACCCTATACCGACTATCTAGAACAGATCGAAAAAGCTCTCTTTAATGAATTTTGGCAAACGCATCTTTGGGAACTGGCATCTGCCTTTATTTTAGGATCCGATCTTCCCTCTTCTTTGCAAGCTTATCAAGAAGAATGCACCCGCTTAAGGGAGCAAGATCCGATCATCCTTTCCCATGTCAACAAACTTAAAAAAGTTTTCGACAAGCTGCCGGAGCATCTGGCTCTAAACTATTTACAAACCATGCGCTCTTTTAACGAGCTTAATCGACCTCTTTTAGGAAAATACAGAAGTCTGCGCAACACAAAAGGGGTTCAGCTAGAAAAGCACCTTGCAGCAGCCTTTTATCCTCTTGCAGGATTTGGATATGGGAGATCTCAAGCCTACCGTCAATCCACACCTCTTGGCTCGGTATTTAAGTTATTAATTGGCTACCAAGGGATGCTTGAAAAATACGAGTCGCTAAATGGAAAAGAACCTCAATTCACCCATTTAAATCCTCTTACGATTATTGATAACATTCAATGGACCGCGCACCCGGGAAGCAATTCTCAGGTTCTTGGGAAAACACTTGATGGAGAGACAATTACTCGCTTTTATAAAGGAGGACGGCTTCCTCGTACTCACCCGAATATCGGGAAAATCGATCTGATCGGAGCCATTGAGCAATCGAGCAACATCTACTTCTCTCTACTAGCAGCAGAGCAGATCGAAGATCCCTCTCATATTATTGACTGCTGCAAAAAAATGGGTTTTGGAGAGCGTTCGGGAGTGGAGCTGCCAGGCGAGATCCGGGGAATTCTTCCGAACGATCTCTCTTACAATAAAACGGGGCTTTATTCGTTTGCAATCGGCCAGCACTCTCTTGTTGTGACGCCTCTTCAAACGGCGATGATGGTCTCTGCGATTGCAAATCGAGGAAAAATCCTTGAGCCTAAAATTGTTCAGGTGATCGCGGGATTTCAACCTTCTTCAGATACAAAGGACCCTTTTGATTGTGCAACATTTGCATTTCAAGACCCCTTGAATTTAATTGGAATTGATTTCCCCCTTTTTTCTGCAACAGAAGAACCGGATCATGCCCCTAAGGTGTGGCTCTCTTCGCCGATTGTAAAACGGACCATTTTTATGCCAGAGGAAATTCGCGAACCTCTGCTCCAAGGGATGCAGCGGGTGATGACGGGATCAAAGGGCACTGCGCGCGCTAACATTATCCGCACACTCTACCAAAATCCAGAGATGAGGCAACATTATCAAGAACTCAAATCTCAAATCATTGGAAAAACAGGAACTGCCGAGATCATGTTTAAACAAGCCATCGATGCAGACTCTTCGGCAGAAATCCGCAACCACATCTGGTTTTCAGGAATTTCATTCACACCCGATCCCAAGGATTCAGATCCATTTAAAAATCCAGAGCTTGTGGTCAGCGTCTACTTGCGTATGAGTGAAGCTGGGGGTAAGGAAGCGGCGCCTCTTGCTGTTGAGATCGTGAAAAAATGGAGGGATATCCGTGCTAAACAAGGAAAATCTTCTCACATTCAATAGAGCTCATTTCTCATTCAAATGCAAACTGGCAACAGGCCGCTTATTAGAAAGAATTGTATCGAAATAGCTAATGGTATTAAGCAAGCCTTGCGTCAGCTGAACCTGAGGCTCCCAATTGAGCTCTTCACGGGCCTTTGAAATATCGGGTTTGCGCTGCTTGGGATCATCGCTTGGCAAGGGACAGAAAACAAGCTCAGACTTGGATCCGGTAAGTGTCAAGATCTGTTGGGCGAGATCAAGAATCTGAAATTCAACGGGATTTCCAAGATTGATGGGGCCGGTTAAAGACAGAGGGCTCTGCATGAGTCGGATGACGCCTTCAATGAGATCATCGACATAGCAAAAAGATCTCGTTTGCGATCCATCTCCATAAATGGTGATCGGCTGATTCTGAAGGGCTTGGACAATAATATTGGACACAACTCTTCCATCGTTGGGATCCATTCTTGGTCCGTATGTGTTAAAAATCCGTGCAACTTTGATGGGAACTCCGTGTTGCCGGTGATAATCAAAAAAAAGAGTTTCTGCACACCGCTTTCCTTCATCATAGCAAGAGCGGAATCCAATCGGATTCACATGGCCCCAGTAACTTTCTCTTTGGGGGTGCACTTGGGGATCGCCATACACTTCGCTTGTGGAGGCTTGAAAAATAGGCGCTTTTAAACGCTTGGCAAGATCGAGCATGTTAATGGCGCCGTGCACATTTGTTTTTGTGGTTTGGACAGGATCGAATTGATAATGAATAGGCGACGCTGGGCATGCAAAATTGTAAATTGCATCGACCTCAATCTGAATGGGCTGGCAAATATCATGACGGATCACCTCAAAGTAGGGGTGGTCGATAAACGAAGCGAGGTTATCTTTATTACCGGTATAAAAATTATCGAGGCATATGACCTCATTCCCCTCTGCTAAGAGGCGCATGCAGAGATGGGAGCCCAAAAAACCAGCTCCACCTGTAACCAAAATCCGCTTTCTACTTCGCTGCTGCATATTTCTCCGGATAAAACGTTAACATTATTTTAATTTTACTCCCGCCTTAAGACGCAAAACACACAGGAACAAACTGAGATTATACAGAATAGGGATCGCAGCAAACAAACGCTGCACAAGGGGTTTCTTTTGCGCTATCCCATTCTTTAAATACACTTAAATCCTCTTTCTTCTCCTCGAATGTTGTGACAACCATGAGGTCTGCAACCCTCAAAAACGCTTGGGCTTCTGCAAACTGGGGCTGGGCTTTGCTATATATTAACACATAATCATAGCTTGCCTTCACTTTATTTAAAAACGACTGAAACTTAGGATGTGCGAGCATCTCAACGCCATGGCGGCTTGTACCGCCGCTTGGCAAATAATCATACGAGTCTAGATGCCGCACGGCAAGGGGCACGCTGTCATCTTGTAAATAATGCCAAAGACCTGGGATCTGGTGCGAGGGAGCCGCATCAAAAACATACTGGACGAGAAGAACTTTACATCCTTGCATAGAAAGCAACTCAGCTAAGCGATGGGAATAATCGGGATTTTTCCCGCCGACTAAAACTCCGCAAAGGTGTTTGCGATTGGAAGCGATGATAAATTGAGAAATTCTTCGCAGTGTTTCCAAATCAAGATCTCTCATTTCAGAGATGGGGCTATTACAATCAAGTGAAAGGGTCCCTAAGCTGCGGTAGCCGTTTAAAAGCAAGGACTCGTGAGAAACGGGCAGCCCCTTCAAAATCCCTTTGCATAGATGGTAGAAGTAAAAGAAAAGCGCTGAAAGGAAGGTGGCAATAAAGAGATATAATACTAAATGAGGCGGTCTTGGATGGATCGGCAAATAGGAAGGGTCTAGAGCTTTAGAACCCACCTGGAAAAGATGCTGATCGATATTTTTTGTTTCTGCAAGCTGGGTGAGCCCGCCAATCATATGCATCCCCAATTCTTTTTTGAGCATTAAAAGGTTTTCGCGGCGCCATTTTTCAGGCAAATCTTCCATTTTTCCGCTGATCTCTTGTAATTTTTCTTCGATCAACTTTTTCTCTTGCCGCAGCAGGTCCATTGTTGTCTGCTGCAAAGAGAGGATCTTATCATCGATGAGTTTCGCACGGAGTTTTAAAAGTTCAATCGTTTGTCCAAGATGATGGCCTATGAACTTCTTTTGCGTTGCGAGCGCTTCTTTTAAATGATCTTGTTCCCTAAAACTGCGGTTGTTGGAATCGCGTAAAAGCACAGCCGTTTCACTGGCTTTACTGACCATTGCAAGAGTCACTGGATCTGACAAAATGGTGGTAATTGAGCTCAACTCAAAATCTGGCTGTGTCAGCTCCTCCGACAAGTAAATCAGCTGTCTTAACTGCGCTTGCAAACCATCTCTTGTAGTATTGTAGGTCAAATAAAGAGCTTGAGCAGTTTCCAATGTGAGCCCGGAAAACTCCTGCATACTTCCTTGCTGAACGAAGAGATTTTCTTCAAGAGCATGCTGCTTATGCTGAAGCAATTGAATGCTTGAGCGCAATTGTTCAGAAAAGTGGGCTCTTTCAAGAGATAACTTCTCTTCTAGCGCTTTCTTTTCTGCGCCCGTTGACGCAGCAATTTTTTCTTGCATCTTGGCAATTTCTTGAACCCAAAGACCCGCTAAACTTTTTGGATCATGAGTCATCTGCAATTCCTGGTTCTTCTCCCATTTTTCTAAAACCGACTCAGCCTCTTCTGTTTGTCTCGCAAGATCTAAAATTTCTTGCTGCAGCTGTGACGCAGGCCTTACATGCGCTGCTAATCGCTCATGTTCTAATTCGAGGGCAAAGAGTTTACGATCCCACTGCTGCTTTTTATCTTCTAGAACATTGACAACCATTTTGTTTTTTGAAATGCCAGGATCATCTTCTAAAATCTTTTGCGCAGTTACCCCCTTTTGCGGCGTTGTCTTTTTGACTTCTTCCGGAGATTTTCGAGGCAAGACTTTTTGAGGATTATAAGGATCTCGATAGGTGTATGCCTCTAAAGGAATTCCTTGCAATCGTTTGAGCTCCAAATCGACGTCAAATAGTTTCGAAGTGAATAATTTTCGGGGCTGGGAGAGCATTTCCATTTCTTGGTAAAGGCTGAAGTACCCTCCTGAATCTAAATTATTCTTAAGATAGCAGACGTGCTCTTGAAGAGAATCTTCCCACTTGCGCGTGAGTTCATTTTGCCTCTTTTCCAAATAAGATCGTTGATAGCCCATCAGTTCTTCATTTTCTTTCCGCATAAACTTCTGATAGCTCTGCATCACCTGATTTAAAATACGCGTTGCAAGAAAGCGATCGCGATGGATAAAGCTGAGGCCTAAAATCAATTTCTCTTGTTTAAAGGGTTTAACTTCTAGGGATTTTCTCACTTTTTCAATCGTATCCAACCAGGGAATGACGTTGAAGCAGTACATTTTATGAGCGGTGACTTGCTTTGGAAAGCGGGTTAATGTCCCTTGAAACTCTCCAACAGAGAAAACTTGCGACAAACTCCACGTGCCTAAAGACTCTTTTTTTGCATTGTACACTTCAAAACGGGTTGCATCCAGCGGTTTAAGAAAAAATGTCGAGGTCTTTTCTCCCTCATATTTCACTCGTTGGAATGCAAACGGGTCAGGATCCGCAATTTTTTTTCCCAGTTCTGCAGCGATATTGTCCCAAGCTCTCGCAAAAAGGGTTGTCAACCAAAATGGGGATTTCATTTCGACTTGCAATCCCATCTCTTCCACAACATCGCGGAGCACTGTTCGCGATTGCATGATTGCTGATGTTCCTGATTCAGAAGAGCTCATTCCACCAGCTTGAAACATTTCTTTTAAACGCAGCGCTGTCTCATTAGCTTGAGGGGCTTGTTTGAATGAAGCATGAGCCATGTATTTGGGTTCTCTGCATAATAAAAAACAACAAGCTGCTGCAATAAAAAACAAGACCACACGTCTCATCTGAAATCGTATTTTATAAAACAAGCGTCTGAGATCAGAAATTCCTATTACAATGTCATCTGAAGAATCTATCATGGGCTTATGTCAATTCCTTTGATTCCTTTCGAAATCAGTTCAAGTGCTATGAAAGTGGGGAGTAATTGATTGACAAACCGATTCCACTCGGTCATTGGCGTTGCTGCAACATACACAATATCTCCTGGAATAAGCAGCATGCTATCATTGGGCAGCCGAACCACATGCTCCCAATTTAGCGTATAAATTTTGGGATGCTGGATATTACCTCGAATGACTTGGATGTAAGAGCGGTCGCCTGCAGTTGTGATCCCTCCTGCCTCGGCAAGGGCTTTGCGCAAGGTCATAAACCCATCGGGGATATCCACAACGCGCTCTCTTCCAACTTCACCCAAAACCATTAGAGTCGATGCCGACGGATCTGCAATATAAACCTTATCACCGCCGCGCATCACAACATTTTGTTTCATATCTCCTTCTTTGAGCAGCTTGAAAAGATCGACAGGAAGCATCTCATTGTTTCGAATCACATAACTTTTAAAGAGGTTGGCATTTGTGGGAACTCTTGCTACAGCAAGTGTTTCAAATAAGCGCAGGCGTCCATCCACAGGAACACTTGGAACTGCAACAAGGCCTGCTAATTCGACCTTCCGCTCGATTCTATCTTTGAAGGCAAGAAACACATCAATGTCGCGAATTTGCTCGCGGTAGCTGTTCTGAATCAACTGGCGCGCTTGAGACAAGGTCAAGCCAAGCACATGCAACGAAGGCAGATCCGGTAAATCCAACATCCCGTTACTCACTGTGAAACCTACAGAGCTGCCGATCTGTCTTATCGCTTCTGTTAAATCGGTCCGCGA
>JAIELY010000024.1 GCA_019752555.1 Rhabdochlamydiaceae bacterium
TATTGTTGTTACTCAGATTAAGCACTGTAATAGCAGTATTAGCTCGAAGTGCTGTAGCAATGTCTTGTGCCCCCGCAGCGCCGATATAGTTCCAACTCAGATCGAGTGCTGTAAGAGTAGTATTAGCTCGAAGTGCTGTAGCAATGTCTTGTGCCCCCGCATCGCCGATATCGTTGTCCCTCAGATTAAGGACTGTAAGAGATGTGTTTTGTGAAAGGGCCCATGCAATTGCTTTTGCGCCTTCAGGGCCGATATTTTTACTTGCCAGATCAAGTGTTGCAATAGAGTTTGACAGAAGTTGGTCGATGATTTCTTCTAGCCCAGGTGGAATAGGTGGGCGTTCTTTTGCTTCTGGTGTTGGACTGGGCACAGGTGTGTGTGTTGGTATTATTCCAAGACCAGTAGATGATGATGCGGCCATAAAGGCCTCCTTTAGTTGTTAAGTTTTTAATGTTAAGTGTCAATTTTATCATTGGTTTTAGAATAAGTCAATTTGTTTTTTTGAATATAATTAATTTAATATTAATTGTTTAATGAATTAAAATTAAATTAACCTGTTTTAAGTGGTCCTAAGTAACCAATTTGCAAGAGCTTGGAGTGTAGGGGACATGACAGAGAGGGTTGGGAAATGGACCGAAAGAGGCTGGGTGATCCAACCTCTTATCGAATGGATCATCCCCACGTTTAAGCGATGGGGCTTGTCTTTTGTCCGGTCTACTTCGATTACAGCATGTGTGGAAGCACATCAGCGATATGAGCTGTTTCAAAGATTTTAGCTTCGCAGGTAATTGAAAATAGACAGAGGATCAAAGTCGAAAGAACATGTCTTGGCAGGGTGATTCCTTAAATAAAAGAAGACGCTCAATTGAGACAATGCTTATTCGCAATGCAACATCTGTTGGATCGACAGCTTTCCGTGTGTTTTTTCCCAGTCGGAGCGAAATCCTTGCAAGAACGTTTCGACGGTGAGCTGATCTTCGATTAATTCTTGAAACAACTCGGTCTTGATTGTCAGTGCAGCAATTCCCATCATGGCAGAGGTCATGAATTGTTCGAGTGTTTTGACGGAGGCGGCTAGAACTTTCGCTTGCGAGTCATTGATGCGCAAAACATCCACGATGTTTTGCATGACGGCATCCGGTGCCTTTCCAGCATCTAGATGGCTAAAATAGGGGGCGATGTAGCTTGCTCCCTGGAGAGAGGCTAATAACGCTTGGTGAGGAAAAAGAACGGCCGTTGCCATGAGGGGAATGTTTCTTTGTCGCAAGCGATGCATCGCTTGAAGTCCAGCGCGATTCACAGGAATTTTGACGATGCAGCGGGAGGAAAAGGCGTAAATACTCATGGCCTCATCGATCATCGCTTCTGTATCTGTTGCCGTGACTTGAACGGCAACAGGTCCTGTTTGGAGGTCGAGAATCTTGTGTAAGGTGTCAGCGATGTTGTGGGTCTTAGATAAGATCCGTGGGTTTGTGGTGATGCCCGCAAGCAGTCCCAGTTTAGCTGCAGCGGCAATTGTTGCAGTATCGATGCTATCTAGCCAAATCTCCATCGCTCACCTCTATTTTTTAGCTGCGAAGTACTCATCGAGATTGCCGGCTGTGATCCGGATTCCCTTCTCTTCAAATGCGATGATTTTATTTGCTGCATTGTTGATGAGGTCTCTGTCATGGCTGGCAATCAGGATGGTTCCTTTAAAATCTTGCAATGCCCATGAAAGAGCAGAGACCGCTTCGAGATCGAGGTGGTTGTTAGGCTCATCCATGAGAAGGACGTTGTAATTGCAGAGCATCATCCCGCCGATGATCAGGCGTGCTGTTTCTCCTCCAGACAGAGCTGAAAGGGGTTTAAAGGCGTCATCGCCGGAGAATAGCATTTTGCCAAGCACGCTGCGGATGTCTTGGTCATAGACGTTTTCTTTGCGTGTTTTGAGCCAGTCAAATGCGGTCATTTTGCTTTTTTTATCGATGATCTCGGCGTGATTTTGCGGAAAGTAGCCGATCTGGACTTGATGGCCGTGCTCGATCCGTCCTGCATCGGGATGTAAAACGCCTGCTAACGTTTTTAAGAGCGTTGTCTTTCCTTTTCCGTTATTGCCGATGATCCCGATTTTCTCGCCGCGCGCCACTTCAAAGGAGAGGTGTTTAAAGACAGACTTCTCATCGTAAGATTTTCCAAGCTCTGAGACTTTGAAGACGATTTGTCCCGACGGTTTTTCGGGGGGATAAAAGCGCACATAAGGGCGTTGGATATTGGATTTTTTTAACTCTTGAGGCTCGAGGCGTTCGATTTCACGCAGGCGGGATTGCACTTGGCTAGCGCGCGTTCCAGCGCCGAATTTCGCCACAAACTCACGCAGCTGCGATACTTTTTTCTCTTTGGATTTGTTTTCGAGCTCTGTTCGCTCGCGGACAGATGTTTTTGTAACGAGCATGTCATCGTAGTTACCTGGATAGATAATGATGGTGTCGTAGTCGATGTCGGCAATGTAGTTTGTGACGGCATTTAAGAAATGGCGGTCGTGGCTCACTACGATGAGCACTCCTGAGTAGTCATGGAGAAACTCTTCAAGCCATCCGATCGATTCCATATCCAAGTGGTTTGTCGGCTCGTCGAGGATCAGTGCTTCTGGATCGCCGAAGAGGGCTTGGCATAAGAGAACGCGGAATTGCCTGTCTGTCGGGATGGCATGCATTTGGAGATTGTGCAGCTCAGAGGGGATGCCCATGCCGTTAAGCAAGATTTCGGCATCAGATTCTGCCGTATAGCCGTTTTCATCGTTGATGATCTCTTCGATTTCGCCAAGGCGGATGCCAACCTCGTCGGTCATCTCGACCTCATAGAGCCCGTCCCGCTCGACAAAGGCATCCCAGAGGCGTTTGTTGCCCATGATCACGACATCGATCACCCGGAAGTTGCGGAAGTCTTCGATGTTTTGTCTTAAGAAACCCACTTTGCGCGGGAGAATAACGCTTCCGCTTGTGGCCTCTTCTAGACCCATGACAATTTTAAGAAGTGTGGATTTTCCAGCTCCATTCGGACCGGTAAGACCGTATCTGCATCCAGAATTGAAGGTGATCGTTACGCCGTCAAAAAGGGTTCGGGGGCCCATTTTTTTGCAAATTTCTTTTAATGTGATCATAGGTATAGAAAAATATTGTGTTCGCATGGGTTAATGAAGGCTGAATGATATCATAGAAAGTTCCAGGTTTACAACAATGAACTTCAATTTAGCAGCGACCCAATTCTTGCGCCATTTGCGCATTGTAAAAAATGCCTCGGAACACACGATCCGCAATTACTGTCTCGACCTGGAGGCCTTTAAAGGTTTTGTAGAAGAGCATCTCATGCAGCTTAAGCAAGAGGAGCGCTCTTCTAAACTGATTCACCTGCCTGAAGAAGCTCCGGCTAGAGATTCAAAATTATTATTGTCTCATGTTGATAAGCGCGCTGTGCGCTTCTACCTAGCAGACCTTGCTGCGAAAGGAGCGTCCAAGCGTACAGTCGTGCGTAAATTAAGTGTTCTACGCTCTTTGTTTACTTATCTCATCAAGCAAAGGCTCTACTCCCATAACCCGCTCGATGAGATCCAAAGCTTGAAGCTCGAAAAAAAAATTCCCCCCTCTCTTTCTTACGAACAGGTGGAGCACCTCTTTGCTCAGCCCGATACGACAACCTATCTCGGATTTCGAGATCGCTGCATCATGGAATTATTTTATAGTTCAGGGCTCAGGATCGCAGAGCTGATTGGACTTAATCGCACCGATTTTGATGCAAAAAATTTGCGACTGCGCGTGCTGGGAAAGGGGAAGCGGCAGCGTGTCGTCCCAATTACAAAAACTGCAGCCGAGTGGATGATCAATTATTTGGATCATCCCGAGCGCCACAGTGAGGCAAATGGGCATTATGCTCAAAAAGATGCTAACGCACTCTTTTTAAATAAGTGGGGCGAGCGCCTTACAGTGCGTTCTGTCGATCGGAAGTTTGAGCAGTACCTGCTCGCAAGCGGTCTTGCGGGGAAGATCACTCCCCATACGATTCGTCACACGATTGCGACCCATTGGCTTGAAAAGGGGATGGATTTAAAAACAATTCAGATGCTCCTCGGTCACCGTTCTTTGGCTACGACGACCATCTACACTCAAGTTTCCAGCAGATTAAAGCGTGAAGTGTACGACAAGGCGCATCCGAGGGCTCAATTGGAAGAGCCAGTTGAAAAAATTTCAACCTCAGAATAGCCACTGATTTTCTGTGCTAGCGTCTATTCCCAGAAATCCCTGCGACTCGGGCTACGTAAAAGCCTCTGGTTGGACCCTAGGCGCAGAGGTGGGGTTTTCTGGGAAGCAATGGAAAATGTTGGGTTTTGCTTGATAAAAAACTCTAAAACCACTAACTTTATTAGTAGTTAAGGAGAATGTCTTCAAATATGAATATGGAAGTGTTTCTTTCTCAAAATCAAATCTTTACGATTGACGCTGTTAGGGTTGCTCTTGGAGTAAAAAGAGACAATAGCACTTTGGATAATCTGCTAGGGTATCATCTAAGTAGAGGGCATATTATCCGAATTCGCAGAGGTCTTTATTATACAATTCCTAAGGGGGCAGACCCGAAAACCTATCCAATAGATCCATATCTCATTGCAAGTAAAATGACTCCTGATTCTACTTTGGCGTACCATACTTCTTTGGGGTTTCATGGGAAGCTGCATTTCTTACGGACTGATTTTATTTATGTTACCCATACGAAATTAAAGCCTCCTTTTATTTTTAAAAAAAATGTTTTTAGGGGGGTCTCTGTTCCTAAGGGAGTTTTAACAAATCCCGATATCGGAGTTGAAATTATCGAATATCAAGGATCTAAGATAAGGGTGACAACTTTGGAGCGTACTTTTGTCGATATTCTTGATAGGCCCGCTTTAATTGATAATTGGGAAGGGATTTGGCGTTCCTTAGAATCTATTGAATATCTCAATCTTCAACAGGTGCTGGAGTATGTTAAGTTCCTTGATAATGCAACCACATCTGCTAGGGTCGCATTTTTTCTTGATCAACATCGTGAAATGCTGGGCATTTCAGAAAAAGATCTAGTAAAATTTGATCCATTGATGCCCAATACCCCGCATTATTTAGATCGTCATAGCAAGGAGTCAAACCAACTTATTGCCAGATGGAATCTAATTGTTCCAAAATCACTACTCCTCAGAACTTGGGAAGAGCCGGATGAAAATTTCTAAAGAACTGCTTATCAAAGAATCAAGTCGCACAGGTTTTCGTGTAGAAATATTGGAAAAAGTTTGGCAGTTGATGAATGTTCTCGAGGGAATTAATGCTCATCCTTTTTTGCAAGAACGATTAGTGTTGAAAGGAGGCACCGCACTTAACCTTTTTATCTTTGATCTTCCTCGTTTATCAGTTGATATCGATTTAAATTATATAGGAATGCCAGATCGCGAAGGTATGTTGAACGAACGTCCTTTAGTTGAAAAGTCTATGGAAGCTGTGTTTCAACGGCAAAATCTTATAATACGTCGTGTGCCAACTAAACATGCAGGTGGAAAATGGCAATTGAAGTACCAAGGCGTGCTTGGAACTCAGGGTAATCTGGAGGTTGATCTGAATTTTATGTTCAGAATCCCACTTTGGAATATTCAGAAACGCTCTTCTAAAATCGCTGGACATCATCAAATACATGGAATTCGAGTTCTTGATTTTCATGAGTTGGCAGCAGGAAAACTGACTGCTTTATTTGCTCGGAATGCATCGCGTGATTTATTTGATGTGCACCATCTATTAACCAAGACGCAATATAACTCCGAACAGTTGCGGTTAGCATTTGTGCTTTATGTCGGTATGAGTTCAATTAAAAATCCCCAAGAAATTTCACCTGAATCCCTTTTGTTTGATGAAGCTGATTTTCGCCAACAATTGTTGCCTGTTCTTAGTCATACTAAAAACGAGCAAGATTATCGGTCCTGGAAAGAAATTAAACTTAAAGAATGCAAACAGGCTCTTGCAACAATTTTTCCATTTAATTCTCAAGAAGAAGAATTCTTAAAAACTCTCCTTGAAAAAGGGGAGATTTGCGCGCCTTTGCTAACAAGCGATCCGATTATGCAATCCAAAATTGAAAAATTGCCCTCTTTACATTGGAGAGCATCCATTATCCAACAAGGAATGCAAAACTTGTCTCAAGTCGAAGAGGTGCTCTTAAAAGAGCACGAAAAAATACCGGGAAAGCGTTAAGCCGGATTCTGTCTTGAGCAATCATTCCTCTAGGAGCCTTGTCGCCAAGGCTCTCAAGCGACACATGTAGGCCCCGCGGAGCGCGGAATGCGGCCTAACTTGGTCTTGCTTCAGATAGGGTTTATAGCACCTTGCATTTCTGCAAGTGTGGCTGATTCTTAAAATCAGCTTTTTCAGCCTGTCCTGCACGCACGAGACTCACGCTTAAAAAGCTTGAAACTTGTGTGTGTAAGCGGAGTATTTTCTGTTACACTTTCCGTAGCCTTGCGGCCCCCAGTCTTTCACTGGTATCTTCTCCTGCGAAGTCCAGACTTTCCTCCCCCGGTGATTTGAAAACCACCGGCGGCGATTGCTTGCTTTCCCGGTAAGGGATGATTATGCGTTGACCGTACGGCGTCGGCGGCGTTTTGTGGCAACAGCAGAGCCCTCGAGAGCCTCGCTTTCTTGCCAGTAGTGGATGCGCGAGCAGTGTTCGCAAAAGACAAGATTCTCTCCTTTGCGCACGAGGTTCTCATGCTGAGCTGTGAGTACAATGTGGCATCCGCTGCATGTGCGGTTTTCGATTGCAACAACAACGCGGTCTTTTTTATTGCGCAAGAGCCTCTCGTAGATCTGAAGAGTTTCAGGATCCGCTTTTGTTGCAAGCGTATCCCGTTCATTTTTTAAAAGGGTGCCTTCCTCGTTGATCAACTTAATGCTGGAAAGGATCTCTCTTTCAAGAGCCAAACTGCTTTCCTCGGATGTCTTTAGGCTGTCGCGGATCTTTTCGAGAAGCTCTTCTTCTGCGACCCGTTTATCGACAAGGTCAGAGACCTTCTGTTCGATCGCAATGCGCTCTCTTTCAGCGGAGGTCATCTCTTGTGTCAGAGCATTGAATTCATCTGCTTTTTTGATGTTGCTCTGTTGACTCTCCAGGCGCTTAATTTTTGTGTTGATATCTAGAATTTTCTGCTCAAAGGTCGAGATGCCTTTGCCCAAGTCAATGATCTCTTGTTCTTTATCTGTGAGCTGAAGGTGGAGTTCTTTGCGCAATTCCTCGATTTGGCGGATCTCTTTTTGTCTTTCCTTTTTGACCCGCATGAGACGGATCATTTTCATGTCCAATTCTTGAATGTCTAAAATATCCTTGAGGGCTTCGTGCATTGTTAACTCACGTTATAAAGGTGGAAAAAAAGGGCCTCATGGTTCGCGGTAAGGGAAGGTGTTCGAATCTGAATCTCGCGAAACATAAGTAATCTTGCTTTAGAAGAGTAGCTCCTATGGTCAATATTGCTCAAGCAAAATATCTAAAACTAAAACTTGACAATGTTCTGTCCAAAGAGAGAGGATGTGCCTTTAATCACGGGGAGGGTGGTATGCGCAAAGGAATAAATTCAAAAAAGACGGGTGTATCGACAAAGCCGGCAAAAAATGCGATGAGGACATTAAAAACTCCTTTAAATCGGAAAAAGAAGGGGGCGCTCGAACCTGTGCGGATCATTGTGAAATACGATGTGGGATTCAATAATCATTTATCGATCCGCGGGCAAGGGGGAGGATTGAGCTGGGAAAGAGGGATTGCTCTTCGGAATGTGGCGCCAGATGAATGGGTCTGGGAATCTCAGGATGTCTGTGAAGAGTGTGAATTTAAAGTGCTCATCAATGATGAGAGATATGAAGTGGGGGAAAACCACAAGATCTACCACGGCGGAATTGTTCAGTATACTCCCCAATTTTGATGGCTTTTGAGCTTTGTCTTTGGTACAAATAGTTGTTTTTAGCGAGGTCCGTTATGTCACATCTGAAAAAATATTTCAACCGAGTCCCTGAAGAAAATAGAACAAGCTCTGCGATTGCCTATATGGCGGCGCTCGATCATGTCCGGACAGCGTTTCCCTTAATCGAAGAGAAAATTGTGCAGGAGCTTAGAGATCAACGCAGCCACTTGAAGCTCATTGCCTCTGAAAATTTTTCTTCGCTTGCAGTGCAGCTAGCCATGGGAAATTTGCTGACGGACAAATATTCAGAAGGGTTTCCCTTTCACCGTTTCTATGCAGGATGTGACAATGTAGATGCGATCGAAGAGGCTGCTGCAAACGAAGCAAAATCCATTTTTGGCTGCGATCATGCATATGTCCAGCCCCATTCCGGCGCCGACGCCAATCTTGTTGCCTTCTGGGCCATATTGATTGCGCGCGTTCAAACAAAAGAGGTCGAAAAGCTCGGCAAGAAAACCGTCGACGAGCTGACCCCTGAAGAATATGAGCGCGTGCGTCAGCTTCTTGTCTCGCAAAAAGTGATGGGGCTCTCTCTTAATTCGGGCGGCCACTTAACTCATGGGTATCGGCATAATGTCTCCTCTAAAATCATGCATTCGGTCTCCTATGATGTTGACAAACGGACAGGACTTATCGATTATTCTGCTTTGCAAGAGATGGTCAAGCGGGAAAAGCCAGCGATCTTAATCGCCGGATACTCTGCTTATCCGCGCCTGATCAACTTTGCTAAAATGCGCGAGATCGCAGATACAGTCGGAGCGACTCTTCTTGTCGATATGGCCCATTTTGCAGGGCTTGTCGCCGGTAAAGTGATGCAAGGCGATTACAATCCGGTCCCGCATGCGCATATTGTGACCTCAACCACCCATAAAACTTTGCGCGGACCAAGAGGGGGGCTTGTCTTATGCAAGCAAGAATTTCGCGAAGTGGTGGATAAAGGGTGTCCGATTGTGCTTGGCGGACCGCTGCCTCATGTCATGGCAGCAAAAGCGATTGCTTTTAAGGAGGTGAACACGCAAGCCTTCCAGAACTACGCCCATCAGATTGTTGCAAATGCTCGCTGTTTAGCAGAACATCTGCAAGCCCAAGGGATTAAATGTACAACTGGAGGAACAGATAACCATCTCATCGTCTTTGATGTGGCCTCTACCTTTGGTCTCACGGGCCGTCAAGCTGAGCTTGCTCTTCGCGAGGCGCGCTTTACAGTCAATCGCAACAGCCTTCCCTTCGATAGCAATGGGCCTTGGTACACCTCTGGAATTCGGATTGGAACGCCTGCCGTAACGACTTTGGGCATGAAAGAACGGGAAATGAAAGAAATTGCGATTCTAGTTTATGAGCTCTTAAAAGCCTGCAAGCCGGCTATTTCCGAGAAAAATAATGAGCCCAGCCGTGCAAAAGTGGAGATCGACCCTTCTGTGCTCGATGCCGTACGCCAGGGGATCGCCGCACTCTTGCAGAGTTACCCGCTCTATCCTGAGCTTGTGATCGACTGAGGCAGAAAAAGTCATTCCTGATCACAAGGCGGGCTTAATAAGTGCCTTTAAACTGCGGAGTTCGCACCTAAATATATGGCAAACAAGACCAATGCATAGACAGACACCATAGTTACAAGGCCGGCTAATCCAAGAAGTAGCATTTTTGGAGTAACCTCCCATAGGTAATGCCTGCCCAAGACAACAATCCGTCTAAAGCAGAGCGGTCTATCGCATGGGTGCTCAATCTCAGGTTCATCAAGCGGGTCGTTTTCTAACTCTGGATCGATGGACTCACTTTCGTCTTCATCGTTAGAGGGTATTTGTGCTTCAAGATCCCACTCTAACTCTTCATTAAGAGGCGCCTCAACAGTTGGCTGCCTGCGCATCGTATGAGACGGGATAGTCTGTTCGAATAGAGATGTTAAGGATTGTCTAAACTTTTCAGGGGTCATTGGTTTGGTGTTTGTGAAATGATCGAGTAGCTGTTGGATCTGATTTAACTGCCCTTGGACCTTGCGATGAGCCAGCTCATCCATAATAACGTGAGAGGGTGTATTTTGGGGCTCGCTTGATAGGTCTTCAAGATGTTTGTGAATCACTAAGAGGATCTTATGAATGGATCTCCCGCAAAAACAGTGAATAGGATTCTCCGAATCTTCAAGTGTTTCTTTTGGTATTTGTAAGGGCAGCTCAATTGTTTTGCCCGTCGCGTTAAGCGCTTCAACACATCGATTAAATTGATCTAAGACAAAGCCAAAATCGAACGTATGTTCGCAGGGTTGAGGTGTTACGAGCACGCAACGCGAAGCTGTCTGGATCTGTGTTTCAATAGAATCTTGGCTATACCCGGGCCGTTGTTGAACTTCAGAAAGTAAAGAAGGGGTTGACCACGAGGGGGTGCTGCTTGCTGCCATATGAGTGTCCTTGCTTATTTGTTTTATTTTTACAGATCATTTTGTCGAAATTGTTTGTAATAGTGAATCAATTTTTATAGTTTTTTGTTTTTATATTATAAATATATCGGATGTTGCTTATTGTTATGGCTTTGCGTTTGTTATTAATTTTGTTTGTGTGCTTTTGTTCGTTGCAGTTAACTTTTCTAAGTGTTTTGTCTTTAATTGTTTGCGTTGGTTTTGTTATAATAATTATAACAGTTGACTTTATATGATTATTTGTGCTATAATTGTGTTCAAGAACGAATGCATTTATATTTAATGCAATAATATAGACTGTTTTGAACGTTAAATAAGGTGAAATTATGTCGACTCGTCCAGTTTCAACGCAAAGAAGCGCTCCTCGTGTTAATGAGGTAATTAATAATCTCAACAGCGCAATTGCTAAGATCGCAGAAAAGGGTGGCGGGCGTGTTTCAAGCGACTTTAAATATGTCAGTAAAAGTGAGATGTTCGCGCTTGTTGTGCGCAGCTTCTTCCGATTTGATAACCACGCAACATTAAAATTACAAGTTGGTCGAGACGTCGTAGCTCAAAACATTCGAGCTGCATTAAATAATGGAGATGTTCACCTTGAGGATCATGAGAGGGCGAGAATTAATCGCTTTTTGACAGAACGCCTAGCATCTACCGACTTGGCGATTCACAACAAGCGCACCGAAAGACCTGCTAGCTCAAGTTCTTCACCGGCTGAACCGGCCCCTGCTGTTGCGCCACTTACGCCAGCTTTTCAACCGGCTACTGTAGAGGTAGAGCAGCCTGTTAGTGTATCTCCTAGCTCGGCTTCCTCATCTTCGCCTGTGAGAGCAGCACCTGCGCCTGTTGTAAGCCAAGAAGTTCCTGTCGCAACGCGCGCTAAATTCGAAGGTGTTCGATCTCAGCCCGCTTTTAATGTTGATTTTAAAAACTTTAAAAACGCTCTATTGAAAAGCCATTTCGCAGTAGGAACTGTTGCGCATGATAAAGTCAAAACGAACAAGGTGCCCTCTAAAGAAGAGATTCAAGCGATTGTAGATGATCTTTCGAGGATGTTAGAAGGAAACAATCTAGAATCGTTTAAACTTGTGAATCATGAAAAACGCTTAGACGTGATTCAGCTTGTGCAAGCTGTTTTTACAGGATCGAGCACACTGAGCCAAATTCCAGCGAGAAAAGAATTATTGAGGCATTTAAAAACGATGGTAGCAACGCTTCCTAATCCTGAATTCAATCCAACTTATGCACCTCTCATTAGAGACATCAAAGGACTGTGCATTCAATTCGGAATTCCTAATGACGATCTCAAGCTGTATGTTCCGGGAGAGGCTCCCAAGCCTGTGGTGGCGGCACCTGTCGCGGCACCTGAGGTGAAGGCTCCTGCAAAGCTTCACACAGTAGACCAAAAGCGTCGCGAACTGGAATTTCAAACTGCGATGGGCAAGCATCTTAAGCAATTGAAAGCCGATTTTGAGAGCGTGAATAGTTTCGGGTTTAGTTTAGATTCGAAAGAGGGTAAGTCAATACTCCTAGGACTTGAGACGCTAGCAAAATATATTATAGAAAATAAAGACTTGTACAATCGAATGACAGCAAAGTCGAAACAAAATCTACAGACCGCAGTCATTAATCTGCAGCGTGCACTTGGTGAAAAGGGTGTTAGAGGAAATCATCCGATTTTCGTCAATCTGAACCAAGCTCTCTATCTATAAAATAATATCTGTTTTCATTCTGTTAGAATGTTTCTCGCCGCGGGCAGTTTGTCCGCGGCTTAAATTCATTTAAGCCTTGGCGTCCTTAAGGCTGCGATTCTCTTGTGATCTTTTGCAAACCCACTCTCGAGTTGCCTTCAGTATGTACAAAAAAGGCCCCGAGCACAATAATGCACCAACATATAACTGAGGTGTTTTTATATGGGATTTCAAGGTCAAGAACCAGAACCGGGTGCTAAAAAAATCGGTGTTCATCTTCTCGAAGAAAAAGTGGATGAGGTGATTTTAAAGTCGCGCAGGATTTTCATGTGCGATGCTTTCGATAATGACAGTGTGAAGGATATCATTCGCAAGCTGTGGTATTTGGAGCTCACCGATCCGGGTAAACCGATCTTGATGGTCATTAACTCTCCCGGGGGATCTGTGGATGCGGGGTTTGCATTATGGGATCAGGTCAAGATGATTACATCGCCTGTCACCACCCTTGTCACAGGTCTTGCAGCCTCCATGGGCTCCGTATTGAGTCTATGCGCGGCTCCTAAACGCCGTTTTGCAACGCCAAATGCGCGGATCATGATCCACCAACCCTCGATCAATGGGGTCATCCGTGGACAAGCGACCGATTTGGAAATTCACGCTAAAGAAATTCTTAAAACGCGCAAGCAGCTTGTCGATCTTTATGTAGAGGCAACGGGTAAAGATGCAGCAACCATTGAGCGTTCTTTGGACCGCGACACATGGATGACCTCTGAAGAGGCGCTTGAGTTTGGGTTATTAGATAAAATCGTGACCTCTTACGCCGAGTTATAGTCCTTGATTTCGTTTGCGAAATACCATGGTCTAGGAAACGATTTCATCCTGATCGATGATCGGGAGGAGGTCGTTCCCTTAGATCAGCCTGGATGGATTTGCCGCCTGTGCGATCGGAGGCTTGGGATCGGAGCCGATGGGGTAATCCTACTTCAGCTCTCGGAGCTTGCCCGGTTTCGAATGCGCATTTTCAATGCGGATGGCAGCGAGCCTGCCATGTGCGGCAATGGGATCCGCTGTCTAGTTCACTTTATCCGTCAGCTAGGGATCCCCGATGAGTCTCTTGCGATCGAAACGGCAAGCGGAGTTCTAAGTTGCAGGTGGGAGAATGGTAAGATTGCCGTCCGCCTAGGTGTTCCACAGATCCTGCATCGCGATCTTTCCCTTGAGGTGGAAGGGTGGCATCTCACGGTTCATCTTGTAGACACTGGTGTGCCTCATTGCATTCTTTTTGTTCCCGATGTTTCCCTAGCCCCCATGGAAATGCTAGCCCCCGTTCTCCGCTCGCATCCTCGCTTTGGTCCTCATGGGGCCAATGTTAATTTCGCCTCTCTTGAGCCTTGCGGGTCGATCGCCCTGCGCACGTTTGAGAGGGGGGTAGAAGGGGAGACGCTGGCCTGCGGCACCGGCGCTGCTGCCGTCGGCTGGATGGCTTGTTTGCTTCATGAGTTGCAAGAGACGATTCCCATCTCCACACGTCTTACCCCTCCTGGGGCATCTGCCGAGCTCCTGGTGCGCTGTTCTCAAGAGCGGGGCGTTGAGCTCATCGGTCCTGCGGTTCTCGTCTTTCAAGGAAATATTTTGATTTAGAAGTGGCGCGATTTAGCCGAATCGCGCCATTTTT
>JAIELY010000039.1 GCA_019752555.1 Rhabdochlamydiaceae bacterium
ACAGAAATCCACTGACGAGAATGCAAATGTTGGCCACCTTGGGAGCATAGCCGTAGGTAAATCCGCGCCAGCCTTTTTCGGCATAAATGTCTTTTAATGCATTCAAATAACGAGAACCTTCTGTTTTGTGATAGAGGGAAGGATTGTTTTGCAGGCGATTCTTCGCAAGCTCGAAGATCCAGACGGGTGTGAGAATTTGGATCGAGATGGGAGGTGTTCTTAACATAATGCCAGGGATCGAGCAAGTGTCAAAAGGGGTGTGGTCTTTAACGCCCTTCGACCAGAATCTCTCCGCAGGGCGGTACCCATACCAGATCCCCCCTTGTCTTAATCCATTGGCTAAAGATCCTCGGTAGAGGTGGGAGAGCAAAGCGCCCTTTACTTTTTGATGAGGTTGTCCTTGGGTAACGGTCCTAAGACTTTGATCGGCTTGCGCCATGGTACGTCTTGTATCGGCGGGATTAATGAGCATTTCAAAGGCCATCAGGCTGCCTGAAAAGGCTAGGTCTGCAGAGAGTCTTCCTATGGGTGTGTCGGGAAACTGTCTTGTAAGGGTGTGTTGATGGACCGCAGCTAAGACTTTTGCACCGACGCGTAAAGTTTCTTTGATGGTGTGGTGTTTGAGCCCTTTTGTCACAAGTTTGGGAGAGAATGGGGAGGGGGATTGAACGATGTCTCTCAGAGCTTGCAGGGTGTTGACTTTATGATGGCTGCAGTGGACGGAAAGCTGATTACAAAAATTCGCGGGAACTGCTTGTGCGAGCATGATTCCAATGCCCGTGGGGAGCCGTTTCCAAAACTCATCTGTAAAAACAAGAGAAGAAGATGGATTTGTCATGGCGTTTCTCCAAAAATTGATCTGATAGCAGAACACAGATGCAGTTTTTGTGCAATTGGATTGGAGCCGTTGCCGAGCTGAAAAACTTTTTTTAGAAATGGATCGAAATAAATAAGAGATTTGATATGACAAAGAGAGCTCCTTATGCCAAGCTTAAGGGGGTGTTCTCATGTGGTCTCTTTACTTTGAAGGAGGTGCGCTTTGTCTTTAAGTCTCATCTTGATTTTGATCAAACAATCGATGAATCAAAAAAAGGCGCTGAAAAAAAAGCCTGTGCTTCCAAAGTCCAAGTAGGTTTTTGACAACAAAGCTTGGAATCACGTATCGTTTAATCATCTATTTTTTGTGTTAGACTATGAAATCATTTTTTTTATGGACGTTCTGCTTTAACCTGTTATGTGCTAGTGCATTATATGCTGGGCCTGAGGTCCATCCGGTCATTGTGCCTCAGTCGTCGTTAATGCAGACGGCGCTTCCTCTTTCCGAAGAGGATGAGGTGCTGGCAATCGATCGTTTGATTTCTGCAACGAAAGAACAGCTGGCTCTGCAGGTCAAACTGAAGGAACTGATGGTCGATTTTAAAAAACAAAAAGAGACCTTCATTCAGGGAGAGCAGACCAAGCAACATGCAGGGCGGATGGTGCGCACGGCTAGATCAATATTAGACATCATCAGCGATCAGCATTTGCAGTACTTATTTTCGGTAGACTACATGCAGGAGCTGTCGATGTTCTCTTCTATTGCTGGCAAAAATGGGATAAAACGGCCCTAATATGGATGAGATTGTCTTTATTAATCGCGTAACGCGGCAAAGGGAGCAAGAAAGAGTCTACGGTCAGAGGATGATTGAGCTGTTCTATGGAAACGGCTGGTTCTCTCGGGTGTTTTCTTTTCTTTTTTTGCCTTTATTTGCGCGGATCTCTTTTCTATCTTGGGTTTATGGACAGTTTCAGAAGAGCCGTTTGAGCCGCTGGAAAGTGAAGCCTTTTGTTCATGATTTTCAGGTGGATGCTTCTGAATTTTTAAAGCCGCTTGATGCATTTACTTCTTTTAATGATTTTTTTATCCGAAAATTACAACCGAATGCACGTCCTTGTGTTTCTGGCTCTGATGTGGCTGTCTTGCCAGCTGATGGGAGGTATTTAGTTTTTCAGAACTTAAGTCTTGCAGATGGGTTTTGGGTTAAGGACAAGCTTTTTGATTTAGAGACGTTTTTAGGGGATTCCAAACTGGCCAAGCAGTATGAGAATGGGGCCATGGTGATCGCGCGTCTTTGTCCTGTGGACTACCATCGTTTTCACTTTCCATGTGCGAATGTGCCGGGTGCCTCGCGCTTGATCAATGGACCTCTGTACTCGGTAAATCCGATGGCGCTTAAGCGCAATATTGCGATTTTAAGCGAGAACAAGCGGGTGATTACTCCTCTTACAACAGAGTTTTTTGGCGTCGTGCAATATGTTGAAATTGGGGCAACTTTTGTAGGGAGCATCCAGCAGACGTTTGAATCGGGTAGATCTTATGGTAAAGGGGAGGAGAAGGGGTACTTTGAGTTTGGGGGCTCCTGTCTGATTCTTTTATTCGAGCCTGGCAAGATTGTGTTTGATCAAGATCTTATCGAGGCCTCTCTTTCCAAAATCGAGACGCGGGGTCTTCTTGGTCAATCTCTAGGGCGCTCTATTTGATCACGCAGCAGATGGGACACGTTTCGGGATGATGTCCACGAGCGGGACAGTAAGTGCGTGCAAAATAGATGATTTGCAAATGAAGTCGGTTCCAATGTTCTTTGGGGAAGAGCTTTTTCAAGTCTTTTTCCGTTTCTACGACATTTTTTCCTGAGGAGAGTTTCCAGCGCTTGGCGCACCGGTGGATGTGTGTGTCAACGGGGAATGCGGGCTTGTGAAATGCTTGAGACATGACGACAGAGGCTGTTTTATGGCCAACACCTGGGAGCGCTTCGAGCTCTTCGAAGGTGTTGGGGACTTTTCCTTTGTGTTTTTCGATGAGCTGCTTGGAAAGGTTCCAGATGGCTTTTGCTTTCGTGGGGCCAAGTCCGCAGGGTTTAATGATCTTCTCTATATCGCCTGCAGTGAGCTGAATCATTTGTTGTGGGGTTGAAGCTTTGGCAAAGAGATGGGGGGTGACTTGGTTGACCCGTTCATCGGTGCACTGGGCAGAGAGGAGGACAGCAATGAGAAGGGTGTAGGGATCGGTGTGTTGCAAGGGGATGGAAGGAGTGGGGAAGAAGGTGTTTAGGATCTGATCGATGAGCGCTGCCCTGTCTTTTTTATGCACTATTTACCTATGCAGAATTTCGAGAAGATGGCGGAGAGGATGTCTTCTGTGATGTTGCTGCCGATGATGGTGCCCAGTTCTTTTAGGGTAGTGCGCATGTCGGAGGAGAGAAATTCAGGGGAGATGCCTGTTTTGAGTCCTGCAATCAGCGCTTCAAGGGAAGTGATGGCTTGCGAGAGCGCTTGTGCGTGGCGCAGTTTAGTGATGACAAGCTCATCTTTTGCAATGGGGCCTTTTTGCCAGAGGATTTTGTCGATGGCATTTTGGAGTTCGGTGAGTCCCAATTCGTGTTTTGCGGAAATGTGGACAGTGTGGGGATATTCGATGGGATGTGGAGTGTGGGGCAGGTCGATTTTGTTCCAGACGAGAAGTGTTTTGTCTTGGGGGGCGGAAAAAAGAAGCTGAGAGCTCTCTTGACATAGGGGGGCTGCAGCGTCGAGAACGAGCAGAATGAGATCGGCGTCATGCATGGCTCTTTTGGATCTGCGGATCCCTTCTTGTTCGATCTCTTCCTCTGTGTCGCGGATGCCTGCGGTGTCGATTAATCGAAAGTGCAGCCCGTTTAAAGTGAGGTCGTCTTCGAGAAGATCGCGTGTGGTGCCCGCAATGGGTGTGACAATGGCTCTTTCTTTGCCAAGCAGCGCATTCATTAAAGAGGATTTGCCGACGTTGGGGGGGCCGGCAAGACAGAGGGAGATCCCCTGGCTGATCATTTTGCCCTCGTGAAAGGTTCTCGCGAGGTGTTGCATCTTATGCAAGGTGTCGTTAAGAGAATCGATCACTTCTTGTTCACTTGCAAATTCTAACCCTTCTTCGGGAAAATCGACAAACGCCTCTAAAATGGCAGCAATCTCTGTAAGTTCCCGTTGAAAACTAGCAATTTTTTTGGAGAGCGCGCCTTGGAGGTGTTGCTCTGCCGAATGGAGGGCATGCTCGTTTTTGGCGCCGATGAGTTCTTGGACAGCTTCTGCTTGTGCAAGATCGAGCTTGCCGTTCATGAACGCTTTAAATGTGAATTCGCCGGGCTGGGCGGCTCTAGCTCCGGCATTGAGGACTGTTTCGAGCACGCGCCTTGTGATGAGAGTTCCTCCATGGCAGTGGATTTCGACGGTGTCTTCTCCTGTGTAAGAGCGGGGATTGAGCATGACAAGAACGAGAACTTCGTCGACGCTGTTTCCTTGAGGATCGAGGATTCTTCCTACATGGGCAGTGTGGCTGCGGTAGGTGTGGATCGGGCCGGAGAAAACTTTGGCTGCAACGCTTAGCGCGTTATTACCGGAAATACGGATGACGGCAACGCCGCCGTCTCCTGGAGGGGTGCAAACAGCGGCGATTGTTTCGCCGCTCTGATAGGGGCGGTGGACAAAATCCATTTTTAAAAAATAAATTGATTTAGATGGGGGGGATTATACCTGAGTTTCAGATGCAGCGCAAGGCCGCGGTGATGAGTTGGGCTAGTTGAGGTTCTTGTTCATTTTTTGGAAGAGAATTTTTGACAGCTTTTTGGGCTTGCGCGGGGTTGTATCCCAAGTGGATAAGTGCGCTGATCGCATCGGCGATGACCCCTTGTTCGCCGCTTTGGGAAAGGGGGTGGGAAGGGGCTTTGTCGCCTAATTTATTGACTTTGTCGCGCATTTCGACAATGAGTCTTTCTGCAGTTTTTTTGCCGATACCGGGAATTTTGGATAAGAGGGTGGCATTGCCCTGTGAAATGGCAAACTGCAGTTCGTTGATTTCAAGATGCCCCAAAAGCGCGAGGCCCGTTTTGGGGCCGATGCCTGAGACATCGATCAAGGACTCGAAGAGGTTGCGCTCTTCTCTTGTGAGGAAGCCATAATTTTTATGGGAGTCTTCGCGGATTACTGTCGAAACGTAGAGGGTGAGCGCGGAGCCAAGAGCAGGGAGCTTGGCAAAATTGTTTAAGGGGATGAAAAGAAGGTATCCCAGGCCATTTGTTTCGAGGGTGACTTTGTTAGGGGTAGATTCGGTAAGCGTTCCTTTGATGTATTCAAACATGAGCGACTCTTCGGTTGAATTGTAGGGTATGGGCATGGCAAATGGCAAGAGCGAGCGCGTCGGCTGCATCTTCTGGCTCGGGGGGCTGGGGTAAGCGCAGGAGAAGTTGGATCATTTTTTGAACCTGCTGTTTGCTGGCAGATCCATTTCCGACAACGGCAAGCTTTGCTTTTTTAGGGGCATATTCAAAAACGGGGATATTGCGTCTTGAGGCAGCAAGCATAACAACGCCTCTTGCCATCCCAAGTTTGAGTGCGCTTTGGACATTTTTATACACGAATTGTGTCTCAACGGCAACAGCGTCGGGTTGATATTTTTCGATGAGCTGTTCAAGGGCATTGAAAAGAGCGAGATAGCGTTGTGCCGTTTCCGCTTGGACAGGAGGACGGATGCAGCCAAAATCGATGGCTTCGTGTTTTGCGGCTAGGACTTTGATCAGACCGTATCCTGTAATGCGGGTGCCAGGGTCGATCCCGAGAATGAGGGGGGCTTTAGTTTCTTTATTCATTGGATTGGATCGTAACACTTAAGCTGTTTTAATCGCGACATCGGTTCAATTATATTCGAGTCTTTTGTGATCATAACATCCCCGCTTCTGCAGGCACGAGTTAGGCTCTTTTTCCGGTTTGCAATCGCATTTGAACTGATCGAATTGCTGTGCCAAGAAGGCTGCAATGAGATCTGCAAGGCTCCCTTCATTTGCAATCACAGCAGGAGAGGGGCTAGGAGGAGGGGCAGGAGGGGTGGGGGGAGGCGGAGGTGGAATAATGTTGTTGTTTTTGTAGTAGAACTTAAAGGATGCGCCGCCATAAGTGCCGCCAGGATAATAGGTGTTCCATTCTTCTGTGGAGGTGTCGACAAATTCTGTGCCAGGAACATAGACCTGTCCGTTGATAATCGATCCCGAAGGAACACTGTTTTGCCCTTGTGTTGCGGTATAAATTTGCAGGTTGCCTGTTGCCGTGAGTGTCGAGCCGAAGTTAAACGCGCCAGGGCCTATGCTAGGCGCTGTCGGGAAGAGATTATCGACAACGATGGTCAGATCGCCAGCTGGATTCGTGATGATCGCATCGCCAGCTCCCATAGCGCCTTGCAGTGAGCAGTTGACACCTGCTGTGAGCAGGTTTGTCGACGCGCCGAAGAGCGTGGTTAGGCTCTGTCCGCCCGGGCCGATCTGAGCTCTTGCAGAGGCAGCAGCAGATCCTCCGTTTACTGTGATCGAGCCTAAATTGTTAATCGTAATATCGCCAGTGAGTGTCGAGCTTTGAGCGATCTGATCGATAAGGCCGATCTGAGCGAAGCCCTGCGTGCCAGCTCCTGCGTTCGCGCCCTGCAGGGTGACATCGCCCATGATGAAGGGGAAATGGATGTAGCCGCTTAAGGTTGAGACTGCATTGCCGGGAAGACCATGGCCGATCGCTGCAAAACTGTTGGTGCTGGTTGCAGTGAGTGTGACGTTGCCGTCAATCATCCCAAAGAGGATTCTACCATTTTCGATGGTTTGAAACGAGCCGATGTGAGCGATGGCGTTAAGTCCTGTCCCGCTAGTGAGGGTTAGGTCTCTTCCGATCGTGCCGAAAAGAAGGGAAGAAGTGGGTCCTGTGGGATGGATCGAGGCCTCTGCACCTGAACCTGAGCCGCCGATTAAGCGGAGGTCTCTTCCGATGGTGAAGAACGCATCGCCTGGCGCATTGTTTTGGATCTGTGCGCTTGTGTTCGTGTTGCTGCCGCCTGTGATGACAAGGTCTCGAGCCGCAGTGACTGAGAGTACGCCTACCGCATCGCAGTCGATGCGTGCGGCTTCATTCATGTTCGAGCCGCCTGTGATGAGAACATCTCGACTGCTGTTGACAGTGATAGGGCCTGCAGCTGTTGTGATGACAATGGCATTGGTGTCGACAGAGAGATCGCTCGTGTTAAACGTGGCTAACGTGAGAGTCCCGCTTCCAGAGCTTGTGAGCTGAGCGCCCGAGGTGATGCGGACCCCTTGAGCTGTTGAGCTGCCTGCGGTGCCGTTCAAGGTGATTGCGCCGCCTGTCGAACTGACAAGTGTGCTGGCGCCGGTGAGAAGAATGCCCCAGCTGTTAGTTGCTGTGGTGCCGCCGGTGCCAGCGAGGGTGATGCTGGCAGGGCCATTTGAGGTGATGCTTGCGGCGTTTTCAATACTGATGCCTCGGTTGTTAATTCCGCTGCCATGGCCTATGCCGGTGAGTGAGATATTACCGGTATTAGAAGTGATGCTTGTGCTGGCATTTGAGACGAAGATGCCGTGGTTTCCAGTCGTTCCGTTGGTACTGCCTGTGCCATTTAACGTGATGGTGCCGGAGCCAGTGGATTGGATGAGGGCTGTGCCATCTATGTTAATGCCAATGTTATTGGTTCCTGCGGAAGTGGTCGTTCCTGTGAGAATCACATTCCCACTCACGGTACTGATGGTGGGCGTTCCAACGCTCATCCGAATGCCGGAGTTGTTGCCGCTGCCGCTTGCGCTCGCAGCGCCTATGATCGTGATAGGAGCGCTGAGAGTGGATGTGACTTGTCCCGAAGAGGCAATTTCAACTCCGGAGTTATTAATTGAGCTCCCTTGCCCCGTTCCATTAAGGAGGATCGCGGCAGTCGCGGAGGTGATAAGAGATCCTGCGTCGGAGACGAAGATCCCCTTATTAGAGTTTGTTCCAGAGGGGGCTCCAAATCCTGTCATTGTGAGTGTTCCACTTCCTGTCGATTTGACCTGCCCGCCAGAGGCAACCAGGACTCCATGACTCTGAGTAGGGCCTCCTCCTGTGCCCATGAAAAGGATGTTGCCATTGACGGTGCTTACGACAGAAGGGGCCACTTGGATGCCGATCCCTGCGCTCATGTCGGCGCCCCCAGTTCCTGTGAGGGTGATGGGAGCGCTTAGTGTTGAGGTGATCGATCCTCCAACAGCTGTGTTGATTCCGAATCCGTTGTTGATACTGCCATGACCAGTTCCCGTCAGATTAATGGCTCCGCTGACGGATGTGACAAGGGCACTAGCTCCGCGGACATAGATGCCGTGGCTGTTAGAAGTTGCAGCTGTGCTAGCAGTGCCGTTCATCGTCACGGTGCCCGTTCCAGTCGAAGAGACGACGGCTGCATCGAAGATAGCAATGCCGCTGTTATCCATTAGGGTTCCACCGCCAAGGCCGGTCATGTCAATATTGCCGCTAGCGGAAGTGGTGACTTTGCTTCCAGCATCTGTCACGAGGATGCCGTAGTTGAAGCTTGTCGCTCCAACGTTTTGGCTTCCCGTTCCATTTAATGTGATCGTGCCAGTCCCCGTTGAAGAGACGATGCCGGCGTTTAGGATCGAGATGCCGCGGTTATTGGTGAGAGTGCCCGTTCCCGTCCCTGTGATGGAAAGGGGGGCATTGAGCGTTGTCACCGTAGAGGCGTTGATTTGAACACCGTCACTAGCACCTCCGGTTCCTACAATTGAGATGGAACCTGAGGCTGTGTTTTGAACGAGAGCTCCAGAAGCAATGAGCACTCCATGGTTGTCGGTTCCCATAGGCATCATCGGGTTCCCGCCGCCTGTTCCGTCTAATTTGACGCTCCCTACTGCAGTTTGGATGAGTGTATTGATCCCATTGATATTAATGCCGTAGTTTGTCCCTGTTGTCCCAGAAGTGCTTCCCTGTCCGATGAGGCAAAGGGTGCTCATTGCCATGTTGCATGTGAGACTCGCAGGGGTTGGCCCTTGTGAGAGAATCTGAGCGCCAGTTGCAAGAAAAATGCCGTCATTACTATTGCCCGTTCCCTTTCCTGTCCCGTTGAAAAGAATGGTGCCATCTTGAGCTGTGACTTGGGAGCCCCCTTCCATTTGAATCCCAGTGTTGAAATTGAGTGTATTTCCTGCCAAGCCAATAATCGAGATGGAGGCTGGAGTGACCATGGACGCAAGTCCTGTCGATTGGACAAGAGAGTTTGAGGAAAGATAGACTCCATAGTTGGACGATCCTAGTGAGAGGGGATCTCCTCCTCCAGTGCCTTGGAGTGAGATTGGACCAGAAACAGAAGAAATTGTGATGCTTGTTCCTGTGAAAAAGATCCCATGATTGGCTGAAGTGGCGCCAAGATCCGTACTGCCCTGGCCATCGAGGCAGATGGTAGCAGATGTCATCGCAGGTCCACACAGCGTGGCTTGATTGGGTGAGGATCCAGTGGATTGCACCTGAGAGGCATTTGCAATTTGGATGCCAATATTACTCGTGTCTATGCCATGGGCTGTTCCTTTTATTGCAATGCTTCCATCTACTGCGGTAATTGAGCTTTGATCTAGAGAAACACCGTAGTTATTACTGCTCCCAGTGCCCGATGTGCCTGTAATCGTAATGGAAGCTGCAGTAAGCCCTGTGCCAGTCGAGGTGATACTGGCAAAATCAACGATATGCACCCCCTCGTTCCCTCCTCCTGTTGCATTGCTTGTTCCTGTAAGAGTAATGGCAGCTGTTGCAGAGGTCACGACAGTGCCCATCCCCTCCACCCAGATTCCGTGATTTCCGTTCGCTGCAGCGCCCCCTGTCCCTGTTATTGTAATGGTCCCGGTCCCGGTTGAGGTCACTGTACTTGCAGCAAAGAGACCCACCCCCCAATTAAACGTGGTCCCTGTGCCTCCCGTTCCTGTGATGGTGAGTGGACCATCTGCGACATTGATCGCGCTGGTATTGAGATTTGTTCCGATATTGCTATTGAGAGTCCCAAAAGCGAATCCTGTTAATGTGATGGGACCTGTTGTATTTGAAAGGGTCGAGGTATCTAAATAGATGCCAGCATTGGAAAATTCTCCGTTTCCGGCGTTTCCTGTGAATATCATCGCGCCAGATCCTGTTGAACTGATGATAGATCCGCTTGTATAGATTCCTTCATTGTTGGAAGATAAGGGGGAATTATCAGATCCTCCTGTGCCGATGAGTGTCATCGTGCCATCTAAAACTGTGAGAGTCGAGCCTACGATCTGGATTCCAACGTTGTTAGAAGCGCCAAAGACAGGGCCTACGCTGCCATTTGTCCCCGTCATATTCAGCGCCCCGGATCCGGTTGTTGTTATGAGTGCGCTCGAACTGATGTTAATGCCAATGTTGGTATTTCCTGTGTCGCCCCCATTGCCTGTTAGTGTGAGGGTCCCGTCAACAGTACTGATCGTTGCATTATTGACATCGATTCCTATCAAATTTCCTGTAAGAGTGGCAGCCGTGTTCGCCTGGATGGTTAGATTGCCTGCATTGATTCCTGTTCCAGTGGAAGAGACGATACTGGTGTTGAGGATCGAGACGCCGCGGTTATTGATGAGAGTGCCCGTTCCTGCCCCAGTGATGGAAAGGGGAGCATTGAGCGTTGTCACCGTGGAAGCGTTGATTTGAACACCATCACTACTTGCGCTTGCCGTCCCTGTAATTGAGATGGAAGCTGAGTTTGTGTTTTGAACGAGAGCTCCTGCAGCTAAGAGCACTCCATGGTTGTTTGTTGTCATAGCCATCATCGGATCCCCGCCGCCCGTTCCTTGAAGGGAGATGGGACCTGCAACGGAGGTGACAGCCGTGCCTATATCGGTAAGGGAAATGCCGTAATTGGTTGAGATAGCACCGGTATCCGTGCTGCCTTGTCCGATCAAGCAAATCGTACTCATCTCTAAGCCGCACATATTCGTAGTGGGACTTAAACCCGTCGATTGTATGACAGCACCATTGCTGAGATTAATCCCAATGTTAGAGGCACTGCTTCCATGCCCTGTACCGTTTAGCAAAATGGGCGCACTGACTGAAGAAATGAGGCTGCCCGGATCCATCATGGCTATTCCTTGATTGTTACCGGTCCCTAATCCTGCGATTCCGATCAGGTTAATTTGCCCATTTCCGCTTGAGCTGATTGTCGCGCTGTTATCGATTTGGATGCCGTTGTTGGCGCTACTTGAGCCGTTGCCGCCGGTCCCTGTAATGGAAACAGCGCCATCTACTGTGGTAATTGAGGGAGAATGGTCGAGGCGTATTCCATAGTTTTGATCTGTTCCGCTTGCGCCCTGTCCTGTGATTGTAATGGCAGCAGAAAGAGAGGATTCAATCAGGCAGTTACTAGCACAGCGCAACCCATAGTTGTTCTCAACACTGCCTCCTGCTGTTGCGTCGATGACAATCGGCGCTGTTGCAGAAGTGATCGTCGTTCCAGATGAGCTAATAAAGATTCCATAGTTGCTTGAAGAGCCAGTAGCGCTTCCATGACCAACCAATGTCAGAGAACCTGATCCTGTCGATTGAATCACAGCAGAGTTGAGGATCTGAAGGCCAATATTCCCATCGTTTGTGCCGCCTCCTGTTCCGTCTAATTTAACGTTTCCTGCACCGGTTTGGATGAGTGTATTTGTTCCGCTGAAATTGATCCCATAATTGTTTCCCGCAGTTCCTGAAGTGCTTCCTTGACCGATGAGGCAAAGGGTGCTCAGCGCCATGTTACAGGTCAGGCTATTAGGTGTTGGCCCTTGCGATAGAATCTGAGCGCCGGTTAAGAGACTAATGCCATCGTTATCATTTCCTGTGCCCTGGCCTGTCCCATTGAGAAGAATCGTGCCATCCTGAGCTGTGACTTGAGCTCCTCCTTCCATGTGAATTCCATCGTTGAAGCTTAATCCAGCGCCGCCTGTGCCAATGATCGAGATGGGGGCGGGAGTAAGCATGGCGGCAAGTCCTGTGGATGCGACAAGAGAGTTTGATGAAAGATAAACGCCATAGTTAGAAATTCCCATTTGCATAGGATCTCCGCCTCCAGTTCCTTGGAGGGAGATGGGACCTGCAACCGAAGAAATTGCTGTCCCTGAATTGCTGATATAGATCCCGTAATTGGTTGAGGTGGCTCCCATATCGGTGCTTCCCTGACCTATGATGCAGATGGTGGCAGGCGTCATGGCAGGTCCGCACATCATGATTTGATTAGGAGAAGATCCGGTAGAGGAAACTTGGGCGTTGTTCAAAAGAAACAGCCCGTAGTTGTCCGCAGTAGTTCCATGCGCGGTTCCAGTCATTGAAATGGTCCCATCAGCGGCTTGAATTAACGTTCCCGGGTCGGCAATCAGAGCTCCAAATCCGTTAGTTCCAGTAGAGCTTCCGACGCCGACAATTGAAATGGAGGCTGCCGTTGGACCTGTGCCCGTTGAAATGATTTGGGAGTTTCTGACGACTGTGACCCCAATATTGCCGGTCACAATGCCTCCTCCTGTGCCTTGAATCGAAATGTTTCCGGTTGTTGAGGTGATCACACCGTTTGTATCGAGTGTCACCCCTGTATTAAAAGATCCTGTTGCATTAGATGTACCTATTAGGGAAATGGGTCCATCGACGGAAGAAATGGTGGCAGTAAGAAGGAAAATCCCCTTGCAAAAGTCGGTTCCCGGGCCGCCAGTTCCCGTGATATTCAGTGCTCCTGTGCCTGTAATCTGCACTTGTGAATTACTCTGGATACGCACGCCGTAATTGTCGGTTCCTGTATCGCCCCCTGTTCCCGTAAGGGTGAGAGTACCATCAGCACAACTGATGGTGGCATTATTAATATTAATTCCGGTGAAATTTCCGGTGGCAGCGCCTCCTGTATTTGCTTGTATGGTCAGATCGCCTGCATTGATTCCTGTTCCAGTGCTTGTAATACTAGCCCCAGAAGCGACCGAGACGCTCTGCCCTGCAATCAGGGTTAAGTCATTAGAAGTCGCCCAGGCGATGACCACATTTCCATTGACTGTCATTGTTTCTGCGGCAGCATTTGTCGAGTTGGCAGTGTCAATGATGAGAGATGTGGTGAGAAGTTGATCGTTAATCCATCCATCGTTAAAAACATCCAAGCTTACTGGAGGTGCTGTATTTGGTCCATTTTGAATCACCACGGACCCTGGATCGAGTAGCAGCGTGCCTGCACGTCCTGCATACGCGCTTAAATCGGGATGGTCATTAACACGCAGTCCCATGAGAGCTGATACTTCAGCAAATCCTCCCTTGCCGCTTGGTCCTAATGCCCTTGCTTGAATATGCCCATTGAAGTCCGTAATTCCATTAGACCAGAGGATGATCTCACCGCCATCTCCTGTGACTCCATCTGCAGAAAGGCGCGCTCCCTTCTCGACAGATACAGTAGTGGCATTAAAGAGATTTGGATCCCGCCCTCTTGCTCCACCGCCGATAGAGATCGTTCCGCCGTTTGGCCCAGAAGTATCGATGTGTGTTTCAGCCCCGAGTTGGATCTCTTTTCCAAGTACGTGCACAACTCCGCTCTCAGCTCGGATCGCTCCATCTACCTGTACCCCGCCATTTTCTGCGGATAGAATGATCCTTCCGCCTTCTATCGTTGCGGTGAGCTTGGCATCTGTTCCTTCGATGCGGATCGCTTTTTCATAAGCGCTCGAGCTTCTCAGTTCTAGTGCAAGGGCCTCTAATGTACCTGTGTTGAGCACTTCGCCGACATGAATCGGATCGGGACGGATGTAGAGTCTTTGGCTGGAGTTAGGCTGGATGAGTACT
>JAIELY010000022.1 GCA_019752555.1 Rhabdochlamydiaceae bacterium
TGCGCTTACAATGCACCTGTTCTTGCCAACAAAAATGCTTGGGCCAATTTGTATGCGACAGGGTCTTTTATTTTTTGGAGAGCCTCAGCGGACTATCTCGCTCCTGCGTTCTTAGACAACTCTTTTTCTTCCAATCCGGGTGATCTTGCAAACATCATCTTTAAAGGAAAGGTATTAGAACCCGAATTTGATTATAAGCCAGGATATAAAGTAGGACTGGGTTACAAATTTCACCGGGATCGCTGGGATCTATTTGCCGAATACACGCGCTTTCATCAAACAACCCATTCTTCTCACCAAGTCACACCCGGCGGGCAACACATGCATGCTATCTGGCTTGTGTTCATCACTCCGGTCTTGATTAATGAAGAATTTGGCAGTTATAAATCCAAATGGAAAACAGATTTTGACATTTTAGATGCTGAAGTGGGAAGAGATTTTTTCTGCGGAAAGCACCTTACCTTTAGACCTTCTTTAGGCTTGAGAACTCTTTGGTTAGAACAAAAGTATGACCTTACTTATTTCTCATTAGTGCAAGATCTTCCGGTATTTTCCAATAACAAATCCAGTTCTTGGGCGATCGGTCCAAGATTTGCTTTAAGCAACACCTGGAATCTATGTTCAAGCTTAAAAATTGTGGGCGATTTGGGAATCAGCCTTTTACACACTGAGGATATGGTCACAGTATCGCAAAAACTTCCCTTTCTTTTAACTCAAGGGCAAACAAGCGATATTCTCTATGCAAATAAAGAAAAGATCAGTCTGGTGAAGCCGATTTTAGATCTCTCGCTGGGCCTGGCATGGGGACTTCCCTTATTCCATGAAAAATGCGCTTTTGATCTTCAAGTGAGCTACGATTATTCGATCTATTGGGATCAAGCCTCTATTCAATTAGGTCATGCTCCAATTGTAGCTCCTGGCGCGCCCATTCAAGTCATTGTCGGGGAAGCAGCTCGAAGCACTGGAGACATTTCAGTTCAGGGATTAAGAGTCACAGCGCGGTTTGATTTTTAAGCATTAACTTAAAGGAACTTCCTATGAAAAGAGTGATCTACCTGTGCATGTTTCTCTTAACAGCCCAGCTTTCTGCCGCACCGATTACCCAATACCAAATCAGCTCGATTTCTGACAATCTGATCACTCTTTCTAATGGAACAGTTCTTAATGTATCACCCATTAACATGCTAACGCTTCAAGGCTGGCACACAAGTGATTTTGTCGAACTCATGTCACTTAATGTGGGACTTGCCATCGCTCCTCCCATCCAAACTGGGAGCAACGTAACAGTTCTGCCTCCTGTGTTTATCTTAAGTAATGCCTCGCAAAACAATGAACAGATCGCCGTCTGGATGCATACGGTTCCAGGTTTTTCTAATAGCGATACCCCCGTGATCACTGACATCGATCTTACAAACAGGCTGATCCAATTGAGCGATGCGACTGTCTGGTCCTATCCTCCGAAAGATCAAGCTGCTGTTGCTTTTTGGAACTTAGGAGATCTCATTATGCTAGGAGCTAATGGTTTGTATACGAACACTCCCACTTATGGAGCAATCTTGTTTAATACGCGTCTTCAGAGCATCGTTAACGCTTTAGAGCAGTAACTAATCATTTCATTTGTGACACTTCCAGTAATTGACTCCGTAATCTGTAAGCAACTCCTCCCCTTCAGAAATTGGACAGAGGGTTTGGCACATCGAATAATAGCAGCCCCGATGCGTCACCGTGCGGATATAAACATTTGGCTTTTCTGCAATTTTCCGATAATCATTCATAAAAGCCATTTCATTTGCCCATTTCTTAGCGTCAATTACAAAAGTAAATCCGGGGAGTTTCATGGCAAGAGCGTAATTATATTGCCCCCCCACCATAGGAAAATCCGCATTTAGAAGCTTCATTTCGCCAGAATACGTTCCCAAATCTATGCCTTGTGAAATCTGCTTTTTTGCAAAAAGGCCGTGCTGGATAGGGTCGGATGAACCTAACACATGCCCCTTATCTCGAATTTGTCTGATTTCAAGATCGGGATGAACGGTTGCCGATTCGAGCAAGGGATGGATCACCTCGAGATCTTGATCGTTTCCTGTTGCCAAAAGAAAACGGAAAATCGAAGGATGTAAATCCTGAGAGAAAGGAAGAGGTGTAAAGATAAAGTGAGAGGGCCAGTTAATAGGGTCCATAAGCGCAGCCTAGTGTTGTTTGCCAGAAATCCCACTTTGGCGCCAGCCAAAGTGGTAGCGTTTTCTCGAAAACAACACTAGCAATATGCAAGGCTGAAATGCAATCATTTATTTAAAAAAACAGACCATTCCTTTTCGTGCAACCCAAGCGCCTTATATCTTTTCAACTCTTTGTGATCGTTGATCTCGTAGGAGAGAAACACATCCGCCTGGCCATGCCCACGACGCGTATCATAGCGATCAAACTTTCCTTTCGTTTCAAAATAGCGCTCAGATTCTCCGCTTGCACGCGGCAAATAAGTTGCAGCCGGGACATAGACGGAATGGGAGACCCCATGGGCATCCACCACACGGTTGAAACAAGTGCGATCCACCGTTTCCAAATAATGACGGGAACCTAGTTCTGCCGCCTCTGCTAAAACAAAAAAGAGCGCCGCATAAGATCTGCAGCATCCTAATTTTTCTTTTAAGGCGAGACTTAATGTTTTTCCATCATGGATCACTCTTAATCGTTTTTCAACGTCAATTTGACCATAATCTTTAATTCCATTGCGCATGGAATTGGCAGCAATTTGAGTGATTTGATGAAGTTTTTCTTCAAAGGGCAAATCCTTTAATTCTTTTACTTCCGTGATAAGGGAGCTTAGTTCTTCAGATTCATCAATCAATACATCTACAGATTGTAGGCCTATAAAACTAGGAACCTCAGACACATACGTAGGAAACCTTTGTGCTGCTTGCGCTAAAATGGATGGTGCTGCTGAACATGAAGAAGCCATAAATAACCCTCTCATTTGTTTTATTAACAAATGATAACTAATTTTAATTTAAAAGTCAATTCTACTTTAAATAACAAAAAGATAATTATAATTATATTTTTAAAAACGAACGCGCGCAAAGTATAAAAAATCAACTTGACATCTACCGGTATCCCATCCTAGAATCACGCGATCACTTTACATATGGTCTACCATGAAACATTCTCCAGTATTTCCTCTTCTACAATCTCTAGTCCAAGCCTACGGTCCCTGTGGTCAAGAGGACGAAATCAGGGATCTGTGCAAGAAGGAATTAAAGTCTCTCACAGATGAGCTTTGGATAGATGCTGCGGGCAACCTGATCGGAAAAGTCAAAGGAAACAATCCCGCTTCTTCTGCTGTACGCCTCATGGTCCATATGGACGAGCTGTCTATGATCGTAAAAAGGGTTCATGAAGATGGATCTTTACGGGTAAATCCTTTAGGAGGTTTATATCCCGCGTCGATCGGACAAGGGCCTGTGGATATTTTAGGAGATTTCGAACAGTTCACCGGGATCTTATCGTTTGGATCGCTCCATACAACAAGAGAAACACCTCATACGCATAAAATCATACCAAAAGAAAACCGCGGACAAGGACTTGCTCCCTCATGGGATGATGTCCATGTGATCACCCGAAAAACACAAAAAGCCCTGAAAGAAGCAGGCGTTCGGCCAGGAACACGTGTTGTCATTGCAAAATCAAGACGCACACTCACGATGGTCCAAGATTCGATTGCCGGCTATTTTTTAGACAACCGGGGCGCTCTTGCAATTGCCATTGAAACACTTAAAAAAATCAAAAAGCAAAAGACACAATTGAAATGCGACCTTTATATCGTTGCAACTTGCTCTGAAGAGATTGGCGCCTCAGGAGCTTGTTACGCATCTAGAACCCTTCCTGGAGACATTTCGATTGCAATTGACGTTGGTCCTGTTGCGAAAGAATATCAGACGCTTTTGAGTCCTCAGCCGATTGTTGTCTACCAGGATGCAGTATCTGTGTACGACAAACAACTGAGCGATCATTTGGTTAGACTGGGGAAAAAATTGAAACTCGATCCTCAAAGCGCTGTCTTTGAATCCTACGGGTCCGATGCCTCGATTGCTCAAAGGTATGGGCAAGCGGCGCAATCGGCTCTTCTTTGCTTTCCCGTTGAAAACACCCATGGCTATGAGCTAACACACAAGGATAGTTTTGATCACTGCAGTTCTCTTTTAGCTCTCTATCTTAAGAGTCTGTGATCGATGAAAAAGATCATCGCGGCTTTAATTCTTTTGACATCTGTGGTTTGGCTGGACCGTGTTTGCCACCGCAAACCTAAATTCATCAATACGTTGATCTACGCCACTCCCCCTTTTTCTGCAAAATGGCAACCGCCGTCTTTAACTCCCGAAGAACAACAGGAGATCGATACGATCTTGTCGCAGCCCTTTTCTTACTTAGACAAAGGCTCGCAAGCCTACGTCTTTGAGTCAGAGGATAAGCGCTACGTTCTTAAATTTTTGAAACAACACATCTACACCCCGAACAGCTGGGCGTGCTATATCCCCTTTTCTTTTAATCCCTATTACAACAAATATTGCAACCGGAAGAAGAAAAAACAAGCCGCCTATGAAGCCTGTCAAATTGCGTACACCTATTTGAAAGAAAAAACAGGGCTAATCTATGTGCATCTCAATCCTACCGATCACTTAAAGAAAACCCTGACGTTAGTAAGCCGCAAGGGACATCCCAAAAGCATTGAGATCGATAAAGCCTGCTTCTTAATCCAAAAAAAGGCCGATCTCATCTACCCCCGTATTTCTCAGCTAATGGAAGGCAATCACATCGATCAGGCGGAAAAAGTCATCTCTTCTGTGTTTTCTTTGATCGATTGCTTCTTTAGGCTGGGCATTTATGACAACGATGCGAAAGTGTGGAATAATTTTGGATTAATCGACGACAATGCAATTCAAATTGATGTCGGCATTATGAAAATCGATCCGCTGCGCGCTTTAAAACCTGCTGACCCACAAGAAAAGCAGCAGATCGCAGCCCCGCTAGGACTATGGCTTGAAGAAAACCATCCAGAACTTCTTGCTCATTTCAATAAGCTTCTTAACCCTTCTCAATTATAGTCGTGTTTTTCACAGTTTTGACAGATCGGATAGGCATCGAGATGATTCGAGGTCTGAGCGAGGACAAAAGCGAGATATTCAGGACTTGAAAAAATCTCTTCGACTGTTTGCTCTCTTAAATTGCCAAAACGGATGGTGGCATTGTAATCGTAACAGCAAGGAATTACATTAAGATCCCAGGTAATGTTTAAAATCCCTTTTCTCTTGCCTGCAATGACAGGACAGAGCTTTTCTGTACTCGGCTCATTATAAGAGCGCCCATCGCTATAATTGTGGACGTAGCTCCATTTGTTGATACTAAACCCCAACTCTTCGGCCCAGCTACAGAACTCTAAGAGTTCCGGCGGCTGATTAATCGGAAGGCTCGAGAAAATTGCAGGTCCGGGAATTTTGATCCGCGCACTGACAAAAGTAGAAGATAACTTCATCGCCTCGGCGAGTAGTCTCAAGTTGCGCTTGGCAAGTTCAAAGCCATCAAATCCATGGATTTGTTGATAATCTTGTTGTGTAAATCCATAAAAACTAACCACGATATGGGTCAACCCTGCCCCTAAGAGCCTCAAAAAATAATCTTCCTTCACGCGAGTGCCAAGCGTTGAGTAAATAAGGCTTTTAGCTGATGGCAACTTAGTTTTGAGCACTTGAATTTTTTCAATCAGTTTTCGATCCAGCAAAGGCTCTCCGAAGCCATGCAGATGAAAAAAACCCGCGTGTGATCCTAAACGGTCTAATAAAAAGGAAAAATCCTCGAGCGACATAAAACCAATTTGACGTGTGTGCTTATCTCGAGGACACATAGCGCACTTATATCCACAAGAATTCGTATTTTCGATGTGAATCTCTTGAAACATAAAAGTCCTTAAGTTCGTAGACAGTCTCTTATCATCTGGGGCAAAACCTAATGCATTTTTTGTAATCAGGCAAGTAAAATTTTTAAACGCATTCGATAAGGAGAACCCCCATTTCAGAAGACTTTCAACTTGCAAAACCCTTCATAAACAAGTATTATCTTTCACAAAAAAAAGAGGAATTATGTTTGAGAACATTTCAAAATTATACATATCATCATTTAGCAGTATTACGAGTGCTTGGGTAGAACCAAGCCATGATAAGCCTGTATTCAGAGTGCTTCCCTTTACTCAATTCGACTTCTGCGGCGCAATCGGCATCTCTTTTCTTTTTATCATTCAGAAAGTCGCCCTATCCGCATTCTACCTAGGAGGTAGTGTTGCAACGGGTTTTTTACATGAAAAGACTAGAAATCACTTTTTTCAGAACCTACAAGACATTCCTCTTTATGTAGGTGCTGTTGTTATCGGAAATATCGGATTGCTCTTCCCTCAAATGGTAAACGAAAAGGTGCTCGGCATCCCCGCTAAAGGATTAACACTGGATCGGTTTCCTGTGCTGGCATAATCGATCGCTCAAAAATGAATTGGACGTTTTTTTGTACATAAGTTAGCATCGGGCTCATGAAAATTGCAGGGCTTTTTTTTACACTCCTTACTACCCTTTGCACTATGCGACATACAAACGCTTCTTTAAACGACGGCGTCTATGCCGCCTCGCTGACTCCTTTAAACGCCGATTTAAGCTGCAACTATGAAGAGCTCTTTTCGCATTGTTTAGACCTAATTCAGAGAGGTTGCTCGGGAATTGTATTAGGAGGAACAACAGGAGAGGGTCCCTCTTTTTCCACTCACGAACGTATCGAGATGTTAGAGAAGATCATCCAAGCGGGCATCCCTCCTCAGCACATCCTTCTTGCAAATGGGGCTTCTAATATTTCGGAAACGGTAGAACTTTGCCAAGCGGCATTGAAATGGGATCTTCCTGCCCTCTTAATCTGCCCACCCTCTTTTTATAAGAACGTCTCTCATGAAGCCGTGATTGCCTATTATCGAGAGATCATTCAAAAGGTAGCAGATTCCCGTTTGCGGGTTCTGTTATACCATATCCCCCAATTCAGCGGAGTGCCGATCACTCTCCCCATTATTCAAGCTCTTACTGCTGAATTTCCCGAAATTGTGATCGGGATTAAAGAAAGTGAGGGAAATTTTGAATTGACTAAGGACATCCTTAAGGGATTTCCTGGATTTAAAGTGTTTGTGGGGCATGAAAAACAGATCTTGGAAGCTGTCCATTTAGGAGGTTCTGGATCTATTTGCGGAATTGCAAATCTATACCCTGAATTAATCGTTTCTCTCTATGAAATGGGCAAGCAGGAAATACGTCCTGAAAATCCTCAAGAGCTTAATGTTTTTTTTGAAGCCATGAAAGGGCTCCCTTTTATTTCCGCATTTAAAGCCGTAATGGAAAATCGCAAGGGGGACATTTGGCATCGCCTGCGTCCTCCATTAATGCCGCTTACGGAGGAACAAAGAGCTTCATTTATCGCAACATTAGAAGAATAAAGCACCGCTTATTTGCTTAATTGCTTTTCGTTAAAAAAAATTACAAACACATCTCAATTAAAAAACAATCTTAAATTGAAATCAAAGAAGCTCTTGATTATTATTTTACCGTTTTAACTCAAAATTAAGGATTTCTATGAGCGTTACTCCTAAGAGCGTAAGTCCAGTGGCCCCTCTCGGAACTGCTATTGTATTAGCAGGTGGAACTGCAGCAGCTGCAGTTGCAGCTGCTACCACAGCTGCCACCGCAACAGCTGTTGCCTACGGAGTTCTTGCAGTCACACTTGCAGGCGTTTCTATTGCATCGATTACAGCCTGGTTCGATAGTAAATCTGTCGATGCAGGAAGTTATTTTTCAACTGTTGGCCAACACTCTTTTTATGCGATTGCCGGAATGTATCAATTTGTTGCTCAAACACTTGTGCAAGCGCTAGTTCAAGGACTTGCTATGGGTGTTTCAAGAAATATTTCAAGACGCATCGGCGGTGATGACGTTACGATCAACGTCAAACACACTTAAAAAATTCTCTTCTCACATTCCAGGAATAGTTAATATTCCTGGTTTTTTTACATCTAAAATTAATCCCTGTTATGCTATTTTTGTCGAAAAAATAATCTTAAACAGATGACATCAAATATTAACATAACAAGTTCGAGCCTATGCCCCACTTTGGCATCTGACAAAGCTGACGTTTCTGATTTGAAATTCACAAAACAGACGAATGCCAAAAATACGGTCGATCATCAAGGCTGGCAAGCATCTGCTCATGCGATAAAACTATTGAAAGCAGCAGGTTGTCTGCTCTTGTTTTCTGGGACGACAGCAGGAGCTGGAAGCTTAATGAAAATGGGAGCAGAGCGATTCATTTGCAGCTCAGCCGGGTCTACAACAGCGTGGGGAAGTGCTTGTGCATCCGTTGGTAAAATCTCAGCTTTTGTGGGAGACAAACTATTTCTGATCGGAAAATATGCCTTTCTTACGGTATCGGTTCCTCTTTATACGATCGGTTGGGTTGCCCCGAAATGGATCATCACAAAAGCCATTCCTCAAGCCGCCACATGGACAGCACGCCACATTATTATCCCTCTTGCTCAAGGAACGCTAAAAGTTGTCTCTACTGTCGCAGAAACTGTCTTGATTCCTATGGCCCATGCCGTCTCGCAAGCATGCACATGGACCTGGAGGACATTGTTCATCCCTATCGCAAATGGTCTTGGACAAGCAATCACTGCCATTTCAACGGCTCTTGCAACATCCATTCATAAAATCCACACTGTTGTGATTAAACCCTGCGCTAGAGGATTGGTTAAAGTCACAACCTGCGCCCTTAATGCTTTGATCGCCACGATCCAAAAAATCAACTCTTTCCTTCTTCAACCGCTTATTCACGGGATAGGCCATGTCATCAGATGGACTTGGAATACCATTTTTCTCCCATTGTGTAAAGCGATTGGCAGCTCAGTGAGCTTCGCATTAAACAAAATCTACACCTTCATTATAAAACCTTTAGCTGTTGCCCTTTCTAATGCTTCTCAATGGATCTGGAATACGATCCTTGTCCCTCTGACAGAACTGACTAGACAAGCAGCTGTCTGCCTCAAAAACATCATTGTAAGAATTGCAATCGCTGTTTACCAATATCTCTTGAAACCCATTGGAACAGCAATTGTGTTTCTCGTTAAATGGACATGGAATACGGTGCTGCTTCCTGTATTAGAAGCCACTGGCTTTGCGGCATACGGTCTTTTATCCGGTATGGCTCGATTGGCTCACATCATTTACCAGTATGTGCTTTTACCTGTTGGACAATTTGTTGCAATCATTGGAAGATCTGTAGCGAGTTTTACAAGGTCTGTTGCAGATCTCACGCAATCGCTGAGCCTTTCGATTCATGAAACGTTTCAGCGATTGCGTGGAGTCAGCTCTGATTAATGTTTTTCAGCGACAATGTAGTAACTTGTCGTAATAAGACCTAACCGGTCTGCTTCGACAAAGGCTTCACCATCTTTCGTCAGTCGATCAAATAAAGCTTGAAAATGCTTTGGCAAGAGCTTTGAATTCACAAGAAACTTAATCAGACGCGTCACACGAGTGAAAAAACGATCCGCATTTTCAATCAATGGAGCCTGCAGTCCGCCAACGCTCGCATTTTCACTAATGCGCACTTTAAAACCCACTTTTTCTAAAAGGGAGACAAATTCATCCACAGAGGGTGTTCCTATCGCTCCAATAAGCGGTTTAATCCGCTTCATCAATTCAGCATGGTGAGGGTTTGCCGGATCGTACTTTGGAAAACGCACCCAATCCAGACATGCAAGCCTTCCGCCTGGTTTGAGCATACGGTAAATATCTTGGAATAGCTTCTCCAAATTTTTACACAAACTAAAAGCTTGCACTTGATACACAAAATCAAAAGATTGGTCCGGAAAAGGAAGAGGAAGATCGTTCATATCTGCAACTTTAAAATGGCACTGAGCATTCAGGCCATTGCCTTCTGCAAAACGCTTTGCACAATCAATTTGAGTAGGGTCGATATTCATTCCTGTGACATCTGCGCCTGTATAGGTGGCCACATGGCTTGCAATCCGGCCCCTTCCACATCCAATATCAAGGACATGATCCCCTTTTCGAATTCCTAAATCACGGCACATTTTTTGTTCATACAGCTCTTGGTTTGCAATAATACTAGCAGAGAGATCCATGGCGGGAGGAATATACATTTTTTCCACTTGGCCAATTGCACATAAATGGTTCAGCACGCTGTAGTAATCGACCAGTTTTCTTTTGACCTGCTCATAATAGTCGGCTCCCATCTTTTGAATGAGTTCTTCTTCATTTGCCCAATCATGGTCATAGATGTCGTAAGAATTAAGGAACGCATCGATTTTCTCTTGAGGAAGCGTATATAAAGTCTTGAGAGATTTTAATACCGTCAATATGCGGTACGCCTTGAATTGCAGCTTGGATTTCATCAGTGATTGTGCCATTGCGACTCCTTGTATGGTCAATGCCGAAAAATTTCAAAAAATATGTAACAAAACTCGACTTCTAAACATTTCATAAATTTTTATCAAGAAAGAATAGCAAAGAACGTAAGAGACTCTCCCTCTTTGAAATCCACAAACGAATTGATATATAAACTTTATTTTAATTGATTTAATTAATTGCATAGAATATAATCTTTTTCATGGAACAAGAAGGTTTATTTCTTACTTTCCTTTCTATGCCTTTTCAAGCCTTATTAGGCTTGCCGCTCCCTTCTGCTCAAGTCCAGTTCGCAAAATCTTCTTCTAAGGTTCGGAAGGTGCGTCCCACGCACCAATAATTTTTTTTCTACTCAGCACTTTAACGTTAAAAAAAAATTCTAAAAACCTTAGGAGTATAGAATCATGTCAGCACATACAGAGCTGCAATTGAATGCAGCAGGAAGTTTTATATTGGGCTTAAGCGCGGACGTCGTTGCCGTCCTAGCCACCCAACCCCTAGATGTTGTTAAATCCTACAAGCAAAGCGGCAAGTTCGAAGAATTGAAAGCCTTATTTCGAAACACTAAAGGGATTCCGCCTGTCGGAAAACTCTGGCACGGATCGGTCGCGAATTGCGCCGGAGCCGTTCCTCAGGGGGGCCTGCCCTTTTTGATCAACGCTCTTACAGCCCGCTATCTGTTTAAATCCGATTCCCTCTCAGACTCTCAACTCGTTACAAACGGGATGATGACAGGTCTTATTACCGCTTGTTTTGTTGCTCCTCTCGATCGCGTCGGTAAAGAGCAGCAATTCCATGGAGGGAGCACTCTACAGGCATCTCAAAGAACACTAAGACAGCATGGAATGCGCGGGCTTTTTAAAGCGATTCCACCGATCGCAGCGCGCGATGCGATTGTCTTCGGGACATTTTTTGGAGGTCGAAAAGTCGTCGAAAGCCGCCTGCAAGAGTATATCCCTCAAGATGCGTTAAGAGAAACCGTGGCAAGCGCAACGACAGGAGCTTTTGCAGGAGGGTTGAGCAATGCATTCGATCGAGCAAATACCTTAATGCAAGAAGATAAAGCAGGGGCCTACCCCACCTTGCGTAGAACATTACAAACAATTGTCCAAAAAGAAGGGGTTAAAGGGCTTGCAACAAAAGGAGGCGGCATACGTTCGCTTTTTATGGGAGCCTACTACATTGCCTTAGGAGGCGCATCCGAGAGGATTAAACCCCACCTCACGACAGTGTTTGGCACTTAAAAAGCCCTTATTTAAACCCCACTAAGGCTGGCTTTTAAGCCAGCCTTTATTGATTTTTCCATTTCACTCAAAACGCCTCACTCTCCTATGGCAATAAGGCGCTTTCCCTGTTTTTTCATAGTAGAGTTGATGGTAATCCTCAGCAGGATAAAAAGGTCCTGCGGGAATAAGTTCTGTCACAACTCGAATCCCTTTTCTTTTGAGCTGATCGAGAAGCGCCTCTGCGATTCTTCTCTGCTTTTCGGTGAGATAAAAAACGACAGAGCGGTATTGAGGACCTATGTCCGGTCCTTGCCCTCCTAATTGAGACGGATCGTGGATTTCGAAAAAAAGCTTCGCGATCACTTCGTAGTCCACAACTTCAGGATCAAAAATCACTTCGATCGCCTCAGCATGCCCTGTTAACCCAGAACAAACCTCTTCATACGTAGGATTAACGACATGCCCTCCGCTATAGCCAACCTGAGTCTTAATGACTCCTTTTTGATGTTTCATGAGATGCTCCACACCCCAAAAACATCCGCCCGCAAACAAAGCTCGCTCGTACCCTTCAGGAGTAAAGGCGGGCACGAAGGAAAGGGAAAGGGAATTAACACAGTGGCGCAAATTTTTAGTGGTTAACTGTTCTCCCACAAATACATGCCCTAAATGTCCACCGCAACGTTTACAAAGGATTTCAACCCTCTGCCCATCTGGATCAGGTTTTCTTTCAACAGCATCTGCGATTTCATCATCAAAACTCGGCCAACCGCAACCAGAGGCAAATTTATCTTTCGAAAGATAGAGTGGAAAATCGCATCGCTTACAGACAAACACTCCAGGTCCTTCGAGATGTTCATAAGCACCGCTGCCCGGTCTTTCTGTATGTTTGTGGACGATGATCTTTTCTTCTTCTGGTGTGAGAGGATGAAATCGATACATAAAATTAAGCCTTAAGGTTGTGTCTCAGAGACAATATGCCTTAAGGTTTGAAAAATTACAATAGACTTCTTTCGAAATTAAATTTTTGAGTATACTGCCTTGCTTTTCTGAGAGGGCATTCGATGAAATTTGAAACAGTAAAGAACTTGGACGACGAGAAGTTTCGTCGACTAACTGGTGTCAAGCGACACACCTTTGATA
>JAIELY010000034.1 GCA_019752555.1 Rhabdochlamydiaceae bacterium
CCCCTTTCCCTACACAAGTTCTGGTCGTGAGATTAAACAACCGGATCATTATACGGAACCGTCTGCCCCTTTAAAAGCTCAGTCAAAACGGGTCAAAAGACAAAAAACATCTGTTTCTGTCGCACTGCAAAATAAATTTTTAACTCTTATTAAAAAAGTTAACAGCGCAAACCCTGTTCTCCCAGAGAGCAAACGTAAGGCTCTTGCCGACTTAGTAAGAGTAGGCAAACAAATGTGGCTCGATGAGATAGAGGACACAACTCCGATCGAACTTCGATGTGAAGCGGCGCTGCTTCTTGCTCAGCACTATTTTCACAGTAAAGCAGACGAGGCATTTGATCATGCAGTACCCTACTATGAAACCGCGGTAGATCGATGGGGAAAGGGAAAATACGACATCCGAAGTGATGCTGCCAGGCATGCAGCAGCATTTTATGAAAAAAATCCAACGGTTGCTAACCTAAAGCAAGCTGCTCGCTATTATACGTTAGCAGCAAAAGCTGCCTACTACTACTCAGAAGAAACAGCGAAAGCCTCTAGTTTTAGCTCTGCTGCGAATGTCTACCGAAACCTCGCGCAGCTAGCTGCGGAAGAGGGCGCTACTGAAAAAGCTCAAAAGTATCTGAAAAAAGCAGAGAAATGCGATGACAGGGCGAAGATCAACCTCGCTGAAAAAAAAGAGATCTCCTCTATTGGAAATGTTCCTATCAGAAGAAGAATCCAACAAAAAATGAATGCAGATCGACTTTATTCTGAATCTAAAGAACTGTGCCATGAGGCGAAAAAATCGGGCTCATTGAGCCAAGAAGAAGTCTTGAAAGCCGAAGCTCTTCTTAGTAATGAGAAAAGTAAATGGTTTGATCAAGATCCAATTCAATGTCAAAAAAACCTTAAGGCTCGTTCTAGACTTTCCTTGCTAATTGCTCTTCATTATAGAGATGTGGAACCAGAAAAAGCTTCTAGTTACTACCAGATGGCTTTAGAAAAATTTTCTATTGGAAAATATGATGTCAATGGCAGAGCTTATGAGAGCTATGCGCATTTTATTGTAAATCGTGCAGGACCGTTGTCGGAAGAAAATGTTAAGCTTTATGAAGACGCTGCAAAATGCTTTGCGATTGCAGCAAAAGCGACATATATTTATTCAACAGAAACCAAAGAACATTCTTCCTATACCGATGCTGCTGAAATCCATTTTAAGCTTCACTTAATTTTTAAATCTGTCGGTAACAGTGAAAAAAGCGAAACCCACCGCCTTGAAGCGATTAAATATAGTAAAAATGCACTTAGAATTAAAGGTCCATTAACAGCGGATAAATTGAACAATCTAAAACAAGGCATTTTGGTAGACAAACAGACGAGGGCAGTTGCCGTATTAGAAAACTGTTCAAAACAGGCGCTAGGACAGTCTATTTCTAGTATCGTCTTTTCAGATGAATCTGCCATCTTGAGCGATCATCAGATACAAGAGTCTTCCACTCCAAGAGCGCATGTAGGAAAACGCAACCGAACGATTACAGACGATTAAACGGATTGCATTTCATTGAGATAACAGTCAACGAGCTTAAGCATATAAGGCAACGAATAACTTCGTTGCCTTTCTAGTTTCTTTTTCAATCGGATGAAATGCTTAGATGCTTTTTGGCAGTAGCTAGCAGCTTTGGCTCGATGATCAGGTTGATCTAGCATTTTTCCATAGAGATAGTAAATGTTCATACAGAGTTCTCCCATACGAAATAAACAAGGAAGAGCTATAGCGCTGCGAATGTTGGAAGAGTAAGCGAGTTTTTTGTAATCCGAATAAAGGGCCTCAAGTGCATGAGGTGACGTGATTCCTGTTCTAAACTGCTCTTCCAAAGCAAGTAACTTTTCTAAGGATCGGCTTTGAGGATATTTCTTTCTCTCTTGCAACAAGTGGCCTTTCATTTCAAACCTTTGCTGGCGAAAAGGAGGCTCCCTTCTTTGGATCCCCAACTGATGTGCTTCATAAGCTGCCCAATCAAGCATTTGCAATGCAGTCTCTTCATGTTCACAATAGGATTGCGGGAGCAATCGTTGTCTTCCGAGACTCAATTTATTTAAATTATTTTGACCAAGAGAGGAAGAGACCAATAAATATTTTAACTCTTTATAATCTTCAAGTTGCTGCTCTTGGACAAACCAACTTGTAGACGACGAATGCATTTGCTCTATTTCGTGAGATTCAGTAAATGAACCATAGGCTATAGGAGATTGATAATTGATTCTGAACTCACACTCTTGATAATAAGAGGCAGCAAGTTTAATTGTTAAAGGAATCAACCTTCTATTTTCTGGAGATTCTTTCATTAAAGCGCTAAATAAGAGCATCGCATTATTAAGAGATCCCTCATATAAACTCCTATCTTCCAGATGATATTCAGCAAGATGCAAGCTCATCTCAGCCGCTCTAAATCCTGCCAATGATTGCATTAGCGGCAATCGTGCTTCGCGATAAAGCCATAGATATTTCTGATAAAAATACTCGCTGATCTTTTCTTTGGAATGTGTTCCTTGCGAAAGCTCTTTTTCAAGACGAAGAAACTCACTAATTTCTTTTCGGAAGTCATCGGAGCTAAGACTCTGCATTCTAAGAACTTCCATTTTCATTTCATAACGCTGCGAAGAGATCACTCTTATTTGCTGCTCAACATAATCAAAAAGCAACGGGACAGGCAGGCGCTCTCTTACCAAGCTGAAATAACAAAACGCAATCTCTTCAGATCCTTTAAGTGCGCTCGGTCTAAGAAGTGCCTTTGCCTCTACATAACATTTTTGCACTGTATCTTCGATAGCATCAGCCATTTCTGCTGCAAGCGATTGCATGTTTAAAAAATGATCGAGAAAATACGTTTCTTGAGAGCTCAATTCAGGAAGAGAGGGCATTTCATGCAAGGCGCTTGAAGAGCTTGAACTTGAGGAAGTGGCATCGGAGGCTGCTGGAGCCGTAAGATCGAGAAAATCCGTTTCTTGAGAGCTCCACTCAGAAAGAGGGGGCATTTCATCCGAGGCGCTTGAAGAGCTTGAACTTGAGGAAGCGGTATCGGAGGCTGCTGGAGCCGTGAAATCGCTTGTGTCATCTGAGCAAGACGAAGAGGAAGATGTGCTTTCGGGGATTGGATCAGCAAGGACATAGCGCGTTGGATAGAGTTTCACACTTCTGCCCTTTCCTGCGGCTTCTAATGCAGGCCAATAGGATGATCCGTAACTGATGAGCAACTGCATGCCTTTGCGAATGGGTTTATTTGCAAATAATGCAATTTCAATCTGCCCGTTAAATTGCCGCAGCTCTGCGGTGACGTTCGCATTGGTTTGACCATCATTAATTAAAGAAGTGAAATTTCCGTTTTCTTCGGCATCGATAATAATCTCATACCCCTCGTCAGGTGCCTCATGCGGGCCGAAAGCCTCAAGAGCGGCCTTTTCTAATTGTTGCCGGACTTTTTTATTTTTTATCGGAGATTGTTTTTCATTAACTCCTTGAATCGGATCAAACGCATATCCTTTTAAAAAGTCTCTTTCAGAATGCATCGCAAGTCTAAAGTCGCCTGCATAAAAGCCAATAAACGCACCTTTTGGAATATCTCTAGCTGCAAATACGCCCCTACCGACCTCTTCTGAGACTTTGGCTACACAAACAAGAGAATCATCAAAGCCTTTTTTCTCGATCGAAGACGCATAATTAGAAGGCAACTCGCTTTTTTTCATTTTAAGAATTTCACTTTGATCTTCTATCCCAAGATTCCTTAGAGGTTTTATAAAGCTTAGAGCCTCTGGAATTTTTGAAAAAGGCAAACGATGGGTTGGATTGAGCCGAAGGATGATGTTAGATCGATCAATTGTTTCAGATGGAACAGATCGTCTTTGTGCCGTAGTCGTTTGCGCTGAACGTTGAAGAACAGAGCTCCGCTGGCTTTTACGCAGCGGTGTGTTGGATGTGGTCTTTTGTTTTTTTGCCGCCTTTTCCCCTGTTGATACGCTTGGAACTTTCGCTGAGCTGCCACTTGCTGATTCAGAAACTGCTACAGAGAATTCCGCCGTAAAGTCTGCAGTAGTAGCGCCAAAACGAGATGCGTGAGAAGCGAGCCTACCGCTCTCAGAAGCGCCAGGAGAACTTAGGACTTGCCCGTGCAAAGAGCCATCTAGAATGCCTCTAGAGCCACTGGGGGTTTCGTATGTGACCCTTTTTGCAAGAGGTCTTGAACAAGAACTTAAAGGGATGCTTGGAGCTGAACCTCTTCTTGAGTTGGATAGGCCAGCTGGCTCCTGCTCTTCATTAGTAGAACTCGATGAAACAAAAACACCCTGTAAGGCACCTACACCTGACATAAGACCCTTAATTGATTTTATTTTAAAAACTTATTATAAACAAATAGTTAAAACAAATCAACAATAAATAAAGCCTGAAACATCAGTTTAATTTTTAATTAAATAAATTATTAATCGGTTTTTAGATCCTCGAGCTCTGAAAGGCAAAACCTACTATTTATACATTTGTCCGTCGATATAGGTCCAGGTTGTGATCGGAACAAGTTGTGCAACCCGCTCTTTTAATGAACACTTACATTCCCCATAACCTGCCTGACAAATTTTATTTGGCCATTCGAAAAGATTAAGCAGATAAGGGTGCACGGTTAGATCGACAGAAATCACACGGGTCTGTTTTGAAAGATTTTCAAGAGGATCTTGAGTGTATTTAGTTCTAGAAGAACATCCGCCAGTAGGCAATTGCGTCATATGACAATGAAAAAGACGCTCGATTTTTCCATTATTCAAAAAAACAAAGTCCCCCCTATTTAAAGCGTCAATAATATCTAAGTGTACACTACTGCTCACTAAAGATTTTGGAGAGGCGCTAGCCCTTTGGGCAGATTCTGAAGCCATATGTTTCCTATTTTGAAAGAACTTAAGGCGGGAGAGTTTATCCTGAGAGATGCTTTTTTGTTAAGGAATTTCGAGCTGCTTGCCAGGACGGAGCTTTTCTGTTTCGAGATGATTCACGCGCATGATCTCTTCGATGCTCACATGATACTTGCGAGAGAGCTTCCAGAGGCTGTCGCCCGGCTCGATCGTGTGAAGTTTTTTGGGCTGCACCTGCTTGATCGCCTCTTTAGTTTGAGCGAGAAGTTTTGCGGGTAGAGCCTCAGGCACAAAGCGATTGAGGACTTGAAGATGGTCATAAGGGCTGGGCAGCTCTTCGCCAATTGCTGCATAAAGTAGAGCGGCGGCTTTTTGCCAGACGGCATCGGTGCGAGGAGAAGACAACAGTTCTTTTGCAAAATGTTCCACTGTTGTTTCTTCTAAATTCTTTTGATAGGAATTTCCAGAAGATGAGGCTAGCTCGGCAGCTTTGCTACGCAGATTGTTGAGAAGCTGCAGGATTTGAGAATCGTCCAAGCGTTTAAGAGCGTATTCAAGATCAGACTGTAAAAGAAGATGCGCCGCTTTAGGTGATGTAGGCAGGTAGGCAAGAAGCAACGCGCGGCGTTGATCAGAAGAGAGCTCAAAAGCAGTAGAGAGCAAGCTCCAGTCCCCTTCACGGATGAGAGCGATTAATGCATCTGGAGATAGCGGTGCGCCTGTTTTAGCAAACAAAGAATGAATCGCATCAAATTCTGCAGTTAGCGTGAAGGCTTCAATAAGGGATGGCTCTTGGGAGCGTTTAAGTTCTTCAAAAAGACCTCGTGAAGTGATGGGCCATTTTTCTGTCCGCGCAAACTGTAGAATCGCTTGAAACTGGGCGTCATTTAAGCCTGGATAAACGGTGAGCTCCATAGGTGGAAGAGAAAGATAGCGTTTTTGAAGGTGCGCGCCTCCAAGAGCTCGTTCGATATCGAAATGATGAAACGCTACAAGACAGCTTAAGCTTAAATCTCTTTTGGTAAGCCCCTCTTCAATTAAATCTTTATTTTCCAGGCGAAGCAGCAACTCCTGATAAGGAAGAAGGGAATATGCTTTTAGGAGTTGAGCATTTGTAAAAGCAGCAGAAGTTTCTTGAGCCTGAGGAGAAAGCTCTAGAACGAGGGACTGCTGTTTATCTTTCAGAACACTGTAAGCAAAGGTGGAAAGAAGGCCGATATTCAAAGTTCCGCTAATCATAAGAGCCTGGGTGAGCCATTTTGTCCGACGAATCCACTGGGTCTCTAAGGTGTGTGACATAATTTCCTTTTCGGGGATTAGCAAAGTTTGGTACTATTAGCTAACATTAATCCTAAATTTTTTCCGCCTTTTATGAAAGTCCCTATCTCTTGGTTAAAAGAATTCATTCCATTTTCCCATTCCCCTCAAGAACTTGCAGATCTTTTGACGCTAGCAGGTCTTGAAGTAGAGGGGATCGAATCCACCGCCCTAAAATTTACAGGGGTGGTCGTCGGCAAGGTCATTTCTGTTGAGAAACATCCCAATGCAGATCGCCTCCGGGTAGCGATCGTCTCGGATGGAGCAGAACAATTTCAAGTCGTATGCGGAGCTCCTAATTGCAGAGCTGGAATCAAAACGGCGTTTGCAAAAATCGGAGCAACGCTTACTGATGCTGAAAATAAAGTGCACAAAATAAAAAAAGGCAAGATGCGTGATGTCGAATCGCATGGGATGCTCTGTTCTGCTCAAGAACTGCTTTTAAGCGATTCTCACGAGGGAATTATGGAATTGCCAGAAGAGGCGATCGAAGGGACAGCTTTAGAAACGCTCTATGGGGATGCCGTTTTGGAAGTGTCTCTTACTCCAAACTTGGGTCATTGCTTTAGCTTGCTTGGCATTGCACGGGAATTAAGCGCTCTCATCCAAACACCTTATTTCCTACCTGCTATTGAGGTAAACGAGGGATCTAAAAAAATTGAGGATGCATTAAGAGTGCAGCTGATCGATAAACGGCAGTGCGCTCGTTTTGCTTGCCGTCTAATAGAAGGAATCACAGTAAAAGAGAGCCCCGACTGGTTGAAAAAAAAATTAGAAGCCTGCGGCGTGCGCAGCATCAATAATGTTGTGGATGTCGGCAACTTGGTCATGCTAGAGCTCGGACAACCGCTTCATCTCTTCGATTACGATACAATTGAGGGAAAACAGCTAACGATCACTTCTGAGACATCCTATGACAGACTAGAAACGCTCGATGAAATCGAGCGTTTGATCCCGCCTCAAGCACTTTTGATCTCAGATCAAAATAAGCCCCTTTCTTTTGCTGGTGTAATGGGAGGAAAAAACTCGGGCGTAACAGAAAAAACGGTTAATGTCCTCATTGAAGCAGCCTACTTTCCCCCTCAAACAGTACGTAAGACGTGTAAACTAATCGGGCTAAAAACGGATTCTTCGCAGAGATTTGAAAAAGGGATCGATCCGAACGGTGTTATTACGGCATTGAACCGCGCGGTTTGCCTTTTGCAAGAAATTGCAGGAGGAGAAATCCGTCAAGGGATCATCGATGAAACAGCGCACCTCTTTGAGCGAAAAAAAATCGCTTGCCGAGTAGAGCGCGTTAATGCACTTTTGGGAACCTCGTTAAGTTTAAGGGAAATGGCAGACATCTTTCAAAGGCTGGAATGCGAGATCCTTTCTGAGTCGGCACACCAGCTCAACCTTGCCGTCCCTACCTACCGCAATGATTTAACCGCAGAAATTGATCTGATTGAAGAGATCGCGCGGATCTACGGCTACAACAACATCCCGAAATCCACACCAAAATTTGGCTCTTCGCTTCTTCCTCATGCACCGATCTATTTACTCGAAAAAAATGTCAGAACACGGTTGAAAGCTGAGGGGCTCCAAGAATTTTTAACGTGCGATTTAATTAGTCCTACCCAAGCAGAGATGGCATTAGAAAACTCTCTTGGGCAAGAGGCTCTCATCCACGTGCTTCAGCCAAGCTCCATTGAACAATCGGTTTTGCGCACCTCTCTTCTGCCAGGGCTTTTGCAAGTGGTGAAGTATAACAAAGATCATTTCAACGATACGATATTCGGATTTGAAGTCGGCAGAATCCATTTAAAGGAGAAAGAAAACTTTAAAGAGTATTCTTGCGCTGGAATTGTATTAAGCGGCAAATCAACGCCTTACCATTTTGATCCCAAGCCCAAAGAAGTTGACTTCTTTGATTTGAAAGGGATTATCGAAAATCTCTTGCAAGGGTTGAATATTTCTGGAGCCACCTTCTCCGTTTCCCACTTACACAACTTCCACCCAGGAAGACAAGCGCACATCTATGTGGAAAATGTGCGCATTGGAGCGCTAGGAGAGATCCATCCTGCCCATGTGGCCAAAATCGATATTGGGCAGCGCGTGTACTATGCAGAGCTCAACCTCCATGAACTCTTTCCGCTGATTCGCAAACAAACAGCAATTAAGGAGCCGTCCCCTTATCCAGGTTCCGAAAGAGATTGGACAGTCACATTAAAAGATGATGTTTCCATTGATCACTTTTTAGATGCAGTAAAGAAGACCTCTTCACGTCTTCTGGAATCTGTTTATCTTTTAGATCTTTACAAAAGCGAGCAAATCGGCAAAGATAGGAAAAACGCAACATTCCGCTTTTTCTATCGCGATCCGAATAAAACAGTCGCGTTTGAGACCGTTGATAAAGAACACGCTCGTCTCACAACAGCGGTCGTAGAAAAACTAAAAGACAGCTTGATTTAAGAGGTTATTATGAAGATCAGAGGTTATGTTCTCTTTGCAATCCTAGGATTGATCACTTATGGTTGCAACGACTCTCAAAATAATGATGAGGTCGTCTCCCAACGCTACATCCATAAGTATGGCTATGCCATGTCTCAAAATGAATGGGAATCTAGAGACTACCCTGGTCAAGTGATCACTCACCTGCGCAACGGGATCGTCGTCACCGCGACTTATGAGAATGGAATTTTAAACGGCCCGATGACTCAAACATTCCCCCATAGCCAAACGGTGGAACACTACACATTATACAATCAAGGCACCAAAGTTAAAGAAATTCTATATGACTCTTTAGGCCTGCCCATTTCAGAAAAAATCCAACTCTCTCCTTCCCGCTACTCTGTAACAAAATGGTATGATTCCGGAACTCCAATGATGATCGAAGATTTTGTCGGCGACGAACTCTTAGAAGGGCAATACTTCACAATGACAAATGACATTGAAAGCAAAGTGGACAAGGGCAGCGGCTTACGGATCGTTCGACGAAGAGATGGTTCGCTTCTTGCAAAAGAGAGCTATGAAGGCGGGTTCACTGTTAAAAAAGAAACGTTCCATCCCAATGGCGTTCCCGAATCGATTGCGACCTATTCGAATGGAAAGCTCAGCGGCGAGAGAAAAACGTTTGCTTCCACTGGAGAGCCGCTTGCTGTCGAAGAAATGGTCGATGGCCAGCTTCACGGCAAAGCAACTTATTATGAAAAAGGAAACAAGTGCATTGAGTCCTCTTATCTCTATGGTCAAAAAAATGGGATTGAACGTCGTTATGTCGACGGAGAAATCTTAAGCGAAGAGATCTCGTTTGAAAACAATCAGAAGCATGGTCCTGCAACCTACTTCATCGGCGACCGCCCTCACCACGAGTACTACTATGCCGGCGAAAAAATCAGCAAACGCAAATACCTCGAGCTAAGCCGTCTTGATGAGATGATTACGCACATCTCTCCCGATGTAAAGTCCGCTATCCGTTAATTTTTCTTGGAAACGGGGTGATACAACACCCCGTTCATTGATGATGTCTATTCATACATTTTCCTCAGGCCCTCCGATCACAGTTCACCTCTCTGGGAATAAAACACACCTCTTGCAGGTAACGCTTATTTTCGGAAAGAATTTTGTCTGTAGTTGGGATAAGACGCTGCTGCCAGAGCCTTTTCTCAATTGGCTAGAAGCCTACAGCTTAAAGAGACCCGTATCACTAGCAGAGGGGCTCGACATAGAACACCTGCCCCCGTTTCATCAAGAGACCTTGCTGCATCTGCAAACCCTGCCCTTTGGATCAACTGCAAGCTACAAACAGATCGCAGAAGCGCTTGAAAATCCAAAGGCCGCAAGAGCCGTCGGCAATGCATGCAACAAAAACCCGTTTCCCATTTTCATTCCTTGCCATCGTGTCATCGCAGCCCAAGGCAAGCTCGGCGGATTTGCAATCGATATGAGAATCAAACAAGCCCTTCTTGAATTCGAAAAGCCGCTTAACGACTCGAGTCTGTCGGATTAAACTTGGTAGGCGCATCGGGTGTTTCAGCGATGATCTGCTCTTGAGGGACAGGGTCTCTCTCTTGCAGAACAAGCTCTTCTTCCTCTTCATAGCCTGTCGTCCATTCAGCATCACTTGCGTCGTTGAGGACCATATTTTCGATATTGATTTCTTCATTCTCTTTTTGCTCATTACTGCACGAGACCAAACAAAGTGGAAGGGCTGCAGCGATAAAGAACGTGGTTTTCATGAGTGCTTCCTAGAATTAAGTGATGGATCCCATTGTATAGGCGTCTTTGTTTTTGGCAATACCCATCTTTATCGTCTAAAGGCTCATTGTTAACCCTTTTTAAAGTAGTCATCAGAAAGATCTGGAATATTTTCCCAGTATACTTTTTCAGCTTCTATTTCGATCGTGCCAATTTCCTCGCTACGGAGCTTGGGAGGAAAGTTTTTCCATTCGATAAGAAAAAAGACCTTGTTATTATCAACTCTAAAACGAAGAATCTCTCCATCATCGTATGCTTTCCACGGAATTTCTTTATCTTCTATATCATCTACTTTAATCGACTTGATACCCAACAGACATAATTTGCCTTTTAATGTATTTTCTTTTGATAAAAGTTTTTTGTCTATAAGATCATCTGATGAAATTCCACAGCTTTCAAGAAACATCTCCAGGTTATTTTCCCTTTTTTTTATACCAATTAAAGTTCCATCGTGAAAATAGCCTGTGCATTTTTTTATATTCATTAATTTAACTCCCTATTTATGAAGGATATAGATGAGATTCTTCACTATTTCTTGGTGTTGGATTATCATTTGCATCTAGGTACTCATCGCGCTTGTTCGTTCTAGCAGGATTGTGACGGTGCCAATGAGATTCTCCTTCATGTCCCGGTGCTCCAGGTGTGGCCTCATCATAACGCAATTTTTCTCCCGTCGCTTTATTCTCAAATGTTCTATGCCCATTTTCTGCAGCTTTTGGATGAGTAGTTTCTTCCCAGTTAGGATCATTCAATAATTCATCTGGGTTACCAGGCAACCGTGCATCAATTTGCTTTTTCCCCATGGCCAATTGATTCATTGCATATTGAGAAACTCCTCCGATATTTTGAACGACTTGATGAAGAGCCGAGTTAAAGCTTCTTGCAAACGCGCTATTTGAACGATGATGTTGGTGCTCAATTTCATAGGCTACGTATGCAGTCACTGCCGCAAGCGCTACTACCTTCCATGTTAGGGCCAATAACGGAACAGCAATAATGAATTGCCCATCAGGATCTCTGTATCGGAAAGGATTATTGAAAACGTATTGATAAGGATTAGCACTATCTAAAAACCCAGCGGGATCGGTTGTTAACCACCGACCTAATAAAGGGTCATAATAACGTTTCCCAAAATAAATAAATCCAAGTTCTGGATCCACACGTTTTGAAGCAAATCGCCATGGATTAAACAATTTAGAATCAGAGATTGCTTGTCGCTCTTCTCCAAACGACGTAAAGTCATATTGACCTACAATAGCTTTTGAATCTAAATCAATCAATCGTCGGATATTGCCTTGAACATCAATGATAGGGGCAACAACTTGGCCGTCCATTTCAATTCCGACTGTTGTTGGGCTATTTTTGTCTTTAGCCAACCCCAAAACTCTTAAATTTGTGGGTTCATTAGAAGACACAAAGGCTCCAATTTCATTTTGTCCATGATAAAGATAATGTTCGCGGCTCGTTTCTTTCCAACCATGAGCAACTCTAAGAAAGACAATTTTGCTTAAGCGTCTTCCGAGTGGGTCATAGACAAAATTTATCCTTTGCTTTTCAGAAGTCGCCTCTATCAATTGATGAAGAGGATCATAGGTAAAACGAAAAGTCTCAGAGGGAGTTTGCTTTAAAATTTGATTGCCATTGAGATCGTACCAACAATGCCCTTCCTCAAATGATAAAAGCTCATTGAGCGCATTGATCTCATGAACTGTGCCATTTTTTTGAGTTCTATTATAAAGAGAATTGTGAGCATAAATACTAGATTGATTAGATCCGTTTTCTGATGAAAGTTGAGAGAGCCCATCGTAAGAGTAACGACGCTCAGCCTTATCGATAATATTGCTAACCAAATTTCCAACCGCATCATATCTGCATTCTTGAGAGAAATAGTGGCTAGAAATTAACTCTTTTTGTCCCCTAGCATCAGTCATGTGTGTGATTCGGCC
>JAIELY010000031.1 GCA_019752555.1 Rhabdochlamydiaceae bacterium
AGGGTCATTTGGCATGGCGGATCAAGAAGGTTCTGATACATGGGAATTGCCTAAAACAGGAGTCGAACCTGCGACCTTCGCATTACGAATGCGCTGCTCTACCAACTGAGCTATTTAGGCTTAAGATTCAGGCTTCAAATGTAGAAAAATAACGGTTTTTTCTCAAGATCTGATCGGTTATAATCCAGGCTGATGCTCTTAACTTAAGGGACGCCCATGGGAACGCAACGGACAAAGGTCGCAGGGATCCTCCTCATGGGAGGAGAAGGGAACCGATTCGGCAGCACGACGCCCAAACAAATGCACCGTCTTGCCGGCAAGAAAGTCTACCAGCACACGGTAGAACAATTTTTGAAACTGCCCCAGTTTGAAGAGATCCTACTTGTTTGCTCTGCCCTTTGGTGTAGCGAAGTGGAAAAAGAAATCTTTGTTTATCAAGATTCACGCCTCCGGGTTGTTCAGGGAGGCGCAACGCGCCAAGAGTCCTCTTACCGCGCCATTCAAGCGTGCGCACCTGATACTCAAATTGTCGTCATTCATGATGCCGTGCGTCCTTTTGTTACCTTAGATATTCTTAAGGCCAACATCGAAGGTGCGATCCTCCATGGGGCTGTCGACACCTGCATCCCTTCTGCCGATACAATCGTCTATGCAGATAGTCCAGATAGCATAGGTGCGATCCCCCGCCGCAGCGACTATTGGAGAGGGCAAACCCCTCAAAGCTTCTATCTTCCACTCCTCTTAAAAGCGCATGAAAAAGCTTTGAGAAATCAGATCACCAATAGTTCTGATGACTGTTCTCTTGTTCTTGGCTTAGGCCACCCTGTTAAAATCATCCCCGGTTCAGATAACAACCTAAAAATCACAAACGAGCTCGATCTGTTTTTAGCAGAACAAATTCTACGACTGCAGCCAGCAGCAATGACCGAAGGGCCAGCTACTTCGCTTTCAGGCAAGCGGTATGCCATTACCGGAGCTACAGGTGGAATTGGCCAGGCCATTGCGAAAAAGTTAGAGGAAGCGGGAGCTACTGTACTGACAATCTCGCGCACATCTTCTCATTATCCCACCGATGTCACATCAGCTGCATCGACACGTCTTATCTTTGAAGAGATTGAAAAAGTCCATGGGCCTCTCGACGGTCTCATTAACAGCGTGGGACAGTTGACTATTCGGGAAGTTTCTGCCTTATTCCCAGAAGAAATCGAGTCCCTTATTGCCACCAACCTCACAGGCGTGATTTATAGCTGCAAGTACGCGCGGATCAAAGAAGGCGGGCACATTGTGAACATCGCCTCCTCCTCTTATATCCGCGGAAAAAAAGATTATGCGATCTATTCCAGTACAAAAGCTGCGGTGGTAAACTTCACCCAAGGCCTTGCAGAAGAGCTTCCCCATTTGCGCATCAACGCACTAGTGCCTCAACGGACAAATACACCGATGCGCCGCTGCCACTTTCCCGATGAAGATCCCAACACACTGCTCGACCCAAACGAAGTAGCAGATGCGGCACTCGCTCTGTTATGCCAAGCTGAGCTTTCTGGAACCATTGCCGAAGTGCGCAAAAAATAGCACGCGTCTTGTTTGCCAAAAATTTCTAATCTGAAAAAACAAGAGAAACGCATTCATCTCCACCGGGAATGAGCGGCAGACAAAGCGCCTCCTCAGGTGTTACCCAGCAAAAATCACGATGCTCTGCTCTTGCAATGCAAAGATGGGGCTGTTTTTCTAAAGTCACCCGATAAAGGTGCAGAACAAAATCCACATTAGGGAAACGAACATAAACAGGTCGACAGTAATTAAAAGGCAAATCGGCGATATCAAGCCCGATTTCTTCTCGCAGTTCTCGAATGAGAGCCTGATCCGGCGTTTCCCCTTTTTCTAACTTTCCTCCAGGTGCGCACCAAGTATTGCCTTGCGGCTTGTTTGGACTGCGCAATAGCATCAAAAATTTACCGTCACATTCACAATAACATCCCGCGACTTCCATTTTCGGATGGAATAATGCTGGCGGCTCAGTGTGGATGAAGTGTAAGGATTCGGCGCTGCTAGAAAAGGTTAATAAAATTGCAAATAAAACAGATACAAATTGAAAGCACGCCATAAACGACTCCTCAGCTCAAGAGAATAATATCTCTAAAAGGCTGAAGAGAGTCTAACAAAGCGCAGAATTAACGCAAAAGCCTGTTTATTTGCTGCGTTAATAATTGAGTATCTTGCAGCATTTCATTATGCATTTCTGGGACGCCAATAATGACTTTATCCGGTGGCAATGGCCCATCCCCTGCAATCGCATATGCTAAGCTTGTTTTAGCAGGAATTACCCCATCATCGATCATTTTCGAGCGGTCATTTAACAATTCCGGCTTAGACACAGAAGCCGTCTGGATAATCACCTCTTTGGCGCCTTTTAAATTTCTAGATCCGCTTGCAGTATCAAGATTCCACCCAAAGAAGCTAACAGCCCATCCTGCGATCCGATGAACAAGAAGGGAAGCTGTCGAAGCAATATCTGCAAAGGTGCGGCTTTTAACAAAGACATATTTGACATCCGGTTTCAAAGGATACCCCTTCACAGCAGCCTGAGCGCCGCCTCCCATTGAATGCCCAAAGCCAATCACCTCTTTAGCATGCAAAAAATTAAGAATGCAGCGATAGGCAGATTCCATAGCCTGCCGATTCGCAGGACCAGAACTTGCGCCTACACCTGGGTAGTTGAAGACAATCGCGTTGCTTTTAAGTTCTGTTAAAATCTGATAAAAATCACGATTTAGATCTACGAGCTTTTGTTCATATGACTCATTATTCCCATTAGATGCAACCAACCAACGTCCATTTCCCAGAGTGGACTGTTTTCCGACAATCATCGCATCTATTTTATAAGGCTCAGAACCTTCTACTGGCACTTCAAACGTGAAACGCTTGAACTTCCAATCCGTATTTAAAGGGATCTGTTTTCTGTAAGACGCAAAAACATGCTGAGGACATTTTGAAAGGGGAAATAATATACCTGCTGCCAAGTGGTGTCCGTACCTGTAGAGCGCAACGGGAAACACGAGATAAGAAAAGAGAGTTTTTAAAAATCGAGAAACACTGTTTTGCCTCTCAACAGTAAAACGCGCGGGTAAAGCCTCTTCCTGCGCCATCTCCTGACGCGTCACTTCAACATAATCTTTCTGTAAGTAAAAAGCAGACTTTCCCTCGACCATCTCTTTGAACAGATCAGAATGAGACTTTGACAAGACAGCATCTACTGGCATAACAGCTCCATTTTTACAATGATTAAACAATTAACAAGTCGTGTGAATTAACGCTCCAATGCGCTTACCTTGAGCTTGCAGTTCCTTATATTTTGCGATCGCAGCTTCTGTTTTAAGAACGTAGACTTCAACTCCTCGAGATCTAATTTCTTCTTCAACACCCGGCATCACTTCCAAAACCCCGCCAGGAGCGCGCGCATCTCCTCGGCCGCGGCTCAAAATAATCGCTTCTGGTTTTGGCAAATGGGGCGAAGAGAAAAAGAAATGATTAACATCTTCTTTTCTAACGCCTGGATGGTGGTGCATCTGATGCGCACTCCAACTCCAGTTCCACTCTTGAGCCTCCGATTGATTGATCACGACATCCCGAAACGTTTTATTGACGCCCTCGATACACAAACAGATTTTCCCCCATTCATCAGAAATAATTTCAGGAAGAGAAGAGCCAATCGAACGGCAGAAGATTTCGGCAGTGACCTTTCCTGCTTCAACCTCTTTTTGCCATTGTTTAACCCTCGAATTGCTCGTTGCATAACCACACGAAACAAAAGAGAGAACGTTTAGAAAAACCGAAAGACACATCCGATAGACCCCATTCATCTCATATTCTGCAAGAGCTGAATAGCAAAGTTCAGGGCTTGCATGTTGCGTTTGTTTAAAGGCAGTGAGAGTGTTCCAACCGCTTTGTCTAGCAGCACTATCTGTTGGGTAACAATAAGGCATATCCCCTCTCTCATTTAAATAAAAATTTAGGAATTCAGACAGCAATTATACAATTCAACGCAACAAAAACGCTATAACTTTTCGAAAAAAACTTGCTTTAAATTAAGCATCCAAGCAAATATTTTTGACGCATATTAAAATTTTCCCAACTTAAGGAGGAATCATATGGCAGCACATATGACAGCAATCGGATCCAGCACACTCGTAAACTGCACACCGCACCCCATTCACGTCTATAACGTCACCGACGACGGCTCGACAAAAGAAATCATTGAAACTTATGCACCGTCCGGAATCGTTCCTCGCTTAAAACAAACAGCTCAAGAGCAAATCGACACAATTCCCGCTTCTCTTGAAGGTAGAGTAGTTCCTATCTATTCCGCTCCTCAATTGGGAGCTGTCGAGGGGCTGCCTGAGTTTGCAGAAGGTGAGCATAAGCCTATCATTGTGTCTCTGCTCGTAGCTCAGCAACTTCGCGATACAAAGAGCTGGCCATGCGCCGTCTACGCGCCTGATACAGGACCTGCCGGCGTCGTGAGAGACGACAAAGGACAAATTATCGGAACAAAGTGGTTGATCGAATATTACAATCCTCTTCGTGCATAGTAGATATCCTCGTCTTGTTTCCCAGAAATCCCTGTCGCTGCGGCTAGAATTTCCGGGAAACAAGTCTAACCCCTCTTCTCTTAAGAGGCGATCGGTTCTTAAACATCCCACACAAGGTCTTTCAAGTGGAAAAAAACCGTTGCTTTGGAAACCAGCCTGGCAAAGAATTTTACGCTGCCTACCACGATGAAGAATGGGGCATTCCTGTTCACGATGACAACCGCTTGTTTGAAATGCTAATTCTCGAGGGCGCTCAAGCAGGATTAAGCTGGGAAACAATTCTCAAAAGAAGAGAGAGCTATCGCAGGGCATTCCATCATTTTGATCCTGTAAAAGTAGCTTGTATGACCGATTCTGAATTGAACCGCTTGCTAAACGATGATGGGATCATACGCAACCGATTAAAAGTTTATGCCGCACGTCAAAATGCGAGGGCCTTTTTAAAGATCGCCCAAGAATTTGGCTCTTTCGATTCATATCTTTGGAGCTTTGTAGGAGGCAAGCCCATTATCAACCATTGGAGTTCTTTCGAAGAAGTACCCGCACAATCTCAAGAGAGCTTAGCTCTTTCTAAAGATTTAAAAAAAAGAGGCATGACCTTTGTCGGTCCAACGATTATCTACGCCTATATGCAAGCGATCGGCATGGTCAATGATCATCTCAAGAGCTGCTGGTGTTATGAGATCAGTCGAAACGAATTTTATACGCAGAAAAAAATAGATTAATGATAAGATAATCTCCAAAATGATTTTTTGATGATCCTGCAAGAGAACCTTAAAGGACGCCCCCTTCATCGCATCCAAGGAGATATCTATGAAACACAGTTGGTTCTTGTTCCTTCTTTCTACAAGCATTCTTCATGCACAGCCAGATAGCTACTCTATAGATCGCTTAGATATTTTCTACGATGATTTCTTAGAAGAACAAGCTGCTATCCTCGGCGCCAGCGGCGCAGGTGGAGTAACGCCAACCCCGCCAAGCGGCACGCTCGATCCCGCTCCCATTTCCGGCTATCTTCCGGTTGTGATTTCAAATACAACAGGACAGCCCGACGATCAGGTGTACGTATTATTAGCAGGACAGCAAACCGCACTCAATCTTGAACAATTTTTTTTCCAACTCACAACTGGCGGCATTTTAACTCCTGTTTCCGCATCCTCTTCCACCTTTTCCGTTAATTATTCCTATCCTCTTACCAGTTTGCCTAGATCCTCAACAGGCTCTCATGATTATCTTGTTTATGTCTCAAGTTTAAGCGGTGCGCGCTTTTATTTTTCGATTGGCTCTCCAATTTATCTCCAATCCGATACACTTGTCGGATCCCCTCCCAACCAAATTGTTGCGCCCACCTATTACGCTTTTTACGATCCCAACTACTGCAATTTATATGAATCGGTCGAAGTCACATTTTTTCCGAGCGGAGGAGGATCAGCGCCCGCAATTCCTTGGACAGCCTCTGTCAATACTACCGAAGTCGATGCATTTGGACTGCCTATTCGAATCAGTTACTTTTCTTATAATTCAGAGTCTCCAAGTGCGCTTACCCCTCTTGTCCAAAATCCCAATGCACTCCCTTCTGGCTTTGGCGTAGGCGGCGCTGCCAACAACACAACGCGGAGCGAAATCTTAACGACGGTAGTGAACGGATTGACATCGGGAGATTTAACAGGTCAAACACCTAAGATCTGGCCTAAGCTTGCCCTCCCCTTTTACAGCAATCCTTATGCGGGAACTGGCTTACAAACATACCTAAGAGTCCTATCTCCCAAGCAGAGCTTAGGGAATGCAGCCTCTCCTGCTACAGTTGGAAACATCACCATTCAACACTTGCCAGCCGTTCAGCCAGGTCCTGTCCAATACAAAAACTACAATTACCCCCCTTTCCCCTCTGATTACCTAAGTGCTACTACCTATGGGGATACTAACGGTTTTGCGACAGACCTTTTTAATTATTACACAGGCATGACCAAACTATACATCTCAACAGGAGGAGCAAGCCCGACTGTTTACGAGGGAACCTCAGATGGTTCCACGCTGACCTTTACAGGGATTTCCGGACCCAATACAGGACAAGTGAACACCCTAACAAAAGCCTCTCTAAACACATTTGACATGTACTCGGGCGTTCAACCTGTATCCGGTGGATCTGACGCATCCGCCCTTGGACACTTCTTTGGAGATGCGTTTACAGTGGGATTCTTAGCAAGCGCTGTCGGAACTCAAAATACCATGACACCGCCGAACATCCCGATCAACATTACAGATGCTGTCACATGGGAGCCCACCTTCATTACCGATTATTATATTCCGCAGTACTCTCTTATGGGCGGCCCTTGGATGGACCTTTATGCCAAAATGTTTCACAGTGTTGCTGTTAGAAATAGTGTAAGCGGCTTCTTAAATGATCAAGGCTTATGCTATGCTTATGATTTTGATGACTCGCTTGGAATCAGCGGCACCATCACACCATCGAACTTAACCCCTAATAGCTTAAATCCATTTTTGGGGATTACGCTCGGCAGCATCGACACCCCCATTCCAGACCCGTATTCGGATCCCAATAGCTACACAGTAGTCTTCACCTTTCCAGGGATGACATCCTTACAATATCAACAAGGCGATGGGCAATGGAACACAGTGATGAATTCAGGAGATTCATTTGGCGGGATCTACTCGAATAAAACAAACCCCTTGCGTATTCGCTACACAAACAACACAGGGCTGCATGAATTTGTGGTATATCTCTACTATCAATTCTTACAACCTGTCAATGCGTACACTTCAAACGAAATCAGCATCATTAACTCGACCACTATCACCCCAAATTCAGCGACCCCAACGCTATTTACCATTAATTTATTACCTTAAGAAAATAAAAATGCCCCGCTTGTTTAAGCGGGGCATTTTATCTTCAACAGATCTTTCGATTAGAAGCAATACGCAAAGTTGATGTTAGCACCATAGAAATCATATGAGTTTCCAGGCAGGCTCAGCGAGACGCCATTAGAAGCTCTTGCCGTCGAATGACCATCTTTCCAGTGCTCGTAAAAGGGATTAATGATCAGATGGAATCGCTTGTCTTTAGTCAGCGTGAAGTCAAACGGCATTTCCACATAAAAATTCGATAACTGATCTGTCAGCGACCAATTGGTTCCTTTTAAAGGAACAATCTGCACAGTAGGGAACACTTGAGGCATCCAAGTGAAGTTAACACCCCAGGTAAACCAAGAGCTCGCTACAAAATCCGTTAAAAACCCAACAGGAATATAAAACTCATTATATCTGAACTTGATCGAGCTTCCCTGTTTTGGATGCAGATGTTGCGCAATATGACGGAATCCTAAACCAGAAAACAGAGTGAACGACACATTTTGTTCCCTAGATGCAAAAGTATATCCAAACCGCTCTTGCACATCGATATACAATAGGGATCGTCTTCCTGAAGATCCATCTGTATTCCCCTCTAGCCAGGTAACCCTTGCACCGCCGTAGAAGTTATCCATAGGCCGGTAATCATACAAACCAAGAATTCCACCGAGATCCCCTTCAAAATTTGCACTTCCGTGCGGCTTTAAGCCCACATGCGCATAGTTGCCGCCCACCTGAAACCGGGAAGGATATCGCTTTGTGACAGAAGGTTCAGATTTTGTCTTCTGAGCCGGCTCTGGAATAAAAGAGGGTTGAGAAGCTTCTTCTGCTGGCATTTGAATCCCAAAGGGAGTTGACGCCATTAAGTCTATCTCTTTAGTTGCATACGGACTCTTTTTACCCTTAGAAGGTGCGTCCTGGG
>JAIELY010000016.1 GCA_019752555.1 Rhabdochlamydiaceae bacterium
ATTGAGCGCCTGGGTGGAGGGATTACAGGAGATATAGAGGATTTCAGGGATGTTGAGGCTGAGCAAATGGGACAGTGCTTGGGGATCAAGTCCTGAACGGGGCGGATCGACGATGGCAAGATCGGGCGGGATGAAGGTCTCTTGGGTCTTGAGGGTGGCAAGGGTTTTACCGACATCTCCGCACACGAGGGTGAGGTTATCGATCTCGTTGAGTTCTTTGTTGCTTTGGGCATCAAAGATCGCATGGGGATTGAGCTCGATGGCGGTGACAGCATCTGCAGCTAAAGCAAGAGCCATGCCGAGAGTAGCTGTGCCGGCATAAAGATCGAGAACATGTTTTTTGGAAAACGAGATGAGCTTGAGTGCTTGCGAGTAGAGAATTTCTGCTTGGATGCTATTGGGCTGAAAAAATGAAGTCGGACTGATTTTGAAGGTAAGGGAACGTTTGATCGCTCCTGTGTCGATATAGAGAGTTTCTTGGATGTGGTCGGGGCCGCTGAGGTGCATTTCATAAAATTGAGTGGGGTGTCCCTTTTGAATTTGATGGACTCGGAGGAAGAGACTAAGCCGAGGCTCATTGGGAAGCACGGTGTGGATCGCCTCTTGAAAGCTCTGTAATTGGGCTTTAGAAAGGCTGTAGTCAGGATTGCCCGAGACGGTGAGGATCACCATCTTGTCCCCTGTCCTACGCCCCTCTCGTAGAGTGAGGGTTCTTAAAGAACCGGTGTCATTCATTCGGTAGGCGGCAAGAGAGCTTGTTTCCCACCAGGTGCGGACCGCTGTGAGCACAGCAAGAAACCAGGGCGGCGAGAGGTGGCAGGCAGTGAGATTAAGAACTTTTCCTTTGGCGCCTGCAATCATCAGACCTAAAAAGCGCTCGTTCGCTTTATTCTGAGAAAAGGAAAACTCCATCTTATTGCGGTAATTCCAAGGATCCGCGCAGGGAATGATGGGCCGGACATCTACAGCAGAAGTAAGAAGAGAACCGAAAGCTTGGGAAACAATCTTCTGTTTTTGCTCGAGCTGGTTCGCATAGCGCATCTGCTGCCACGCGCACCCTCCACAGTCGGGAACGTGGGGGCATCTGGGTTCTGTGCGCCAAGAAGACGGGCTAAGCACTTGCTTTAACCTCCCCTGAATTTTGCCTCGACGGGGTTTACCGAGCTCAACGAGCAGCTCATCGCCGGGGAGGCCTGAAATGATTTCAACAGAGGAAGCTGAAGGAGCGCCGGGCTTTTGATACGAGCCAATCCCCCTTCCGCGCGGATTTAAACGCTCAATGCCAAGCGAGACTTGTGGTAAAGGGGGTTTTGGATTTTGCATAGGCCAGCTAGGATAGCGCAAAAACCCTTCTTGCGACTACCTTTTTTTCTTGGGAGCTTCTGGCTTTATTATTTTTTTAATTTCTTTGCGCTCGGCTAAAACAGATTCTTTCCGATAAATTTTTGAGAGTTTTGAAAACTCGATCGTACCCGTGCGCACACGTTGCGCTGCCGACTTATTGCCGGCATTGGCTTTTTCAAGATCTTTGCAGAGATCCTCCAATTCTTTGCGCATTGCAATGACAGTGTCTTTGAGCGCCATCATCCCCTCCTTAAGTTTTCTTCTTTTGTCCATAGATCTTTAAGGAGATATTCTGCAATGAGTTTTTAGGGCTATCTTATCAAACCGCTCGCACTGCTAATGAACGACAAAAAATTTCGGTTTAGTTTTGTTTGCGCTTGTGATTTTGTCTGAGAGCTTTTGTAAATACGAGGAATAGGAGACAATAAGAAAAAACAACTCTCATGCAAGCCTCCCATTAAAAATATCAAGTTTTTCAAGCGGTTCTAAAAAAAGCAACCTTTTTTAAGAAAAACACAGCGCGCAGCGCATTCCAAAACGCTGGATTCAATTTTCTCGCTCTCATCAGATTGCAATTGCGTTACGGCTCGCACCATATTCTACAATCGATAAATCCGTTTTTTGCTAGACTACTGCAAACAAGCGAGTAAAAGGTGTACATATGTTCTTCATCGATGGTGCTTATGTTAAGGAAGAGGAGGCAAAAATTTCGGTGCTTGACATCGGGTTGCTGCGCGGGTTTGGCGTGTTTGATTATTTGCGCACCTACCGAGGCAAGCCTTTTCATCTGTGGGACCATTTGAAGCGGTTGTGTTTTTCTGCAGAGGAGATCGGATTGACACTTCCCTATTCTCTTGAAGAAATCGCAAAGATTGTGGACACAGTGATCGAGCTGAGCGGACTTTCTGAGGCAAGTGTTAAACTTGTGGTTACAGGAGGCATTAGTCCCGATCAGTTTACGCCGCAAGAACGTGGGTCGCTCATTGTATTTGCCTATCCGCTGACAACATATCCAAAGCAGTGTTACACCGATGGAGTTGATGTGATCACAACGCCTCAAGGGCGTTTTTTCCCAGCGTGTAAATCAACCCAATACCTTTCTGGAATTGTCGCTTTAAAAAAAGACAGGAGCCAGGCTCCCATGGAAGCACTCTACTTAAATGGCAATGGGGATCTCTTGGAAGGAACCACGAGCAATTTTTTCGGCGTTCAAGAAAAAACCTTGCTGACATGCGACACGAATGAGGTGTTAAAAGGGATCACGCGGGAGGTGGTCTTAAAATTAGCTCAAGATCGGTTTGAGAGCCTACTACGACCTGTGCATTGCGAAGAAATAGAGCGCTTAAGCGAAGCATTTTTAACATCGAGCAATAAGGAAATCATGCCGATTGTGTCGATTGATGGAAAGACAGTGGGTGATGGCACTGTGGGGCCTGTCACTAAAGAGCTCATGGCATTATTTGCAGAATACACAGAGCAAGACAAATGGGATGATGTCAATATCGCACGTCATGAAAAGGTCAAGGTGTAAAGATGCGACGATGGATCTTAGGAAGTGGACTTTTTATCGGCGTGATGTCAGTACTTAATGTGTTATGTCTTCAACAAACAGATGGTTTTTTTCCTTATCAGATCCCAGCTTCGCTGCCCCATCATCCCGAGTGGGAATGCGCGCCGCTTTCTCAAACAGATCGATCAGAGCTTCTTGAGATCCTATCGCAGCCCTTTACCTATTTAGGAAAAGGACATCAGTGCTTTGTATTTGAATCAAAAGATCAACGCACAATCCTCAAGTTTCCGTTTCACTCGCAGCTGATCCCACCCGTTTGGATGCGTCCTATTCCTTTGCTTTCCGACCTATTCCGCACACATGTGCTGCACAAAAGACAGGGAAAGCTCCATAAGGATGCGATGAGTTATCGATTGGCCTATGAGCGACTTAAAATGGAAACAGGTGTTCTTTTCATCCATTTGAACCGGACACAAAACACATTGCCGCCTGTCACAATCTACGACAAGATCGGTGTGCAGCATCAGCTGCCTTTAGATAAGATGGAATTCATTGTTCAAAAAAAAGCAGAGCAGATCTATCCCACACTTGCAAAATGGATCGAGGGAGGGCAAATCGATCTAGCAAAGCGAGGGCTTTCCGAACTTGTAGCTCTTTTTGCTCTTCGCTTTGAGCGCGGCATTGAAGATCGAGAATGCGTTCTAAATACCAATTACGGGTTTTTAGAAGGGCGCGCGATGCAGATCGACATTGGAAGATTAAGGGAATGCACGTCTATTTTGAGTCTTCAAGAACAGGTAGAGAAGATTTGGGGAGTATTCGAGCCCTTAACCGCTTATCTGGAACTGCAGCATCCGGAACTTGCAGACCATCTCGCATGGGAAAGGGCTCGATATGAAAAGCCAATTAGAAGCCTAAGCTCGCCATCAGAGTCAACCCTTGCAGAGTAAGATTTCCTGATTGGTTTAGCCCAGTGAAATTATTGAAGTTAAGCCAAACTTGCTCTTCCCAACCCGCTTTGAATTTGAATTGGTACTGATCATTGGAAAACCATGTCATGTAAGTAAGTCCCATCCCCGCTTCAAACACCATGTTGACTTGGGTAATGGTAACTCCTGTATGAGCATCTTTAAATTCAGCACCTGTTGTTGCGTTTGTGTATTTATCTTTCACGCGCACATGGAAATCACTCCAAAGTGCAGTGGCTGCAAAATCACCATATACACCCCAATTATTATTGAACTGCCATACGGAGTTAATCCCCCCGCGCATCCCAAGTCCCCACATATGCTGGTGGCGGTGTTGGTTAATGCGGTAGGTTTGCGAACCTAAAAGCGCGCTGTTGCCAGTTGTGGTAAAATGCAGCAATAAGTCTTCTGTAATCCAAGCTGTTTTTAATCCGCCAAATGGTCTTAATGCGATTCTGTGGCTGATAAAGAAGTTTCTGCCAAGCTCCAAATCCAGAACATTAAAACGCTGCTCGTATTCTGAAGAGGCTTTAAGAACGGGAACGGTTGCCAATGCGCCTGTCACCGGTGTTACTGTGACACCTGTCATCGATTCACCCAACTGGGGCTTTGAATCCAAATGGTTGCGGTTTTCATCGCCATTTAACCAGGTCCAAGTCGCAGCTAGATCCCAACCATCGTGGGAAGTATCGTAAGAGGCTCCTAATTTAAATCCGGGCTGAAAATTATAATTAGGTGTCGTGAGACGTCCCTTTTTTGGATTTGTAAATGAAGGAACATTCACATTACCATCTTGTACGCCAGTTCCTGCATATGTCGTTCCAGCAAGTTGCGATTTCCACCAAATAAAATCTGCAGAGAAAGTGAATCCGCAGCCATCTTGCACAGGCGAAATAGACGGCGTGATCACAGATGTTGGCTCTTTTAGAACACTCGATTCTAAAACAACGGGTGCTTGATCCGCTGCTAAAACTTGAGTAAGAGCTATTAGTGTACCTAATGCGTACGCATTTTTTTTCATAGAGTCCCCATTTTGTTGAGATGACAAGCAAAAACTGAAAAATAAATTTTTACTTATTTTGCTGTAAAGAAAATTTAGAGCTTAAATCAGAACGCACAATGGCAGAACCCATTTTTTCCTTACGCAATACCTGTTTAATCGGTTTTGTGATGATCTCAAGCGCTTTGGCATTTTCATCTGCCAGCTTTTGCTCAGCATTAAATACGGCAATCATGTACCTGGGCTGATCTCCTCCCATCACCACTTTCCAAGTTCTGTAAAAAATGGGAGATTGCTTGGATGTTTGTTGCAGCGCTATCTCTTTTAGGTGCTGCTCAAATACAGATTCTTCACCTGGAAGAATCCCGAATACGAAATAGCTTGCAACTCCGGAAATAATAGGAGCATGTTTATCATGGGGCAGTGAAGAACAAGAGGCAAGGGCGGCATATAGAGTGCGTACGACAAAATTTAAACAGCTTTGGCGCAAAGTGGCCTGATCGGAAAAGTTGCGATGCAAACTGCTCATATAGCTTAGATACGTATCAAGACCCGCATAGGTTTTGACAGGTGTCAAGTAGAGATATTCAGGGTTACTAGTGTCTTGCAATGCATAAGTTTCAAAAGGAGCTCCCTTTTCCCCTTTCTTAGCAATTTGCATTTGAGTGGCTTCATAGACCTCTTTTTTGCCAAATTTGACAAAATCCTGCTCAAGCAGCCAGAGCTCATCCCCTGATTTTGCATATACGGAAACTGCCCCTAAAAGGCCTAAAATCATCAGCTTAATCCAACGCATTAGCACAACCTACTTGAATTCAAATGATTAGGAAGAAGATCCCCTCTTACAAAAGAGATGACAATCTATTTTTTAAACCATGCAAGAGATTAATGAAAACAAAACTTTAGACATGGAAAGGAGGAATCTGTTAAACTTATGGTCAAGTAAGAGTGCTGAATTTCTCAAAGAGAAGATCCTGCACAGTCTTACGAGTTAAGTGTTGATCCCGTGTTTTGTATCCAGCGTGCAGTATTTAAAAGGTCCGCCGATGGTCAGATCCCGAGTCAACCCAATAAGAAAACAAAGGCGTTAGGCCAGTTGCTTAAACAGGGTGCTCATCATGATTAGCCTCTCAGTTACATCGACTAACGTCTTAAGCCATCATTTTTAGGAGTAGTGTATTTTTATGAATCAAGGTTCAAGCAAAAAACTGTATGTTGGTAGCCTCCCTTACAGCACAACAGAAGATGAATTACGCGGATTATTCGAGTCTTTTGGCGAGATCGAGTCTGTACGTATCATCACAGACAAGTTCACCGGCATGTCAAAAGGTTTCGGCTTCGTCGAAATGGCAAATGCTGATGATGCTCAAAAAGCTGTTGAAGGAATGAACGGCAAACAACTTAACGGCCGTACGCTTATCGTTAACGAAGCTCGCCCTGAGCAGCGTCGCGACCGCAGCTTTAGCGGCGGTGAAGGCGGCAACCGTGGTGGCGGAGATCGTTGGGGTGGCGGACAAGGCGGAGCTGGCGACAGACCACGTCGTCCTCGCCGTGATTCTTACTAATCACATCTTGCTCCTTTCAAATCCTCCGCTCCTTAAATGGATCGGGGGATTTTTTTTGCCTTCAAATTTTGGCGCTCTTCTCATATTAAATATTTTGCTCACATCTCATTTTCATCAACCTCACTCATGCAATAACAGCTGCAGCCCTTTGTGCTGCGTTTGCAGCGTCTCTAGTTTTGTTTTCCTCAGATAAGCCTCTGCCACTGGTCGCCAGCGTAAACGCCGCGCGGTTGTAGGGATCATCCTGAGTGTCAGGTCACTATTTATCATAGCACACGCATAAAATCTAAATAACAGTATATTTTTTACTTGCGCTTCAGTTCTTTACAGACAGAACACAAAAACTTAATCATTCGAGAAATTAAAAACTAATTATCTCAACAATAAACAAAGAAAACCAACATTGACAAAATGAGATAATTGTGAAATAATAATGAAATTAAAACACGAAGAGACTTTATGGCATTGCCAGTAGACAGAACAAGTAAAAACAATTATTCAACTGATACAAACATTCCTGCTCAAGAAGGGAACCTACAAACACGCACTGTTGCCCCTTGGTTACAAAAGTGCGCAACTGCAATGAAAGTTGCAGCGATTTTTGCAAACTATGCAGGATCGCTTGTAGTTATGTGTCTAGGTGCTTCTAATATTGTTGCTGGTCTTGCTCCAACTTTAACTATTGGAGCAAGCCTCGTGCCAGTTCTTGCTCCGGTAGGGATCCTCATGATTGTGGGATCCCTATTTGCGATCATAGTCAATACTGTGTTAGCCCACGAATTGCTGTGGCGGAAATGCTGATGTTGACGGCATCCTGGTTTATGATCGTAGGCAATTGTTCGATCAACCAGACGCAAAGGCATAAGACGCGTAAGGACCTTGCCGATAGTTCGTTGATTTCCTCCCTCGTTCTTTGCTAATTCCCCTAGCTATTAATGCTTTACTTTTGGCTCCTCCGCTCTTTCTCTGTCTCCAGATTATCCAGCGAAATCTACGCCTTATCCACCCATCTAGTGCCTCAAAGACAAGCTTCGTTTCGGCAGTTTAAAATATAATGACTTACGCATTCGCGTAATTAAAAAACTAACTATTTCAACAATAAACAAATTAGGCAAAACACAGATGGCCATTAGTCTGTTCGATAAAGCAGACGCAAAGGCATAAGACGAGTAAAAAAAAAGCCTCAAGTGGTATTAGCACTTGAGGCGAATGAAAAACTTGGCAGCGACCTACTCTCCCACACTCTTGTGTGTAGTACCATCGGCGAGGAAGGG
>JAIELY010000038.1 GCA_019752555.1 Rhabdochlamydiaceae bacterium
ATCTAAAGAGGAAATACTCCTCACATTGAGTGCAGCCTCCTATCATAAAAGCTTTACCCTTTATGCCATCGACCTCACTGAACACAAACCTCCGATCGCCTTGAACCACACACTCACACGCAATAGCCTCTCTAACGAAATTTGCCTTCACATTCCCATGGAGGAACTCTCATCAGCTCTCATCCCCACACACCGTTATAAATGGGCCATCATCCCTCAGCAGGATCCCCGACTCTATACGGAATCAGAAGAGCTCTTTAGTTGGCCTTAGCCTAAAGTTAAAAGGGTCCTGAAAAAGTTTAACACCTTTTCAAGACCCCTTGCACTTACCGCTTGCGCGATTTTGTAGAATTTCTAAAGACTATCTCCGAACTCTAGCCCCTCCTCTAGAACGTCTTCTAGAACCACCTCGTCCTTGCGGCGACGATATTGGCAGCTGTGCACCTGGCGCGGAACTAGAGCTAGGAACCGATGAAGGAACGACGAGAAGTTGTGAATCGACAGGTGCAGCATTAACAGAGAGTGCTTGCCTCAGATCTGCTGCTGTAAAAGAACTGGTAATGTCCTTGAACTCAACAGGCTGAGTTAAAGAAGAAGCTTGAGGTAAATAATCTAATGGCAAAGAGCTAGACGGAATCGCAGGGAACGGTTCTGATTCTCCAACGCCATCCTCTTCGTCACCCGATAGGAATCCTTCCTCCAGTTCTTCCGGCCCTGTTGAAATCTCCTCAGAGGGCACCTCTTGGGGCTTTTCTCCCAATAAAGCCCGATCCGCATCGGTTAGTTGAGGAATCGCTGTCATAGGCTCACTCGAAACAAACGAAGCTGCATACGTAAAACTTCTCCACAAGGTGGAACGTGTTCCTTGCGCATCTGCAATTTCAACAAACTTAGCCATTTCAGGTTTCACATTTGCGCTCATCTCGATTTCCATTCTTCTTAATTCGTTTGTAAGCAGAATGCATTTTCGATTTAATTCCTGAGAACATCTCGCCAACGCCTGATCGATGACACCTATTTCTTCATTCAACTTAGTATGAGTGGCTAATCTAGCGCCATGCATGTAGTCACGCGCCTTGGGTAAAACAAATTGAGCTGCCTCAGCTAAATCTTGAACCACCGCTTGCGTTTTTAAAATCAACGCATCTAGCTCCCAGTATTGTTTAAGAAATCTCGCGCGCTCTATTGCAAAAGCCTCTTTACCCGGCATCTCTACAGCTCTATTTTGAAGATCGCTCACACGGGTTCTAAGGATAAGACCAAAAGCTCCCAACCTTCCTAGAAGACCCTGTTCTCCTTCCATGGATGCTTTTTGCTCTTCATATTGTTGAATTGCATTCCCATAAACTGTCGTTTTGATCGCAAAGGTTGTCTGAGTCGGTATAGAATGAGATGACATAAGTACCTCCTGATAAGGATGCTGAATGAACATATTCAACGGATGCACAGCTGCAAACGTTGAGATTTCTTAACACACCCTCCGATAAAATTAAAATGAAAAACACAAAATCTTAATCGAATCTTTACCATCTCCATAGAGAGATTTTTCTCTTCTGAAAACCTCGCATCAGCTATTCTTAAGTTCATGAAAACAGCAAATTCACTCACAATTGCCCCTTCTGCCTTTTGCACTCAAGGAATTAAAATCTCCTTTGAGTCGGATCAAAAAAAACTCAAAGAAAAATTATCGAAGACAGAATTAGCACATTTTCTTGAGTTATACCTCCAAGCAGAAGAAAACCCGAAGGCGGCGCTTCCTAAGGCTCTTGCATTTAGCGAAACACATCCCGACCTGCCGCAGCTGAGCAACTTGCTGACCTACCTCTACATCCGCTTAAAAAAGGTAAAAAAGGCTAACCAATGGATCGAAGAGAGCTATAAACGGCATCCCGACTACTTCATCGCAAAAATCAACTATGCCGACCTACTCTTGCGGCGCAAGCAATTCAAAAAAATCCCCCCTCTTTTCGGAGGGGTCTTTGACCTCAATGTTCTCTACCCTGAAAAAACAGAATTCCACTACTCTGAATTTCGCGGATATATCGTAGCGATGGGATTTTACCATCACGCAATAGCAGAGCACGCTCTTGCTTTAGAGTGTTATCGCCTAGCGGTCCTTGCCGACCCACACCACCCAAGCCTGCTCTCTTTAGAAAAAAAAGTCTTTCGTCTCTCACCGCTCAAAAAAATTCTCAAAGCACTCCCCTTTTGCAGACACATCAACTAATATTCTCCTTGCTCCATTATTTCCGATTTCGTAAGCTGTGCCACTTGATTTTACGCAAAGGGAACGAGAAATGCGTTTATTTTCTAGATCTTCTTATTCTCTTAAAAAATCGAAAACGATTCTCAGACAAGCCTATCACATCTATTTGCGCAAAAAAGCAAAGCTTCCCGATGAGCTCAGCGCGCAAATCCTCAAAACATTAAGTGCTCTGCAGCAAGAGATTCTCAATAAAAACACCGTTACAGCAGAAAACTTGGCAAAGCAGCTTGAAGCACTCTGCGAGTTTCATCTTAAAAAAAGCGCATTGGATCAACTAAAAGATCTCTTTTTTGCTCTCATCTTTGCTTTGGGTGTTGCGATCTTAATACGGCAGATGTGGTTTGAATTTTATGAAATCCCCTCTGGCTCGATGCGCCCGACATTAAAAGAACAAGACCGCCTTGTTGTTTCCAAAACAGATTTTGGCATCAACATGCCTCTTTTCCCCAAGCACCTCTACTTTGATCCTGAACTTGTGCAACGCAGCGGCATTGCGATCTTTACCGGAGAAAACATGGACATCCGCGATGTCGACACCATGTATTTCTATGTCTTCCCCGGGAAAAAGCAGTATGTCAAACGGATCATCGGAAAGCCTGGCGACATCCTCTATTTTTATGGCGGTGAAATTTACGCCGTTGATCCACAGGGCAACGACGTCTCACACGAGCTCCAGCTGCCCCAACTCAAACAGATCGAACACATCCCTTTCATCGATTTCGACCGCAAAATCACAATGCCCGAGACCCCTGTGAATGGGATCTACTCTCCGATTTATCTCTATCAAATGAATGAGCCAGTTGCAAAGCTCTATGCAACAGCACAGAATCAAGTGCGCGGCGAAATGGCTGTGTCAAAAGAGGTCCACTATGCGGGAGCACCAAATATCGAGGAATATAGCGACCTCTGGGGCTTTAAAAATTACGGAATGTCGCGCCTGCTTACAAAGGAACAAGTCAAGTTCTTGACGGACCAAGACCCATCCGCCATGGAAGAGGGCATTTTATATCTTGAGATTAAACACCACCCTTCCATTTTATCAGCAAAACTCGTGCGCGATGAATATGGAAGATTAAGACCCTCCCTAGGACTTTCGACATCAATCATTCCCCTACAGGAACATCATCTGCGCGCCATTCTTGCAAACATGTACACAGCGCGTTTCGAAGTGACAAACGGCTTTGCTTACCGCTGGGGGTTAAATCCACAGCTTGCCACCAAAAACATGTTTTTGCCCCATCTGCCGAATGTCCCCAACGGCTGCTATGAGTTTTATTACGGAAAGGCTTCAATCGTCAAATGGCAAGGGATCACCGAACAGCTCCCTCCCACCCATCCGCTATACACCTACGACCCGCAACGCGTACAGTTACTCTACAATATGGGAATCGAATTCGACACTCGCTTCGCCCCCCAAACAAAAAATCAACGCCTCAACCCTGCGCGCTACACCTATTTTCGCAATGGCGAACTCTACCTTCTCGGCGCTCCCATACTCACACAAGAAGACCCCACATTGCTCGAGTTTTTAAAACGAGAAGAAACGCGCAAGCTCGCCTCCAATCCGCAAAATCCCTATCTCCCCTTTGTCGATGCGCGAGCCCCATTAAAAGAAGATGGAACCATCGACATCGATTTCATGCGCCATTATGGAATCTTAGTGCCGCCCAAAATGTATCTTGTCCTCGGTGACAATCATGCGATGAGCGCCGATAGCCGAGAGTTTGGATTTGTCCCTGAAAGCAACCTTCGCGGCGGCCCTGACTTCATTTTCTGGCCTCCCGGTCCTAGATGGGGCTATCCTAACCAACCCCATTACCCTTGGATCAATTTCCCACGCGCCCTAATCTGGCTCCTTGCATTTGTCTGCATCGGAACAGGAACACTCTATTGGCGCTCGCGCAACCACCTTCCTCTGAAAGGATTAAAATAAAAAAACCCAGGCTTTGATACCTGGGTTCAATACTACCTTTGTGTGGGAGTCCCACTATTTCCATTGTCAAACACATGGCCGCGTAAATCTAAAAAAGGGAGCCAATTTGTTTTCAACACGGCAAAAAAATCGATTCACCTCTCTTTACATCACCCAAGCGAAAGAGAGAGCGCCATTAGGCAATGCTCCCCATTCAAATCCCACTCAGTGCCCTCGCTACACTCAAAGAGCACCTGCGTTGCGAGCACCTCATGCGTGATGTAATCCCGATGCATGTTAAATGCACTCTTCACACGCTCGCTTGTTTGCATTTGAATCACGATCCGATCCGTCACGGCAAATCCCCCATCGCGGCGCATCGTATTGATCTTATTCACAAGCTCACGCGCAAGCCCCTCGAGAAGAAGCTCTTCTGTAAGTGCTGTGTCTAAAGCCACCGTGATCCCTTGAACATTTGCAGCCACAAGGCCCTCGCGCACTTTTCTTTCAACCGCAACATCCTCTGTCGTCAATACGATCTTTTCCCCTTCCACTTCGATCTCAAGCGTATTGCCAGAGAGCAGCGTATTGAGCTGAGATTGAGTAAAGCCTTGAATGATTAGCTGCGCCGCATTCATTAGCTTACCCACTTTCTTACCAAGAACGCGGAAATTGGGTTTAGCAATCAGCTGCACAAATGCAGCTTCTTTATTTTCTAAGACCACATCTTTCACGTTAAGCTCATCTGCGATCAAATGCTTTTGCCGCATTAGCGCCTCATAAACTTCAGGCTGAGCTGTCACAAGATGCGCTCTTGCAAGCGGCTGACGCACTTTTAATTTATGCTCCTTGCGCAGCGCATGTCCGCTGCTAACCACATGCTGAACGTTGAGCATCTCCTTTTCTAAAGCCTCATCGCGAAGCTCCAAAGAAGAAACTGGGAAATCACATAAGTGTACCGACTCAATTTGACCTGCAGATTTAAGCTGCTGGTAGATCTCTTCGCTTAAAAAAGGGATGAAAGGAGCTGCAATTTTACTCAATGTGAGGAGCACAGTGTAAAGCGTTTCAAAAGCCTCATTGCGATCTTGTGTTGCCTCTTCTGACCAAAACCTACTGCGGGTCCGTCGGATGTACCAATTCGTCAACTGATCGACAAAACCGACAAAAGGCTCCACCGCTCGGTTGAGCTCATAATGATCCATTCCATGCGTCACATCTTCAATCAGTTTTTGCAGAACCGATAAGATCCAGCGATCAATCTCTGCTTTTGGCTTATCAAACACCGCTGCCTGCGGCTGCCACTGATAGATCCGCGCATAAGTCGACAAAAAGACCAAAGAGTTCCACAAAGGGATCAATACCTGCCGCAAGACAAGCTCCACTCCCCTCTCAGAAAAGCGCATGTCTTCTGCATGCACAGCGGGACTATTGAGCAAATATAAACGGATCGCATCTGCACCAAAACGGTTAATCACCGCATCCGGCTCCGGATAGTTTTTAAGACGCTTGGACATCTTATTGCCATCTTCTGCCAAGATGATCCCGTTGACAATCACGTTTTTAAATGCAGGAGAATCAAACAAAGCAGAAGCAAGCACGTGCAACGTATAAAACCACCCACGCGTCTGGTCTAACCCCTCCGCAATAAAATCAGCAGGGTATGCGCGTTTGAAGAGATCTGCATGCTCAAACGGATAATGATCTTGCGCATAAGGCATCGATCCCGACTCAAACCAGCAGTCAAAAACTTCTGGAACCCGCTTAAACACTTTTCCATTTTCAGTAAAGCTCAGATCATCGATGAAGTGGCGGTGCAGATCCTCCACTTTTTGACCTGTTCTCTCTTCTAACTCCTTAACACTCGAAATCACAATGATTTCGCCATCCTCACTGCGCCAAATCGGAATCGGCGTTCCCCAGTAACGATTGCGCGAGATCGCCCAATCTCTTGCATTTTCGAGCCACTTGCCAAAACGCCCCCCTTGGATATGTTCCGGAACCCATTGGATGCTCTGATTATGTACGAGCATCTTCTCCTTAATTTTCTCCACCGCGACAAACCAGGTACGCACAGCTTTGTAAATCAGCGGGGTATCAGAGCGCCAGCAGAAAGGATAACGGTGGCGCACTTGCCCATGATGAAACACCCGCTTTTCCGCCTTTAACCGCTTAATGATCTCTTTATCAGCGTCCTTAACGTAGATCCCCTCATAGTCGCTCACCTCATGCGTGTACTTTCCATTGTGATCCACAGGACAAACAAGCTCAATCCCCTCTCTTGCACAAGCAAAAAAGTCAACTTCGCCGAATGCAGGCGCTGCATGGACAAGCCCTGTCCCCTCTTCAGAATCAACCCCCTCTTCGAGAATGACACGGAACGCAGAGTCTTGATGACGCGCAGCAAAATAAGGAAATAACGGCAGATAGCGCCTCTTTGCAAGCTTTTCTCCAGAAAAAGAAGCGATTAGCTCGTACTCGCTTGGCTCTTTAAAATAATGAGAAAGGCGCTGTTTGGCTAGGATATAGCACTGACCCGATTTGATCTCTTTGATTTTGACATATTCCATGTCCCCTTTGACCATCACCGCCAAATTCATCGGCAATGTCCAAGGAGTTGTCGTCCAAACAAGAAGCGAGGTTTCCGGCTCATCCGCTAAAGGAAAAATAACAGTAAGAGAAGGATCATCCACATCCTTATAATTTAAATTCGCTTCGAAGTTCGATAAAGGAGTGCCTAAACGCGCAGAAAACGGCATCACCTTAAACCCTTCATACACGAGCCCCTTCTCATACAGCTGAGCGAGCACCCACCAGACCGACTCCATGTACTTCATATCCATCGTGCGGTAGGTATCCTTAAAAGAAACCCAGCGCCCCATCCGATTCACGGTCCGCTCCCACTCCTTGGTGTAGCGCAAGACAATTGCGCGGCACTCTTCATTAAATGCAGCAATCCCAAATGACTCGATCGACGCTGCTCCAGAGAGCTCTTTTGCCTTTTCAATCTCATTTTCCACAGGAAGACCATGGCAATCCCAACCAAAACGACGCGGAACATAAAACCCCTTCATCGTCTGATACCGCGGCACAACATCTTTAAGCGTTCCTGCCAGCAAATGCCCATAGTGGGGCAATCCCGTTGCAAAAGGAGGTCCATCATAAAACGAAAAGACAGGCCGCCCTTTCCGGTTTTCTAAGGATTTTTCAAAAATCCCCTTCTTTTGCCACAATTCCAGGATCCGCTCTTCTCTTAAGGGAAACGATTCTTTTTGATTAGGCTCAAACATAAAGCATTCACATTGGGTAGATTAGATGTATCAGACACACAAGTGTACACGAATCACCGCTTATCCCACAATCACCACATGCACGCTTTGCTCTGCAAAACCACGCACACACACCCCTTCAAAAACAAACTAATATAAATAATTAAATTACTCGA
>JAIELY010000040.1 GCA_019752555.1 Rhabdochlamydiaceae bacterium
TAACGTCTTGACATCTCTATTTAACTCTTTGAGCCTTGCCATTTTCAACCTAGCTTCTATCATAACTGAATGTCTTGGATCTAATAATGAGTCTGCCCAGATCAACTTCAAGTCTGTTTTCAACTTGTAGTAAGACATCAGATAAGAGCGATAGGCTTTAGCTCTCAGTTCAAGATCTACGTCAGGGATTGATTTAATATTTTGAGCACGTTTGTAACATTCTTGATACTGGCCCATTATCTCTAAATCAAAAGAACTGACTTTGGAATGATTTAACTCAGCTGCCATAATTTCCTTAACTTTGCTCTCGAAACAGTATATAATCCCGACTTTGCACATCTTTGTGCCTCGCCATCTGGCGGTACAAACCCGAGATGCTCTAAAACATGGAAGAAGAAAGAACTGAAGGGATCGTCTTGCGTTCCTTCGACTACAAAGACCGTCAGAAAATTCTCACTTTCTTTTCTCAAAAAGAAGGGCTTCTCAGTCTCGTTGTGCACGGTCTTTCCACCCGCAAAAGCCACTTACTGGCTCTCACCTCTGCTTTTTGCCAGGCCGAGTTCATCTACAGAAAAACAAGATCCAGTTTGGGACGCTTTATCGATGGAACAATCCTCGATGAGCACCTCAACTTGCGCGCTCAATATTCTTATCTGCAAACAGCCGGCACTCTTACCCAAGCGATTTTGCGCTCGCAAATGCCGGGCAAAGCAACCCCTGCACTTTATCTGCTTTTTCGCTCCTATTTCAAACAGATCACCACATTTGAAGATCCAAGCTCCCTCATTGCAAGCTTCTACCTCAAGCTGCTCAAACATGAAGGACTGCTCGCCCTTGAATCCCATTGCGCCCGATGCAAAGAGCACCCTGCACACCACCTAGCCCAAGGAGAAAGCGTATGTTCTCTACACAGGCCGCCTGAATCTTTGAGCTTTTCTCCCTCGGAGTGGGACACATTGCTTCGGCTTGAAAGCGCCTCTAACTTTCACACATTGCGCCAGCTTCCTCTTTCTACCCAACTCTTCTCTCGAATCTCACTCCATTTCCACGAGTGTCTACGCCAAGATTAAATAATTATTTTCACAAAACGCGCCACAGATTATAGATAAAGTCATGCGCACAAACTCTCGACTTCCCATTTACCTGATATACTTTCTCGATAACTTTGGGTTTGCAATCGTCTTTCCCCTATTTTCTACATTCATACTCTCAAGCGAATCTTTTCTTCTTCCTCCCAAATACAACATGATGATGCGCAACATTTTATATGGAACCTTAAGCGGCGCCTTTCCTTTAGGAATGTTTTTTGGCGCGCCACTTTTAGGCAATGCCTCAGATTTTTGGGGAAGAAAACGGGTCTTTACAATCACTCTTTGCGGGATCTGCCTCGGCAACCTCCTGACAGCACTTTCTCTTTTTATCGGCTCCTACTACTTTCTCCTTACAAGCCGCCTCATTACCGGCTTTTTTTCTGGAAATTTAACCTTATGCCACGCCGCTCTATCCGATCTTAGTCCCACACCCAAAATCCGAGCTAAAAATTTCGGAATGCTTACAGCCATTGGCGGATCGAGTTGGATCATCGCCATTCTTCTTGGCAAATGGGCAACAAGCGCCCCTTATAGCTTCAATCCTTCCCTACCATTTCTAATCTCTGCAGCAGTTGCCATTTTCAACCTCATGCTGATGAGCTTCCTCTACCAAGAAACCTCCCCTGGCCACACAGAATCCTTTAACTTCAAAAAAGGGTTCAATAGCGCGCTTCACACCCTGCGATCAAGTAAAATCCGACGACTGGTTTGCGTCTTATTGTTTTTCTCGATAGGGTGGCTCATCACCTTGCAGTGGTTCGGCGGATTTTCAATCGAATCCTTTCACACCAATCACACTCAGCTCATCAACATCTTCTTAAGCATTGCCCTCTGTTGGATTTTAGCAGCCAGCCTTTTGAACCGTTTCATTGTCAACCGGGTCTCTCTTGCAAAAATCCCATTTTATGCGCTTCTTCTTTTTGCCCTTCTTCTGCCCTTTTTTGGAATCACTGGCAATTACTACACGTTTTGCTTACTTAACATCCTCAGCATTTCCGCCTCAGCACTCATCCTCTGCAATCTGCTTAATCTCTTTTCCATTTCAGCGCCTGCTATTGCGCAAGGAAGAATACTTGGCCTTACACAAGCTGTCATCGCAGGCGCACAATTTCTCGCTCCCCAATTCGGCACATTCTTTCTCTTGGGCGGTCAAATCCGATTCTACCTCTATACAAGTTTTTTAATTCTTCTTGCGTTTATCTTTCTTTGGAGTGAAATGAATCTTTTAAAAAAACAAAAACTCCCTTGAGCAATGCCATTAAAAAAAGGGTCTTCCCAAACCGTCATCTCAGAAAACATTAAAGAGCTCATCAGCGCAGGCCATCCTCAAAATCAAGCAATCGCAATCGCACTAAAAATGGCTGGCAAATCAAAAAATCCCCCAAAAAAACGACTAAAGGCTAAACTGTCCTCCCGAGCCACCCCAAAAAGGAAGAAAAAAAATTGATCCACTGGAAAGAAGCCTTTCAGCACAGCATGATCCACCATAGAGCCCCCTACCTCGCCTTCATCACATGGGCACTTAACGTAGAAGTGCATAAAATTGCCGAGATCGGCGTGAATAAAGGCGAAACTTCCCTGCTCTTCCGCCATCTTTTTCCCGAAGCTGAGCTTTATCTCATCGACCCTTGGGAACTCTCCTCAGACTACATCCAAAGCGGAACACCCATCTCCCGCAAGGTCAAACACTACGAAAAAGCCTACAACACGGTAAAAAATCATTTTGAAAACGACCCTCAAGTCCACATTCTCAAAATGGGCTCCGTTCAAGCAGCAGAGCACACACCCAATGACTTCGATCTTGTTTTCATCGATGGAAACCACGAATACTGCCAGGTCAAAGAAGACATCCTTAACTGGCTTCCCAAAGTGCGCCCAGGAGGAATTCTCGCAGGACATGACTATGAGCCTTCCATCCCCATATTTGACGGGGTAAAACAAGCCGTCGATGAAATATTTAATCAGAAAATCATGCTAGGAAAAGACAGAGTGTGGATTCACAAAGTGCAAAATGCGAAAGGGGGGACTCGAACCCCCACGAGGAAACCCTCTCTACCACCTCAAAGTAGCGCGTCTACCAATTCCGCCACTCTCGCAAATCTAAAGCAAACATCTTAAACATTTTGCCGAAATCTGTTCAAGCAAATCTCACCGAAAAAAAATATTTACACATTCTTCAGCCCATTTGTGTATTATTCTGCATTCAGGTATAACCAAGTTCTATGCGTTGTACTTGTTATTGCACAGCCTCATCCTACGACATTCCTCGTCTCTTCCAGTATCTTCAGCGACTGGCACCTGCTCAGTTGTACCGAGATGCCATCCATATTCAGTTAAAAGAAGACAAGCGGATTAAAGGAGACCTCTTCTATTACTCCTTTGGAGTTGTCGTTTCTTGGGGATTTACAGAAGATGAGGAAAAAGAAATCCTTCAATCGGTAAAAGAATTTGAAAAGGAGCCCTTATCAAAAGCTGAGCTCGATGAATTCACTTACGCATACGCTGAGACGATGAAAATCGAAGAAGATGAAATCTCTTTGCAAAACAGAAGCACCCTCACAAAGCTTGCGATTTCCTATGGTCTTGCACAATCGGTCAAACTCACCACGTTCGAAGAGCTGATCCAAAAAACAATCGACCATACAAAACACCTTCCGAATGATCTTGCGAAAAAGGGGAAAATATCCCTCTCACGGCGTGAAATCTCTCGAAAAATGGGCGAGCTGTTCATGGAGCGCAACTTCATCAATCTCCACAGCGAGATTCTCGACACTCCCGAATTTTTCTGGAACTATCCCGAACTCGAGCCCTACTACCGCAGGACAGCGCACTACCTCGATGTGAACAAACGGGTCGAAGTTCTCAATAAACGGCTCAATGTGATCCACGAACTCTTCGAAATCCTCTCGGGCGAACTCAACCATCAGCACACCTCCCGCCTCGAAACGATCATCGTTTTATTGATCTTGATCGAGGTCACCCTCGCGCTGCTGCGCGACTTATTCCATATTATTTAATTCTTCCATCGACTATTATCTTTAACTTAATAAACTATGTCATCTCTACTCGGAATCCATTCTTTAGCAAAATCGTACGGCACGCAGACGCTTTTTAAAGCGATCTCATTCACGCTTGTCCAAGGAGATCGGGTCGGACTCATAGGACCCAATGGCTCCGGCAAGTCAACTCTTCTTAAAATACTCATGGGACTCGAAAAAGAAGATTCCGGTTCGATCTCGCGCCGCCAAGGCTTGCGTGTCGGATATTGCAGTCAAGTTCCTGAATTCCCATCTCTACCTCTAGAGCAGGTTCTCGTTGAGGCCGCTCCTGAGCAGGATGAAATTGAAGCCCTTACAAAGGCGCGCATCCTTCTTAGCAAGGCCCAATTTACCGATGAAACACAAAACGCTCAGCTTCTCTCAGGAGGATGGAAAAAAAGGCTCGACCTTGTACGCGCACTCATGCAAGAGCCCGATCTCCTTCTTCTCGACGAGCCTACAAACCACCTCGATCTAGAAGGAATTTTGTGGCTAGAAACATTTTTGAGCCGAGAGAAAATTGCGTACCTTGTCATCAGTCACGACCGCTACTTCCTTGAGAATGTCTGTAATAAAGTGATCGAGCTTAACCCCTGCTATCCTGAAGGCCTCTTTGTGAGCGAGGGGAACATGAGCAAATTTTTAGAACACAAGCAAGCCTTTCTAAAAGCCCAAGAACAACAAGCGCGCGGCATGGCCTCTGTGATGCGCGATGAACTCGCTTGGCTCCGCACCTCTCCCAAAGCCCGCACAACAAAATCCCGCTCGCGCATGCAACGCGCCTATGAGCTCATGGAAGATTTAGGCGAGATTCAAAAGCGCAACCTCGTCACGAAAGTCGATCTCGAGTTTTCCGCATCGGAACGACAAACAAGAAAACTTCTCTCCGCCACCAATCTCTCCAAGTCCCTTGGGAACAAGCTTCTTTTTAAAGGCGTCGACCTCAAGCTCTCTCCCGGCACCCGCCTTGGGATTGTCGGTAAAAACGGAACAGGAAAAACAACACTCCTCAAAGTTTTAGCAGGCATGCTGCCGCAAGATACAGGCACCATCAAGTACGCAGACGATCTCAAACTCGTCTACTTTGATCAACACAGAGAACAAGTACCGCCGCATATCCCCTTGCGCGATGCGATCAGCCCCACCGGAGACTTCGTCACCTACCAAGGTAAATCCATCCACGTTCATGGCTGGGCCAAACGCTTTTTATTTTCCCCCGATCGGCTAGATCTTCCCGTCCGCTGCCTTTCGGGCGGCGAGCGCGCACGTATCCAGATTGCAAAGCTCATGCTCGAGCCCGCAGACATCCTATTTCTCGATGAGCCCACAAACGATCTGGATATCCCCACTCTCGAAGTGATCGAAGCCAGCTTGCTTGAGTTTACAGGGGCTGTTGTCCTAATCTCCCACGACCGCTGCCTCATGGACCGGATCTGCACAGAAATCCTTGGCCTTGGAAACAATAACGAAGGACAAATCTACGCAGACTATGCCCAATGGGAAAGAGCTTCTAAAGAATCGAGCATAAAAAAAGAAACGGCTCTAAAAGCAGCAACTGCTCCCACAGCCCCGCCAAAACCAAAAAAACTCTCCTACAAAGAACAAAAAGAGCTCGAGGCCATGGAGCAAACAATTGTTGCAGCCGAAGATGAACTTGAAGCTCTACAGCAAAAATTAGACGACCCCCAAATCCATGCCGACTCTCAAAAAGCTCAAGAGCACTACCGCCTCCTCTCTCTTGCTCAAAAAAAGCACGAGGAATTATTTGCCCGCTGGGAGGAGCTCGATAAAAAGTCTAGAGGGTATTAGCCTGTAAATAAAGTTTGGATAGTGAAAAGCCCAAATAACTTTGTTCACAGACTACTAGAACAAGATGCTGTCGAGCTGGAAATCAAAGGCGGCAAAGGCTTTTTAGGCACTTCATTTTTTAACAATTCGCCCAGCGATATCTTACTCAAATGCCGTCTTATAACAGATGTTTGTGAGATGCTAGGCAAATTGCCAAGCAAGATGTATTTAATTTTTTTTCTCACACTTACATTTTCGAAAAATGCTCTCTTCTCCTCTTCCGAACCCTCGCATTTTGTAATGATTTGATTCGAATAAGGCAGCTCACAACCATAATACATGCTAAGTTTGAAACACATTTGAGCTACCATCGCTTGAAACAAATATTCATGCGTTTGCTCTGTCTCCTCAAGGCCCCGACGCCATCTCCTGACATTCCCATTGATAAAAACCTCAAAATTGGACTTCAAAAATTCTTTCTTTTTCTTCCAGATCTGGAAACTCATGTCTCTCTTATCATAGGCCCCTTTTCGTCCAGGAATGACAAATCCCCACATATTTAATAAACTCACCGTCTTCCGGTCGAATAATTCATCAGATGAAAGAGGCGGCCTATCAAGAGTCGTACTCACATAATATTTACTTGGAGAATAATCCATTACTTGATCTGCAACTAAAGCGCGCATCAATTGCAAACGGGAAGCTAACGGAGTTGTTTTAGGAAACAATTTCTCCGCTTCTTCAAGAATACCAAACTGCCGCACATCTCTGAAAATCAATTTCTCATAAGCCACAGGTTCTAATTTTTCCAACATCTCATGGTCAGCATTTCTAACAAGATCTGCCGACAGAAAAGCTCCATCATACCACACATGGGTGATCGCTCCTGGATTTGCTCTCATCCAAGATGCGATGCGGTCCAGCGATAAAGGATCTTCAAGTTCCTCTTCTAAACACAAAAAGTTAACTGTATATTGATCAGGTGTGACTTTGATAAGAGGAGGAATATGGATATGGCAGTTACCCACGGCATACGC
>JAIELY010000018.1 GCA_019752555.1 Rhabdochlamydiaceae bacterium
ATATCGTTATGTTCTTATTGCGCAGAGAATATTACGATCCCTATGATAAACCAGGACTTGCCGAATTGATCGTCGCAAAAAACCGACACGGCGCTGTAGGAAGCGTAAACTTGACCTACCGCAAGGAATTGGCACAGTTTGCCAATTACTCCGCAATGCACGCATCTGGAACGCAAGCAGATAACATGGAAGCATTTTCCGCCTTCTCACCTGGGGCGTAACATGCATGACCCTGTTTTTGAACATATAAGCCGCCAGATTCAAAATGCAGAGCTATGCCTGGATCCCTATCCCCATTTTTTTGTCGAACAGATATTTCCCGAAGATTTTTATGAAGAGCTTCTCGCGCACTTACCCGAGACAGCGCTTTACACGAGTTTAGCAGACACAGACAAAGTCTCGAAGGGCTCCTACCAAGAGCGCTCTATTTATGCTTTGCAAGACTCTGCTATAGAAGAGCCGTGTTTGCAAAGCCTCTCTAAAATCTTGCATAGCCAGGAATGGATTAAGCTCGCCTTAAGCAAATTTGATGTGTATGTCAAAGAGCGCTTTGGCATTCTCATCGATGCCATGGAATTCTCCACGACTGCACAGCTGATTAAAGACCGCTCAAATTATGCGATTGGGCCTCATACAGATCTTCCTCATCGGGTGTGCACTTTTCTTTTTTATCTTCCCAAAACAAAAGACCAACAGCACCTGGGAACATCGATCTACCGCCCTTGCGATCCGAGTTGGAAATGCCAAGGGCATCATCACTACGTGTTCAAAGATTTCATCAAAGAAAAAACACTGCCTTTCTTGCCAAATAGCTTATTTGGATTTTTAAAATCGGATCATTCTTTTCATGGAGTCGAACCGATCGTGGAAAAGAACATCGAGCGCAGCTTGATTAACTGCTATGTGAAGTGGAAGGCTTAACTCTAAAAGCGGCTCCACATCTGAATATATTGTAGGATTTCTTCTTGCGGCATCTTTTGGATTGCGAGAAAACGCTGATAATTTTGAGCTGTCAGAGCCTGGGATCTAAATGTCATAGGCGCTCGGGGATGGTCTAAATGAAACGCAGTATAGTCTTTCAGCAGGTGAAATTGGTGACCCAGAAGAGCAAAACGAGCTAAGATTTCATTATCTTCAAATCCCCAACCGATAAATTCTTCATTATAGCCGCCCAACGCTTTGAAGACAGACGTCCTAAAATGATGGATTAACCCTTTCGAATGGGCACTTTTAAGAGAAATTTCCTCTGAGGAGCGCGCATGCGCTTCGTTTCTTGAAATCACCGGAAGCTGTCTTAAGTGATAAGAGCGCAAAATCACCCTCCTTAACGGATTTTTGATATTAAAAGAAACCCCGTTATAGGGAATGGCAAAAGAGACGCTTAGGTCGTTTTTAAGCAGCTCAAATGCATCGAAAATTGCTTTTGGCTCTACCACAGCATCGACATCATATTTACAAAAAAAAGCAGTTCTCACAAGAGAGGCTCCAATGTTGCTGATCTGAGCTATCGAGAAGTCCTCATCTTGAAATACAAATTCAAAGACTGCACTCTTAGGAGGCTGCACCTTAGATTCGGTGCCCTGTTCAACGATAATTAATTGGTGATTCACAAAATGGGTTTGGAAAAAAGAGAAGAGGAACTGCAAATGTTCGAGGCGCTGCTTAGAATCGATCTGAACAGGAATGACAATCGAGCAATCTGCTAAATCATATTGTGTCATTGCGGGGATGCTACTCATTACAACTTCTTAAGTGTACCGTGGAAACGATTAAAATCCACAAAAAGCGCAAACGCTAAACAATTTTTCCAAATACATTGATCGCGTTAGGGTGATTAGCTTGTAAAACCTCCACCTGCTTATACACTTCATGAAATGATTTTTCGATCTTATGCATCGTTTCATCGACTTGGCTTATCGCATCATTTACATTCCGCAATAAGCTTTCGAGTTCCTTTACTTCTTGAGAATGGGGGGATTGTTGAGAGGCTTTGCGATAGGCTAGATTGATTTTCTGATTAAGTTGTCTAAGATCGTGCGCTACCCCTTGAGCGCGCTGATACTCCTCGGTAGTTCGCTTAGCAACGCTAATACGGGACTGAATCAATCCTTTATGGTATTCTGCGCAGCTGGCAAAATGAGCTGGATTCGAATCCTGCGGGCTCAGGCTAAGCACGGCCTCTTCGTAATCCAGTTCTGCTTTGACCCTTCCTTTAAATTCTTCATGTCTTTGAAGGGTATTTGCACAAAGCTCATTAATTACTCCGAGATAAGGAACATATCTATTAAAATCAGCGCCAAAAGAACTAGCCATTTAAAACACCACTTTATTTTTAATATAACAAAATTAGAGTTTTTAAACATAATCTATAATTAAAAAATGAAATAAAACGCGTTTTCATCTTTATTTAGACACATTTAAGATTTCACTTCCACCGCCGGTTCCTCCCAAACATAGCAATTTCGGACAAAAAAAGAGGGAATCCGCTCTAATTGCTTTACTTTTTTCGACGTACACACTATAAAAATGGCTTTTACATTGAGATGTCTGTCGTTGACATCAGCTTTTGTCAATTTCTTAAGGAATCTGTCCGCTTTTGATACCTTAAAGCTCATATCAACGAAAGACTCTAAGCACTAATGACTTAAGCGGATTTTTTAGAAAAGGGAGCTTTATCCTCATGGCATCTGTTAAGAAAAAACGAAGATCGAAGATCGCAAAGCACAAGCGCAAAAAAAGACGTCGCCGCGATCGTCATAAGAAGTAATCCGTCATTGATTATAAACACTTTGGAAAAACCTTCGCGCGAAGAGCGTTTTGCTCTTTTGCGAAGGTTTTTTCATCAGCTAACCTCAATTCATGTGGACCTATCCAGAAACATTTGATGTAATCGTAGTCGGAGCCGGACATGCAGGCTGCGAGGCTGCGCACGCATCGGCAAAAATGGGAGCCTCCACACTTCTTCTCACGATGAATCTGGATACAGTAGCTAAAATGAGCTGCAATCCAGCGATTGGGGGCACAGCAAAGGGACACATCGTCCGAGAAATCGACGCTCTTGGCGGCATCATGGGGAAGGTCGCCGATCAAACGGGGATCCAGTTCCGGATGCTCAACGCCTCTAAGGGTCCTGCCGTCTTTTCTCCTAGAGCGCAAGCAGACAAGTTCGCCTATGCAGCTGCGATGAAACACCGATTAGAACAGGTCCCCAACCTCCACCTAAAGCAAGGCACTACGGAAGCTCTTCTCATCGAAGAAAACTGTGTTGTCGGAGTTGCTACCCAAGAAGGGATCGCCTACCGAGGCAAAACGGTGATTGTCTCTTCAGGGACCTTCATGCGCGGACTCATTCACATTGGACAAACCCACTTTGCCGGCGGTAGAGCTGGGGATAAACCCTCTGTCGGCTTGTCAGCCCATCTTGAACAGCTCGGATTCCGCTTAGGGCGCCTTAAAACAGGAACCCCACCGCGGATCAATCGCCGCAGCGTCGATTTCTCGCAAATGGAAGTGCAGCCTGGCGACGAGGGGGTGCGTTTTTCCTATGATCCACCCGACGCTCCCACAATGCCCCAAGTGCCCTGTCATATTACTTATACCAACGAAGAAACGAAAAAAGTTGTCCTGGAAAACCTGTATCAATCGCCGATGTATTCAGGAAAAATCCAAGGCGTTGGCCCGCGCTATTGCCCCTCGATTGAAGACAAAATGGTCCGCTTTGCCGATAAAGAGCGCCATCAGCTCTTTTTGGAGCCAGAGGGCCTTGAAACTCAAGAAATCTATGTGAACGGGATCTCTTCTTCCCTGCCATTCGATGTTCAGCTAAAGATGCTGCACACGATAGCAGGCCTTGAAAAAGCGGAAGTGATGCGCCCTGCCTATGCGATCGAGTATGATTATGTCAAAAGCGGCCAGCTCCATCTCACTTTAGAAACAAAAACAATCCAAGGGCTCTATTTCGCAGGTCAGATCAATGGGACAACGGGCTACGAAGAGGCTGCCGGCCAAGGGCTGATTGCCGGAATCAACGCTGCCCTGCGCGTTCAAAAAAAGCCGCCTTTTATCCTCAAGCGCTCGGATGCCTATATCGGCGTGATGATCGACGAGCTCATCGCAAAAGACCTTGAAGAGCCCTACCGCATGTTCACCAGCCGGGCAGAACACCGCCTTTTATTGCGGCAAGATAATGCCGATCTACGCCTGCGCAAGCTTGGCTATCAGCTGGGACTTGTCTCCTACGAGCAGTATGAGCGCCTCTGTCATAAAGAAAAAACCATCGAAGAACAGATTCAAGTGCTGACAGCAAAACACATCCAGCTCAATGGAAAAGGCTACTCTTTATCCCAGCTTCTTTGCAGGCCGGAATACACTCACAAAATGCTCCGAGAACAGTTTCCTGCCATCGTTCATGACTTTGGTGAGGAGATCAATTCTCAAATCGAGCTACAATTAAAATATGCCGGTTACATTCAGCGGCAAGCAGGAGAGGCAGCCAAATTAGAGCACATCGAAAACATCCTGATTCCTATAGGATTTAATTTTCTTGAAGTGAGAGGATTAAGCAATGAGGCTCGAGAAAAACTGCATAAGGTTCAACCGATGAATCTGGGACAAGCTTCACGACTCACTGCCGTCTCTCCAGCAGACATCTCCGTGTTAATGGTCGCCATCCAAGCGAAAAAAATAAAGGAGCCTTCATGAAATCCTTATTCTGTGTTACCCTTTTTGCTTTAAGCGCACTGCAAGCAGATCCCATCACGATCTCCCATCCTGAAAAAGGAGCAGATAAGCCCGCTCCCAGCCACCCTCAAAAGGAAACATTTAGCAGCTACATGCTCATCGATCCTCAAGCGCGCGCGTCCGACTATCTCACTGCATTTGAGCAGCTACGCAAAGAAAAATCCACAGGAAAAGTCTATTTCCAGCTCGTTAACGGTTCCATGATCTCCAACATCATTGACATGAACCTGATGCCCAATTCAACAATGATCCTCTTTCGCTTTAACACGAACCAAGGGATCAAGCTGCAAACCGTCAAAGTCGAAGAGATCGCAAGCCTTAGCTACCAATGACGACCTTTCATCTTCTTCACCTTCAGGGCTATTGCATCCTGGAGCAGCTCAAGCTCGAAGAAGCTCTATTGCGCACCGATGATCGCAACTGGTGCCTCATCAACCAAGGCTCTTCTCGCGCCATTGTGATGGGCATCTCAGGAAAACCAGAAGAATTGCTCCATCTCGAGCGCGTCGGCCAAGACCAAATCCCCGTCATCAAACGCTTTAGCGGAGGAGGAACGGTGATCGTCGATGACAACACGCTGTTTGTCACCTTCATTTCTGAAAAAAAAATCCATTCTTTTCCTGCCTACCCTGAGGCGATCATGAAGTGGTCGGAAGATATTTACAAAGACGTCTTCTCACATGATCAATTTTCTTTGCGTGAAAATGATTTTGTTATCGGAGAGAAAAAAATGGGGGGCAATGCGCAATACATCCGCAAAGAGCGCTGGCTTCATCACACCTCATTCCTCTGGGATTATACCCCTGAAAACATGGCGTACCTGCTCCATCCGAAAAAAACACCCACTTACCGCAAAGATCGATCCCATACCGAGTTTCTGTGTAAATTGAATGAACACTTCACA
>JAIELY010000015.1 GCA_019752555.1 Rhabdochlamydiaceae bacterium
AACAGAACTCCTGAATTGTACTTATCGATCAGAAACATGAAATCTTTCGTTCGATTTTTCATGAAAAAGCTCTTTCCGCTATAGGCAGCACAAACACCTCCGGGCAATAGCTTCGCATTCAAAAGAGCATTCAAATTGCCACGCACTTCACAATCCAGATCTAACCAAAGGGTACGCCGAAACGGGGAGAGTGCAAAAGCTAAAGGTTTATAAAAAAAATATTTCCGCTCTGATGGAAAATCAGCCACATTAAGCGGATTTAGCTGCCAAAGCTCATTGCGAAAAATAAATTCTCCATTCTCTACATTCTCTAAAGGAAATCCCTCAACATGAAACACCCTGCCTCGCTCTTGACACCACAGGTGCGCTTCAGGAGACATTCCAAAATCTGCAAATGCAATGGGACAATCGGGATTATGTTTACGAAAATGGGCATAAAACCAAGCGAGAAGCCACTCTTGAGACCTATCCGTGCCAACTAAAACTCCCAAGGGCGCTTTATGTTCCATGTTTACCTCTATCGTCCTCTTACGAAAAATTGCGATTTCAAGAAAGACAAAAGTGATATCTGAGTTTACAAGTAATAGCATTTAAGCTAAGTCTGTGTTAAACTTGCCGTCATTTTTTCTTGTTTGTCCAACGCTGAAGGAGCGCATATCAATGGAAGTTCTGAAAATTAAAGGGGGAAAACCCTTAGAGGGAAAAGTGCGCGCAGCTGGAGCTAAAAATGCAGTGACTAAACTGCTTGTCGCTTCCTTACTCTCTGACAAACGATGCGTTTTTTACAATGTACCCAACATCGCAGAAGTAGAGGTCACAGTTGATCTTTGCAAAGAGATCGGCTCACAAGTGCATTGGGACAAAACAGAGGGAGTCATTGAGATTATCACCAAAGAACTCAAAACCTCTTACGTACCGCAACGCTTTTCAGGATCAAACCGGATTCCCATTTTGATGATCGGCGCACTCCTTGGAAGAACCGATGAGGATATCATTGTTCCAACAGCTGGCGGGTGCAAAATTGGCAAGCGCCCTGTTGACTTTCATTTAAGCGCTTTGGAAAAACTCGGCGCTGTCATTGAATACCGCGAGATGAAAAAAGAAGGCGCCTACTTTGCACGCGCCCATCAAGGATTAAAAGGCGCCATCATTCCCTTAGCCTTCCCTTCTGTGGGCGCAACAGAAAACACCATTTTAGCAGCCTGCAGAGCACAAGGGACAACCGTCATTAAAAACGCTGCAATTGAACCTGAAATTATCGACCTCATTCTCTTTTTACAAAAGCTTGGAATTACAATCGGGATCGATGCAGACCGCACGATCCACATTCAACAGACCCAGCAATTTTACGAGGTCGAGCATACGGTCATCACCGACCGGATTGAAGCAGCCTCTTTAGGTCTTGCGGGAATTAGCACCAAAGGACGCGTTTTTGTAGAGGGCGCTCAACATTCTCACATGATCACCTTCCTCAACTATCTACGCGCTGTCAATGCTGGATTCGAAGTTAAAAAAGACGGAATTGAATTCTTCTACAAAGGCCCATTAAAAGGGGGCGTGCATATTGAAACAGATGTGCATCCTGGATTCATGACAGATTGGCAACAGCCCTTTGTCCTTCTTTTAACACAAGCCCATGGTGTCTCGGTTGTGCATGAAACAGTTTATGAAAATCGTTTTGGCTATACAGAAACCCTTAAGCAGATGGGCGCAGATATCGAGCTATTCACCCATTGCTTGGGAGGAAAACAATGCCGTTTTGCCTCGCAAAATTTCCACCACAGTATTGTCGTCAAAGGGGCTACCCCTCTTTGCTCTAAAGACATCACGATCCCCGATTTACGCGCGGGATTTGCATACGTTCTCGCAGCTCTTCTCGCTCCAGAAGAGAGCCACATCTCAGGCCTCCACTACCTTGACCGCGGCTATGAAAAGATCGTTGAAAAACTCTCTTCTTTAGGCGCTGAAATTTCCCGCCTACCTTCTCACCCCGGCCAACCGGGATCTTTATTAAAACCTTTACTATCAACGACCTCCTCGAAAGCCCTTTGACTCTCTTGCAAAGAGCAGGTACAATGGTCTTCTCATTTCAAATGGAAGACCTTAAATGCAGCCTTTATGGAGAAAGATCCAGCAGCAGAATTTTACCGACTGGAAAAAGCTTGCCGAGCTTATCCAGCTCGATCTCCCCCTGCCTCCAAATAAGCTCAAATTTCCTTTAAATCTCCCCGTTCGTTTAGCAAAAAAAATCCGCAAAGCTACACCGGACGATCCCATCCTGCGCCAGTTTCTTCCTTCATTTGAAGAAAACAAAAAATCTCCTTTATTCATTTCCGATCCCGTCGGCGACACAAACGCCCGTAAGGCCCCCAAACTGCTCCATAAGTATCAAGGACGGGCGCTCCTTGTATCGACAAGCGCCTGCGCGATGCATTGCAGATACTGCTTCCGTCAGCACTTCGATTATGAAACAGAAGATAAATCCTTTTCAGAAGAGCTCGAATACATTCGACAAGACAGCACGCTTAAAGAGATCATCCTAAGCGGAGGCGATCCCCTTTCTCTAAGCGATCGGCAACTCAAAAGCCTCATCGACAACTTAGCCCAAATTCCCCATCTCAAGCGACTGCGCTTCCACACACGCTTTCCGATCGGAATTCCCGAGAGGATCGACGCCCCCTTTCTTGAGCTTCTAAAGACCTGCCGCCTGCAAACCTTTTTCGTCGTCCATTCCAACCATCCCAATGAGTGGGATGAAGAGATTAGCGCAGCTTTAAAAAACATCCAGAAACTCGGCATTCCAGTGCTCTGCCAAACCATCTTGCTTAAAAACGTTAACGACAACGCCGATACCCTGCACGCCTTTTTTGAGTTCCTAGTCGATCAGGGGATCCTGCCCTATTACCTGCATCAGCTCGACAGAGTCGAGGGCGCCTCCCACTTTGAAGTGTCAGAAGAAGAAGGCAAAGCCTTCATGCAAGAGCTCAGCCGCCGCCTCTCTGGCTATGCAGTCCCCCGCTACGTCCAAGAGATCGCAGGCGAATCCAGCAAGACACCGATCAGCTTCTAATACACAACTCATTAATTATAAACCATTTAAAGCTCAAAATCAGCAAATACGCTTCATTTCGATCTTGCAAAAGAACAAAATTTGGAGTATACTCCAAATGTTTCGATTCATCACTGAAACCTACCAACGCCTGATTGACACTCTAGATTTAACCCATACTCGTTATCTATATCCATCGTTCACCTTGCGTAACCGATTAACTGGACTCATTGGACCACGCGGAGTGGGCAAAACCACACTCCTGCTTCAGCACATCAAAAATGAGCTGTTCCAAGAAGGCAAATGCTTCTATTTTTCTGCAGATTTTATCTATTTTCAGCAGACCTCCTTACTACAATTTGTCAGTGATCTTCACTTAAAAGAGGGCTATCGCATTATTTTCATCGATGAAATTCACAAGTATCAAGGATGGAACCAAGAGTTAAAAAATATCTACGACGCCTTTCCCTCGCTAAAAATTGTATTTTCAGGAAGTTCCATGCTCGATCTAATCGAAGGAAGCCACGATCTTTCACGCCGAGCTAAATTGTATCGGTTGCAAGGGATGTCTTTTAGAGAGCATCTCAATTTTTCACAGGGCCTCAACCTTCAACCCATTGCTCTTTCTGAAATTCTTGAAAACACAAATGCTGCGCTTCTCCCATTAAAAAACGTGGATCGGATCCTTCCTCACTTCGAAGAGTATTTAAAAGAGGGCTACTATCCATTTGTCTTTGAAGATCCCCACTCATACTATGAGAAAATTTCAAGAGTCGTCGATAAGACCATCTTCGAAGACATTGCTAATTATTATAACTTGAAAACACCCAATCTTCATTATTTTAAAAAGCTACTCTCTTATCTCGCCTCAATACCCCCTGGAGATCTCAATACCCATAATTTAGCCAAAAATTTGGGGATCGATCACAAAACAGTCGAACACTATGTAACCATTTTAGCCGCCGTTGGACTTATCCGTGAAATGCGGCCTTTTGAAGGAGGGAGCTCCGGCATGCGAAAACCCTGTAAAATCGTTTTAAACAATACAAATTTAATCCATACGATCCAGCAATATCTAGGACAACCCGTCTCTAAAGGAATGGAAAGAGAACTATTTTTCGTCCAAAGTCTTCAAAACGCAAACATCGAAGTGTTCTATTCGAAACAAGCCGATTATCGCACACGTCATGCAGTATTCGAAATCGGCGGAAAGAACAAATCGCGCGCGCGCCTAAAAGATCTAAAAGTTCCCTCTTTTGTTGTCAAAGAC